>JAXEWB010000048.1:0-82697 GCA_034114085.1 Sphaerochaetaceae bacterium | reverse complement strand
AACCGGGCCTGTTTTTTTTGCCACCCGGCACGCGGGTCCCGGTTAAAACCACCCGGTGGGGGGCGGCCGGCCCCCCCCCGCCCGGACGGGAGGTCGATTACATCAGATCCTTGTAGTTCGCCTTGGTGACGGGCTTGAAAGGAACGAGATAGCACTGGCCGATGACCGCCGGATCGGTGGCGGGTTCTTCGGCGATAACCTTGGTCGCGGGAGAGAGGCCCCAAGCCACGCTTCCGTTGGCGGTTCCGTTCTTGGCCATGGTGAGCATCAGTTCGAACGCGGTGGAACTCTGTCCCACGGAATCCTGAAGGACGGTGGCGTACAGCTTGTTCTGGTCCATGGAGTTCAGGGCGTCGGCGGTGGCGTCGATACCGAGTACGGGAACGGTCAGGATGGTTCCGTCATCGGCGTTGGCCTTGGTGAAACCGTTGGTAATCAGGGATTCAACGGCGCCGAGAGCCATGCCGTCGTTCTGGGCGACCACGAGGTTGAACTTGCCACGGAAAGCGGCGAGCCAGGTGTCCATCTTTTCCTGAGCCTGGTCAGGCGTCCAGTTGGCGGTGTCGCGGGCGATGAAGTTGACGGTGTAGCCACGGGCTTTCAGTTCGTCAATCATGCCGGCTTCGCGGTTGACCTGGGCGGGATGTCCGAGCTGTCCCTGCAAATACAGGATATTCAGAACCTTGCCGGGGGCTTTGTCAGGGTATTTGGTAAAATAATCGTCAATGATCTGGGCCTGGTACTGTCCGGCGACCGCCTCGGGAGAGGACGCAAGATAGAAGTCCTTGCCGACCTTCAACGCCTCGACGGAAGGCTGGATGTTGGAGAAAGCCGCACCGCCGCCGACAGCGGCGATCAACTGGGCCATCTGCTCAGTCGCGCTGGGATCCTGCGAGATAATGACGAAATACTTGTAGCCCTGGGTCAGCAGGGTGTTGAGCTGGTCGAGCTGGGTAGCTACGTTGCCCTGGGCGTCCTGAAGGTTGAGCTCCACGCCATTCTGCGCGGCAAGCTTTTTCAGGTTCTCAGCATAGTCTTTCACGAACTGCTCATTGAGGTTGCGAATCAACGCGCCCATCTTGATCGTGCCGGACGAGGAGGCTTCCTTGCCACCCTGAGCGAATACGGTACCGCAAACGACCGCAAGAATCAGAAGGACGACCAACATTCTCTTTTTCATACCTTGTTCTCCTTTTGTACGTTCAGGGTTCGCCACCCTGACAGGCTTTTCTTCGCGTTGGTTTTCACCGGGCGGCGAAAACATCCCCCACCCGACATTTGTATCTTCACATCGGTTTTACGGTTTGTCAACTAAAAAATGTAAACGTTTACAAATCATTTTCAACAGCAAGGATGATTCATCCTCATCAATCGATAAACAATATCCTGAAAATAGAATTTCATAGATTTTTTTGTGGTGATGATGAAATTTGGTGACATCATTTTAGTTGTTGGCAGAATTGTTCAGCTACAAAATCGTTCCTATGAACTGCCGCAAACAATGCGTACAGACCCTAAAACGGAGCCCCTCTTGGACAATGGGCGAAAAAGCCCGCTCCATGAAAGACCGCAAGCGAGGGATAACAATGGCTTTCAATGCAACGTCCTATCTCATTGGGGAAAACAATGACGGGAATTCATTGCCCGACGGTTTTATCCACGATATCCAATATGCACAAGAAAAGCTGATAGTCCCTACGTTCCATAGCCTCATATTCCGCAAGCCGCTCCATCTCACGCATCAGCCCCGCCACCCCTTCCCCGGCGCCTTCCGCCAGCAGATGGACGAATTCAACAGTCGGGACGGGACGCCCGTTTCGGCGGTTCTCCACATGGCTGAGGTTCTGCTTGTCCATGCCGGTCCTGTCGGCCATCGCAGACAGGGACAGGCCGTTGCGTTCACGTACGAGCCGCACCGCGCAGCCGAAATACCTGCTGATCCCCCACGGTCCAGGACGGGCCTTCGATCGCTCCAGGACATCCTCGGGAACATCGCCGTCCTCGTCCATCGCCATCGTCATCAATGAGGACGCCAGCACATCAAGAACATCACACACGGACTCCAGCGTATCGAGGCGGGGATTCCACCGGCCACTGCGCACGACCTGATGAAAATATCCATCCCTCACCCCGCTTTGCCGTTCCAATTCCCTCAGGCTGACACCCCGTTTTCCCGCCAGCCGAAGTACGGTGGTCGGCAACCTCCACGATACCAGTCTTTTCATCTGGACCTCCGTTCCCTTCCTTGGGATTACGGAAAGCCACTATAGCCGTATGAAGACAGGTTCTGTCCAGTGGTAATCTACCGCACGGACATGGTCCTGATTCATGACAAACCGGCGGGAAATAGTAACTACATGGCAATAAACATTCCAAAGGCAACGGAACGGAACGATGGCGCATTCCAGCAAGGAGAAAGCGTGGGAAATGGGTTTCAAATAGAAACGAGAAACCGTGAGAACAACCGAGGGTATTCGGACGAAAACGGCCGTCCATCGCCAGGACGGCCGCAAAACAGGATACGCCACAACCATTGAGAGAACGGCGTGTCCATATCATCAGAGCAGGAGGACGGCAGCTCAGCGGGGGACGAAAACCTTGACTTGCTGCGCCTTGCGGAGCAGATCCCTTCCCCCCTGCAGCGAGGCGATATCGCCCATGGCGAGCATCTGGACCATCACGTTGCCCAACGCGGTAGCTTCCACCGGCCCTGCGACCACCGCCAGCCCCGTCTCGTCGGCGGCCCACTGGTCAAGAATTTCGTTCTTACTCCCACCGCCGATAATGTTCAGCGTCCTGAACGTCCGCCCCGTCAGGCCCGCGAGATGTTCAATCGCCTCGGCGTAGGCCTTTGCAAGCCCCCGGTAGATGGCCACCATGTATTCGCCCTTGGAGGACGGCGCGGCCATCCCATGCTCGCGACACCACTGTTCGATGCGGGAAGTCATCAGAGATTCATGGCTGTTCGGCTTCAGGAACCGTCCGTCGTTTGGGTCAATCATGCCATGATACGTCTTGGCGGCGACCACCGTCTGTTCATCCAGCTCCTTCCAGCCGATTTTTTCTCCGCAAGACTCCCAGTGCCGGACGCACTCTTGCTGAATCCACATTCCCATGATGTTCTTCAGGAACCGGATGGACCCGCTTGCGGCGACTTCATTGGTGAACCCGCAGTCGATCGCCTCCTGTGTCAGCAACGGTTCAGGCAGCTCCACGCCGAGCAAAGACCAAGTCCCGCTGGAGATGTACAGCGGAGTCTCGCCTGAAGCGGCGGGGACGGCGGCGACCGCCGAAGCGGTGTCGTGGGCGGCGGTGGCGATCACCTTGACACGTTCGGACGCGCCAAACTCATGCCGCAACGCCTCCGTCAGACTCCCCAATACCGTCCCGCTGTCAACGATCTGGCCGAACAACGACCGGTCGAACCCCATCCCGTCGATAATATCCCACGCCCAGTCGCCGGCCGCGGGATCATAGAGCTGCGTAGTCGAAGCGTGGGAACGTTCGTTGCGCATCTCCCCGGTGAGCCAGTAACCGAGCAAATCAGGAATCGACAGATAGCGCCTCGCCGCGGCGAAGGTCACGGGACGGTCGCGTTGCATGGCGGCAAGCTGGTACAGCGTATTGAACGGCTGGAACGCGATTCCGGTACGCTCGAATACAGCCAGCTTCCCGCCCAATTTCGCAGAAACCTCATCAATCAGACCGTCGGTACGGGAGTCGCGATAATGATACGCGAGGGAGACTAGGGAACCGTTGGCATCCAGCAAGCCGTAGTCCACCCCCCAGGTGTCGATTCCGATGGAAACAATATCATCGCCATATTCAGCGAACGCCTTCTTCAGCCCATGGCGGATTTCGGAAAAGATACCGATGACGTTCCAGTACATCTCACCAAGTATCGTCTCGTTGTGCGTGACGAACCTATGTACGACAGTGAATTCGTGCAGGTCCCCCACGATGACTCTTCCATTGGAAGCCCCCAGATCGACCGCGATATATTTCTTCCGTTTCCGTTCCAAAACTATTCCTCCTTTCGTCATGCGTCCCCCACCCGCCACTGATAGTTTCTGGACGCTACCGGCTCCCGGTAACCTTTGCCCGCATCCTGTCGCTATCGACCGCTACCAGGCGCTCTCTGCCGTTTCCGGCTACTTCCGGCGATTTCCGAACTGGTTGCGGCCAAGTCATATCCAGGACGAGGCAACGCTCCTGGCTCAGTCGCCGGACGGCACGTGGGAGAGCAGATGCCGTTCCGCTTCCGCAGACCACAGGCCGTTGTGCTTCTTGACCAACCGGTCAAGCTCTGCGTACAACGGGTCGCTCTCGCCTAGCTTGGCGAAATCGGCGATGGCGGTCAGCGGCAGGTCCATGTGGGTGTAGATCAGCTTCTTGCCGCCAGGAATCGACGGCAGGTCAATGACCGTCCGCGGGACGGCTGACAGCCCACCTACATGCGTGACCATGGCGGCGGGGTTCAGCAAGCCCTTTTCCATCATCTGTAGCGATTCAATCATATCGGAGGTATTGCCGCCGCTCGTCCCCACGATATGGTGGGACGCATAGTGGACGTTGTAGAAGTTCATCGACGCAGTGAAGTCGGTCTTGTTCGGCCCGGCGAAGAAATTCAGGCAGCCGTCCTTGGCGAGGATGGCGTCGCCCTGCTCCACCAACGGGCGCACCGGCGCCATGACCAGAACATCGTCGTACCCCTTGCCGCCGGTCAGGTCCATGAGGGCCGCTATGGGGTCAACGATATCCTTTGTATTCAGGTAGACGAGTTTGACGCCGTTGCGGGCGGCCTCCTCGACGGTATAGAGCTGAGCTGCGCGGGCGAGACGGGCCTCGTCGATATCGGTGACGACCATCAGGCCGGGCTTGCGGTCGCAGTGGATGCCGTAGTCGATCGCGCCAAGACCCATCGGCCCTACCCCCGCGATAATGGCGAGGTTGCCGCCTTCGACGATACCCATGTCGTGGACATACGAACCGGCGGTGGTGTGATACATCGCATGGTACGTCCCGACGATGCAGGAGACCGGCTCGGCCAACGAGCCGAGGAAAAAGGCATCGCCGTCATAAGGAAGCAGGCAGTCCATCTCCATCACCTCGCGGGGGATGACGATATAGGTCGCGTCGCCGCCGATGTATCGGTAAGAATAGCCGGGCGCGGCGAGGGAACCCTTGTAGTTCAATGCCGGCTGAATCGAGAACCGCTTGCCTGGAAAGAACCTGTCGGCCCATTTCGCGCCGACCTCGACGATTTCCCCGCAGAATTCATGGCCGAGGATAATCGGGTTGTCAGCCACATCATCGGGAACGCGCTTGTGCGCCGCGCCCTGTCCAGCGGCCTTGTGGTCGCTCATGCATACGCTGTTGGTCACGACTCTGGCGAGGATTTCATCATCCCCTATGCTCGGAAGTGCGAATTCCTCGACCCGCAGATCGTTCACTCCATACAATCTCACTGCTCGTGTCTTCATAATACGTTTCCCCTTCTCAGAAACAATACGTGATACAGCGCCGCGAACCGGCCCGCATCCCTAGTTCAGCATTACCTGCCCGCCTGTGACCGGTACAGCCTGGCCGGTTTCATATTTCTGCTCGATGATATAGCAGATCGCGCGAAGGACATCCTCGGTACGGCATCCGCGGTTCATCGGCACTTTCGATTCATAGAAGCGGCGCACGTCGGCCACCGTCTTCGCGCCAGGGACTTTTCCTGCGTTGAGGTACTGGACGAACAGCCCCTTTTCGGGATCGGACCAAAGCGGGCCGTCGAGGAAGTTCCCCGGACAGACGGCGTTCACCTTGATATTGTCAGTCACCAGTTCCAGCGCGTAGCTCTGCGTAAGGCCGAGCGTCCCGAACTTCGCCCCAGAGTAGGCGCCGTTCTTGTTCGAGCCTTCAAGCCCCGACTTGCTGCTGATCGCGATCAGGTCGGTATAGTAGGCCCGCGACGGGAGGTTCTGGAGAGCCAGTTGGACGGAAGCGTGCTTGCTGCACAGGAAAAATCCCGTGTAGTCGACGCTGGTAACGAACTGGAAGTCCTTGAGCGCCATGGTCTTTACGCTTCCCGCCCGCAGCACCCCGGCATTGCTGATGAACACGTCCAGCCCGCCGGTATGGGCGGCCACTTCATCCATCATGGCGATGACGGAGGCTTCGTCGGTCACGTTGACCGCCAGCCCCGCGGCGACGGTACGCCCGGCGGAGGCGTTGAGCGCATCGGCGAGCTTCCGGGCGCCAGCCACGTTCATGTCCGCGATGTACACGAACGCGCCGCAGTCGCACAGCCCGCGCACCATGCCTTCGCCAAAACCCTGGGCGCCACCGGTAACAAGCGCAATCTTGCCGCGAACCACGTCGCCGCGGTCGGTCGAACCCGCGACACCGGGACGGACCGAAACGCCCTCGCCCGCCGCCGCTTCATCGAACGAAGCCCCCAAACCCATCCGAAGGTCCTGTCCTGCGACCGAGACGATGGCGGGAAACGTCGAGTGCTCCGCATAATACGCTTCAAGCTGTCGCCTCCAAGCCTCTATCGAAGCCTCCACGCCGTCCGCGACCGCGGCCAGTTCAAGACTGGCCGGTTGCTTCGCATCGGGTGGCAAGGTATGGACGAACAACCCCTTTTCACCGTCAAACGTCAATCCACGAAGCAGAACGGGAATTTCCACGATTGGATTATTGAAACTTGTCATGCTATATACCCCATTGATCAATGATTTTTTCCGGATGGAAGGGATCCATCTCCCTACCCAGCGCCGCGTATTTCGCCAACCTAGACTGCAACGGAAGCGTCGCCAGCGGATTGTCCTTGCAAAACAGCCCGAGCGAGGGGTCGCAGATGGAAAGTTTCTCATGGGCGACCAACGCCCACGCCGCATCGACGAGATGCCGGCAGCAGGGCTGTAGCAATTCAGGGCAGTTGAAGCTCTGGCGCGATGAGTTGATGTCCACCCCGCTGATCTCCATCAGGTCCCGCTCACGGGCGAGCTTCTGAAGCCGTTCCATCTGGGCGACGGTATTGCGCGGGGGCATATAGGTGATCGCGGGGTATCCCAAGTCAACCAGCACATCCATCAACTGGTCGAGATATCCGTCCTCGAACTGTTCCTTCTTCTTATCCCCGGTAACGCTGTCCCCGACATCGCCCAGATAGGCGTAGGCGGGAATAGCCCCGATGGATTTTCCGAAATCGACGACAGTTCTAGCGTCCAGGCATTCAGCCCTGCCCGGTTGGATGAAGAACCGGGGGAGGAAGTTGCTTTTGAACACCCCCAGCAGGTCATAGGCGTAATGGGGGTTGTCCGCTTCGAGCAACAGGCTTTCAGTCTTCGGGGTGAGCGGAATCTGAAGTTCCCTCGACAGGAAACCGACCAGCTTCTCCCCTTTGCCCTTCATGGCTATCGTCTGCAACGCCAGCGCATAGAGAATATGCCGTTCGGTGATGCTCCCGCCTTCGTCGGCGTGGGAAAGGGGTACGACGTCTCGCTCAAAGTCGAGGTCGTAGCCGTACTTGCCGACAAGAGACTGTAGCCTTTGCACTTGTTCCCGATTGCGCCTGTTGCGTTCATGGTTCACAGGGGCGAGGAAATCAGCGACTTCACCGATGCGCTGCCGTGGTACTCCATGCACGCACATGTAGACGATCCCCCGCGAATCAGGGTTGTTGATCTTCCTGTCGGCCAACGGGGTATCGAGGAAGCTCACCCGCAGTTCAAAGCCTACGGTGCTGGCTATGCCGATTAACGCCGAGGCGTCAAGCATCTCCTGCGCCGCACCGATACTGTCATGATCGATGCTACCGACGATGCCAAGCCCGGCCTTCCAAGCCTGCCATGCGGCGGCGGCGGGTTCATAGGGGCTGAACGACCACGTGGTATGGACATGGTTGTTCACCTCCTCCAACGGAGTCCTGACAAGCTCGCCCGCCCGAATCCGCCTGCCCAGCTCGGCGGCGGCCTCCAGCCGAATCGCCCTGTCCGGAGCGTTGATCTGTCGTTCAAGTTCTTCCACTCTTAACGTCTCCTCTACATCTCCCGCACGTCCCGCTCGCGTCTTCCGCCCAGGGAACACCCCATGGCGGCCCGACGACAACCGAACACAAACCTTGCGGGAATACCGCGCTTAACCATACGGTAGTCCCACATCGGCCAACCGTCAATGCATATCGTCCGGCAAGGCGTCCAATAACGCCGCACCCCGCAACTCTCGCCAACAGTCAGTTGGCCAGGCTGCCAATGGACCAGGCATCCGCGATGGGACGCATCCCGCCATCATGTAAAGACATGGAACATGATGACGATCAGGATGAGAGCCACGCGACTATTTGCACGGCCCGCCGAGGACAACGCCGCCAAATGACTGTTAATGAACATCGGGGGACTAGACAGCCGCAGTGGGACAGTGCTATTTGCACGGCCCATTGCGGATGACGACGTACAACGATGTTCATACCCCGGAGCGGGAGGTACGGAAGAAATCACCATCGGTATAGTTATGCTTCGGCACATACCCCCCCAAAGGCAGAATCTGCTCATGAATCGCGTCAAGTATCGAATCGGCATGGGCGAAATAGTATTCCTCCATCTCCGCGGGCGGGGTAATCCAGTTCTTGGAGCCGACCACCACCGGGGGAGCGTCGAGATAGTCAAACGCAAGACGACCGAGATTGGACGCCACCGTATGGAGGTAGGAACCTCGCTCGGCGGAATCAGTCACCAGTACGCAGCGCCCAGTTTTCTTGATGGACTCGACCAGCGATTCGTATCTGAGCGGGTTAATCCAACGCAGGTCAATGACCTCGGCCTTGAGATTGAACTCCTTCTCCAGACGGTCGGCGGCGGAGACGGCTGTATACAACGCGGGGCCGAGGGCGATCAGGGTGATGTCGGAACCCACGCGACGGATGGCGGGCTCCCCTTCGGGAATTTCATAGTAACCTTCGGGAACGCCGTTCTTCTCAAACTGCTCGCCGATACCGTAGAGCTTCTGGCTTTCGAAGAACACGACGGGGTCGGTGCCACGCAGCGCATAGTTGAGCATGCCCTTCACATCGTAGGGAGTGGCGGGATACATCGCCTTGAGGCCGGGGACGGCGGCGACCATCGAAGTCCACTCCTGGGAATGCTGCGCACCGTATTTGTTGCCGACGGAGACGCGGAGAACCAGGGGCGTCTTGAGGGCGCCGGCGCTCATCGCCTGCCATTTCGGCATCTGGTTGAATACCTCATCGCCCGCACAACCGAGGAAGTCGCAGTACATCAGCTCGACCACGGCGCGACCGCCGGACATGGCGTAGCCTACGCCGCTGCCAACGATAGCCGACTCGGAAATCGGAGAATTGAAGAACCTGTGGGCGGGAAGCAGCTCGGTCAGGCCACGATAGCAGGCGAACGCGCCGCCCCAGTCACGGTGGTCTTCGCCGTAAGCGATCATCGTCGGGTCAATGGCGAAACGGTGGGCCATCGCCTCGAACACCGCGTCACGGTACTGGTACTGCCGGGCGGCGGGATACGGCTTGCCGTCGGCGTCGAAAGCGTATCGGTTGCGCTGGGCAATCTGCTTGACACGGGGGTTCTCGTCGAGGGACTGCAACAGTTCCGGCTGTCGGTCATCCAGCTTTTCCTCGTGGCCGTCGGAGAACATCACCGATTCCACGAACGATGCGCCGACCATCGGACTGACTGTATCGTCAACCGTCAGCTCCAACGTCCTGCGCATCTTTTCCAACAAAACACCGTGCATGGACTCAAGGTCCGACGCCTTGGCAATCTTGTTGGATACCAGATAGTCCCCATAGGCGGCGATTGGATCCTGATCGCGGAAGGCCTGAAGTTCCTCCTTGGTCCGGTAGGTCATGGCGTCCGACGGGCTATGCCCGCTGAATCGGTAGGTGATGGTATCCAGGAATGCGGGGCCATCACCTTTGAGCAACAGCTTCTTCTTGCGTTCGGTCGCATCCGCGACGGCGAGCGGGTTGAACCCGTCAACACGTTCGGTATGCATGGAAACGGAATTTACGCCGCACCCGACGCGGGCGGCCATGCCGTAGCCCATGGTCTCGCCCACCGGCTGCCCGCCCATCGCATAGAAATTGTCGAAACAATTGAGCAGGAACGGCGGATTGCCGGGATTCTCCTTCCACAAGGTCTTGTACTGATCCATCGCGGAAAGGACGAGTCCTTCCCAGACTGGCCCGCGAGCGAGGGAGCCGTCGCCGATGTTGGCAATGACGATACCCGGCTTGCGGTTGATTTTCTTGTACAGGGCCGAACCAACGGCGATTGTGCAGGAACCGCCGACGATGGCGTTGTTGGGCATACTGCCGAATGGGGCGAAAAACGTATGCATCGAACCGCCTAGACCGCGGGAAAAACCGGTACGCTTGGCGTATATCTCGGCGAGCGCACCGTACAGCACGAAATTCTCCGCGAGATCCTTGACATTCTTGCCGGTAAAATGACGCTCCACGACATGGAACGTCTCCCCGCCCATGAAATCCTCCATCACCTTGACCAGTTCGGTATCCTCCATCTTCCAGATGGCGGACAGGCATTTAGCGAGGATTTCGCCATGGCTCCGGTGAGAACCAAAAATGTAGTCCTCAGGGCCGAGGACCATCGACTGCCCGACCGCGGCGGATTCCTGACCGGCGGAAAGGTGGGCAGGTCCCTTGTGGTTGAAGGAGATGCCTTGGTAGACGCCCTCCTTCTTGATTGTGTCGAGCATCGTTTCGAATTCACGGATCAGCAACATGTCATAGTAGGCGCGCACCAGACGTTCTTTGCCGAACGTCTTTACCTCTTTCTTGGCGTCGGATACATACTGGTTGACCGGTATCTGCGGAACATCGATCATCTGCGGCTTTCTCAGCGACGCGGGATCAAACTCAATCTGTCTGGACATGTATTTATCTCTCCTTATCATACAATCGTCAAAGCTTCGTCCCGTCGGCCGCCCCTATAGGGAATGGTCGATGGCGAAACAGGTATCCTTGATCAATTCAGAGACGCTTGGATGGGGGAATACGACTTCCTTGACGTCGCACACCCGCAGCTCAGCCTCGATCACCGCCGCTGCGCCCCAGATCATCTCACTGCTGTACGGTCCGAGAAGATGGATTCCGAGGATCACGCCGGTATCGGCATGCGCCACGACCTTTACCAGCCCCGCGGCCCGTTTGCCCTGCTCGGCGAGAAAACGACCGTTGGCCCGCATCTGCGTCGTGGCGGTCTTGACGGGAATACCGTTCTTCGCGGCATCCTGCTCGGTCATGCCGCAACCGGCCGCCTCAGGCTGACCGTAGACGGCCCAGGGAATCGCGTTGTACCGCATGCGCTGCCGCCGGGAACCGCAGATATGCGAAACGGCGACTTCGGCCATGCGGGAGGCACTATGGGCCAGCTGGGAACGACCGTTGACATCCCCAATCGCATATATATTGCTGACATTGGTCTGCATGTAGTCGTTCACGACCACTCCCTGACGGGAAATATCGAGTTTCAGCGCTTCAAGCCCCTTGACGTTCGGACGGCGGCCGACGCTCATCAGTACCATCTTCGCGGGAACCTCCTGCCGCTGGCCCCTCGCGTCGGTGTAGACCACCGCCTCCGGCGTGACCGCCTCGACCTTGCAACCAAGGTTGAAGGTCACCGCCTTCAGCTCGCGCCGCATCAGCTTGGCAAACTCGCCGTCCATCATCGGCAGGATTTCCGGCATCATCTCAATGACGGTGACTTTCGTCCCGATCATGGAAAAGAACGAAGCGAACTCCACCCCGATTACCCCGCCGCCAATGACGGCCAGGGATTCCGGCGCTTCCGTAAGCTCCAGGATACCGTCGCTGGTCAGCACATGGGGCAGGTCGTGGCCTGGAATCGGCGGCACGAACGGCGATGAACCGGTGGCGAGTATCAAATAGTCCCCTTCATAGGAGGCGGCGCCAACCGTCACATGACGGGCGTCGGTGAATACAGCCTCGCCGAACACGACATCCACCTTGTTGGACTTCATCAGGAACTCGATTCCACCGCGGAGGGTCTGAATCGTCTCCCGCTTCCATGCCATGGCCTCCGCAAGATTGAAGCTCACGCCCTCGCAATGGACGCCATACTTCCCCGCTTCCAGCGCATGATGGTATTGCTTGGCTGAATTGAGCAGGCTTTTGGTGGGAATGCAGCCACGATTGGTGCAGACCCCTCCGAAATGCTCCTTTTCAATCAGCAGCACCCGTTTGCCCAGCGCACCGGCCCGTTCCGCGGCGACATATCCGCCCGGCCCGGCGCCGACCGCTATCAGATCATATTTCTCCATATCCATATCCTCGCTTGTCTGTAGCCAGTAGCCAGTCGATCCCGGATTATTTCGCCAGCAACAAATCGATGGCGGCGATATTCGCCGACAAAGCCTGCAAGAACCTCGCCCCCGGAGCACCGTCCACCGCCTGATGGTCGATAGTCAGCGACAACCCGATATGGGGAACGAAAGCAACCGAACCGTCCTTCCCTTCTACGGGCTTCAACGAAATGCCGCCGACTCCGAGAATCGCAACCTCCGGCACATTCAGAACCGGCGTGAACGCTTCAATCCCGAACGAACCGACATTACTCACCGTAAAGGTACTTCCGGTCAGGTCATCCGGCGCAACCGTCCCTTCCATGCAGGAGACGGCAAGCTTCTTCGCCGCCGCCGACAGGTCGGCCAACGACAGCCGGGCGGCATCGCGGATTACCGGCACGAGCAGTCCCCTGGGGGTATCCGTCGCCATGCCCAAATGGACCTGATCGAACCGGAGGATCCGGTCGCCAAGGAAATGGGCGTTGAATTCTGGAAACTGAACCAGCGTGCGGGCGACGGCGAACAGCACCAGGTCGTTGATCGTAATCTTCGTCAGGCCTAGGCCGGGATCGCTCGCCTTGAAACCGGCGCGTAGTCGTTTGAGCGCGGAAGCGTCGGCGAAGGAGTGTAAAGTAAGCTGGCACGTACCATGGATAGACTCCATCATCCGTCTGGCAGTGACCTTGCGAACGCCACGGACGGGAATCTCCGTCACCGCGCCGGGGAAGCCCGCGCCATCGGCGGCGACGATGGCTGCGGCGGGTTCGGAAACGGCGGCATCCGCACCGGCGGGAACCACAGCTACATCAGAGGAAAGAACCCTTCCACCGATACCTGAACCAGCGACGGGAGGCAACTGTCCGGAGGCCAGGGCAGCGGCTTTGGCGGCGGGGGTCAGCGGTTGTCCGACCGCACCGACGACATCCCGCTCGATAATCCGGCCTTTCGGACCGGTGGCGGACAACGCGGACAACGGCACCCCCAGGGAACCGGCCAGATTGCGGGCGCGGGGGGACGCTCCAGTTGTTTCGACAGCTCCGACAGACATGGAAGCGGACGCGGGCATCCCGGCGGGCGTATCTACGACAGGGACCTCCACGACGGAAGAGGTCTGGACATCAGTTGAAACAGGAGCGGGAGAACCCGTCCCCTCGAATTTTTCCCCTAGCTCTCCGACTACCGCGATGGGGAGCATGACGGGCACGTCCGCACCTTCTTCATAGAGCAAAGCCAACACAGTCCCCGCGGCGGTCGACTCTACGTCGATGGTGGATTTGTCGGTTTCCGCGGCGCACAGGACATCTCCCACCGCAACAGAATCCCCGACCTTCTTCTTCCATTCCACAATGATGCAGGACTCGACCGAATTACCCTGTTTGGGCATCACCACCTGACTTGCCATTCCTACAATCTCCTTCGAAGTCTGTTTCTTCATCGAGATTCCCATCGCCGCCTTCCCGGCCGGCCCATTGGAATCGTTTACATTCTTACGTATGAAAAACACCCGCCCATGCGGATGTCATGGCTATTTCGCAATAACTACCTTCACGCCGAACCCCTGCAACCGTTCCACCGCGTCCTGAGGGATTCCCGCATCGGTAATAATCGTATCGATGTCGGTGATCGGCATGATACGGACGAACCCGCGGTTCCCGAATTTGGAGGAATCGACTACCAGCACCCGCTTCGTCGCCTGGGCGCACATTCGGCGTACAATTTCAGCGTTTTCTATCAAACCTGTAGTCAAACCATGTTCGATGGTGATTCCGTCAGTTCCGAAAAACGTAATAGGCACATGATAGTCCTCGATCTGGGCCACTGCTGCAGGCCCTACCAACGCTTCCTCCTGAGGGCGGAACTCCCCTCCCACGACGGTGACGGCAAGACCGCTGTTGGCCCGCGCATAGGGAAGCAACAACGTGGAGTTGGTAACGACCTTCACATCCTTGCGCCCGAACAGATAACGGGCAATCAAGGAACATGTCGAGCCATTGGTAATCATGATTGTGTCATTGTCCTTCACAAATCCGGCGGCGACACGGGCGATAGCCTCTTTCTCCGCTGTATTGCTCGACTGCCGCCGGGCCATCTGCGGGCAATCGGCGGCTATTGCCGTACCTCTGGTGCGGACAACCAATCCCTTGGCATCAAGGTTTTTGAGATCATTGCGAATGGTAACGCTTGAAACACCAAGTTCCTCACTCAACCTGACCACCGAATATTCCTCTCCGCCACGCAATAATTGCAGGATCTGTTCTTCTCGCTGTGAAATTCCGATCATTCCGACCTTCTCTTTTCGAAATACTTTCAAATCTCTTTCAATAATATTACGAAACTCTTTCAAAAGCAAGAGAAATCATCACCACTATCGGAACGACCTCGGAATACGATATCAGACAGCCGCGCCCATAACTGATTCTCCAATCGGCACACAGGAAAATTCCGCGACGGCCGGCGTACAATCCAGGCGACCGGGCGTACCCCATCATCCGAAATCGCCGTTCCATGAATACGTCGGACACCCAAGAACCGACGGCTGCAACGCTACAAGGCAATGCCACAAGACAACAAGGCCATAACGCAGAAGGCCATCGCAGGGCTATGACAACCATGGACGGCCTTCAATCACACTCAGTCCATATGGAACACTTCTTTCAAAGGAATCGACACGGGAGAATTATCGGGATTCGTCTCCATGATGTCCGCCATGTAGGCCCACCACTTCTTGACGATCTCCGTACTTCCCAAATCCTGGGACCCTCCCTCGCCGCGGATGCGCTGGAAGGCGAACAGGTTCAGCGTCCGCCGGTCCAGAAAGATTGAATAATCATAGACCCCGCTGTCGGAAAGCAGTTGCTTCAACTCCGGCCAAATCGCCGCATGACGCCGCTCATACTCATCCTCATAGCCGGGTTTGAGCTTCATGACGAACGCCTCACGCCTGTCCATGCGCCACCTCCTGTACCATATGTTCCGAACGGAGCTGCTGGAGCCGCAGCTTCCGGTTCGCCTTGTAGATATCGAGCAGGCGGGGCAGCAGGACGGCGAAAATCAGCAATGCGCCGATGACTATCGTCATCATCGTGCCTGAGAGTTTGAGCAGTCCCATGCCGAACTTCAGATAGCCGATCAGGAACGACGCGACCATTACGCCGAACACCGTACCACGGCCACCGGTAATCGCGACACCGCCCAAGACGACCAGCGTAATCACCTCCATGTCCCAGCCCGTCGCGATATTGGAACGGACGCTGAGGATGCGGCTGGCCAGCAGGATGCTCGCGACGCCGCTGAACAGGCCCATCAGAGTGTAGTTGACTACCCGCACCCGCTTGACATCGATACCGCAGAACCGGGCAGCTTCCGCGCTGTTGCCGATCGCATAGAGCTTGCGCCCGTAGGTGGTCTTGTGAAGGATGAACGCGAACAGCAACGCGAACACGACATACAGTACCAGCTCGAACGGAATCACCGTTCCGGCAATGAACTCCTGCCCGAAAAACCCGAAACCGGCGGGATAGGTGGTGCAGGCATGCTCTTCAAGGATTCCCTGGGCGATTCCCCGGTAGATCGACTGGGTGGCGAGCGTTACGGCGATTGCCGGCATGTTCAGCCCGGTAATCAGCAACCCGTTGAGCAACCCGGCGGCGGTTCCGACCAGCAGCCCCACGAGAATCAGGCCGGGGATTCCGATGCCAGCTTCCGCCGCCATGCCGATTGCAAACGCACACAGGGCGACGATCGAGGCTACCGAAATATCAATATCCCCGCACATGATGATGAATATCATCGGCAACGCCATAATCGCCTTTTCGGAGAACTGGAACGTCGCGTTCATCAGGTTGAAGTAGTCGAGAAAATATCTCGTCGCGCAGGAATAGTAGATGAACATGACGACGAAGATAATGCCCAGCAGCACTTCCCATTTGGTGAAAATTTCTATGAGACGGTTCCTCAATCCGGATTCGTCAAGCAATCTGCCCTTCGAGACGAGGTCGTTTCTTCCAGCCATAATCATCCCCTCCTCTGCTCAAGCAGCTTTCTGGTCTTTCGCTGATCGACAATCGTATTGATTGACAACGCCAGCAAGACGATCAACCCCTGGGCGAACAACTGCCAGAAGGTAGAGAGATAGATTACCGGCAACGCATTGTTGACGACGCCGAGGAACAACGTACCGAGGGCGACCCCGATGATTCCTCCAGCCCCGCCGGAGAAGCTCACGCCGCCAAGGACGCACGCCGCCACCGCCTGCATCTCGAAACCCGTGGCCATCTCGTTCACCGCCGACGCATACCGGGCCGTCCACAACGCACCGGCCAACCCACAGAGCAACCCGGAGGCGATGAACACAACCAGCCGGACCCTGGACTCGCTTACTCCCACGAACTTCGCCGCCGTAGGATTGCCGCCGATCGCGTAGATCTCCCGTCCCGTGCGGGTATATCTGCTGAAATAATAGCAGACGGCGATTACCAGAAAGGCGATCCACAGCAGGACTGAAACGCCAAGGACCGAAACACGGGGCAGACCGATATAGGAGGCGGTCATCTCATGGGCTGTCACCCAAGTGCCTTTGCTCAACACAAAGGTCAGTCCGCGGTAGATGCTCATCGTCCCAAGCGTGGTGATGATCGGGGGAATCTTGCCGTATGCGACCAGCACGCCGTTGACCACGCCCATCACCGCGCCGATAGCCAGCCCGACCAGCAACAGCAGCGGGGCGGGAAACGCGGGGAAGGACTCGTTGATCATGCCGCAGGCCATGCCGGTGAAGGCGATGACCGAGCCTACCGACAGGTCGATGCCGTTGGAGAGGATGACGAAGAACTCACCGATCGCGACAATAACGAGAATCGCCATGTCGTTGAGTATCGTGCCGACGTTGCTCGGGGAGAGGAATTTCGGGGACCGGATGGAAATCGGTATCAGCAGCAGGATCAGCAACGTCACCAAGCTCGCCTCCCGGCGGGAAAAGAGCCGTCTGACCAGCGGCTTCCAGTCAAGCTTCTGTTTTTCAGGCATCACTGGACCTCCTTGATATCGCCTATGGCGGCGCGCATGATGTTCTCCGCCGTCGCATCCTTGCGGTCGATCGTCGCAGTGACATTTCCCTCGTGCATGACCACGACCCGATCCGACATGCCTACAATTTCAGGCAGTTCGGAAGAAATCAATATGATTCCAACACCCTTGGAAGCCATTTCCGACACAAATTCATGCACGGCGGCCTTCGTGGCGACATCGATACCCTTTGTCGGCTCATCGAGAATCAGTATCTTCGGCTGCGTACCGATCCACTTGGCCAAAACGACCTTCTGCTGATTGCCGCCGGACAATGTTTCCGCATCCACATGATACCCGGCCGCCTTGATTTCCATCTGGTCGCCGTGTAGCCTAGTATATTCAGCCTCCCGCTTGTTCTGCGTAATGAAACCATGACGGCTCAGGGCACGCAGTCGCGGCAGCGAAATATTCTTGGTCAAGGACATGGCAAGCACCAGCCCCTGCTTCTGCCGGTCCTCCGGAACCAAAGCGATGCCCTGCTTCATGGCGTCGTGCGGGCATTTCGGGGCGAACGGCTTTCCATACAGCCGCATGGAGCCGCCGCTTGAGGAATCTATACCGAACACCGTGCGCACGACTTCGGTGCGCCCCGCGCCGACCAAACCGAAAAAACCGAGGATTTCACCGGCGTGCAGGGTCAGGGAGACATGCTGGAACGCGCCGAGCCGGGACAGATCCTCCACCTCCAGCAACGCATCCCCTATCCGGGCTTCCCGCTTGGGGAACATCTGGTCGATGTCGCGGCCGATCATCATGTTGATGATCTTCTCCTCCGCGGTGTCCTTTACATAGCCTTCACCGACATACCTGCCGTCGCGCAGGACAGTGAAGTATTCGCAAATTTCGAAAATTTCCTCGAACTTGTGCGATATGAATACAATGGCCTTTCCTTCGGCCTTGAGATTTTCAATGATTCGGAACAGATCCTCGACTTCACGCGAGGTCAACGCACTGGTCGGCTCGTCCATGATCACGACTTTCGCGTTCAACGACAACGCCTTGGAGATTTCGACCATATGCCGCTGCGCCACCCCGAGGTTCTTGACCAACGTATCGGGATCGATGTCAAGCTGCATCTGTTCCAACAGCCTGCGGGTGTTCTCCGTCATCCGCTTCCAGTCGAGTTTTTTCAGCCGGGGCTCACGAAGATGATGCCCCATGTAGATGTTCTCCGTCACGCTTAGTTCCGGGAACATCGAAGCTTCCTGATGGATCGCCACGATGCCCGCCTCCTGGGCGTCAATCGCATTGTGGAAGGAAACTTCCTTCCCTTCCATGGTGATGGTTCCGCCTGTAGGGGTGTAGACTCCGGTGAGGATTTTCACCAGCGTTGATTTTCCAGCGCCGTTTTCACCAATCAGCGCATGGACCTCTCCGGGACGTACCGTCAGATGCACGTCGTCCAACGCCTTGATGCCAGGGAAATACTTGGTCAGATTTCTAATCGTCAGTACGGGTTCCTGCTGTATCATCCCGTTTCCTTCCTTCGTAGTAATCGTCAGGCGACAACGGTCTTCACCCTTCGACAACGCAATATCGAAGCCATGGACGGAAGCCCATGGCATGTCCTCACGGCAAAGATACTCGCCTGATGGGCCGCCCGTTCTCTCGCAGGACAATTCATCGGCTCGCTGCCGGATGGCTTGTCCTGCGGATTATCCAACGATTCGCCCTATGCAATTGAACATCCGGGGATGGCCTCTGAACGCGAGGACCCAGGTCAAGCTGCATGTCCCGCGGTCCTCCCGATGCCGCCGGAAGAAGGGCCCCGCCGCCGAAAAGCGGGGCCTGGCCGACAGCCAGGCCCAAGCAGAGCCAGAGGAAACTTAGAAAATCGCCGCATATTCCTCGATGTTGTCCTTGTTGAACACGTACGGGGTGCTCATGTAGATGAGTCCGTCGTTCTCAACCTTGACGCTGTTCATGCGTCCGGCGGAGATCACGGAACCGACGCTGCCGTCGGATTCGCCGGCGATCAACGCCTTGAGGATGTAGGTGGAGGTGTAGCCGAGGTCGACGGGATTCCACAGAGCCATCTGGCGGCAGGTGCCGTCGAGGATATAGCCCTTCATCTCGGAAGGCAGCCCAAGACCGGTGACTTCCACGACACCGCTCTTGCCGGCATCCTTGACAGCCTGCGCCGTAGCGAGCAAACCGACGGTAGTCGGGCAAATGATGCACTTCAGGTCGGGATACTTCTTCATGAGGGCGGTCGCTTCACGATAGCTCTTGTCCGGAGCGTCATCGCCATAGACGACTTCCACCAGCTTCATGTTGGCGTACTTGGAGTCCTTGATCTCCTGCTTCATCCAGTCAATCCAGAGATTCTGGTTCGTAGCCTGGGCGGAAGCGGACAGGACGGCCACGTCGCCAGTATAGCCGGCAAGCTCGGCGGCGAGCTGGATCTGCTGACGGCCGATCAACTCGGCGCCCGAAGGAAGCAGGTCGACGATACGGCCGCCCGGATTGATGCCGGAATCGAAGGAGATGACCTTGATGCCCGCGGCCATGGCTTTCTTTGTCACGGGAATCAGCGCGTCGGCGTCGTTCGCAGAAATGGCGATGCCGTCCACCTTCTGGGCGATCAACGTCTCGATCATCTCGATCTGACCTTCGGCGGTCGCCTGTGTCGGCGCCATATAGGTGGTCTTGATGTTGCCAAGCTCACCGGCGGCTTCCTGGCTTCCACGGAAACAGGCGTCGAAGAAACCATTTCCCATGCTCTTGCAGAGAATGACGATGTCATACTGCTCGCTCGCCGCGGCTTCCTTGCCGCCCTGTGCGAACAGCATGCCTACGGACAGCAATGCCACCATGAGGACCAGAACTGTTTTTTTCATGCAAAACTCCTTTTGTTTTTCGGACCGGATCCGAATATGTTTTTGTTTCCGGAAAACCGGAAGACACCCCTTTCATTCGCCCGGCTTCTCCCTTTCCTGAATCCGCCGGAGCATTCCATCGCTATTTGAGGACGGATGAACGATACTTCTCCACCTCCCAGGTACGGATGAAGTCTATCATGGCGTCGTCCATGAAACGGGCGCCGCCAAAAGTTTCCGTAAACACCGATACCTTGACGGTATCCAGAAACAACGCCAATGCGTTCTCACCGAAAGCGAACACCCCGCGCCCCTGGACGCAGACGACCTTGGGCCGGACACCTTCCTTCTCCGTGAGCTCCCCGCACGACCGGGCGATTTCACCAGCGGGATCAGCCAGAGAAAATACCGAATCCTCAATCCACAGGGGTTTGAACCCGCTGTAGACGATATGGTCCGGGGTAAACGCAGAACTGATGGAATAGAACGTCTCCTTGTCCTGCAACTTCGTCTGAAGCTCGACGTTCATTACCATGCGGATATCTGCGTCCGCGCCGGCGAACCGCCGCAGGCCGTCGAAAATCTGCCCGATGTCGTTCATCTTGATCGTCACCTCTGAAAAATTAGGGCGACGTACGACATGTCCTGCCAAGGTCTTCATCACATGTTCATAGATGCCGTGGATCTCATCGGGGGTATCGGCCCCCACGAATATGCCGTGATTCTGTAGGAAAATGATTTTGGGAACCAAACCGTCATGGTCCGTGGCATATTCGGACATCGCCCGGCGGACAACGTCGGCCAGGATATACCCAGGCTTTACCAACGGAATCCACAAGGCGTCGGGAAACAGGATGGCGACGGCGGCCTGGCCGCATTGCCCGCATGTCAGGCCATTGACCATGGCGGGATGCAGATGCACGACATAAGTGTACGGAATCAACGCATGGAGCAGGGCCTCCACACTCGGACGGGCCGTTTCCCCTGGACGCCGGCAGTCCATCATATCCCTCAACACCTCGTCTTCACGGACGCTATCGTCGGCGGGATACGTCTTCGTCCAGATATTGGCAAGTTTCTTCAACGACATGCGGACGAAGCCATCGGCGGAGATTGTACCAAGAGCATGGCCGGAGGCCTTGACGTACATGACGTCCCCCTCCTTGGCGGAAGTGTTGCCACCGCCCAACAGCACATACTGCGGGTCATTTCCATAATACCGGGACAATACAATCAGTTCATCGAGTTTCGTCCTTTCGTTCATACCCTCAGCCCTTGTACATTCGCTTCATAGTCCATGATTCGCTCCACGACGCCAAGGTCGGACGGCGCGCCGTTGCGGCGGCAGAATTCGTCCCAGACCGCACCGAACGGCATGACCGCCATATTCTCCAGCAAGGCCATCTTGGCATAGCCGTTGCCCTGTTCTTCGTAGGTTTTCAGTTGTGCCTGAGGTTCGAGCATTGCATATAGCAGGGCCTTGCGCATCGACCTGATGCCAGTGACCCAGGCACCGACGCGATTGATCGAGGCGTCGAAGTAGTCCAGGCCAATGTGGACGGAGGAAAGCTTGCCGCTCCGTACCAGCTCTTCCGCCACGGCACGGACTTTGTCGTCGAACAGCACGACATGGTCGCTGTCCCATCGCATAGGACGACTCACATGTAGCAGTATTTCGTCATCAAACAGCAGGATCGCGGATAATTTATCAGAAATATCCTCGCCTACATGGAAATGCCCCAAGTCCATGCAGAGCATATGTCCGTTCCTGGCGGCATAGTTCATATAGAACTCATGGGAACCAACAACGAACGCTTCGCTTCCAATACCGAAAAGCTTCGTCTCCAGCGCGTCCCGCATCTGGTCCGCCGGATATGGTACCGAGAAGATTTCATCAAGGGATTCCTTGAGAATCCGCCGGTAGCCAATCTTGTCCACGGTATAGTCCTTGGCACCATCGGGAACCCAAGTGTCAAGGATGCAGGGGCTTCCCAGTTCCTTGCCGATCCATGCGGCTATCCGCCGGCAACGTTTGGCATGCTCAATCCAGAAGGTGCGGATTACAGGATCCTTGCTTGCTAATGTAAATCCATCATCAGCAAACGGATGACTAAAAAACGTCCCATTGAAGTCAAGACCGATGCCACGCTTTTTCGCCCAATCGACCCACCCCTGGAAATGCTTCTCCTCTATCTGGTCGCGGTCGATGAATTCACCGCCGAATTCCCCATAGCTCGCATGAAGGTTCAGCCGATGCGCTCCGGGGACAAGGGAAAACACCTTGTCGATGTCGGCCCGCAGCTCCTCTATCGACCGGGCCTTGCCGGGAAAATTACCGGTGGTCTGGATGCCTCCGCCCGCAAGCGTCGAATCTGGTCGCTCAAATCCACCGACATCGTCTCCCTGCCAGCAATGGACGGAAACGGGAACAACGGCAAGCGATTCCAGTACGGAGTCCGTATCTACGCCCAACTTCAAGTATTCATTCTTCGCAACTTCGTAACTGGTCACCAACCCCTCCCTGATAGCCGGTCATGGGCTACCATCTGTTATTATTGTGGGGGTAGTTTTTCAATTTCACCTTGACATATCAACTAATTTATAGCACGATTTTATCATGATACGGCTCAAACTGTTCGCCAACGACTACTTTTACGATCCGACCTTCCAGATGAAGGTCATCAAGAGAGACCCGGAGCTTCCCTACCCGCTACACAGCCATGACTTCTATGAGCTTGTATTCATCGTTTCGGGCAAGGGAGTCCATTTCACCAAGGAAAACGAACTGGCGCTCCGTCCGGGAAACCTGTTCGTCATTGTCCCGGGGATGGAACATGGCTATAAGGATGTGCAGGATCTGGTCCTGTACAACATCCTGTTCGGCAGACGGCTGTTCAAGGATAGATTTTTTGATCTGACCGACATGCCGGGCTATCAGGCCCTGTTCACTATCGAGCCGATGTACCGCAATGATACGCGGTTCTCGTCGATGCTCCGGCTTACACCGGCCCAGATCGCCGAGTTGCTCCCGCTGGTCGAAAGAATGCTTGCGGAGTCTGATTCCACAGACTACAACAACGGTGCGAAAAGCATCGCCTTCGCCTACCTGATGCAGTTCCTCGTCATGATCTTCCGCATCTATGAAGAAACTCCACGGGGGGACAACCAAATGATCCTCCGCCTGGCCGATGTGTTCAGCTATATCGAATCCCACACCGACCAGCCGGTTACGACGGAAGAATTGATGGAAGTGGCGAACATGAGCGCCAGTACGCTCAATAGGTATTTCCAGAAATGCACGGGGCTTTCGCCGGTGGAGTTCCACACGCACAAGCGCATCGAGCTGGCTTGCAAGCTGATACGCACCACCCCGCTGTCGATGGCGGCGATCTCCGACGCGACCGGTTTCTCCGATCCCAACTATTTCTCCCGCCAGTTCCGCAAGGTCATGGCAATGAGCCCCCGCGAATACAAGGAGGATCGTACAAGCTGGTACCGGTAACGGAGGGGACTGACCGAAAAGCCAGTACACGATAGCGAATCCGGCACCTGTCCGTTCCGTTGGAGGCGCATGGCGGATGGCGGATGGTTCCCCCCGGCCTTGTTCTGGCTCCACCGTCGGCATGCGATATGTGCATGCCGATTACGAACGTTCTTTGCACATGGCAAAGCCCGGGGATCCGGATTTCTCCACCCCTCCACACCGACAAAAGTCTCGGTGTAGTCTTGGAATATACAAGCGGAATGCAAGCGAGGCCTAGCGGAGACGTTATAAAACGTTACGCAATCACGCCTTTCTTGAGAAGGATATTGGCGTACAGAGCGGTTTCGCTGGTGGCGACTACCGCATAGGCCGTTTTAGTCCTCTCATAGAAGCCGAAGCGGTCGATGTATTTGAACTCCTTGAAGTTCGGGTCGCCTTCCTTCGCCAGCTTTTCATAGGTCGCCCAAACCGGAGTCTCCACCGGGTCGCCGGGAACCTTCTCCATCAAAAACGCATTGTCGGCATAGATGTCCAGCGGAAACAACTTGAGGATCGCTTCAAGCACCTCCGGCACGCCATGGCCGTCAAGCCTCACCACCCTGTCATTCATTGACGCGGCGGGGAAATTGCCGTCACCGATGACCAGTTCGTCTCCATGGCCCATCTCCATGAGTATCTTCAGCAATTCAGGGCTGATGATGGGGGGAATGTTCTTCAGCATGTCTTTCTCCTTTTGCAAACCCCATGTTTTATGATACAACGGACGCCAGCGCCCTGTCACCCATGGATATGGACCGGTCATACCACGTCAACGGAAGGTCACATCATCCAAAAAACAGGTTGCAAAACTGGCGGTAACGTGTATACTGAAATCGAATGTAAACGATTACATAGCTCTGACTCTATATATACCACAGGAGGTACGACATGGCAACAGTTTCACACATCACTTCGATCGGACCCGAAAAGAGATATGCGGGGGAATTACCGAAGCTTGGCATCCGCCCTGCGATCGACGGACGGCAACGAGGAGTGAGAGAATCCCTGGAAGTCCAGACAATGAATATGGCGAAAGCGGCGGCAAAGCTGATCAGCGAGAATATCAGGCATGGGAACGGACTCCCCCTAGAATGCGTCATAGCGGATACGACGATTGGCGGCGTGGCGGAAGCCGCGGCCTGCGCCGCGAAATTCGCACGGGAAGGGGTCGCCATCACGCTAACCGTCACCCCGTGCTGGTGCTATGGAACCGAGACCTTTGACGACGATCCGTTTACCGTGAAGGCGGTGTGGGGCTTCAACGGCACAGAACGTCCTGGAGCCGTATATCTCGCCGCGGTCCTAGCCGCCCATGCGCAGAAGGGCCTTCCCGCCTTCGGCATCTACGGACGCAATGTGCAGGACAGCACCGACACGTCGATTCCCGCCGACGTCTCGGAGAAAATCCTCCGGTTCGCCCGCGCGGGCCTGGCGGTGGCGACCATGCGGGGCAAGAGTTATCTTTCCATGGGCGGCTGCGCCATGGGCATCGCAGGATCCATCGTCGACCAGGATTTCCTCCAAGCCTATTTGGGCATGCGGACGGAAGCCATCGACATGTGCGAGATTGAACGCCGTATCAATGAAGGCATCTACGACAAGGATGAGTTTGAACGGGCGGTGAAATGGGTTAAGGAAAACTGCAAAGAAGCCCCCGACATGGTCAATCCCCCCCAGTGGCAGCGCTCTGGGGAACAGCGGAGGAAGGACTGGGACTATTGCATCAAGATGGTGATGATCGGCCGGGACCTGATGATCGGCAACCCGAAGCTCAAGGAAATGGGCTATGCGGAAGAATCGAACGGCCACAACGCATTGTTCAGCGGGTTCCAGGGACAGCGGCAGTGGACCGACCATTGGCCGAACGGCGACTTCATGGAGACGATGCTCTGCACCTCCTTCGATTGGAACGGCATTCGAGAACCGTTCGTATGCGCCACCGAAAACGATCATCTCAACGGAACGGCGATGCTGTTTGGAAAACTCCTGAGCAACCGCGCCCAGATTTTCAGCGATGTCCGCACCTACTGGAGTCCGGAATCTATCGAACGTGTGACCGGTTGGAAGCCCACCGGCTTGGCGAAGGATGGATTCATCCATCTGATCAACAGTGGCGCAACCACGCTTGACGCCACCGGCGCGATGAAGGACAAGGATGGAAAGCCGGTCATGAAGCATTTCTGGGAGATTGTCCCGGAGGATGTGAAGAACGTACTGGAAAACACTGAGTTCAGCGTCGCCAACGGTGGGTATTTCCGTGGCGGTGGCTACAGCTCCACCTTCCTCAGCGAAGGGGCGATGCCCGTGACCATGAGCCGCCTCAATATCGTCAAGGGTCTTGGTCCTGTGCTTCAGATTGCGGAAGGATGGACCGTAGAAGTTCCCGCCGAAGTGTTCCAGGCTCTCAACAAGCGGACAGACCCGACTTGGCCGACCACGTGGTTTGTACCCCGTATCGATGGTAAGGACGGTCCTTTCAAGGATGTCTACTCCGTCATGGCGAATTGGGGAGCCAACCATGGCGCGATCAGCTATGGTCATATCGGCGCAGACCTGATCACCCTTTGCTCGATGCTGAGGATTCCCGTCTGCATGCACAACGTACCGGACGGAGACATTTTCCGTCCAAGCTCAGGGAATGCGTTCGGCATGGACAAGGAAGGCTCGGACTATCGTGCCTGCGCCGCCTACGGACCGTTGTACGGCAAGTATTGATCATTCCCCGGCAGATAGAAGAAGAGCCGTCGCACAAGCTGAAAACTTGGGCGGCGGCTCTTCCCCTATATCAGTGACAATCACTTTCAACAGTACCTCAACTCTGTCCAGCACCATCATCCGGCGGCGAAAGAGTCATCCGGTGCTTGTCGCCTTTGGAAACCCGCTTGTCCTTGCGCCTGGCGCCAGCAGTATGACAATAGGCGATGATACGGTCCTTATACTTAATGCCGACCAGACCGATGACGGCGGTCAGGACAAACAGAATGATGGCAACCTGCCAATTCCCGTCGCTTACCGTTGACCCGACCATCAGCGAAAGCACCATGGCGGGAATCCTGGCAAGCATGGAAATGATCAGGAAACTGGACATATGGATGCTGCTGATCCCCGCCACATAGGTCAGCATGTCCTTTGGCGTCCCTGGAATCAGAAAAAGGATGAACGTCACCGATTCAATCCGTTTGCTATCCCGCAAGAATGTAAAGCCATCGACTTTTTCCTTGCTGAACAACCGATATATCAACGGCGTCCCGAACCGGCGTGTCAGGACGAACACCAGAGCGGAAGCGACCAGACATCCGACAAGGCAGATGATCAAACCGAAGATTGTACCGTACAATGCCCCCGCTATGATTTCAACAGGGCCGCCGGGAATAAAGGCGACCACAATCTGCAATACCTGTATGCCGAACAAGACGAGCCATCCCCAAGGGCCCAACGAAGCTACCCATTGTTGAAACTGGGTTCGATATGCAGGGTCCGTAAGTTTTTTCACGAATGGCCACAATGCGACCGTCACCATCAGTAGCAAGGCGCAATACATGATGATCGTCCACAGCAGTTTTTTCGTCGTCGCGTCAATTCTCTTGTTCATGCCTATGAAAATATAAATGTATCAGCCGAGAGAGCCTAGAGGAAACAAACAAATATCAATGAAAACAGACGACTTTATATCAGGCGGGATGCAAGACGTTCATTCCGATCCAAAACCTATAACCACGCGCCATGTGTCCGCACCAACAGGGTTCTACAGGCGTTGGTCTGTTACCACACTTCGCTTATCCATCTTTTTCCAGCCCTCCAGCGGCACACCAAGAACGGAGTTCCTCCCGGATTGCTCAGGTCGCTAATGCCGCCCATATCGCCGGGGTACCGCTCAGGTCGTTGACATCGCCCACATCAACGAAATAGTCCAATGGGCGGTGATTCCGTCATCGAGAAAAAAACAGGCATACAAAAAAGGAAGGCGCCGCCCAAGTCAAACGACTCCTGCGACGCCTTCCTGAAATACAATCTAAATTACAGCTTACTTGCCGCAGCAGCAACAACCACAGGAACCCTTGGCGGCCTTGAGGTTCGCCTCCAGGGTATCAAGCATGGCAGCCAGCTCCTTGGGCAACTTGTTGCCGAACTTCGGATAGTGATTAGTGCGGATGTCCTCGACTTCCTTGAGCCAGCCGTCGACATCAACAGCCAACAGCTGCTTCATGTCTTCTTCGGACACGCCTTCGGGGCGATCGATCGCATCTACGGTCGGCATGACGCCGATTGGAGTATCGACAGTCTTGGCCTTGCCATCGCAGCACTCGAAGACCCACTTCAGGACGCGGCTGTTCTCACCGTAGCCGGGCCACAGCCACTTGCCTTCCGGAGTCTTGCGGAACCAGTTGACGTAGAAGATCTTGGGCAGATGCTCGGGAACAGGGGCGTTCTTGCCGATGTTGATCCAATGCTGGAAGTAGTCGCCCATGTGGTAGCCGCAGAACGGCAGCATGGCGAACGGGTCACGGCGGATGGTACCAGCCTTGACGTCAAGCGCAGCGGCGGTGACTTCGGATCCGACGATGGAGCCAAGGAACACGCCATGGTTCCAGTCGCGGCTCATGTGTACCAAAGGAATGGTGCTGGGGCGGCGACCACCGAACAGAATCGCACTTACAGGCACACCCTTTGGATCTTCCCATTCAGGAGCGATGGAAGGCGCCTGCTTGGCGGGAGCGGTGAAGCGGGAGTTCGGATGGGCGGCGGGAGCCTGCTCCTTGTTGCCCTTGTCCTGAGTCCATTCATTTCCATGCCAGTCGATCAGCTTTCCAGGAGCGTCGTAGCCGATGCCTTCCCACCAGACGTCCTTGTCCTCGGTCAGGGCGACGTTGGTGAAGATGGTGTTCTTGGAAGCGGCGATCAAAGCGTTGGGGTTGGACTGTTTGGAAGTACCGGGAGCGACGCCGAAGAATCCAGCTTCGGGGTTGATCGCATAGAGGTAGCCGTCCTTGCCGAACTTCATCCAGGCGATGTCGTCGCCGACAGTATGCACCTGCCAACCGGGGATGGTAGGAATGAGCATGGCCAAGTTGGTCTTTCCGCAAGCGGACGGGAAAGCGGCGGTGACGTACTTGGACTCGCCCTGAGGATTGGTAATCTTCAAGATAAGCATATGCTCGGCGAGCCAGCCTTCATCGCGGGCCAGGACGGTCGCGATGCGCAAGGCGAGGCACTTCTTGCCGAGCAGTGCGTTCCCGCCGTAACCGGAACCATAGGACCAGATTTCACGAGTCTCCGGGAAATGGGAGATGTACTTGTGTTCCATCGGGGCGCAGGGCCATATGCCATTATCAGATTCGCCCTCGGCGAGCGGCTTGCCGACACTGTGCAGACAAGGGACGAAATACCCGTTGGAACCAAGCAGGTCAAGAACCTTAACGCCGACACGGGTCATGATCATCATATTGCAGACGACATATGCGCTATCGGTAATTTCAACGCCGATCTTGGAGATAGGAGAACCGAGAGGACCCATGGAGAACGGAATGACATACATGGTGCGACCCTTCATGCAACCGCGATAAAGGTCGGTCATGGCGGCCTTCAGCTCCTTGGGGTCGATCCAGTTATTGGTTGGACCGGCGTCCTCCTGCTTTTCGGAAGCGATGTAGGTACGCTTCTCAACACGCGCGACATCGGAAGGATCCGAGCGGAACAGTACGCAACCAGGCTTCTTAGCAGGATTCAACCGGGTGGCGAGCCCACTCGCGATAGTCTCCTCGATCAGTTCATCGTACTGGGCGGAGCTTCCGTCCGCAACGACGATGGCGTCAGGAGTGGTGAGAGCAGCAATCTCATCGACCCACTTCTTGAGCCCCGCATGCTTGAGTTCATTGATATTCATGGACTTCTCCTTCTCGTAGGAACGTCATCTGGCGCAACCGTCCCTTCCGGATCAAGCGCAAGCATTGCCCCGGTCGTTCCATCAAGCCGGCCCGACTTCCATCCTACGAATACATATAGACACACAGCAAGTCCGCCCGTCGGCGGACACGTGTAATGTTCTCGATAAGAAAGTATCGTTTTTTCACCCTTTTATCAAGTCAAAGTGAAAGACTCCCCCTCTCCTTGAACATTTTCCGCTATAAAAATATCGAAAGGGGCAAAATACATGTCTGCGGGACGCAAAAACTCCCGGCTCAGTTGTGTTTCATCACCAGGAGAATTCCCCTCAGCGACCAGTTACAGCATGCTTCCATGGAATCGGGTATAGCAACTCATGTACAGGTCGGGCGGTACGTCTGGCGGAATCTCAAGGAACAGGTCGGCGTATCGTTTGAGCCGCTCCTTCAGGCTCAGTTTTTTCGGTTGCCGCCCGCCCATCTCCTCGATGCAGTCGTAGATGACTTCCTGCGCAACTTTCAGCTCATCCATCACGCTCTTGAAGCGATGGCTCAGATCCTTGATAATCACTTCGGTCTCTTCGGGATGACTGGCGATGAACGCACCAAAATCCTTTTCATGAATCTCCATCAGCTCACAGTCGGTCAATGCGACGGCGGTGGCGTTGCGTGGTTCCCCTTCCAGCAGTCCCATCTCCCCGAGGCTTGATCCTGGTTTGGACATCTCCAGCAACGCAAACTGCTTCGGCGTACCGAAATAAAGATACAGCCCGACCTTGCCATCCCTGAGCAAAAACATGGAATTACAGTCGGCGCCTTGCTCATAGATTACCGTTCCAGCGGGGACTTTCACTATATTGTCTTCCATACAGGCCTCCTTGCGGCCGAACTCCCTCACCTTCCGCCATCAACATGCGGTACGACAAGTCACAAGTCCTAGTACGGAAAAACCGTACACGAGACGACGTTCGTCGCTGAATTATAAACCTATGCCATACCAAAAGGCAAGAAAACCATCAAGAAAGCAACAAGCGTGGGGAGAAAAATCGTATTCCGGCCTTTCAGTCAACGGGGGATGAAATAAGTCGGAAGCCTAAGACCCAAAAAGTTGGACAGCAGGTTCAAGCCTTCGTTCAGGCCAGTATCCGACCGGAAGCCGGAACATAAAACTTAAGCGGGAACAGGCAACCCCGCACATCAACCATACATATTATCACACATGGAAGAAAATACAACGCGAAGGGCGATTTCGTGCTATGATGGGTCGCATCGGGGGTATTCTCATGAAACGCACAGCGCAAGAAGCCACGTCCGCCGGCATCATCGGAGAAAAAGTCGGACGCGGCGAGAAACTGGCCTATGGGTTCGGCTGTTTCGGCCAAAACATGATCTACAGCTTCATGGCCAACTTTCTTCTGTATTTCTATACCGACATCTTCGGACTGCTGCCGGCCGCCGCCGGAACCTTGCTCCTGATCGCTCGGATATGGGACGCGGTCAACGACCCGATGATGGGGGTTGTCGCGGACAGGACGAATTCACGCTGGGGAAAATTCCGCCCGTACCTGATTTTCACCCCGATACTGTTCGTACCGTTCGCCGTCGCGACCTTCTCCGCCCCTCAGTTCTCCTATACCGGAAAGCTCATCTGGGCGTATGTCACGTACATCGCCTTCAGCATGATCTACACCGCCAGCGACATCCCCTACTGGGCCTTGTCAAGCACGTTGTCAGCCGATACGAACGAACGGAACAAAATCATTGTATATCCCCGGTTCATAGCGACGATCGCCGTAGCCATCGCCACGGTGGGGACGCAGCCGCTGCTCTTCGCCTTCCAGAACCTGTTCGCCGGCAACGGGACGGCGATCGCCCAAGTCCGCGGCTACCAGTTCACCGCATTGGTCTACAGCCTGCTGACCGTCGCCTGTTTCGCAATTACTTTCTTCTTCGTCCGCGAGCGGGTCAAACCAGTGAAACAGGAAAAAGCGTCGTTCAAGGACATCATCCATACCTTCACCCAGAACAAACCGCTGCTTCTGGTCATTATCAGCGGATTGTTCACCGGCATCGCCCAGACGGCCAAGCTGTCGATGCTCATCTATTACGCCAAGTACAACCTCGGCAGCGAAATACTCTACACCCTGTTCGCAGGGCTGAACATCCCGTTCATCCTGTTGGGCATCTCCGTCGTTCCCTGGTTCTCCCGCAGGTTCGGCAAGAAGGCGACCTGCATCGGGGCGAACCTGCTCTATGCCGTTGGATCCCTCGGTTTCTTTTTTAGTGGATGGGGCAATTTCTACGTCCTGCTCTTCTGGAACTGCGTCAGTTCAATCGGCATGGCCAGCCCGCAGGTAATCCAGACGGCCATGATCGCGGACTCAATCGAGTACGCCGAGCTGAAAACCGGCAAACGGTCCGAAGGCGTCATCTTCTCGTCGCAGACGTTCCTTGCGAAACTGACCGCCGCATTGGTATCGGTAATGATCGCCTCGTCGCTCGCCCTGCTCGGCTATGTGCCGAACGTGCCGCAATCCACGCAGGTACTTCAGGGGATTCATGCATTGACCGCGTTCATCCCGTTCTTCGGTTGCATTCTTGGCATCATCCCGTTATTCTTCTATCCGCTGACGGAGAAGCGCCATGCGGAGATCGTCGCACAACTACACAATAGGGATGGTTTGAAAGACTGATGATGGAACTAGCGTTACCGGCGGGCTCGTTGCAAGCGGCGTTGCAGGCCTTCAAAGAGGGTGCGGACGCCGTCTACCTTGGCATGAAACGTTTTTCGGCCAGAAAAGGAGCGGCGAATTTCAGCTTCGACGAACTCGCCGCATTGCGCCGGATCGCCGACGCCGAAGACAGGAAAATCTATGTCACCGTCAACACGATCATCGGTGACGAAGAACTTCCCGAAGTCATCTCAACGCTCCGTCAAGTGGCGTTCATCGGGACGGAGGGGCTGATCGTCCAGGACCTCGGCGTGGCCCGTATCGTCCGCAACCTTTTTCCGTCGATTCCTCTCCACGGCTCGACGCAGCTCGCCGTCCATACGGCGGAGGGCGTCAGGGCGATGCGGGAAGCAGGGTTCTCCCGCGTCGTCCTGTCGCGGGAGCTGACGCTGGAGGAAATCCGCCACATACGGGTGGCTTGCCCCGACATAGAGCTCAAGGTATTCATCCATGGTGCGCTCTGCTATGGCTTTTCCGGCCTGTGCATGGCCAGCAAGCTTCTATGCGACAGAAGCGCGAACTGCGGTGCATGCGCCCAAATCTGCCGCACTTGGTTCACGCTGGAGCCATCCCCCATCTCCCCTACGTCCCCCAGGCCCGCCGACAGGAACCTTCGCGACGCATGGTTCTTTTCAATGAGCGACCTCTGCGCCGGTCCTGTTGTGCGAGAACTGAATCAGATGGGCATCGATTCCGTCAAAATCGAGGGACGCATGAAAAGTCCCGCCTATGTGGCGGCGGCGACACGCTACTATCGGGCCATCCTCGACGGGACGGCGACCGAAGCCGAGGAAAATCGCCTGCGCGAAGAACTTATGACGGTCTTCGGCCGCACTGCCACCGCAGGTTGGCTTGCCGGCTACGGCAGAGACGTACAGGAGCGACCGGGCCAGCCGGTCCAGCGGCAGACCGGTTCCTTGGGCAGCGTCGAATATCCCGGCCATATCGGAGTCGCCGCAGCCACCGTCAACGCCGTACTGAACACGGGTAATAGAACCTATTTGCAGATTCGCACACACCGGCCGCTTGCCGTCCGCGACGGCCTGATGTTCCTGTTTCCAGGAGAGACGGCTCCGATGGAAGCTGCCAAATTCAGCCTTTCTTCAATGTTCGACCGACAAGGCGCCGCTTTGACGCATGTCGAAGCCGAACGGCAAATCGCCATTCTGATACCTGTGGAAGCCGCCGACCATTGCAGGGAGCTCCGGGCGGGCGACATGCTGTACCGGATCTCCGCACATGACCAGTCAGTCGCCTTGATACACGACGAGAACCTCCCCCGGAGAAAACGGGACATCGACTTGCAAATCGAAATACGTCCCGACGCGCTGACGCTCACCACATCATGGTCAGCCGACTACCTGCCGCCACGAACGATATCCCGGACATACAAAATTACAGCGACCCAAGCGCAGAAGCCGCAACCGCTTTCCGAAAACCTCCGCAAGGTATTCGGCGCATCGGATACGAGCCTGTTCGCCCTGGGAAGCCTGACGGTCGAAAACCATACGGGACTGGAAAACGGCCAAGTGTTCCTCCCCCTCTCCGGTCTGAAAGAAATCCGGAGGGACTGGTACGGCCTGTTGGACGATACGTTGTACCAATGGTTCGATTCCATCGTCGATGATCCCGATGAGTACCAACAGTTTCTGTCCACGCTCCCCGTAGCTGCGAAAACGGCGGAAACAAAACTGCCATGGCGCAGCGCGATCATCTCCCCGATGAAGGACGCGCTCCCTTGGGTTGATATCCCCTATGTCGCCAATACGCTGGCGAAAACCACCATAAAAACCTCTGGAGACCTATACGGGCTGCTCCCCGAAGCTGACGGCACTTTCTACGCCCCGCTCTCTCCGGTGATGTTCGATGAACTTGCCTATCTGGGGGCGTTGGATAACCTTGTCGATGAACTGACCTCGCGGAAGATGATCAGCGACGTGATGTTCGGACTGAACAACATCGCCCAGCTCCGCTGGGCCCGCAGGCATCCCCAAGTCCGAGCCTTCTGCGATGTCTACCTCTATCTGGGCAATGGTCAGGCCGCCATGCAGTTGCTTGAACTGCTTCCTACGTTGGAAGGCGGCTACTATTGGCTGGAACGTCACGACTGGCCGTCGCTCAAGGGCTGGCCGTTCGTCCCCACCGCGGTCGAAAAAAAATTCGTCCCTCCGCTGTTCATCAGCCGCAGTTGTTTCCGTCATGACTCCCTCGGCCTCTCGTGCGACGGTTGCCCCCGCACAGGTTCCTGGGACATGTCCCAGCACGGCAAGCTCTACAAGGTGCGAGTGAACCACTGCGTCACAACGGTATCGAAGGTACAATAGGGATACATGGAGATCTTTTGTTCCAGCTGTTTTATTGCGGCACAGAAAAGTACGTGGAGGACGATCAGACAAGGGCCAGTCTAGACGGAACATAGTCGAAACACTACACAAGAAAATCTTTCGTTGACGGGTAGAAACTATCTCAAAACTCCAGGGTTCTGGTCCGCTGCCAAAGAAAGCTATCTCTAAAGATGGGAATCACAGACGAACGCTAGCATCCATAGCGTTCGTACCTATTCCGAAACCTGCCGAAAGCAAATCAGGATGCCAGGACATCGGTGGGTTTTTGTCATATGAAGGAGGGCTTGCTCAGACACAAAAGAATTCCCTTCTAAAGCAGCCCTCCGCTATGGTCACAACGCTTCAATCCGTCCCTTGTCCAGACCGGTACTGTCGGCGATGATGCCTAAATCGACGCCAGAGGTCTTCAACGCCCTAGCGGTTTCAAGCTTACCGTTCAACAAGCCTTCTTGCAGTCCCTGTTCACGTCCTTGCTCGATACCTTCCTCAATTCCTTGTTGAAGTCCTTGAGCATGCCCTTCCGCCAGCGCTTCGTTCCAAGCGGTCGATATCGCCCCCGCGGCCTTCCACGCCGCGTTCAGCTCCTGTAGCATTCCCAGTTGCAATGCCTCGTTGTCCGTCAGCAACGACTCGATGTATCTCCTGCGGGCCTTCTCGATATCGGGATACGAACTGACGACTTCGCTGACTTTTCTCCGTTCTTTCTCCTCCATCTCCGAACCCTCCATGGCCACATAGTAGCACCACGCCAGCCTTGCGTCAAAGTCTTTCGCCTCCGTTGCCCTCCCAGCAAGCCTCACCAGCGGCAGGTTCACATGCAGGGTCTTGGGCAACGCCCCCCTGAGCCGATATCCGGGCTGGTCGGTATCCACCCTTACCACCACGTACGGACTGGGACACTCCTCCAATCCGGGTAGCGCTTGTTCCCCGAACGACAGACCGACGACCTTCTGCAACTCCACCTCCTTCGTTCCACCAGGGGTGTAGTGCGTTACTAAACGAGACACATACAGTAACAGCCGGTCGTTGAATACTGCGTCTCGAGTGCGTTGCATCTCTACATCGTACAGCCGTCCCGCCTGGTCCCGGGCGACGATGTCCATATGGCAGGTACGGCCATCTATGTTGGTGGAAGCGTATTCCTGTGGCTGGAACCACAGTTGCTCGATGGGAGTATCCAATTCCCCGCCAAGTACGGCGTTAAGCATCGAGGCGAGAATGCCTTCACACTCGGGCAAGCCGAAGACCATCTTGAAAACCGGATCAAGGGTCAGGGTGAAGCCTTGTCCCATTTCCTTGAGCGTAGCAAGTATGTCCGGATTCGATTTCAGTTGCATCATGTGTCTCCTCTGTGTCAAAGGGGCGTCAAAAGCCCCGACGACCTGTGTCGGTTTGTCTGCGGGAATACACCCGTAGGGTCGCGGCATTTTTGCGGCGGACACCCACATATGCATGAAAAAGTCGCCAGTGATTCAAAGTTGCGTTTCTGATATCCATGGAACAGATTTTTGGACTATCAGAATCACGGAATATCTGACAGCGAACGTTTTTCATCATCAACAGATTCCAAAGAAAGATTGGCACAAGCGATTCGGACAGGAACACATGAAAATTCATTTCCGTTTCAAAAAACATCAATCCTGATTTGACAAAAGGAGACATGCGGAACAAAATGCAAGGACAGACGATGAGCTATATGGTACATGGAATATCCGAAAAAACAGTCCGGACGCTTGAACTCGAAACAGAATGCCAGGCATGAGGGGATTTGTGCAAGGAAGGAACAGAGCAATGCTCAGACAAATCAAATATTTCCAGACAATCGTCCACCTTGGCAGTTTTACAGAAGCGGCGGAGGAATGCTATATCTCTCAATCTGCGATTTCCCAGCAAATCCAAGCGTTGGAACATGAACTGGGCGTCAAATTGTTGAATCGTCAGAACAGGAAATTTACCCTCACTCCCGCAGGTGAGTATTTCTACAAAAAAAGCCTTGTACTGACGGCTGATTTTGAAAAGCTTTGCCGGGATACCGTCAAGCTTGCGAACCAAGATGATTTCCAGCTACGCATCGGATATCTTGCGTGCTATGGCGGATATGAGTTTCGACTCGCTGTAGCGGAATTCGCTGAAAAATATCCCAATATCCCGGTGTCCATCATTACGGGAAATCACGAAGATCTCTACAACGCATTGCGTCTGGGCGGCGTGGACTTGGTGCTCAACGACCAACGCAGGGCGTTTTCCGATGAATATGTGAATCGTCTTCTGACTACCAGCAATTGCAACATAGAAATCGCAGCAAGAAACCCTATCGCAGACATGGAGTACGTCACGGCCGAGGAGCTCAAGGATATCACCTGTATTCTGGTCGCTTCCCAAAACCAACAGGAAACCGAGCGAACCTACTATCGGGACATCGTTGGAATTCATGGAGATTTTTTGTTTGCAGAAAACCTGGAGGCGGCAAGATTGATGGTCGTCGGGGGAAAAGGCTTTCTGCCAATCGAAGGTGGGGAACAACCGCCGCAATTCGGATCTTCGCTGAGGAGAATCCCCCTCCTGCGTGAGGGCAAGCCAATCAGGAGGACGTATTGTGCGTTCTGGAAAGCCGACAACTCCGGTTACTACATCGAAGATTTCGCAGACATATTGAAATCAAAGTTCACAAACGGCAACTAGCTGCATAGCCTCCATTCGCCACAGACCCATGGCAAAGCCACATCATCACCATATTCTGTATCACGATACCATGCGGAAATAGGCCGTTTTCATATGTAGTTTTTTTTCGCATAAGTTTTACTTATGAACCAACGCTGAAATTCAAATTGTTTCCGCCAACGCAACTTTATACAATTTACGCAAGATGAACGTAGTCATCAACCATGGAGGCGGAGGCGTGAAAGCGCTGGCAATCAGTACAAGCCCACCGAAAAGGAGGCGGTATATCCGAAACATCCGCCTATCTGCGTCTTGTGAGCGGATACCGCCAATGAATTCAAGCATCGATAGGAGATAGAGAACATGAAAGATGTAATGATTGTGACCGGAGCGGGCCAAATCGGCATGGCCATCGCTAGAAGGATGGGATACGACAGAAAGATCATCATTGGCGACAAAAACTTCAAGAATGCGGAAAATATCGCAAAAACCATGCAGGAGGCGGGGTTTGATACGGTTCCGTTGGAAATGGATATCGCCTCGAAAAAATCAATTCAGAGCTTTCTTGCGGAAGCGGAAAGATATGGAGAGATATCCATGCTCGTCAACGCCGCGGGGGTTTCTCCCAGTCAGGCGTCAATTGAAACAATCCTTCACGTGGATCTCTATGGAACGGCGGTACTGCTGGAAGAGGTTGGAAAAATCATCAAGACCGGAGGTATCGGCGTTACCATATCCAGCCAGTCGGGACACAGGATACCTGCGCTCAGCACTGAAGATGACGAGCGCCTGGCCACTACCCCAGTCGAGGAACTTCTTGCTTTGGATATGCTTCGGCCTTCAAGGATCAAGGACACCCTCCATGCCTACCAGATGGCGAAACGATGCAATGTAAAACGGGTGATGGCGGAAGCCGTCAAATGGGGTGTGAGAGGGGCAAGGCTCAATTCCATTTCACCTGGCATTATCGTAACGCCACTTGCAATGGATGAATTTAATGGTCCAAGAGGCGACTTTTACAAGAACATGTTCGCGAAGTGTCCAGCGGGCCGTCCAGGGACCGCGGATGAAGTGGCGAATGTCGCGGAATTGTTGATGAGCACTCGGGGAGCGTTCATCACGGGAGCGGATTTTCTGATTGATGGAGGTACGACGGCTTCTTATTTCTATGGCCCGCTCAAACCAGAAAAATAATCTTCTTTACGGTGAGCGTAGCTTGCCGAATCAAATCAAAAGGATTAAGAGAGATGAAAAGACTTCTTTTACTTACTACAGCCTTTCTCCTCCTGTCCATGGCCTATATCAGCGCCAATGGAGCAGAAGAAAGCAGTTCCATTGAAACGCCTCATGTAACGGCGGCATCGTCCAAAGAGCATGTCCTTGTAGTCTATTTCTCCCGAACGGGGGAAAACTACCATGTGGGCGTTATAGAAAAGGGCAATACGGAGATTGTCGCGGAAATCATCAACGAACGGGTCCAAGGCACGATATTCCAACTCCAGACCAAAGTGCCATATCCAACGGGATATCAGGAATGTACGGATGTCGCACGGCAGGAACAAGCTGCCAACGCACGACCGCCGTTGTCCAAAGATATCGGGATTGATGAGTATGATGTGATATTCCTCGGATATCCCATCTGGTGGAACGATCTTCCAATGGCGGTATACACATTCCTGGAAAACCATAATTTCTCGGGCAAGACCATTGTTCCGTTCTCTACCCACGAAGGAAGCGGCCTGTCGGGTACGGTCCGCAGTATATCGGAAGCCGCTCCAGGAGCGAAAATCATGGAGGGACTTGCAATCCGAGGCAGAACGGCGCAATCGTCGTACCAGGAAACCCTGCGGACAGTTGATGTTTGGCTTGATGATCTTGGTTTTGCTCCGGCGAAATGACTTCCAGTCCTATAGCATCATAGGAGCTTGGTTGGACGCATAGCCCCTCTGCCGCATCTATATGCGACAAAACAGCATTGTTGGTGCGGTCGTGATACTGTCGTATCGCACCACATGTGCAAGTAAAAGAATGGAATGAAAAACGGCCCGTAGCGGAAATACTTCCATCTACAGACCGTATGGAGTGTCTTGGGAGAATCTGCCACGCACGAAAAATCATCTACGAATCAACGTGGCTACATCAACATTACTCGACCGTCAGACGGGGACAGTGCCATGGGTACGGCCCCGTCACGGTGACGACGGGAGTAGACTGATTACCCGAGCAGGCCGAAGCGCTCGACGAAAGCCTCGGCATTCTGAATCGACCCGCCCGCGGCTCCCTTGACGATATTATTGACCAGCAGGCAGAACCCGATTTTGCCGTTCTTTTTCTTGACGCGGCCGGTATAGACGACCATGCCCCTTGGATTGCCCCAGAAGGCGTACTTCGGCTGCGGGAAGGTATCCTCCGCGCCATAGACGACGGGCTGTTCCGGAGTGGATGGCAATTCGGTCACAACTTTAAAATCAGCCCAAGCCTTGATAATGTCCTCAATCTCAACATCCTGCTCAAGATCGAGCCAGACGGTTTCCAAATGTCCGAACATGACGGGCACACGGACGGTGTAGGCATAGACATCGGGATTGATAGACAGAATCTTCTTGATTTCCTTCTCGATCTTCTCTTCTTCACCTTTGATGAACGGAATGCAGTTGTCGGTAATGTCGAAAGACGACAAGCCGGGATACCCAGCGCCGCTGACGGACTGGTAGGAATTGATTGTAACGGTTTTGATTCCGAACTGACGGAGCGGAGCGAGAGCCATGGCCAAGCCAGTGGTAACGCAGTTGGCGTTAGTGACAACGCAACCAGTCTGGGGATATCCCTGTTTACGAACCAAGTCGAGCTGGTCAACATTGGTTTCAGGAATCAGGATAGGTACATCGGAATCGTACCGCATCGCCGCGGCATTGGAGAATACGCAGAAACCATTGGCACGCAGCTGCGGTTCCGCTTCAGAAGCGACGGCGGCGGGCAACGCGGAGAACACGATCCTGACTCCGGCTTCCTTCATCGCATCGAAATTGAATTCTCGGACTTCCATATCACGGATGGACGAGGGCATCTCAAACGGCAGCACCCAATGTACGGTAGAGGCATATTTCTGTCCTACACGAGCGGCGGAAGCCGTAACATAGCTGACCTCGAACCACGGATGGTCCGCAAGCATCCACATGAATACCTGGCCTACTGCCCCGGTAGCACCGATAACCGATACTTTGATCTTGTTGTCCATAGTACAAACTCCCCCGTATAGCTTCCAACCACATCGCGGGTTCCGACGATGATCTGGATTCAACTCGATGGCGCTACAGCCTCGTGTTGCAAGGTACAGTATCGCTTTTGTGGCGTAAAGGGCAATAGGTTCGACAACAATTTGTTATAAATTTTATCAAAATGTCATTATAATAACATTTTGTTCAATATCTTAAACTCAATTGCCTTATTCTACCTTATTAGACGGAATTTTTCCAGATTTCGTCCTTTGCGAGACGGCCAGTCCGCAGATAATCAATCCGGCCCCGAGAATTCCCATCCACGTGACAGGTTCATCAAACACAAGATATCCCGCGAGCATGGAGATAAGCGGAAGTAGATAGATGTAGACAATCGTCACACTATCACCCAAGACGACAACGGCGTGGTTCCAAATCAGATAACAGCAGGCTGAAGCGATTACCGCCAGATACAGCACATTCAGTACAACGGGCAAAGAGGCAAAATCGGACAGGGAAACGGAAAAGCCCGTAAATGGAAGACAAGGAAGTAGCCCCAGGATGCCATAGAAGAAGATACGGCGGGTACTATACAGCAACGGCAAGCCCAGATGATCGACCTTCAGCAACAGCATTGAATATACGGCCCAGCAAATTGCAGCGATAAAAGCAAGCGCATCGCCCGCAGGAGAAATGCTCAGCGTAATATTGCCGTTGAACTCCACGAGGACGACGCCGCAGATAGCGAATACGAACCCGATGAAGAAACTTCGGCCAAGCCTTGCGCCGCCGAACAGCTTGCCCAGCAACGCGGTACAAAGCGGCGCCATCGCCACGATAATGGCGACATTCGCAGAAAGCGTCAGGGTCACCGCATACGACTCAAACATATAATAGGAAGTCACCCCGATCAGCCCGGTCAAAGCGAACAGCCCTTCCCTTTTCCATGACAGGCTGTCCATATGCAGGTGCGGATGAAGTACAAATAGCACCAGATAGCTGATGCAGAAGCGGATGAACAGCAATTCAATCGGTTCCAAGACTCCGAACAGGTATTTCATCGACACCAACGTAGTACCCCATACGAGCATGGCGGTCAGTGCGCAAAGATGGGCGGCGACGGTTCTATTTTCCATGGAACATGAGCATACTCCAACAACAGAAAACTGCATAGAGGGCCGGACGGCCCGTGACGATACGCATGATTGTTTTTACTGATTGCAGGACGAAAGATTCATCTTGTGAAACGCTGATCCATGATCATGTACCGGAGATGGAAAACACACTCGCCATCGGCTCGCTATCCGTTACACATATCCATTATCCACCAGACTCTCCATTTACCGTCAAAACCCTGTTTATTCCGAAAGCGATATGTCCAAGACAAGAATCGCGGACAGCCGTAGATCATCAACTCCGACAATCCAGCCAGTTAAAAATAATAATCTTTCAGCGGCGGCCATGGTTATCACTACCCGTTGGCGTCCATTGAGCAGACATCGACCATTGAGGAATCACCCGCCCATTGGCGGCGTTCATCAACGAACAACATCTTTTGTTGACAGCTGGGAAAAGTAGTGGTAGTCTAAGTTCGGATACTTTTTACGAGCTTCGTAAAAAGTATCAAAAAAGGGGATATCCGGCATGCTGGACCAAATGAAGATTCAGAACCTGACCAACATCATGACCTGCCTGCTGTCAAAGCGGGAAGCGACGAAGGCAGAATTGGTCCAGCTGACGGGTCTAAGCAACACTACCGTCTCGGATTCCATCAATAGCCTACTGAAAAAACAGCTTGTCCTGTCGATTGGAATGAAAAACTCCATAGGAGGACGACGCGCCACGATCTACCGGCTCAATCCGGATTATGGCTTTTTTGTCGGCATTGAGCTTCATGCCAGACAAATGGGAATCTGTGTCACTGATTGCGAGAACACCACCTTGCAGTCAAGGCAGGTTTCGTTGCCGGAACAGATTCCAGTGATCACCACTCTGCTCCAGTCCATATCTGCGATTACCAAGATATACCCAAAGTTGCTTGGCATCGGAATAGGGATCAATGGAAAAATAGACATTCAGGAACAGGTGGTCATTGATTCTCCCGAATACCGCTGGGAGTTGGTGCATCTCAAGGAAATCATTGAACGTCAGTTCCTCGTGTACACGACGATCGACCACAGGAGCAACGGAGCGACGGTGGAGGAAGGATTGCTCGGGAGAACCAAGGGAATGGCGAACTACCTTTGTTTTTATGAATCTTCCCAGTCGAAACTTGGCATCGTCATCGACAATGAGATTTGCAGGGGCAAGGACAACATGGCGGGTCAACTGCGATCAGTTGACGTATTTCTCGACCATATAGAGGAATACCGGCTATTGTTCTCGCCAGAGGCGATGATCGTCAAATATACAAGTCCAGAAATTCGTCAGAAAGCGTTTGCGGCTCAACAGAAATTGCCTGAACTTGTGACGGTGATGGAGGAAGAAGAATTCAATTTGGCAAAGGGAATGGCGATCACAGCGCAAAAAGGCTGGTTCAAGTCCATTTACTTTATTATGTAGCAACGGGGAGACCGTTCAGGAGGAGAGAAAATGACAACAGCGTTAATCATCATCATTTTCGTTGTCATGTGCGTACTTATGTACACAAAGAAGCTGTCGGCTATGTTCGCATTGCCGTTGATGGCTTTTTTGATCGCCCTGGTAGCAGGTATACCGTTTACCAATGTCGTCGTCGACGGCACGACATCCCCCGGTATACTGACACTACTGTTCGTCGATGGCCCCGGACGTCTGGCATCGTCGATGTTCATGCTGATCTTCGGTGCGATTCTGGCGCAGATGATCAAGACCTCGGGCATCGCGGAAACCATCGTCCGCAAGGTGTCGGAGCTTGCCGGCGACCGTCCGCTGGTCTTGGGAATTGCTTTTCTGCTAGTGTTGAGCCTGCTGTTCACTACGCTGGGCGGTCTAGGCGCGGTCATCATGATTGGAACAATCGTGCTACCGATCATGACCAGCGTGGGAATCGCCCCGCTTACGGCCGGCTGCATCCTGCTGTTCGCCCTGAGTACCGGAGGAATCTTTAATTTCGCCAACTGGGGGCTGTATATCAGCGCATTGGGTCTGACCGTCGAACAGATACGATCATTCGCCTACTTCCTCGGTGCGATTTTCGTCCTAGTCGGCATCCTGTTCGTCGTCGTTGAGACGAAACGCGGAGGCAGGCTTTTCAGACGGGAAAAGAAAACCGCCTGGCCAGCTCCCGCCGAAGAAACCGCTCCGGCAAAGAAAGTCCATTGGTGGGCGTTGCTTTCCCCCATCATCCCGTTAATCATGGTGCTTGGCCTGAAGGTGGACATCATTACGGGTTTTGTCGTGGCGATTCTCTATTGCCTGTTGACGACAATCAACAAGGACTCGATGAAACAACTGACCAAGGCGGTCACCCAGGGAATCAGTGATTCCGCGGGGGCAATCTTCTTGATGATCGGGATCGGTATGCTGCTCAAGGTCGTCATGGACCCGAGGGTCACAGCCCATATCGGCCCGCAACTCGCATCAATCCTGCCTTCGCATAGCATCACTTACATCTTGTTCTTCTCGATTCTGGCGCCGTTGGCGTTGTATCGGGGCCCGTTCAACGTCTGGGGGCTTGGGCTTGGTATCGGAGCGATCATGATGACCACCGGACAAATGCCCGCATTGGCGATCATGGCTGCCCTGATGAGCACTGGGCAGCTACAGGGTATCTGCGATCCGACCAACACCCATAACGTATGGACGGCGGCGAGTACGGGAGTCGATGTCAACGACATCCTCCGCAAAACGATTCCATATGTATGGGGCGCCGCGATCATCGGACTGATCGTCGCAGGCTTCCTCTACATGTAGCTTGTATTGATTGACACGGGGGACCGGGGAATCCGGCCTCCCCTCTCCTTTTGGTGGTACACATTCATGAATGAAAGAACGATTCTTGTAGGCATAGACGTCGGCGGTACATTTACCCATGCCGTCGCGGTACAGCAGCCGGACAATCAAATCATAGCCCATGCGGTCACGCCTACTACCCATTCCTCAAAGGATTCCGTTTCAGAAGGAATCATCACAGTATTCCACGACGTACTGGAGCAAGCCCGCGCCTCCAGCGACGAAATACGGTTCGTGGCCCATAGTACGACACAGGCGACCAACGCGCTGCTTGAAGGCGATGTGGCGAAGGTCGGCATCATAGGCATGGGCAAAGGCTTGGAAAGCCTGCGGGCGAAAGCCGATACGCAAGTGAAAAACCTTGAGCTGAGCCAGGGGAAGTTCCTCTCGACGAAGCATGCATATATCAACACCGGCTCCGGGGAGTTCTCGGACCAAACGATACGGAATATCCTCACAGAGATGAAAAAGGATGGTTGTGAGGTAATCGTCGCAACCGAAGCGTTCAGCGTCGATGATTCCCAGAACGAAGATAAAGTGGTGGATCTGGCGGTGGAGGGTGGATTCCCGGCGACCGCAAGCCATGAGATTTCGCAGCTTTACGGACTGAAGGTCAGGACCAGGACGGCGGTCATCAACGCCAGTATCCTTCCCAAGATGACTTCGACCGCGCTCCTGACAGATAGAAGCGTCAAGGAAAGCGGCATCAAGGCTCCTCTGATGATCATGAGGAGCGATGGCGGAGTCATGGATCTCGAGCAGATGAAACGGCGTCCAATCCTGACGATGCTCAGCGGCCCAGCCGCAGGAATCGCCGCGGCGTTGATGTACGCGAAAATCTCCGACGGCATCTTTCTGGAGGTCGGAGGCACCAGTACGGACATCTCCGCGATCAAGAACGGCAAGGCGATGAGCAAAAGCGCTTCCGTCGGAGGACATCTCACCTACCTCAAGACGCTGGATTCACGCACGGTCGGCATCGGCGGCGGCTCTATGGTACGGATGAAAGGGTCGGAGGTTCACGAAGTAGGCCCCCGCAGCGCCCATATCGCGAATCTCGGGTACATCGCGTTCAGCGACCCGAAAGAATTGAAGCAGGTGCAGCCCCAGTTGGTACAGCCGATGGAGAACGATCCGTCGGACTATCTGGTGGCGGTCAATCCGAACGGCAAACGATTCGCTATTACACTGACCGATGCCTCCATCGTCATGGAGATGACGAAACCTGGCGACTATGCGTACAATCAACAGGATACGGTGCTCGACGTGTTCACACAGATTGCCTCTGCATATGGGGAAACCGCCCGGGAATTCGCTACAGCGATCTTGGACAAAGCGATTGCCAAGATCCGTCCCGTAGTCGACGGCCTGTTGGCCGAATATGAACTGGATCCGACGTTGGTATCCCTGGTCGGAGGCGGTGGAGGCGCGACCGCCGTCGTTCCCTGGCTGGGAAACCGCATGGGGATGAAGCATCTCATCGCCCCGAAAGCGGAGGTGATTTCGGCTATCGGCGCGGCGCTCGCGATGCTTAGGGATTGCGTTGAATGGTCCGTCATCAATCCCTCGGAACAGGATATCGTAGGCATCCGAAAGGAAGCCGTAGGACGGCTGGACGCCATGGGCGCGGATCCGGCGACCATCGAAGTCCAAATCGAGGTCGACCAGAGCAAGAACATACTCAGGGCGATAGCCACAGGAGCGTTCAGGATGGACAAGGACGCCCATGAAACGGCGGATATCACTGAAGATGAAAAGCTCCGCAAAGCCGCCGAAGCCTTCAAGTGCGACACATCGCAAGTCCAGAAAGCGGCGCGGACCTCCCGGCTTTCCATTTACGGGCATATGATGATACAGAAACAATTGTTCGGGCTGTTAAAGAAAAACGTGCAGCAGTACAGGGTTCTTGACAGCAATGGAGTGGTCAAGCTGCAATCAAACCGTGGAGCCGTCCATCAATGCACGGCGAAAGATATGGCCGCCATTCATGGATTTATTGAACGGGAATCGGAGTACAACGATGTGGGGATGGTGTTGCCGGAAGTATTCATCCTCCATGGCAACCGGATCGCGGATTTCTCGACGATACTGAATTACGACCAGTTGAAGAGCCTGGTCGGCATCGAATTGGAAGGACTGCCGGAGAATGAACCGGTCGTCGTTTTCATCAACAGAAGGAAATAGGAGGACATGTCGTGCGGTATATGGAACTGTTGGCACGGAAAAAGCCGACGTTGATCATGAGTCTGCCGGAAAATAATCCGGAGTTCGCCAAGATAGCCTTCGACAATGGAGCGGATGTCGTCAAGGTGCATGTAAACCTGCACCATCATGCCAGTCAGCACCAATTCGCTACTTTCGAGCAGGAACGTGACAAACTCGCCCAAATACTTTCCGATGCAAAGGGGCCTTGCGGCATCGTGGCGGGACAGGACGTGGAACAGGTGCGGAAGGTCTACTCCGACATCGTTGGCATGGGGTTTGAATTCATTTCGCTGTACGCCCACCATACCCCGCTGGAGCTGCTTCGCTGCGACAAGGTGAAAAAGATGATCGCTTTCGACAACACCTACGACCTCGCGGATCTTGCCTATCTCGCAAAAGCCGGGGCCGATGTATTTGAAGCTTCGGTCATGGATCCCGACACCTACGGACAGCCGCTTTCCGCGAGGGAGCTCATGACGTATGAACGGATATGCAAGAACACCGATCTGCCCGTAGTGATTCCCACTCAACGGGCGATTCGCCCGGATGAAATGGAACAGCTTGCGGCCTGCGGCATATCGGGCATCATGATCGGGGCGATGGTGACCGGACTTTCCGGTGAATCCATCGGTGCGGCGGTGGCCGCGTTCCGTAAGGCGATCGACCGACTATAGGAGCTGGTAATGACCCGGATGGTACTGCTTCCGCTTGATTCTCGTCCCTGCACATACGATTTTCCCCGGCGATTGATGCCAGAAACATCCTGTGAACTGCGGCAACCTCCCCTTTCCTTGATGGATTTCTACAGGACGCCTTCAGACTATGCGGCCTTGGAACAATGGCTTCTGGAAAATTGCCGGGACACGGACGTACTGGTCCTGTCGGTGGAGCAGTTGCTCTATGGCGGCCTGCTTGCGTCACGGAGCAACCACGTTCAAGAAAAGACCTGCCTGGAACGGTTGTCGCTTCTGAAACGGCTGAAACGGGAAAATCCATCCATGGAGATATACCTGTTCTCAATCATCATGCGGGCGACGGTCAGCACACTGAATGCCGAAAGCCAACGGTGGTGGGAACTGGTGGCGCAGTACTCCCAGGCCGCATACCAAGCTCAAACAAATCCTTGCGAAGTCAATACGCAGGCTCTGGACCAGCTCGCGGCCCAGATACCTTCCGCCGTACTGGAGGAATACCATGCCGTAAGGAGACGAAACCACGAGGTCAACAAAGCCTGCGTCGGTTTTGTCGGACAAGGAATCGCGCGACGCCTGCTCCTGTTGCAGGAGGACTGCGCCCCACGAAGCCTGCAAGTCCTTGAACAGCAGTCGCTCCGGCGCATGATCGATGAAATGGGCGTATCGGATCGGGTTGACCTTCATAACGGAACGGACGAGGCCGCCGGCGAACTGTGCGTCAGGGCGTTATTACAGGACAGGACGATGCCGCTGCAAATCCTGTGGCTTGGAGAGAACAGGGACTTCATCGCCCGATACGAAGATCGTCCGTTCCGAGAAAACCTCGCCAGCCATTTTCGGTTGATGAATTGCAGGGAAGAAGCCCAAGCCGCTTCCGTACTCGCCATTCTGCCGCCGAAGCGGGAACAGTTCGACAACTGCCCACCCCTCCACGATTCTTCCAACGACTATACGGAAAAGGATTATGAGGAGATGGTTTTCAAGTTGCTTGAAACACAGCGGCAAGGCAAGCGTTGCTACCTGCTGGACCTGACCCATGCGAACGGCGGAGACGTTCCTTTCATGCGTTTTCTGAACAGCAGGCTACCGCTGGCGGAACTTACGGGATACTCGGCGTGGAATACGGCGGGCAACGCATTGGGAACGATTCTCGCCCAGATCGGTTCCGATTTGATACGAGGAAGCGAACCGCCAAGAAAATTCCTGCGGGAACGATTGCTTGACGACCTGCTATACCAAAGCATCGTGCGACAACGTTTCCAACAAGCTCTCAAAGCGGCGGGCGAAGACATCTGGAATCTATCCGACATGGAAAAGGCGCAAGCGACGCTCTTCGATTGTTTTCAGGAGATACAGTCTTTGGTTGATGAACTGATGGGGTCAAACATGGAGTTTACAGCGAAACTCCGTTGGCCAAGGATATTTGAGATAGATATCACAACCGTGGATGCGGTGACGCAGCCGTAGGCGCAAAGGCCGAAAAGTAAATATTCGAAGGAGATCGTGCGATGAACAAGACATACGACGTAATCATAACAGGAGCCGGCCCCAGCGGCATGGCGGCGGCATTGTCCGCCGCTCGGAACGGAGCCAGCGTTCTTCTGATTGAAAAAAACGGCTATCCGGGAGGGATGAATACCGCCGCCATGGTGTGTCCGCTCATGACATTCCATTCAGGAGAGACGCAGATCATCAAAGGAATCGCACAGGAAATCGTGGATAGATTGGCCGAACGTGGTGCGACGTTAGGCCACATTCCTGACCCGATCGGTATGGTCAGCACCATCACCCCGATAGATCCTGTGATTCTCAAGCTCGTTTATTTCGAGATGTTGGCGAAAGAACCGAATATCACGACGCTGTTCCATACCTTTCTGACGGGAGCGACGGCAACGAGCGGCAAGGTGGCATCCATCACCGTCGTCAATAAAAGCGGAGCCGCGACCTACCAGGGAAGATGCTTCATAGATGCGACTGGAGACGCCGACCTCGCCTACTTGTGCAAAGCGGAGTTCACGCAAGGACGCAGCAAGGACGGCATGTCCCAACCGATGTCCCTGATGTTCAAGATGGGAGGTGTCGAACTGGATAAGATCGCAGAATATGTCCGCGCAAATCCAGAGCAGTTCATCCTGAGCCCAGCCTGTGACCTTTCCAAATACCTCGCCGTATCCGGTTTCTTCCGCGAAGTGGTCAAAGCGAAGGAGAACGGGGACCTGACGGTCCCTAGGGACAGAGTCCTGTTCTTCCAGGGAATACGGCCAGATGAAATCATCGTGAACATGACGCGGGTGACTTGTCTTTCAGGGGTCAATGCAAAAGACCTGACCCAAGCCGAGTTTGAAGCCCATAGGCAGGTTGATGAAATCATTCGTTTCTTTAACAAATATCTGCCAGGCTTCGAACACGCCTATATCCAGAATATCGCGGACGTTACGGGAGTACGGGAGAGCAGGCGGATCATCGGCAGGGCGACACTTGTCGCTGAAGACATACTGGAAAACCGCAGTCATGAAACGTCGGTCGCCATGTGCGCCTTCCCAATCGATATCCATGATCCCGTCGGCAATGAACTCAACTGGATCAGAAAGGAACGGGCGTGCCGCTACGACATACCTTTCGAGGTGATGGTTCCAAAACATTTCTCAAATTTGCTGGTAGCCGGCCGTTGTATATCGGCTACCCACGAAGCACTGGCTTCCGCAAGAATATCTCCTACCGCCATGGCGTTGGGAGAAGCGGCGGGACTGGCGGCGGCGATGGCCGCAGACGCAAACACGGCGTTCGACAAGCTTGATGTCGGTCAGCTACAAAATCGGCTGGTAGAACAGAACGCTATCCCGGGAAAGAAATGGCTTGAACAATAGAAGGACGGACCATTGATATACCTGAGTGATGATGCGAAACAGATACGACGGCTCGACGGCTTGCTCTGGCTACAAGGGTATGCCTGTGCATCCATGACCCAGCGGGACATGAATCAGGCATACGCCTTGGCCATAGAATTCGGCCATACGGCGGCGGAAAAGAACCCGCTTCCGACTGCCTCCACCCCACAAGAATTCGACAGCCAGCTTCTTGCACATGGAATCAGAGCCGTCAACACGTTCTCGCAGTCAGGGGAATCAGGACGATTCGCTCATGCCTATTACAATGAACAGACGCAGGCCATCGCCTATGACGAAACCTTCGCCGCGGAGATTCTGAACGTCAGCCGAGGACACCTCCCCTGGACGGCCGAAGATGTCCGCCAGGCGTTGCTCCTGCATGAATTTTTTCATCACCTGGAAATAATGAACATCGGACTCACCTACGAATTCATCCAGTCGCGGACCGGAAGACGCATGCCGAAAGCCTCCAGAACCCTCTGGCGTGACATCGCCGCCTTTTCCTTCGTCCATGAGCAACGCCCATCAATGTATTGCCAAGCGCTGGATCTATGCTGGTTGAAACAACATGCGCCAGAACGATACGCCGTTCTGGCGCCGGACATCCAGCGAATCCTACCGCAGTGGGACATATGAAGATCTCTTGTACTTTATGTGACAATAATATGCTTTTCTTCAGCAAGTGACTGCAGGTTCTGTGCAAACACGCAACAAACAGGCTACACTTCCATACCAAGGGAGGACTTGCAATTGAAAAAAAAGATACGGACGCTTTGCATATCGTTGGCAGTCATCGTCATCATACTGATCATCGCGCTGTTTCTGGTCGCAAACTACTTTTTCGATTTCGCATTGAATCCGACGTCAGGTACCAACGGGCCGAACTTCAATCTATCAGAAACAGAACAGAACGGGCTCTCAGGGAACGACGACAAGCAATGGCTCAAAATGAGCAGCGATGAGATTTTCATAGAAAGCGACGGACTCAGACTACATGGCTATATCGGCGTGCATCCTTCAGACAATTCACACAAATACGCCGTACTTCTCCATGGCTATTCAGGACAGGGTACGGACATGGCCTCTTTCGCCCGCCATTACTACAACCAAGGCTGGAACTATCTGATCATGGACCATAGGGCCCATGGACGGAGCGAGGGGAAATACATCGGCATGGGATGGCTCGACCGCCTTGACATAGTGAAATGGCTCGACTACATCATTCAACAGGATCCACAGGCGGAAATTGCCCTGCATGGTATTTCCATGGGAGGAGCCACAGTGATGATGGTGACGGGAGAACCGTTGCCGGAGAACGTCAAAGTCGCGATTGAAGACTGTGGATACACCTCGGCATACGATGAATTCAAAAACCAACTCAGGAACATGTTCGGGCTGCCGTCATTCCCGATTATTCCCGCTGCGTCATGTATCACGGACATCAGGGCGGGATATTCCTTCAAGGAGGCGAGCTCGGTCAGGCAAGTGGCGAAATCAGCAACCCCGACACTGTTCATCCATGGTTCTGCGGATACGTTCGTCGATTTCTCCATGCTGGAAATCGTTTACGAAGCCGCAACCTGCGAAAAGGAAAAGCTGGTGGTCGAAGGAGCGGGCCATGCCAGAGCCAATGCCGTCGCTCCAGAACTCTATTGGAGTACCGTCGATGCGTTTGTAGGCAGATATATATGATACTGGCTCCGCTCCCTGTATCGTGAGTCATTTGAAGCATATTGTCATGACTATTTTCAAGTTTCAATGGACTATACGTATGTAATGCATGGCCAGAACTCATCCACCGCCAAACGAACGACAGCGCACAAACCGGTTACGGCGCTACCCTTCCGCCTCCACAGCCCGGCGCTCCACAGGATGCCCGTCCACTACGGCATGAAACCGAAAGCAGGTATCGTAGTGGTCATTGATCATGCCGCAGGCCTGTAGATGCGAGTATACCGTCACCGAGCCAAGGTACTTGAAGCCCCGCTTCTTCAAGTCGGCGCTGATACGGTCGGACAAACCGTTGCGGGCGGGCAGGGAACCCTTCTCATGTCCGTCGTACAGAATCACCTTTCCATCGGTAAAAGCCCAGAGGTACGCACTGAACGTACCGAACTCACACCGGATTTCCTGAAACTTCCGGGCGTTGAGAATCACCGCCTCGACCTTCCGGCGAGAGCGAATCATACCGGGCGCATCCAGTATCCGGAGGATATCGTCTTCGCCATAGGCTGCGATCCGCTCAAAGTCAAACCCATCGAAACAGGCGTGAAAGATTGACCGCTTCTGGATCATCATGTTCCAGTTGAGGCCGCACTGCATGGCCTCCATCATCAGGAACTCAAACTGCTTGCGGTCGTCATGAAGCGGCACGCCCCATTCTTCGTCATGGTATTTGACCATAGCCTCATTGCCCAGACACCAGTCGCATCGCTCCATGGATTCGCTCCGTTCTGAATATCGTTCCATCAAGCATAACCTGAAACAGACCGTCCCGGCAATCAGTATTCAGTTTGAAAACCAGCGAGAAACAACCACTGAGGACCGACGCGACAATGCGGTGGCAATACTGCCGACGCGATGCGTCAGGACTTTCCGGCGGCTTTTCGTTCCGCTTTCGCGGCGGCTTTCCCGGCCTTTCCAATCGCCTTCAGCTCGGCTTCAAGATCCTCGGCCAAGGCATCGGCCGCAGCTGTCGCAACCGCGTCTACAGCGGCCGCGGTAGTCACGACCGTGGCAAGACCAATCGCGGCGTCTTCCACTTCCTGTCCTGAAGCTACGACCGTATCCAGTTTGCCATCCCCCGTAGTATCAGCGAGAATCGTATCAGGGATGCCGTTCAGGTCAGTATCCATCAACACCGTGTCGACCTTGCCGTCTCCGACCGTATCGATTCCGACAGCGTCCACGTTCCCGTCCCCGGTCGTATCCATCAGCACGATATCAGCCTGCCCATCCCCGGTAACATCTATCTGTAGTTCATCCTTGCCGCTCTTGACGAGCGAGTGTTTCATTTCTTTGTCCCGCTTGATCTCTTTCTTGATATCTTTCAGCGTTCCCATCGTTTTCCTCCTTGGAACCGACATGCCGTGCCTCCTAAGGCAAAAAGATGCCATGTACCTGTCCATGACACGAATATCATGCTTTCCACATGCGCCCGTCAAGAAATTCAAAAGAATTTCTTGGGATGATGCATGGGACTGTCACGCAAAATAACCAAGAACCTCCGTCAGTCGAGAACAATCCACAACATCACACCTCATCATCATCCATATGAATCCCCGCATCATGCGAAAACAATCCACGCGAAGGTCAATGGGCAAACTGACTGTTGTACAATGTACTGTAGAACCCCTTCTGAGCGAGCAATTGCTCATGGTTTCCCATTTCAATCACTTTTCCACCCTTCATGACAAGGATGACATCGGCGGTCCTGATCGTTGAAAGCCTGTGCGCGACGACGAACGATGTACGCCCCTCCATCAGCAGGTTGAAGGATTCTTGAATCAGCAGTTCGGTGCGGGTGTCGATGGAACTGGTCGCCTCGTCCAGAATCAGCATCGGAGGCAGCACCAGCATGATGCGGGCGATACACAGAAGCTGACGCTCCCCCTGGGACAGCGCCGCCGTCTCGTCGGAGATTACCGTGTCGTAACCGTTTTCCAGTCGGGCGATGAATTCATCGGCGTGGGCCAGCCGGGCGGCCCGTTCAACATCTTCCCGGGAGATTCCGGAACGCCCCATGACGATATTCTCATAGACCGTACCGTTCTTTAGCCACGTATCCTGCAACACCATGCCATAGGACCTGCGGAGGGAATTCCTCGTAACTTGCGAGATATCCTTGCCGTCGATCGTGACGCTCCCCGAGTCAACATCGTAGAAACGCATCAGCAGGTTAATCAGCGTCGTCTTGCCGCACCCTGTAGGACCTACGATGGCGATACGGCTGCCCGCCGTCGCGGAAAACGAGAAATGCTCAATCAGATGCTGTTCGGGAACATAGGAAAAACTGATATCATTAATTGAAACATCACCCTTCACCTGTCCCAGTTCCATAGGAACATCAGGGCCCTCAGGCTCCTCATTGATCAACGAGAACACTCGGGAAGCGCAAACGAAGGCGTTCTGAAGTTCGGTGATCACCCCGGAAATCTCGTTGAACGGCTTGGTATACTGGTTTGCATAGCTCAATATGCAGGTCAGATCACCCACGGTCAGCACCCGCTTGATCACGAGCAGACCGCCGGCCAACGCTACGGCGGCATATACCAGGCTGTTGACGAACCTGGTCGAAGGGTTGGTCAGGGATGAGTAGAACGTAGCCAGCATGGAGCTTTTCCTCCAACGGGCGTTGATTTCCCCGAACTGCTCCATGACGGCATCCTCCATGGAGAACTCATGAATCTCCTTCATGGAAGAGATCATCTCATCGGTAATGGCCGTCTGCTCTCCTCTCGTCATCGATTGCTCCCGAAAGAAACGGCTCGTATGCCGCGCTATGAACGACGAGACGAACAAGGAAACCGGAGTGACCAGCAGTACGACCAACGCAATGACATAGTTAACCGTAAACAGGAGGAACAATGTCCCCAAAATGGTGATGACCCCCGTAAACAGTTGCGAGAACCCAAGTAAAAGACCATCGGCAAGTTGTTCGACGTCGACGATAATCCGGCTAGTCATATCTCCGGGAGAATTGGAATCCAACGTTTTCATCGGAAGTCTCTGGATTGTACGGAAAGCATCGTCACGAATATCCCGCACGACGGAACAGGTCATCCGGTTGTTCAGAATCCCAATCAGGAACTGGGCGAGAAACCCGACCCCCAGCAATATGGCGATCTTGACGAGTATCGTGGCGATCATGGCGAAATCTACACGACCTTTTCCAATAATAGCGTCTATCGCCCGACCAGTGAGAATCGGAACAATCAGGTTCGACGCTACGGCGGCTACCGCAAGCACCAGGGCGAAGAAGAAACTGAACCTATAACGTTTCACATATCCCAGCAGTTGCTTCAACGTGGTCTTGTGGATGCTTGCGGAAATCATTTCGCCACCTCCCGGTCGGAGTATTGCGAATCATAGATCTCCTGATAGACCTTGCAGTCCTTCAGTAATTCGTCGTGCCTGCCGTGGCCGACCAACCGGCCGTTGTCCAGCACAAGAATCTGATCCGCCTCACGTACCGCATGGGTCCGTTGGGAAATGATGAACAACGTACAGTCCAGCCGATTCAACGCCATGCGCAACGCCGCATCGGTGGCATAGTCCAGCGCGGAAGTGCTGTCGTCCAGAATCAGCACCTTCGGTTTCGCCACAAGCGCCCGCGCAATGCTTAGCCGCTGTTTCTGCCCGCCAGAGAAATTCTTTCCCCCAATTTCGACCGCCGAATCAAGTCCCTGTGGCCGGCTTTCGACAATCTCTTTCGCCTGGGCGATATCCAGAGCCTTGAACAGGGTATCATCATCGGCGTTCTGGTCGCCCCATTTCAGGTTGCTCCTGACAGTTCCCTTGAAAAGCTTCGCCTTTTGAAGGACCGCCACGACATGCGAGTGGATCGCATTGTTCGTGTAGTCGGTGATATTCCTGCCAAAAATGTCCACTTCGCCGTCAGTCGCGTCGTATTGGCGGAGCATCAGGTTGACAATCGTACTCTTGCCGGATCCTGTACCACCGATGATTCCCACAGTCTCCCCCGGATGGACTTGAAATGAAATATTGGACAGCGCAGGGGAAGCGCCAACGCTGTACGCGAACGTTACGTCCTTGAATTCCACGATCCGATCTGAGGTCCCGTCCAATTCAGGGATTGCATCGATAGCACCCTCTTTCTGCGAAGACTCCAACTTGAAGACACCATCGACACGTCTTGCGCAGGCCAGCGCCTTGGAAATCGTCACCAGCAGGTTCGCCAGCTTGACCAGCTCCACAAGAATCAGGCTCATGTAGTTGACCAAAGCGACGACCTCGCCTTGGGAAAGCGTCCCGGCATCGACCTTCATTCCCCCGGTCCAGATCAGCATCATGATGCCTATATTGATGATGACCATCGTCAGCGGGTTTGTCAGTACGGAAAGCGTCGCGGAAATCATCTGGCGTTTCTTCAACGCTTCGTTCTCACGCACGAACGTTTCCGTCTCGTTCCGTTCCTGGCAGAACGCCCGCAATACCCGGACTCCATAGAGATTTTCGCGGACACGTGAAAGCACTTGGTCGAGATTCTGCTGTACCTTCCGGTACATGGGGATGGTGCAGGCCATCAATATTCCGACGATTACCAGCAATACAACGATGATTCCCAGAAAGACTCCCGCAGAGGTCGAGTCGACTAGGATAGCCATGATCGCGGCGCCAAAAACAACAAAAGGCGACCTCAACAACAGCCGCAACGTCATATTCACCCCAGCTTGCACCTGGTTCATATCGCTGGTCATCCTCGTCAGGAGCGTTGAGGTCCCCACCCTGTCGAGATCAGACGCCGCCAGTCCCTGAACATGCCGGAATAGATCGTTCTTGGCATCATGGGCGAATCCCGTCGCCACCCGCGCCGAAAAATACTGAGCGGTGACGGACACGCCGAGACCGAGGGCCGCGAACCCGCCGAGCAACAGGCACATCCGCACGACATAACCGTTGTCGCCACCAGCGATACCGATGTCAATCAAAGAAGCGACGACAAGCGGCACCAGCAACTCAAGGAACGCCTCGAACAACTTGAACAACGGCGCCAGCACGCATTGGATTCTATATGGTTTCAGATATGTGAACAATTTCATAGGGAATCAAACCACCATCGCATATGGACATCTTTGAATTTCGTGACTGCGACTACAACGGCACAAACAACGATTTTCCGTCCATACCCTCATCCGCCATTATGACGAAACAGGCATATCGGTGCAATGCGGGGACATTGGTTTTCAAGAATTTCGCACGCTCCCCAGCCTGACGGAACGAGCAAAAGAACAAGCCGCCGTAGAACTTGCACGGCCAACGGCGGCGTACCTGGCGTCGAAGCTCAGGGCATGCCCGGAGTGAACACCAGTTGAACACTGATCAAGCCTGGAGAGAACACTAGGCGAACACCGAGCAAACCTAGAGCGACCCGGAACTCACGGTTCCTGGCGAGCCATCAAAAACGGAAGATGAAGCGAGCCCTCAGTCCAGTACCAAGGACGGAGCGTTGTAGACGCGGGTTCCCAGCTCACTATTGAGCATGTAGAGTCCTTTCGCGTCCGTACCGAACAGCTCCATCTTCTTGATCATGTCCTCGGCGTTCTTCTCTTCCTCGCCCTGCTCCTTGACGAACCAATCAAGGAACTGCATGGTGCGGAAATCCTTGATGGAATACGCAGCGTCATAGATTGTGTCGATCAGGGCGGTTACATAGCGTTCATGTTCCAAAGCGGCCTTCAACGGCTCCATGTTGTCCTTCAGCGCCTTGTCCGGCTTAGCGATGGCTTCCAGCTTCACGCATTCACCGTTGTTCTGTAGATATTGAAGGAACAACATGGCATGATCCCGTTCCTCTTGCGCCTGGATCCTGTACCAATTGGCGAAGCCGTCCAGACCGGCGTTGACATAGTAGTTGGAAAAATCCAGATACAGGTATGCGGAATAGAATTCCTTGTTGATCTGCTCTTCCAACAGTTTCGCGACTTTTTTGTCCAACATGTTCATTCTCCTTCGATATGATAGAATCGGATGATATAGCGCAATGCTATCTTTCGTTGTTGCGCAAATCCCCCAGATAACATCAACGCCACCGATACCACCAATCGGTGACAAGAAATCTACCGGATGAGATTGCGATCTACCGAAAATATACTGCAAGGAAGGCCCGGCGGAAAGGACAAACAGCCGTCCTTCCTATAACTCAGACCATACCAGGTTCTCCTTATCCAAAGGAACGTATTGGACATGCGGCATACGTCACAGAAACTAGTACCTAGCGCGGACATCCTTGCGTTATGGCAACCCGTATTGGTCAATAGAATTACAGGGAAAAATGAGTTACGGAGCAAGGCCGTCAAGTCTCTGGAAACACAACCCGACGCGTCGAGATTTCATCTCATGCAAGCATCGCTATGTTGAAACCGAAATGGACTAATGCCACGAACACTATCGAAGGATATAGGGAGAAGACAATCATAAAAAACATCCCAAAGCAAAAAAGTACAATAAAATGAATTGGAATAAAAATAAAATGTATCAGTGCGAAAATGACACTCACGACAATCATTGACACAAAACGAGGGACTTTCATCTCAAGCAAAATTCTGAACACTCCCGCCTTGAACAATATCTCTTCGCCAAATGCGCCAAGCAAGAAAACCAGTATTGTGAGAATGAGAGCATTCAGCCTGTATGATTGTGGACCATAGGGCCAATGATTGAAATAATACGCACCGGCCGCCTTCGCAAAAATTATCAGAAAAGACAATCCAATGGCAATATTTCTATGGATTTTATATCTTGGCCGGTTTTTCTTTTCCTCAATCAACACATTCGACCAGATGAACGGATTGCAGTCGGGAACGAACAGAAACAACAGGATACAAACCACACTGAAGAGAGCGCCCGAATGAAAAGGCGGGATGCTCCAGCGAGACCAAAGCAAAGGAGAGATGATCCACGAAAAGAGCGAGATCAACGCCAGCAAGAATATCGTCAGAATCGTCAGTCTCTTTCGCTCAACGGGATCTGTCATCATATCCGTCATATTCTGCATCCTCCCTGTATCGCGGACAAATAGGCAACGATTCATGACCTTGCCACACTTTTGGGATAATCCCGCAGACCTCCAATCGAGTATAATCTATGTCCACGAACGGGACTGTAAGACAAAACACATTATTGACAGCATTCATGAGAAAGCAGGATCATGCATTTATATGTCTAAACCACTCCAGTTGCTCTACTTGTGCACTGTTTATGTTATTCTGGATGGTTTTTACTATTTCATTTACATCCCGACACTTTATATTGACAACCATTCTTTTATGCCCCAGAATTGAACGGCCTACCCAGTCATGCCCCCAAGCTTCATTGATAAATATCATGCCACGAGCCTGACTCGACCTATTCCACAGTTTTTCCAAGAACTGAATGGCTAAATCGTTGTTCGCATATTCATAATAGGCATTATGAAAATCCCAATCGGCTCTAAGATACCCTATGAAGTCATTATATGAATTCAATTGTTCCTGCACATGAATAATCTGTTCCATGTATTCAATGCCAGATGTACCGATATTCAGACACGCCTTGCTGGCAATTTCAGGTTCAATTGCCATCCGCAGCCAAGCGATATTATTAATGTCTTCTTCCGACAACGCCCTGACGATGGCACCCCCAGAGGAAGTCTTTTCAATCAGGCCAGTTTGGCTGAGATTGTGCAATGCATCACGAATCGCGACTCTTGAGACATTGAACCTCTCAGCAAGATCCGTCTGAACCAATCGTTCTCCAGGTTTAATGACACCTTTGTATATCAGCTCTTGGATTTTCTCCATTACAATCTGGCTGAGGCTCTTCACTTCATTCAATTTATATAAATCGTTGTTCATTCAACTTACCCAACTATAGTTTGTTTCACTCATAAACATGGGTATCATATCATATATTTCATTGACAAACATCAATTATTGTTTAAGTCCGGTAGACGCAATGCTCTGAACAATATATTTCTGTAGAAAACAAAATGCAATTCCCAACGGGATGATACTCAATATTGACAGAGCGGTGGTAACGCCAGCATGAACAACACCGTTTGAGCCGCTTGTATATCTAATCAAACCGATTTGGATTGTGCTGAGACTCTGTTTTGTCAAAACAATCATGGGCCAAAGCAAATCATTCCAGACATGGATGATATCCAAAATGATGATTGTTGCGACAATCGGCCCCATTAACGGCAAAAAGATTTTAAAATAGATGCGGAAGGGGCCCGCGCCATCCACTATACCAGCTTCATACATGTCACTCGGTAAATCATCACAGAACTGTTTGACGAAGAATATATACATTGCGTTTGTCATGAGCGATGGTAACAAAATTCCCAAATAGTTATCGGTCAGCCTGACAGCACGGATAACTTCATAGATCGGCATCAGCTTTGCTTGGAAAGGAACCATCATGTTCGACAAGACGAACAGAAGCAACACGCTTTTGCCAAAAAAACTTCCCTTTGAAAAACAGAATCCCGCCAATGTAGACATGAACACATTGCAGACAGCGGACAGAACCACAAGGAAAATAGTGTTGAGGAGGTATTTGACGATTGGCACATTGATCAAGGCCATCCTATAGTTGAACAAGCTCCAATTTTTGGGGAATAATCTCGGTGGGTACGGGAGGGAATATGTGTTCACCTTGTCAAAACTTGTGGACAACAACCAGATGAAGGGAAGAACCACCATCAGCGCCATCACAGTGAGAACAATGTAGTATACTATCATTGAAACACGAGATTTCTTGACTTTCATTTTCTCCTCCCATGTTTGCGTTCCCTCGTGACAGTGAAATTCAAAATTGTAAACGCAAGGATAAGTAAAAACAGTATGATGGAGGCCGCAGAAGCGAGTCCCAAATCCTTATAGTTATATGTCGAAAAAGAATTTTTATAGATATACAACATAATTGTATTCAACGTGCCCGCAGGATTACCGGTTTCACCGCTCACTGCATATACATCTGTAAAACGCTTCAAGGCAGCGATGGTCGTTGTAATCAGAACGAAGATGAATGTATTCTTCATGCATGGAACAGTGATATTCCACCATTTGCGAAATTCGTTTGCTCCATCAATATCAGCCGCTTCATAATATTCGGTTGGTATTGCCTGAAGTCCTGCAAAGAAAATAATGATATTATAGCCTACGCCTTTCCAAATTGACATCGCCACCAAAGATTCTCTGGACATTGAAAGATCATTCAAGAACCCCTTGGGTGTTATATGGAACCATCCCAGAATATAGTTAATGACACCGGAATCATCGGGCATCATCAGATATTTAAACATGATTGCCACAGTAACCATGGACATGATCATTGGAAATAAGAAAATTACTTTATAAACATTCCTTGCTTTTGGAATCTGGTTGAGCATATTCGCCAGAATGAAGGCAAGAGGAATATTCACAATAACTTCAAGCACAGCCATATATATGGTATTGATAATGGCCTGCTGAAAATCAGAATCCAATAGCATAATCTGGTAATTAACGAGTCCGATTGGAACACCTTTCATGTTGCAAAAACTGTCATGCAAGGACTTGAACAACGGGTATACGTTGAACAGCAAAGTCCCAAGGAGAGGAATCATGATCAACAGATACCAAATAGTATTAGTTCTTAACTTATAGTTATTAATCTTCATATAAACAGTACCTACCGGAAGTGGCCCGAAGGCCACTTCCACAGATAATCAGGACTTAGTCAGCAACCACAAGCACAATATTTCGAATAAATTACACGAGTCACTGACCCAATTGCCTCTTTGTATCGGACACCCATTTCTTCACGCCGTCGTAGAAAGCCTGTCTTGCTTCTTCCGCCGTATATGATTTCGTCAACAACCTGTTGCAAACGGAAGAACGCAAGACACCACGCCAATTCCAATAATCATCGGTCATGAACGTAGTGGCGGCTTGATATTCATAACGTTTCTGGTTCATCTCATAGTCCTCAAGAATCTTCAAACCTGAGATGTCCTTGATTACCGGCAATTTGTCCGGCTGTATGTAAGTGATGTAATAGTTGATGATGTCCTTACTCGTCACCATGATCTTCAGCACTTCCCAAGCCAATTCAGGATCCTTGGCCTTTTTTGAAACAGCGAACCTCGTGAACTCAGGAAATCCCTGGTATCCCTTTGAATTTTCGGGAATGAACACAGGCTGGAAGCGATCGGTAATATGTGTCGCATTTGCGAACATGTAGCTCAACCAAAGAGAATTAATCGTATTCACATCAAAATTAATGGCGATGTTGTTGTCTTCGGCGAAGAACCGCTCTGCACCGGAACCAGTCGCAACACCTGCGGGAGAACAATCTACAAGCCTGAGCATCGTTTTGAAAAATTCCAGCACTTCCGGTGAATCCTTGATATATTCTACATACTCATTCTCATCAATGTTGGCAAGAATCATATCTTCGCTGAACAAAGGTTTCACCGCATCAAATGAAACTGAGAACCACTCCATCCAATGATCCGATACAAATGCCCCATAGGTTTGTTTTCCTGTAACAGGATCTATACCGGCCATCTTCTCTGCCATGTCAGTCAATTCCCTGAAGGTAGTTTTCTCAGTCGGATAGGGCACCCCGTAGTGGTCGAAGATTTCTTTATCAAACACAAAGATTTCATTGATAATCCCAATGGGCAAACCATAGACATTGTTCGTATACTCTGGATAGTTGAATGACTTATAGTATGAATAATGAACAGCGGACGGTATGAATAAATCATCAAAATTATTGAAGTTGATGTCCTTGTCCTGTGCCATATAGGGTGTAAGATCCATGTACCAGTCCGGCACCGCTATCTGATTCGTAAAAAATCCGATATCAATATCCCCTGAATTGTTCAGCACCTCCATTTTCTGAATCCATCCATCCCAAGCTACACCGATCAGCTCAACATTGACATCAGGAAGAGTCTTGTGAAACTGTTCTTCAAAGAATTTCTTAGACTTGCTCAGGCCGGGAGTCACAACACCTGAAATCGGATCAATTGTATCCGTCTCACTGACACCAGGTATGGCAATACGAATCGTCCGTTTCGTAACATTTCCCGTTTCAGCAGAGCCTCCGGCAAACAAAGTTGTTACGATCAGACAACCAATCAAAACAAAACATACAAATTTTTTCATTTCATCCTCCTTTGTATATCTGTTTGTTATTTTTTCTCAAACTGTTTTTCAATGACGGTACCATCCGCCATGAATACGACGGCTTTCAAAATATCCCCGTCGGAGGGGACCCAGGGGAATGAAATCCAGGTCTGTTCCGTGTGATAGAAAAATGGTTCGTCATAAGAAACATCATCTAGAACCCCATTCAAATAGTATTCGACTTTATATATCTGTTCTGGCTTCTTGCTTGCGATTCGGAAAAAACAGAGTCCCTCACCAATGACATCCATTCCCGTACCACCCTGAAGGACGATATCTTCATCACAGGATGCCCCATCAGGCATGTGAATCCCCAAGGCATCGACCATTTTTTCAGCGAAGAACATATCTTCACCTCTGGTGATATCATAACTGCAAGGCGGTATCTGCTTTGTATAGTTATTGTAATATCCCCACGAAACGCCTAAATCCAACGCAATGTCAAATCGAGAGATACAAGCGCTGTCCTCATTGAAAACAATGGGTTTCTTTCCTCCTACAATCTTGATGACGTTCTTTGTAAAAGTGTAGAATTCACCCCTCGTCAATCCGTTTCCATGGACAAAGACCACATCGCTGGCTTCTGCGACCTCAGAGTTGAAACACCCCCCGCCACCGCTACAGCCCGTAGGAAGACCGCCGCTCGCCTCTTTTGCCATCTCTATCAATGCAGCCATGCATTCATCCTTATTAATTAATGGATGTTTCGCAAAATAATCGATAGTATATTCGTTGGCGACATCGATAATAACATTGGAATACCCCCCGTCTTTCAGGAATCGGCATCCCGTCTGGATTGCATTGACAATCGCCTGCCCGTCTTTGAACTTATTAGTCTGGGCCCAGTACAGAAAATTCACGATAACGACCATGCCCAGCTTATCGGCCACTTTGATAATCCGGTCCATCCTCATCGCATATGCATCATCCAACGAACAACCATCAGCTCCAAATGGATTGTTGTTGAGTTTGTCCGCACTTACCGCACTATGAGGCCATCCTCCTTGAAACCCAACAGTAATCGCACGTAAACCAACAGCGTACCAATGAGGCAGAGCTTTAATCAGTAAATTAGTATTCTCGTCAGGATCAAAAGGCTCCATCGCCGAACGACGATACCGTTCCCTGTTTCCAGTATCATCGAACACCCCCTGAATCAGTCGCTGATTGAACAGCAATCCCCGGCAATTAGGCTTGCAGTTTGGGTATTCCGAATATGTCAGACAATCATTGATATAGAATTTATCTCCATGAATTGATAATCTTGTCTTTCCCATTTTGTTCTAGCTCCTCATCCCCAACACGCCTTCATAGAACGTCTCCAGAGCGTGTATTGGATTTCTCCGTTTCATCGCGGCATCCATTTTGGTCTGGTCAATCCGCCGACTTAGAGCTTCAAGTTTTTTCACAACTCTCGCTGCAAGGGAAAATACGGATACCACATCGTTCTCCTTGGGGCAGATATCGAACGCCATCCAGCAATCGTCACATCCCATTTTGCCTAATGCATAATAGAACTCAACGATTTCATTGATATGAAAAGCGCCAGGAACCATGTCCCAATCCCATAAACGATCATTGTCATTCATGTGCATATAGAACAACCGGTCGGAATGCCACAACATGCTCGCCGCCTGCGCAGGTCGTTCCCCGACTAGTAAGGAATGTCCCACGTCAAGCGTCACCCCTAAATTGGGGGCTCCCACATTCTGGCAAAAGCTCAACGCCTCCCCCGCGGAAGCGAAGAAGCAGCGTGTCCGAGGATCGTTCAGCTTATATTCAATACAAATATTCGTCTCACTATCATGTTCCACTATTTTCTGAAAACACTCTTCGGCGTATTCATAGGCAGCCAGATAGTCCATCTCAAACGGATAGTCATGTCCATCATTCAAGGGACAAGTCGTGAGCCTCGATACACCAAAATCTTTCGCGATATCGACAGCCTTTTTGAAACCATCGACAAATTCATTCCGCTCCATAACCTTTTCAGAAGTAAAGGACCCCCGATACCATCCATCGGTCCGCCGCGACCTGACATTGATCGCAGAAATCCCCAGCCCGCTGTCTTCCATCATTTTTCTCAATGTCACGGCATCACTGAAATCACCGGGGTAGCACAACTCAAGGCCATCAATTCCATCAATTTGCTTCGCCAGTTCTATTTTTTCAGTAATTGTTCTAGGCTGTGAATACTGCATATATCTATTTTTTATGTCACCCAAAAATGATGAAATAATTGAATACTTATACATGTTTCCTCATCTCCTTTAAAACATGGATACCTGCATAGGCACTTTCTTTCTCCTGCTCAACGACAATGTCGTTTTTTTCACTCCACCCTTCCAAAACAAGGGATGGGAATTTTTTTCCTTCAAATTCCTTAAATAACCGTCCAATATCAAGTACTCCTTCGCCTAGATCACATCCCGTCACTTTCAGTCCAAGACCATGACGTGCTATTACGACATCTTTGATATGGACCTCAGAAATGTATGGGCGAAGCAAATCCAAGGTTTCAAAGGTTGAGTAATTCCAGATCAACGAATTAAAACAATCAAAGCAAATTGAAAAGCGAGTGGAACAACTCAGCGCGAAACGGACAAGATTCAACGTATCGACAGGAGAGTATTCAAAATGGTTTTCAAACATGATCTCTATATCATACATTTCAAGCAGTCCGGCCAAAACACATAGATTTGTTTTGTCAAACAAGAAATTATTTGCAAAAACCACATTATATAGAACCAACCGCATTTTGTGGGCACCTAAAGCGCGTGTTAGTTCAATACAATCAATCAGACCTTTGAAATCGGAAACTTTGAATCCGGTTTCTATATCGATTTTACCCGCACAGTGCCCTTTAATCGTATCCAATTGAAAGGCATCTAAAGAGAACAATGGAAGATTATCACACAACTGGACGATGTCCAGATCATTTGCCAGAGCAAATTCAATTACCCCACAAGTATCAATCATGCCCTTCTCGCACATCCATCGTAATGTATAGCTGTTAATTCCAATCCGCAGGTTCCGCATATTTCATCCTTTCTGTAATACAGTATTACTGAAATACAAAAATGTCAACAAATAATTATCACTCAAGTTGGAATGAGAATGACACCTTGTTCATGTATACGGGCAATGTGAAGAATTCACGTTAACTTACAGAGTTCGCATATATCACGGGAAACAAGGATATCAATGTAGCCATTGAGAACGCAGGGGGTTCTGGAAAATCCGAAGCGGCATGGAACCATTTGAGGTGGTGAAGAACCGTAGGTTCAGTATGCCTCAGGACATCGACAGACAAGTTGCAAAGTAAAATGACCACTTAATTACTCTTTGTTTTTTCATCAGGAAACCCCCAGCATGGGTGCAAGGACTTGGGCGCCACCGAGAATCCTGTGATTTTCATTCCCGGTGGTGACTGGCACGTCTGCATGAACAAATGCGAGGTCACAAGCTCATCAAGGAAACGTGACTCCTTATCTTGATACCCGTGAAAAAGACACACTATAGACCATACGCTAGATACCGACGAGACAGACATCCACGATCCATCGGCGACCGTATGTGCCTTGCATCCTGAATTCTTTACAATCCTCCCTGCATTCCTTACGGTAGAGACCGAAGGGACTGAACGTGGCAGAGTGGTTGTCGATCATACAAAACTCAGAATGAAAAACCCCACAGTGAAGGTATGTGCAGATGTCGAAGCGGAATTGGTGGAGGCGGAATTAAGACGGGTGCTGATGCGGCATGGCCGTATTTGACATGCCCACTTGCTAAAGGGGCGGCACAGGATCATTACAGCGAGGCTCATCGCAAGTACAAATTTCGTAACTTCTGTTTAGCGTAAACCATTCGGTTTATCATATCCACCAAATTCTGGAGGAACCCAGACGGCTTGAGAGCCTATCAAAACCATGCGGCAGACCGGTCAATTCATGAGAAAGTGACGTTACGGTTTTCCATCTTCATACCGCAAAACACATTCTCGTCCCATTTCTTTTGGCTAAAAAGAGGTTTTATGCTCTAGTCAGTGTAAATTTATCCTGTAACATACGAACCTCCTGCTTGCCTATTGTTTTTTTTGTCGATTGAACATTAAATAGTAGCAGTCGCCTTCAAAGACACCAAATCAATTGTCCGAAGCACCAATGCCGCGACCGCCGATATCAGACTTCATCGTCCTGATAAGATGCATGACTCCGTTCTATCTCGGGATACGCCTTGTCGAAGGCGGCGACTATGGCGGGTGAGAACTGCGAGCCGGAGCAGGCGTCTATCTCAGCCTTCGCCCGCCCGTCGTCCCAGGCCTCCTTATAGCAACGTTTGCTGGAAAGCGCGTCGAACACATCCGCGACGGAGGCAATCTGGCTCGCTTCCGAAATCTCCTCCCCCTTGAGCCCGCGGGGATAGCCCTTGCCATCCCACCGCTCATGATGTTCCACCGCGATTGTCCTCGCCAGCTTCAGCGTCCTGCCAGTGCAACGCTTCAACAACTCATCACCCTGGGTCGTGTGGGTCTTGACGACCGAGAACTCCTCAGGAGTCAGCTTCCCTGGTTTTTCCAAGATATCGTTGGGAATCATCAGTTTGCCGAGATCGTGCAGCATGCTCGCTATCCTGATCCGGTTGACCTCGCGCGGGGAATAGCCGAGCACTGTCGCAATGCACGCCGTATATTCCGATACCCGTTTTATGTGGTTTCCGGTCTGCCCGCTTTTCGCCTCCACGATTTCCGCAAGCGAAAGAAAGATCTCTTCCTGGCTGGCCCGGACGTCCTGGGACAGCCGTTCCTTTTCCCTCGCATCCTCCAAGGTCTTCCACTGCTCCTGGAACAACGAGAAAAGCACATGGAAGAAGAACATCATCAGGCCGAACGTCACGATGCCGACCAAGGCGAGCCAGAAGGACATGATGGAGACGTCCACGGCGGACGTGAACCGCAGCCTGATCTTGATGCCGGCCATGAGAATCAGGTTGGCGAAATAAGCAAATGTCAGTATCCGGTTGATATGGGCGATTCCCGGCAACTCGATATCATCCATCAGCCTAATGTCATTTCTGAACAACCAGTACCATATGGAGGTAAGGACCGCGAGAACCAACGGGTAGAAGGCGACACGGGAATCGGCGATCAGCCTGGCGTTGAGGTTGATGATCCATGACATGACGAAGATGAAATAGCTCAGCCGCTTGCGCCTCCCCGCCAGCCTGCTGTAGCCATGCAGAAAACATGGCATCGGAATCATGAAACAGACCAGAGCAACACCGATACGAATGCAATAGTCAATGCCGTCGGGAACCCGGGACAACATCCCGGACAGGGCGAAAACGATCATGTCGTAGAGCGTTTCAAACACAATGATATAGAAAAACGGACTCAAGAAAAATAGGAGGACACCATGGAGTATGGCGTGGGGTTTCCGTCCTTCTTCAGGTGCCAAGCAACGAATGTTCACCACGAAGAATACCACGCTGTTCAGGACAAGCCCCAGCAGGATATAAGATAAATCCGTCATGAGACCTATTGTATATCGGGTATGGACAAATATGAAGACCGGCACCTCTGGTTTTGTGAGAAATAACCATTTTCATCCCTTGGGAATCCATCTTCATGAAGCGGAAGAAGGACGGTTCGCGGAACAATCCGATCACGTTTTTGGAAAGATGGTTCTGGCAAGAGATAGAAGTTCTACGACTACGACCTTGCACCCCGCAATGGAAAATCAGTCTATCCAGATGACACAATCAGATACAGGCGGTGGCAGTCAGAAACTTCTGATCAGTCAGGCACCAGCTTGGAGCGTCAGGGAACAACGGGCAACCATCGCCCCCTGCCATATCGCCATTCAGCTCGCGGATTATCACAGGTTGCCCCCGACCCATCTGAAAGCCGCTTCAAGCCTCGCGTCGTTCCCCAGGCTGAAGTCATCACGGTTAAAAGCGACAACTTCATCAGGGGCGCAGCCTTTCCCTTCATGGGATTCCTTATCCGCATCAAGGATCTGGGCATAAGGAGTGTAGACCTGCGTTATGTACTTTCCTACCGTGAACTGACCTGCGTTCAGGTCAAGATAGTTCCCGGCCAGAGTACCCTGAGCTCCAAAAGTCCTTCCTCCGATCTGGCGTCCTTTCGGAAGGCTCTTCACAAAGAAAACGGTCATCTCAGAATTTGAGACGCTCAGGTTGTTCGTTATGACCGCCACAGGCTTATCATAGAGATGGGTGGCATCTGTATTACCATAGTATTTCTTAAGATTTTCACTTTCAGGATATACATAAACAGGAAACAGCCCACTGAAATCGAACCGGTTATAACCGGTCTTGTTTTTCTCATAGCCGAATAGCTGGGGCGTAGAGAGAATATCGCCGAAGAGATATTCCCTGTCCAGATTATAACCACCGCCATTTCCCCTGACATCCAGCACCAATCCTTTTGCATTCCCATCCGCCTTGTAGCTATGAAATTTTGAAAGATATTCATAGACGGAAGGAGCAGTCTTATCGCCTTCAAGATATCCTGCGAAACTGAAAGCTGAGAACGTTGTGTAGACGACATCGGAGGGGGCGCCTAGCGCATCATACTGTCTTGTGATGCCGCAGAAGGCGATGGTATCGATCCCTACGCCATAAACGGCATTGCCTGCGCCGTCATGGCTTGAGACTTTATTATCCAGCACGATCATGAGCGTCCATTTTGAAAAAACCTGATCGACCAGAGATGAGCCATCCACCACTTCGCTGTTGGAGAAATACTTTACCTTTCCCCAGTCCTTGGTGACTTCAGTCTCGCTACCATGCTCTTCTGAATAAAGAAGGACAGTCTTACCCTCCTCGTTCTTATAAGCGGAATGCGCGGTAATGACATCCTTCAGATTGGCTCCGTCTTTTAAAAAGGCGAATTTGAAATCATTTACCAGGATATTGGGCGTTCTCTCATATCTTGCCTCGTCAGGAAGCATCGGAAATATATTGCTACCATACTCATTGGTGCCGTAAGTCCCGTTGAAGATATCCGCATCCGAATACCCATTGGCTTTCGCCAGGCGGTTGAAACCTGGCATCACGGTGAAATCGGCGCCTCCGCTGAACATCTGGTCGTCAAGATGCAGAGTGAATCCATAGTGGCCATCAGAGAGGTTGCATGAGATGTCATAGAAATATCTTGCCGCCGTCTCGTTCTTGCCATCATCGTCATCATATTTTCCAAGAGCCTGGAACTTCGGAAGGTATTCAGAATAAACCCTGTCCCAATCGGTACCATCTACATCCCAGAATACATAGTTCTCATTCATTCCATGCCAGTATCCCTCGAATATGCCGCTCCAAGTGCCATCGTCAAGGTACTCATACGGAGCTTTCGGATTGAAACTGTTGTCGCACGCCACAAGCAAAAGAAGTGTAATGAAAATTGAGACACACATGCCGATCCGCTTCATTTCGCACCTCCGAATCTGTACAGGGCTCCGATTTCCGCCGTGATTGTGCTGTTGTACCTTCCTATCTGGAAAAGCTGATAAGTCTTGCTAAGATCAGTGACGGAAATATTGTATGAACCCCTCATGAACAAGACGAACGGATCAAGCGCTATCTCAAAGCCCGATCTAAAGAGAAAACCGAACTCAAAGCGGTTATCAGACTCTGAGAAGGAATACAGTGTCCTGTATGCATCAGCCATCCCCTCTCCTCCGATGCCAGAAGAGGAATGATAAGGAAGCCCCTCTCTGTACGAAGCCGCCCAGAAACCAAGGTACACCCCTGTGGATACAATGGCCGACACGCTCTCATTCCCTACGGAGAAGCAGAGGGAAAGCGGGACCTCAATGAAGTGGTTCGTCTGTTTTTCATATAGTTCAGTCACAGAATTGGTATCTCTTATCGTCTTTCTCCACAAATAGTTCTTCTGCACATACCCAAGTCCTGTTTCAATCCCGAACCATTCATTCACCTGATAAGAGACAGGTATTGAAACGCCGAATCCATGTCCAGGTTCATAGCTTGTCCCGATATAGTAGCCACGCTGGGCCATCAGCATATTGTAGTCATAGTTCCCGGTGACTCCGACATACCATGCCCCTGGAGTTCTGGCAGATAGAGACAGAGGCAATAAGGCCAGAACCAGTATTATGAAAATAAGTGATTTCTTCATTGTTTTAGGATAGTATGAATCGCATTTCATTATCAATATGGTGAGTCTTGCGAATGACAAGTACTTATTCATCAAACCCATGAACGCTTCTCGTAGACCGCACTACAAATCTCGTTTTCCAGATTTGCACGAAAACCATAAAAAAAAGTCCTCGCAATTGCAAGGACTTATCGACTTTGGAGGTAAGGGGAATCGAACCCCTGACCTTTTGAATGCCATTCAAACGCTCTAGCCAACTGAGCTACACCCCCAGTGAATCAGCGAGATGTAGAATACCCGTCCATCTGGTTTTAGTCAATACCCCGAATTGAATCGCATAAAAATCCAGCACAAAACGCAACCAGCTTAACAAAAGCCGGAAAAGGTCATAGGTTCGACAAAAAAAGGCGCGGAGCAACAACACAAGATTAAGTCAGTCCAGAGATGGCGCGCACACGTACAATAGTCGCACATGGAAAACTAACGCAACATTCCCCGGCGACATCGACTCCTACGCAAGCGAAAGGCATCAGAAAACGGAAACCATTTCCATATTGACACATCGCAACGAGATACCTACAATTCAACTAATTTGGAAATCATTTTCAAATTGACGGAGGGGAACAATGTCTGGAACATCTCAATATCGGACAAAGCAACGGGATAAACTACTTTCCTATCTGCGTTCAATGCACGGTTCCCATGTCACGGTGAACGATATCAGCGATCATTTCCAAGGACAAGGTGTTGCAATTGGGGTTACCACGATTTACCGGCAACTGGAACGGATGGTGGAGGAAGGTCTGGTCAACAGATACTTCCTGGACAAGACGAGCGGCGCTTGCTTTGAATACATCGACAAACAGGAGAACTGTCAGAAACCGATATGCTTCCACTGCAAATGTGAAGCTTGTGGAAAACTCATCCATCTGAAATGCGGAGAGCTGGAACAGATACAGGCCCATTTGCTGATGCAACATGGATTTGAACTCGATCCGGCAAAGACGGTCTTCTATGGTGTCTGCGAGCAATGCGGAACGGCTCATCCCGTAGCAGCCAAGACAAAGATCGAAGGAAAGGAAATTATTGGATGAACGATAGGATGACAGGGAAAAAGATACTGCTCATCGCATCAGGACTGGTATTTCTTATCGTCTTGCCGTGTTCCGCATTCTTCATCCTGCACGAAGCGAACCATGACTGTACCGGAGACTCCTGCCCGATATGCGCCAGCATCCATCTTGCGGAACAGACCTCCAGACAACTGTATGCGGAAACCGCGATGCAAGCCAGGACGACCCTCCCTCCCCCGCTGCCGGCGGCAATGCTGATACCGGTGGCAGTGCTGGCTACGCATCCCACCCTCATCAAACAAAAAACAAGAATCAACGACTAGAACCTCTTTCAAGGCACATCTCGCTCATCCGTCAACGGTATGGGGATGTCCTCGCGCACATGCGCATAGGCAAAAATACAGCACAAACAATGAAAGAGGTAACAAACAATATGAAACGTATTATCCATATCCTTGCGATCGTGGCGGCAAGCATGCTCTGCATGTCGGCCTGTACGAAGCAGGGCACAGCCCAGGCACAGGCAAGGACGGAAGAACACAGACTTCAAGTCATCACCACGATTTTCCCCCAATATGATTTCGCCCGGCAGATCGGCAAAGATAAAGCCGACGTAACCATGCTGCTCAAGCCAGGAGCGGAAAGTCATTCCTATGAACCATCGCCCAAAGATATCAAGGATATCCAGAATTGTGATCTATTCATCTACACTGGCGGAGAAAACGACGCATGGGTGGAAAACATTCTCGCCTCGATGGAAGGACGGAAACCTGACATACTGCGGTTGATAGATTGCGTAGATACGGTTACGGAGGAAATCGTGGAGGGCATGGAGGGGGAACATCATCACGAAGAAATTGAAGAATCCGCCATCACTCAGGTCTACGACCATGACCACGCCCAAGCTGACCATAGCCACAATCACGAAGGGCACGAAGATGACGCGCTTAATCACGAGGGGCATGACCACGAAGAGGAAGTTGACGAGCATGTCTGGACGTCGCCCGTCAACGCTATCGCGATCGTCAATGAGATCGCCCGGTTGATGATGGAGCGCGACCCGGACAACGCCGGAGCATACGCAGAAAACCGCGACGCCTATGTCGGACAATTGCGGGAACTGGATCAAGCGTTCCGACAGGTGGTGGACACCGGAATACGCAGGACCGTCCTGTTCGGAGACCGTTTCCCCTTCCGGTATTTTGCAGACGCATATGGACTGGACTACTACGCCGCATTCCCCGGATGTTCAGCCCAGACCGAAGCCAGCGCGGCCACAATCGCTTTTCTGATAGACAAAGTACGCCAGGAACGGATTCCGGTGGTATGTACCATCGAACTTTCCAACGGAAAAATCGCGGACGCCATCTGCGAGGCCACCGGCGCACAGAAGCGAACCATGTATTCCTGCCATAATGTCACAAAAAAGCAATGGGAGACGGGAATCACCTATCTATCGATGATGATGGAAAATGCGCAGACGCTCCGTACCGCCTTGAACTGACAATCGGCGGCGGGTTGACGGGGAGTCTGTCTGAAAAGTCGGAGTTTCGATGTTTGACCGTTTGCCCAGAAAAACCAGGGGGTGTCGGGCATGGGACTGTCGCAGGCGAGTGACGGAGCCAAGAACGAGATCGGGGGCGACTCCTCTTTCAGACATCTTAGACAGAGCAAAAACCGGCTGCATCATTCATCGTGCATCGACTTTTCGGACGACATGGGGGCATGGGGAGGAAACAAGGCGATTCCCCGTCAACCGTATTCCAGGGGGGTATCGCAAGAGATTAGGGGGATTGTGATGAGTTTGATAACATGTACAGGCGTAAACCTAGCCTACGATGGAAACATCGTAGCGAAGAATATAGACTTTGCCGTAGAGGATGCCGACTATCTTTGTATCCTAGGGGAAAACGGCGCAGGAAAAAGTACCTTGATCAAGGGTCTGTTGCACCTCAAAAAGCCATCCAGCGGTACAATCAAGCTGGGAGACGGCCTTGTCGCAAAGGAAATAGGATATCTCCCCCAACAGACTGCGGCGCAGAAGGATTTTCCCGCCAGCGCATATGAAGCAGTGTTGTCAGGATGCTTGAACAGCCTTGGCATCAAACCGTTCTATACAGTCAACGAGAAAAGAACCGCGGAACGGAATCTGGAACAGTTGGGGATCGCGCCGTTACGAAACAAGTGCTACAGGGAACTGTCAGGAGGTCAGCAGCGGCGGGTTCTGCTTGCCAGAGCGTTGTGCGCGACGAAGAGGCTTCTGCTGCTGGATGAACCCGCGGCGGGACTAGACCCCGTGGCGACACAGGAGCTGTATGAGTTAATCCAGAGAATCAACGAAGAGATGGGAATCGCCGTCATCATGGTCTCCCATGATGTCCATGCCGCAGTCACATATGCCAAGCACATACTGCATCTCCAGTGTTCTCAGCTGTTCTTTGGCTCTGCGACTGAATACCGCGCCAGTGATGTAGGCCGGAGTTTTTGTGAAGGTTGCGCATATGTTTGACCTATTGCAAGATATGTTCTCCTACCCTTTCATGCTACGGGCGCTTATTGTCGGAACGCTTGTAGCGCTTTGCTCATCCCTGCTTGGCGTCAGTCTCGTCCTCAAACGGTATTCGATGATTGGAGACGGGCTTTCCCATGTGGGAGTCGGCGCATTGGCGGTAGCGACCGCATTGAATATGGCGCCTTTGGCGGTTGCCATTCCTGTGGTGGTGCTTTCCGCGTTTCTGTTGCTCCGAATCAGCGAGAATGGCAATATCAAGGGCGACGCGGCGATCGCGTTGATATCCACAGGTGCGTTGGCCATCGGGGTGACGGTGATCTCCATGACCACAGGAATGAATACCGATGTCTACAACTACCTGTTCGGTAGTATCCTCAGCATGTCAAAAACCGATGTCGCCCTCAGCGTGGCCTTGTCCATCATAGTTCTTGTACTGTTCATCCTGTTCTACAACAGGATTTTCGCCGTCACCTTCGACGAATCCTTTGCGAAAGCCACGGGAACCAACGCCAGCCTGTACAATATGCTCATCGCATTGCTTACCGCCCTGATCATCGTACTGGGGATGAGGATGATGGGGGCGCTGCTGATTTCAAGCCTGATTTTGTTTCCCGCGTTAACGTCCATGCGCCTGTGCAAACGCTTCAAGACGGTTGTTGTCAGTTCCGCAATCATTTCCGTACTGTGTCTTTGGGCGGGGATGACGATTTCCTACGCATATGCGACTCCGACGGGAGCCAGCATAGTCCTCTGCAACATCGCGGTTTTTCTCCTATACTGGTTGATACGGATTGTCAAAGGAATAATTTGACGGGATGAACTCCATTCTAGCCGACACAAACAATCATGAGTACCTTATCTACATGTACTTGTAGCAAATACGAAGGATTCTGCTATGAGGGGCAACGTAGTTCGGCGGCTTGGGCAGAGAACAATGACCAAGGGTAGCGCCACTACGCCGCATGGCTCGCATCATCAGGGATAAGCATTCGAAGGAGAATGCGTGACAGGCAAGGAAAAATGAGGTGGACAGTGCTTCGCTTCGCTCTCATCGTGCAGAAAGTGCTTCATGGATTCGCGCTTTCCTTCGATGTGCACGACCGCCGAGTGATGACGCCGCATGGCTCGCATTATCCGAGAAGAAGGAGAAAATAAAATGAACCTAGTACTCATCCGCCACGGCGAAAGCGAATGGAACAAACTCAACCTATTCACCGGTTGGACAGACGTAGATCTCTCTGATACCGGCAGGCAAGAGGCGAAAAACGCCGGAAAGCTGTTGAAGGACGAAGGTTTCGACTTCGACGTGTGCTATACCTCATATCTCAAGAGGGCGATACACACGTTGAACCTCGTTCTGGAAGGGATGGACAGGGAATGGCTGCCGGTTGAGAAGAGCTGGTTGCTGAACGAACGCCACTATGGCGCGTTGCAGGGGCTGAACAAAGCGGAAACGGCGGAGAAATACGGAGAAACCCAAGTCAAGATATGGAGAAGGTCCTTCGACATCCAGCCCCCCGCCCTCGAAGCGACCGACGGACGCAATCCCCGGCTCCAGGAGCAGTATCGGGAAGTCGAGCCTGATAAGCTTCCCTTGACGGAGAGTCTGAAGGATACAATAGCGAGGGCCGTCCCATATTTTGAAAACGTCATCAAGAAAGACATGCTCGCCGGTAAACGTGTGCTGGTCGCCGCCCACGGCAATTCCTTGCGGGCGCTGGTCAAATTTTTCGACGGTCTTTCCAATGATGAAATAGTAGGCGTCAACATTCCCACGGGAGTCCCGCTGGTCTATGAGTTCGACGACACGTTCAAGGTCATCGGCAAACGGTATCTCGGAGACCAGACCGCCATCGCCGAAAAAATGCGGAGCGTCGCGAAACAGGGCAGTGTTCAGAAACAGTGAAGCTCCCCCTGCTCAAGAGCATACCGAATACGAAACGGCAGACGGTCGGAAAAAACTATTAGTTTCCTTTAGGAACCGTTGATTGTCCAATGCGGGGCCGCAAGGGGAATCACTTTAGCGGCATTCATGGCCGTAGCCTCGGAGAGGTCGTGGGTCACAAGAATCACGGTCCTGCCTTCGGTAACGGTACGGGTATACGCAATTACCCGTTCCTTCGTGGCATCGTCCAAGCCTTTGAACGGTTCGTCCAGCAACAGTACGTCGTAGTCGGCGAGAAGCGCCCTGACCAGAGCCACACGACGGCGCATGCCGCCTGACAACTCCCTCGCGGGCTTGTCCAGGCAGTCTCCCAATCCAACAGCCTCCAGAGCATTCTGAATTGACCTCCGGGAAACCGTGGACGCAGTGACCAGTCTGACATTCGAGACAGGAGAAAGGTTGTCGCAAAGCCGATCCTCCTGGAATACCGCGCTAATCCGAAACTGCGGAAACGAACCGACATTCCCGGCGTCAGGGCTGTCCAGCCCCATGAGAATCCTCAGGAACGTCGTCTTGCCGCAACCGGAAGCTCCCGAAAGCACGTTCACTGCGGAGGGAAGGAATGAGCAGTCAAAACCATCAAATACGACTACATCGGAAAAACGCTTTTGCAGACCATGGATTTCCAGTTCCATCACATTCTCTCCAGCTTGCCGACAATGGCGTCAACCACCGCCAGGAACAGCTTCTCAAAACAGACGCTGACCACGATGACAACCAACGTCCAGGCGAATAAATCGGGAGTATCCAGATAGATTTTCGCCTGATATAGTTTCTCCCCTATCGAACCAATGGGAATACCGATGACCTCCGCTGCAATACCTGATTTCCAACTGAGTCCAAGCGCCACAGAACAGGCGGACCGAAAAAATGGAAGGACTTGAGAGACATAGATATACCGCAGGCGTTTCCAAGCCGGCACATGGAACACGTCCGCCATCTCCAGCAACTGACGGTCCGCACTACGGATACCCGCCAGCACATTGGTGTACATGATCGGCAACACCATCAGGAAAGAGATGACGACGGACAAGTTGCGGGACGGGACCCAGATAAGGATGAGGATTACGAACGACGCGACAGGAGTCGCCTTGATGGTCTGAATCAAAGGCGCCAGCAACATTTCCACGTTCTTGAACCGGTTGGAGGATATCGCCAACAACGCCCCGAGCAGGGTCGCCAGAGAAAAGCCTCCGGCGATCCTGAGAAACGAGAATAGTACTGAGTGCCAGAATGAACCGGCGAGAACCAGTTCCGACAGTCTGCGCAATACGGCGACGGGGGAAACCAGCAGGATGTCCTGACCGATGGCGACCGCCGCGACCTCCCAGATTACAAGCCACAGCGACACCGACCAAAGCCTGACCGTCCCCCGGCCCTTGCCCCCGCTAGTGGGAGAAGTAGAAATCATCGAGCGGCAACGCCCCGCCTACGCTTTTGGGATTCTGGTCGAACAACACGGCGAGATAGCCGGAAAGCTTGGCCTGAAGCTCTGCGCCCGTCAGGCAGACGATGTTGCAGTACGGCAAAGCCTTTGTGGCGACCGCCGCGGGGATGATGTCATATTTCTCGATCAGGGCAGCAGCTTCGGGAATGTTCCGCTGTACGAACGCAACCGACTGGGCATACTGCTCCAGGAACGAAGCCACCGCCTGCGGATGTTCTTCGATAAAGGAGGTGCGGCCGACTACGACGCCGGTGACGAGCGTGCTCTGCGTAGCGGACCGCTTCTGCAAATCGTCCCACAGTTGCGTCATATCCAGCGCAATACGGATTTTAGGGTTCTTCACCATGGCTGTGGTGACGAACGGCTGGGGCAGCATGGCGATGCCGTTGGGCGTCGCGGCAAGCGCGGCGACACATTCCGCGTGCTCGCTCTTCCATTCAATCGTCACGTCCTTCCACGGGTCGATTCCACTTTGGGAAAGAATGTAGTTCAACGCATATTCGGGAGTGGCGCCTTTGCCGCTGGCATAGATCGTCTTGCCGCGGAGGTCTGAAACGGAGGCTACGGTATCGCCGCTTTCAACGATATAGAGAACGCCGAGCGTGTTGATTGCCAGAACCTTGACGCCACCTTTCGTATTGTTGTACAGCACTGACGCAAGGTTCGCGGGAACGGCGGCGATATCGACATCGCCCCGTACAATCTTCGGGGTGACTTCGTCTATGGCGGCCGCAATGGTGAAGGAATAGTCGTTCCCATCGACAGGGCCGGCTTCGGATTCATCCATCAGCTCCACCATCCCCATGGCGGTAGGACCTTTCAGGGCGATGACACGGACTTCGGCCGTCGGCGCGGCTTCGGCGGTAAAGCCGGACCAATCGACGGGTACGCCCTCCCTAGTCCCTGCGGCGAAGAGACAGACAAAACTCATCGACAAGACGAGCAAGACGGCGAATATACTTTTTTTCATGACAGCTCCTTCTATGCCTCCCGGCATATATGACTTCCTATTGCTGGAGAAAATTCTCCAGAATCTCACGGTTGATGACAATGATACGTGATCCTTCATTGAGAATCGCGCCAACCTCCTGCAAACAGGCCAATTCACGATACAGGGCGGCCCTGCTAATTCCGAGCATCAGGGACAGGGATTCCTTCGTACCGGGCAACGCCAGAGCTGCCTCCGCGGACTGTGAAAGCAGATAACCCGCCAATTTCGCCCGCGCCGAATTCAGGGAAAGTTGTTCAATGCGACGGATCAGGAACTGAATCTTCCTGTTGCACAGACCCGCATATTCGGACATCGCTTCAGGAAATTCCAAGATAGCGGCTTTCAACGCCGTCTTGGGGATGAACAGGAGTTCGCAATCCGTCTTGCATTGAAGTACGGTCCGAAGTTCATCCTGTTCAAACAGATTGCAGATTCCGAACATGTCCCCTTGCGAAAGCACTGAAAGCAACACCTCGTTGCCATCTAAAGAAACACTGAACACCTCGACTTGTCCCGATCCCACCAGAACCACGCACGCCTCGTCGTCCCTACGGTCCTCCACAATCCGACCTTTGCCATACTGTGCGTAGAAAAGTTTCCCGGCGGCAATCCGACAGGCGGTCAACAGCTTGGGAAGGGGTTTGGAAAAGGGGGGACGAGACTTCAATTCGGCGGTGTTCATATATTTCCTTTTACGATTCTTTATAAGTTAATTATTGCTAACTTATATTTCATCATATTGAATCATACATAGTTAATCAATAGCATTTTTCCTGTAAAACACGTCTCATATGAGACTGTATGAAAAATTTAGTTTTAGTATGCTAACACACAGAGGATATAGGATGAAACGAGTTGTCATGATTTCGGGAGGTTCCGCCGTCGGCAAAACTGCGCTGATCAAGGCGATAATCCCCTATCTCGAACGAAACGGACGGAGCTGTTGCGTCTGCAAGATGGATTGCCTGCACAGCAAGGACCAAGAGATATATGACCGACTGGGAATCCCCTGCGTCACCGGATTAAGCAACGACATTTGCCCGGATCATTTCCTAGTCTCGAACCTGCCTGAGCTATGGGGCTGGGCACAGGATCGGCGGGCGGAATTCCTGTTTATTGAAAGTGCCGGACTCTGCCACCGGTGTTCGCCCGCTACGGAACAGACCGCCGCGATCTGCGTCCTCGACGCGACGGCGAGCTGCCAGGCTCCGTCACAGATGGGGCCAATGCTGACGCAGGCGGACAGCGTGGTCATCACGAAGGTGGACATGGTATCCCAGGCGGAACGGGAAATCATCGCCTACAGGATCAACGAACTCACGCCGCGGGCGAATATCTTCTTCATAGACGGACGGGAGGGCTACGGTACGGAACTGGTCGGGGACTGGCTCCTCGCCCTCCCCGCCATCGAAACCTACGAGAACGACAAGCTGCGGCATACGATGCCTAGCGGGGTCTGCTCATACTGTGTCGGGGAGCGCAGGGTCGGAAGCGATTTCCAGCTTGGGGTGGTCGGAAAAATTGACTTTTCAGGAGCGAGGGGATGAACAGCATCACGATGCTGCCAGGCAGGAACAAGGCGGGCGACAAGGAAACCTTCGACGAAATTGTGTTGCGAAAAGGCGGTCTATACACGATTGTCGGTAGTACGGGTTCCGGCAAGAGCCGGTTGATCAAGGACATGGAACAACTGGTCGATGGCGATTCCATCACCGGTAGGCGGATATTGCTTGACGGGGCTTCCGTCCCGAGGCGCGACAGGAACCGCTTGTCGAATTCACTGATCGCCCATCTGGGGCAGAACATGAAATTCGTGCTGGACATACGGATTTCCGAGTTCCTCAGACAGCATGCGGCGGCGAGGGGTCTTTCCTGCGTCCGGTACGAGGAGATCATCGAGACGGCGAACACTATTACCCAGGAACCGATAACATTGGGCCAGAATCTCAGCGAACTGAGCGGTGGGCAGAGCCGCGCGCTGATGGTGAGCGATATCGCCCATGTTTGTGATAGTCCGGTCGTCCTGATCGATGAAATTGAGAACGCCGGCATCGACAAAGAGGCCGCGCTTCGGGTACTGACTGGCAAGGAAAAGCTGGTGCTGATCGTTACCCATGACCCGCATACCGCGTTGATGGCGGACATGAGGCTCGTTCTGGAGCATGGGGGCGTCATCCAGACGGTACGGCGCGACGAGGCGGAACAACGGCTGTTCCAAGAGCTGGAACGGCAATACCGGAGACAGAACCGTTTACAGGCTCTGCTGAGAAAAGGAGAACATCTGGCATGACGGACATCAGCGTATATTGGAACAACATCTGTGTACTGCATCGGCAGGAGCTGGCATATCTTGAAACGTGTGTAAAGACACTGCGACATGAGGGAATCAACCTACGGGTGGAAAGCTTCGGCCTGGGATATCCGATGCATATGTCCGACTACCTGAGAAAACCGGACGCCATGTTGCCGGATATCATCGTCAGCGCGGACTTGGAGGTGTTCGAGGACCATCGGGTATTTTCCAAGCTGGAGAGCGACCTGCTTCCGCTCCGCGGATGGTACGGCGTAAAGTCAACAGAAGGAGTTCCTGCCGTAGAGCGAGGGGATTACTTGTTGCCTTTTCTGGTCATACCGCTTGTTTTTTTCACTCCGGACATGAATCGCGACACAGCTCTGAGCCTGGAGGAAGTCGCCAAACAGGGGCTTCCCGTCGCATTCGGGGGTATCAACAACTCCGCGGCGAAATCGGTGGTGAAAACCGTCTGGAACAGATACGGGCTCGACGCCGCAAGGTCGTTGTTCCGTCAGGCGGCCGTTACAGGGATGCCGGTACAGGCCTTCCAGCTTGCAAAGACCAAGGCAAAACCGCTGGCGTTGGTTCCGTCGTTGTTCGCAGTGAACACGACCGAAGGCAAAGCGTTCTGTCCAAGTGATGGCGCCGTGGCGGTCCCTTCGTACATCTGCGTACGGAATACAGTCAGCGAAGATAACGCAAAAAAAGTCCTCGACCTGCTGTCCTCCAAGGAATTCCTCACCTTCTTCGTTGAAAAAGGAAACCTTATTTCACCGCTTGCAGGCAGTCCCATACAGCGCTGGATGGAGCGTCATGGTTCAAAACTCCAGATCACCTCGAGAAAATGGCTGAAAGATACCCGGCCGGAGGAATTTTATCGTTTCTATTGCGAGATGATTCCGTCAGCCGACAGGCATTGAACAAGCCCCATTTGGCGCCCGACTGCTTGGTGACTGCTTGGTGACTGCTTGGTGACTGCTTGGTGACTGCTTGGTGACTGCTTGGTGACTGCTTGGTGACTGCTTGGTGACTGCTTGGTGACTGCTTGGTGACTGCTTGGTGACTGCTTGGTGACTGCTTG
>JAXEWB010000047.1:0-16661 GCA_034114085.1 Sphaerochaetaceae bacterium | reverse complement strand
AACAGGGCTGATTGATGGTGACTGGAATATTTCTTTATATGGCAACCCGTTGTTGGGAATTCTCTTGGTGGAGTTCATTGCCAGTTCATCGCCAGTTGATGGTAAGTTCGTTGCTGATTGCTTGCACGTTCGTTGCTAGTTCGTTACTGGCTGGTGGTAAGTTCATTTGGAATACCCCCCCCAAAAAAAGGCAGCGACGATTGGCCGTCACTTGGATGAGAATTCTGGAATTGGAAAATTCATTGGTAATTTAGAGTTCGTTTTGATATATCCAACTGGATATGCCCTGAGATGTTGCCGGTATGCCGTTGACGGTGCGCTCAGTCTTTGCTTCGCAGTACTTTTTTGTAGCAACGCATGCTTCCCAGCATGATCGTAACACCTGCGACCAGCAGACCGGCAATCAGGACAATCGTGGGGATGGAGGGTGACAATAACCGGAAGGGAAGGTGTACAAGCACTATGGAGGCCATGGTCATGAGTCCGACAAGGATGAAAGCGAGTCCACCCCAGCGATGCGTTTTGTTCCAGACGGTTTCATCTTCCGTAACCCAACTCAGCTTGATTGCCGCTCCTGGATGCCTGAACGGCAAAGGACGCAGATATATTCCGATGACGATCATCATCAAAGAAAGGGCAAGTTGGGCGACTACCTCCCCTGTGATGGAAAAACCCAGTGCGTTGACGATAACAAGCCAATGATAGACGACCAACGCCAATGCGAACAGCCACATGAGCGATTGATAATGGAACGGCCTTTGCTTCGCCGTCCCGCGTTCATCATCATATGGCACGCAGGAAAACAGGATAGTAGCCAGCCCCGGCAGAAGTGCGGTCAGAAGCAGGAACATCGCTGGTTTCTGTTCTCCAGTCGGCTGGAGCGTCATGATGATTTTTTCCGGAAGCGCCGGCAGCAGACAAAGCGTGCCGATAAACGTCGCGATAGTAAGCGCATAAAGCACCGCGGTCTTTTTTGATACATAGGTAAAGAGTTTCATCACATTCCCATTTTCTTCGTCCCAATATGCCCGTCCTACGCCATGGTAGGAAATAATGCGATTCCCTTGATTCGTATCTTGCTGCCTAGGAACGGATAAAGTCCAATCGCCCAGAAACCGCAAAGCAAGTATCTGAGGAAACCGAAGAACATGTGGCTGGGCAGGATCGCCTTAGACCCCATGATCAGGAGCAATACGACAATTCCGACGACATACCGGAGCAATTTTCGTCCCCCTGTACCATCCACGCTGTAGTTGACGTATTTTCTTTCCAGCGCGAATCCCAGATATCCACCGCCAGCCAGGGCGAGCATCTTCATCAGATCGGTCAAAGCGACAGGATCCCCTTTCCCCATGGAAAGGATGATGGTGATGATCGCAGCCGCAACCGTTCCCGCCGCACCGACGATGACGGCGTACAGCAGGGACGCCTTGCGGTTGTCGAACAGGTTCTCATACAGGCGGTAGGTCGCAAGGCTGATCGTCATGCCAAGGATCAGCCCCCCGGCGACATCGATGGGCCAGTGTACGCCAAGGTACATCCGCGAGACGCCGACTAGTACGATGGCGATGGCACAGATGATGGAAAGGACCCGCTTTCTCGCCGCGAAGGCGCTGGAACTATAGAAGGTCGCCGCCGCCGTCGTATGTCCGCTTGGAAATGAATAGCCTGTAGCGGTACTGAGCCGCTTGCCCTCGATTTCCGGCAGGACCTGGAAGGGCCTGGGAGCCCTGACGACCGCTTTGAGGAGATTCATGGTCACGAGGCTGGTCAGCAGGGTGGAGCAGATGGCGAAGCCCTTCTTTTTGTTGACGCACCAATAGACTGCCGCCACTACGGCGATGATGAATCCCGACTCTCCAACCAACGAACAGATATTGGCCAAGGTATCGAGCGTCGGACTGGCGATCCGCTGGAAAAATCCGAGAATAGCTTCTTGCATGGTTCCCTCCTGTGTTTGGCGGCTACGCCTGTCAGTATACTTTGGTTATGCGAAGTGAACAACCTCCTTAGTTGATGGAGTGCATATGATAGCTGTTTTTGAAACGATGTGGTGCGAATGTTCTATCTGGTTGCATGATAGCGAAATATGCATCGCTTTCTTTCCGTTTTGGAAAATTTTCTCTGGAGGTGTTGACAAAAAGGGCAAGGTACAGTAACTTAGCTTCTGCTACGAGGGCGTAGCGAAGCTGGTTATCGCGACGGCCTGTCACGCCGTAGATCGCGGGTTCGAGTCCCGTCGCTCTCGCTCTAAAGAACCGCCTTGATTTTTCAAGGCGGTTCTTTTGTTATACAGACCTCAAATCGGGAGGCGCAGAGGAAAAGCTGGTTCTCGGTTCTATCGAATCCATCACGCCCGCCCCTTTTCCGGGGGAGGAAGACAGGAGGCTACGATGAAGGTATTGGTCGGGATGAGCGGCGGTATCGACTCTTCCGTCGCCGCGTTGCTGCTTAAGGACGCCGGACATGAGGTCGTAGGCGTGACTATGACGATCTGGAAGGAAGACCTTCCCACCGCGGAACGGCTCCGCAAGGCGACCGCCGAGACAGGCGTCAAAATAAATAGCTGCTATAGCCCTGACAAATCGGAAGATATCGAAGCTACGAAGGCCATCTGCCGCAAGATTGGAATCGAGCATTTTGTATTGGATTGCAGTGAGCTGTATGAAGGCACCGTCCTCCGCAATTTCCGCGATGAATACTTGGGCGGGCGTACCCCCAATCCCTGTGTCTGGTGCAATGCGCTGGTCAAGTTCGGTGCCTTGGTCAACTATGCGCGGCAACGTGGCATTGAATTTGACAAGTTCGCCACCGGTCATTACGCTCGCGTCCTGTATGACGCGGTTTCCGGGCGGTGGTCGCTTCATCGGGCGGTAGACGTCAAGAAGGACCAGACCTACTTCCTGTACCGATTGAATCAGGGGCAGTTGTCCACCGTTCTCTTTCCATTGGGGGAGATGACCAAGGATGAGGTTCGCAAGATCGATGAACGATATGGATTCCATCGTCCGGGCCAGGATGAAAGCCAGGACTTCTACGGGGGCGACTACAGCGATCTGCTCGGTGTCGCGTCCGAGCAGGGGAACATCGTCGATACCGAAGGCAAAGTCTTGGGGCGGCATGAGGGTGTCTGGCACTATACGGTTGGCCAGCGCCGAGGGCTGGGCATAGCCGCCCCCCGTCCCCTGTACGTCTTGGCGCTCCGTCCCGCTACCAACGAGGTCGTGGTCGGATATGAAGAAGAAACCTATCAGCGTACCGTGCGCGCAGGGCTTGTGAACTGGGGCGCTGTGGAGACGTTGGAGGGCGATGTCCCCGTAATGGCGAAGATCCGCTCTACCGGCGATCCCCGTCCGGCGGTCGCCCGGCTTCTCCCTGACGGTAGGCTGGAGGCTGTGTTCGACGAGCCGGTGAAGGCTGCGACGCCCGGCCAGAGTCTTGTTCTCTATAACCATGACATCATTATGGCCGGAGGCATCATCGACGAGGCTTTCTGACGATAGTTCCGCTCGAGACTGCTTTCGCTTCATTTCAGACTTGCCGGATACCGTTTCTCAGTCACCTTTTCTCAGGGATGAGGTTGTATTGGAGCTTTTCTTATGGTTTAATGGTGTTGTCACATGCATCTTGCCAGGAACCAAGATATTTCGCCTATGCGAACAAGAAAGCGCGAAGGACTTTGCGGCGCCATCCCATGCGGTGCGCACAGTCTGAGTGAAAAGGAGAATGCTATGAGAGTGATCATCCAGCCAGATTATGAGAAATTGTCCCTTTGGGCGGCTCGCTATATCGCGAAGGCCATCAGGGATTTCGCCCCTACCGCCGAAAAGCCGTTCGTCCTTGGTCTGCCTACCGGTTCATCCCCGCTGGGGACCTACCAGGAGTTGATTCGCTTGAACCAGATCGGCTATGTCTCCTTCAAGCATGTCATCACCTTCAATATGGATGAGTATGTTGGTATTCCCGAAGACCATCCCCAGAGCTACCATACCTTCATGTGGACTAATTTATTCTCCCATATTGACATCTGCAAGAACAACGTGAATATCCTCAACGGCAATGCGCCTGACTTGATCGCTGAATGCGCATCGTATGAGGCCCGTATCGCCGCTGTGGGCGGTATCCGCTTGTTCCTCGGCGGTATCGGTGCCGACGGTCATATCGCGTTCAACGAGCCGTTCAGTTCCCTCAGCTCCCTGACCCGCCTCAAGAACCTGACCTATGATACCAAGGTGATGAACAGCCGGTTCTTCGACAATGATATCAGCAAGGTACCCTCTACCGCCCTGACCGTCGGTGTCAAGACCGTTACCAACGCCCATGAGGTCCTGATCCTGGTCAACGGGCATAACAAGGCCCGTGCCTTGCAGGCGACGATCGAAGGCGGCGTCAGCCAGCAGTGGACCTGTAGCGCGTTGCAGTTGCATCCCAAGGCGTTGATCGTCTGTGACGAGCCCGCCTGCGGGGAGCTGAAGGTGGATACGTGGAAGTATTTCAAGGATATTGAGTTTGTCAACCTTGACCCCGACAAATTGCTCGGTTAACAGTTCCCTGACGGCGTTGTCATCGACAATGCCGTACACAAGGTACTGTCATTGTCTTGACGCCTTGTCATGAAGCTGTTTCCCTTCGCAAGGTTCGCTCGGTTAATGACTGTAATACTGCGTTGGTCGCCCCGCTCCCGTACTTATTTGCTCGCTGACGCTCTCATCCTATTCGATATCTTGCTCCATGTATTCGCACGATATCGGGATGTGTGAGGGGGCTTCCCGCCTTGTCTTTCAGTCATTCTCTTGCGCAATAGTTGTTTGAGGGGCGGTTTTCTGACGGCGTTGTCATCGACAATGCCGTATTTCAAATCCAATAACAAACGCTACGGGAGGTCTTCCTGTAGCGTTTTCCTCATGAATCTGCATTGCACTCGCAAGGGTACGGATTCGGGAAGCGGTCACCTTGCGTCCCGTCTATCAATTGGCCGTTTTGTCGCCATCGATTGGTTTTCAGGCCATCATTTGCAACTGTTCACAAATACCCCGTGGTCATGTTTCCCTATCGGCTGATTCCGGGAGGTAATCCGCGGGGTGGAGTCCGATAGGCTTCCCGCATATCCCTACCGTATGGTGATCAATTCATACTTGGTGCTTCCCAGCCCGATCTGTTGCGCATGGTCTACTCCGACATGCCAGTCCGTAGCCGGCATGCTGTCGGTAAAGTGGTCGTGGTGTTCGTGGGTCACCTCCGCCAGATGGCTTTCCGGCATGATCGGCTGATTGTTCACCGCGTCTGCGCAGGCGACGTCCAATGCGACGGGGTCGTATGATGCGAACATGCCGACATCCGGTACGATCGGTACATCGTTCTCACCGTGGCAGTCGCAATATGGCGAGATGTCTATGACAATGTTGATATGGAAATTCGGTCGGCCGTCCACCACCGCCTTTGCATATTCAGAAATTTTGCAGTTGAGGATGTCGTTGCTTTCGTCGCTGGCGGGCAGGACCGCGTCCTTGGGGCAGACGCCGATACAACGTCCGCAGCCGACGCACTTGTCGTGGTTGATCACAGCCTTGCCGCTGGACAGATCCGGGGCGTCATGGGCGCATATCTTCGCGCAACGGCCGCACCCGATGCAGAGGGAAGTGTCTACATGGGGTTTGCCCGCGCTATGCATCTCCATCTTGCCCGCCCGGGAACCGCCGCCCATGCCGAGGTTCTTCAACGCGCCGCCGAAACCGGTGCCTTCGTGTCCTTTGAAATGATTCAGCGAGATGATGATGTCGGCGTCCATCAACGCCCGTCCGATTTTCGCTTCCTTGACATAGACGCCGCCTTCGACTGGAACCAGCGCCTCGTCAGTACCTTTCAATCCGTCGGCGATCAGCACATGACATCCGGTGGAAAAGGGTGAATAACCGTTCTGATACGCCGTGTCGATATGGTCGAGCGCATTCTTGCGTCCGCCGACATACAGGGTGTTGCAGTCGGTGAGAAACGGCCTGCCGCCAAGCTCCTTGACCACTTTGACCACGGTCGCCGCATAGTTCGGACGCAAGAACGCAAGGTTGCCCGGTTCTCCGAAATGAATCTTGATTGCGACGTACTTGTCCTTGAAATCTATCTTATCGATTCCCGCCCGGTGCAGCAGACGTTCGAGTTTTGTCAGCCGACTGGTTCCCGCCTCGGTTCTCAGATTCGTGAAATACACTTTTGACGCTTCCATACGTGAGACTCCTTGTATCAAGCATGTTATATAGATTGGATGATGAATGTTCCTGGTTATCTGGCTTTGCGCAGTCCCATTTCTTGGGCGACCTTGATTACGGTGGCGGGATCGTCGGTCATGACCGTATCTACGCCCATGCTGAACAACCGGCGCATCTCCGCTTCCTCGTTGATCGTCCAGACTTGGATGACCGCCCCCCGTTTGTGGAACGCCTTGATGAATCCTGGGGTGATGACTTCGATCCCCCATTGCCGTACCGGGACTTGGAAGATGATTTGGCGACCTTTCGCAAGCGTCTTCGGCAGCAGATGGAGCTTTTGGAGGAACAAGTACCGCAGTACTTCCACGGTCGTGACGCTGGTCAGTATCTCCGGGGCCTTCGTTCGCAGCGCCTTGAGGTTGGAGATATGGAACGAGGCTCCCACGACCCGCTCCTCCGACTTGTTTCGCCGGATTACCTTGATGAATTCGTCCACGATGGCTGGCGTCTTGCTCTTCAGGTCAATGTTGAACCGCTGGCCGGGACACGCCTGAAGGACTTCCTCCAATGTTGCCAATCGCACCCCCGTCCCCCTGAACGGAAATGTCTTCCCGCCGTCCTTTGTAAACGTATAGCCCGCGTCGAACTGCTTGAGTTCTACGAGGGTATGGTCTTCGATTCGTCCGTTGCCGTCTGTGTTCCGTTCTAGCGTCGGGTCATGCCATATGACCAGAACGCCGTCCTTTGACAGATGCACGTCTGTCTCGACGACATCTATGCCCATCTTCACCGCGCTGAGAAAAGCGGGGAGGGTGTTCTCCGGATAATGCATGCTGTCGCCGCGATGCGCGACAACTACCGGCATGGGGGTTAGGAAAGCTGGTTTTTTGTTCATCATTCCTCCTGTGGACCGGACATGGGTGTCGGCATGATATCATCATCGGCCTTCTGCGACGGTACTGCGCGGGATGCGCCGGTCTCCATCTCCTTGAAATTCTTGATGCGGGTCATCTTTACGAAGATTTTCTCCATCTTCTGAATTTCACTTTCGGTGAGCGCCGCCCGGGTGAAGGCGTCGCGAAGAAAACGGTACGTCCATTTTTTTTCATCACCCTTGAAATAGTCGGGGAGCGTCTCCAGACTGTCGATGACCCGCTGCGCGGCGGCCTCCGTCCGTTGCTGGGGGACGGGAGATGCCTCGACTGGCCATGGCTTGAGTTGGTTGTACAAGGTATAGGTAATGATCTGCACCGCCTGGGACAGGTTGAGGGAGGGGAACAGGGGGCTTGTCGGAATCGTCACAATCATGGAACAGGTGGCGACTTCTTCATCGGTCAGCCCGTCCGCTTCCCGGCCAAAGACGATTGAAACGATTCCCTCTCCCGTAGCCGAGACCCGTTGCGCCAGCTGCTCCGGGCTGACCGCGCAGAACTTGCGGAACTTGCCCCTGCGCCGCGTCGCGCCGACCGACAGTACGCTGTCCGCCAGCGCATCCTGCAAGGTGGCGAAACGCCGATGGTCCTCCCATACGTCCGCCGCATGGAGCGCAAGCGTACGTACGCGGTTTTCATCATAAATCCGATTTCCGACGATGGCGAGCCGCGTGATGCCCATCGTCTTCATCGCACGGCATACGGAGCCTATGTTCGCCCCGTCCTGAGTCTCTACAAGAACTATCTGGATTCTGTCCAGATTCGCTTGATGTTCCATGCTGTTAGTCATAACAGATATTGAAGCTTTTTCCAAGCTAGACTATAGTGAATACATGGAAGATACCGCCCAAGACCTGCAACGGACACTTAAGACTTTTCTCGGGATAATCCTTGTCCTCATCATTCTTTTCGTCCTGAAGGCGGCGAAGACTGTGGCGCTGCCGCTTGCCATTTCCTGCTTCTGTTTTTTACTCTGCAACCCCTTCGTGGACCGTATGGAGCGACTGAGGTTTCCGCGATGGCTGTCTACGCTGATCGTCATGGCGTTGTTGCTGGTGTTTTTCCTCGCCTGTGGATGGTTTTGCGTCATTACGGTCAACACTTTGGTCCGGCAAGTTCCGAACTATATCGACCGTGTGGCGATGATTGATAGATGGCTCACAGATTTCCTGGTGGATAGGTTCGACGCGGATCTCGGTGGGAGGACGTTGCTCTCCTTGATCAACTTCAACTGGGCAAAGCTTCTGATGGACAGCCTATATAGCGTCTCCGGCAAATTCGTCTCCATCGCCAGCGATGCGATGCTGATCTATATCTTCGTATTCTTTCTGCTCTTGGAGCGGCAGTCGCTGATTCCGAAACTCAAGGTCATGTCCAACCACAAGGGGATGAAAGTCGCCGTGCTGTTTGAGCGGGTCAACCGCCAGGTGTCGAAATACCTGTTGCTCAAGGCGTTGATCAGCGCCGCGACTGGCGTCCTGTTCTTTCTCGCTTCGTTGGTCACGGGCCTCGACTTTGCGTTCCTTTGGGGCGTGCTCGCCTTTGTGATGAACTTCATCCCGTCCATCGGTTCGATTATCATCACCTCAATGACAATCCTCATGGCGATCATCCAGTTCGCGCCGGACTGGGCTATGATCATTTATGTCGCCGTGCTGATGATCTCCATCGAAATGGTGCTGGGCAATATCATCGACCCGCGCTTGCAGGGGGTCCAGCTGAACCTGAGTCCGTTCGTCATTCTGGTCGCCCTCTCGTTGTGGGGCTATATCTGGGGAATCGCCGGCATGTTCCTCGCCGTTCCGATTATTTCCGTTTTGCAGATCATCTGCGCCAATGTGAAATCGTTGCGGCCCATAGCCGTCATCATCAGCAGCGGCAAGAGCTATCGGCGGCAGTACGAGGAGGAGAAGGCGTTGGCCAAGGCAAAACGCAAGGCCCGGCAGCAGGAACGGCGAGGCAAGCGCGGCGGAGGGGTTCAGCCCAATGTCCCGACGCAAGAGGTTTCCGCGGAGGCTACGACCGAGGCAAAGCCCGCCAAGCATGCCTCCGACCGCAACGTAGAGTCCGGAATGTATGATTTCATCATGCCGGAATATACCCGCAAGGAGCCGAAGGGTTCTCAGAAAGCAGAGCCGGATTCCCTGCCAGAACAGGATGTTCCCGTTGAGCGCAAGGCGGAAGATACGGACGAATAGCGTATGTCCCAGTTGGAATTCTTTGAGAAAGATGAGTTTTCCCGTTCCCTGCCTGTAAGTCGTTTCCAAGGGGGGGCGGACAAGGTGTCGAAAGGGCTTGCCGCGGAGTTTCCTGCGCTTTCCTTGTCGGTAGCCAGCGACTATCTTGTTTCTCCGGTTGACTATCTTGGTTTGGATGATGATGAGCGGTGTAACGCCCGCCATGAGTTCAGCGATCTGGTCTGGCGGTTCTACGGTGAATACGGCAGGCGGTTTCCCTGGCGGGAAACCCGTGATACCTGGCCTGTCCTTTTGAGCGAAGTGATGCTCCAGCAGACGCAGACGTTTCGCGTCCTGCCCAAATATGAGGCGTTCCTTGAAGTTTGGCCATCGTGGGAATCGATGGCGTATTCTTCGCTGGAGGATGTCCTCGCCCTGTGGAAGGGCCTTGGCTATCCTCGCAGGGCGCTCGCCGTGCGCAAGGTAGCCGTTGCGTCCGAGCAGTGGGGATGGGAGCTTCCTGACGACTATGATACGTTGCTCACGTTGCCAGGTGTCGGTCCCTCCACCGCCGCCGCTGTCTGTGCGTTCTGCCATGGCCGTCCCGCGGTCTATCTGGAAACCAATATCCGGCGTGTCCTGCTCCATTGTTTTTTCCCAGGACAGGAACAGGTCCATGATAAAGTGCTGCGGACGTTGCTCGAAGCGTTGCTTCTCGACGTCGAGGATGTCCGGGCTTGGTATTATGCGTTGATGGACTACGGCGTGTTGCTCAAGTTCCTGATTCCCAACGCAAATCGCCGTAGCGCCCACTACGCCAAGCAGTCCAGTTTCAAGAATTCCAACCGGCAGATTCGCGGGCTGTTGCTGTTGCACTTTTCTGAACGGGGGACCTTGAGCCGCAGTCAGTTGCTGGACGATCTTTCAAGCTTCGAGCCTGAGCGGGTCGATGCCTGCATACGCTCCCTCTGCTCGGACGGATTCATCGAAGAACTTTCCGCTTCAGAACCAGAGCCCTTGTACCATATCAAAAAAACATGAATTCTGAATATGTAGTTTGCCCTGGGCTTGCTCAGTGTTCATTCCGCCCGCCTCGGGTTGTTCCCTGGTTGTTCCCGGGCTGGTGCGTGTCCCTGATTCCCAATGTTCGCATGATGATTCTTCAGGGGGCGGAGTTCATTCTCGTTCATCTGATTCCTACGACCGGGTATAGGAGTTCAGACTGCCTGCGGTGTGTACCAAACCGGTCGGGCATGATAGGATTGCCAACATGAGAAAGCTGTTCTATCCCGTCTTGGTGTTCGTCACCGGCGCGGTTATTTCCATTATGGTCGTCTTCAATACTGAATTCGGAGTCGCGACGACTATGGGCGTGTCGCTCATGGTCAACCAGGCCGTGGGGATTTTCGTCATCACCATGATCATGTGGGGCGGGCGGCACAACCGCAAGTTCAATCCTCAAAGGAAGAAGTCCCCCTGGTGGCTGTGGTTCGGCGGTTTGTTCGGGTTCGCCATCCTCAACCTGAACTATGTGACCATCGTGAACATAGGGGCGTCGTTGGCGATGGCCACCGCTGTATTCGGCCAGAGCCTGAGCGCGCTGGTGTTTGACCTGACGGGCTTGCTGGGCATGCCGAAAGTCGGGTTGGACAGGCGGAAGTTGCTCGCGCTTGCGGTCAGTGCGTCGGGTATCGTCGTCATGGCGTTTTCCGGCGGGACCTTCGCCATCCCGTATATCCTGTTCGGCACGCTCGCCGGAATACTGACCATGACACAGATGGTCTACAACGGCCTGTTTGCCTCGTACAAGGGAGAGTTGTTCAGCGCAAGGCAGAACGTCGTCGGCGCATTGGTATTCGCCATGGTGTTCTATGCCGCTTTTGAGCCGCGCCAGACGCTGGACGGCCTGCGCACCATGGTTTCCGTTCCATGGTATCTCGTCATAGGAGGGGGCTCGCTGGCGGTGTTCGTCGTCGTGTCCTGCAATTTCGTCATCCCGAAAATTCCAGCCATCTATTCCGCCTTGCTGATGAGTTCCGGCCAGATCCTGATGTCAGTCGCCATCGACAAGGTCTTCTACGGGGAGTTCTCCGCTCAGCTGTTCATCGGTGCGCTGCTGATTCTTGCCGGGATGATCGGGAACCTGTTTATTGATCTGCGTAGACGGGATCGTATCCCTGATGTGGGATGATGACGGTCTTCCTATGGATGTGACTGTCCCGAAAGCCCGGATTCCACAACCCGATGAGGGGGAATCTCGTTTGGTATAACTCTCCATACCTTCGCCGCTTTTGCAAGGCCTTGCAAAAGCACTGCCCTTGCCTGTGCTTCGGGTTTGGAGAGGTTGAGGTTCTTCTGTCACTAGGGGGGTCCGCCCCAAAAGCCAGCTCAAGGATCGAAAATCGACGTGGAGCTATCTCCGTTCCGACCGAACCGGTAGATTCGATTCGGTCGAGAATCGTCTTTTGACAAGTGAAGGACTGGCTCGATACCGCTTGCTTGGGACGGGGGCTTTGGGCTATGTTTTGTATATGTCGAACCGCAATGTCACTGTAGAGCCTATCGCACGGGAACTGTATCCTGAAATCCGTGAAAAAATGCTGTCGAAAGCGATGCTGCCCAATTCGTTGGGGGAGCTGGAGGCGGTGGCCGCGAGGGTGGCGATGATCCAGCGGACTCTCTCGCCCCGTTTGTGCGCACCTCATCTGTTGCTTGCCTCCGGAGACCATGGCGTAGTGTCGGAGGGGGTGACGACAAGCCCGAAAGAAATTACCTGGCAGCAGTGCCGGAACTTCGCCAGGGGCGGGGGAGCCTGCGGATTGTTCGCAAAACTCTACGGGGTGCGGCTGATTGTATGCGATGTCGGCGTGGACCATGATTTTACACCGCGGGACGGGGTTGTGGACTGCAAGGTCGCATATGGAACGGAGGATTTGCTGCTGGGCCCCGCGATGAGCGTCGAGCAATGCGAAAGGGCGATGGCCGCCGGTCGGAAGATGGTGCGGTCCATCGCTGAAACCGGATGTAACGTCGTTGCTTTCGGGGAAATGGGGATCGGCAATACGACCAGCGCCTCCGCATTGGCCACAGCCCTGACGGGGTGGCCTGCGGAAGTGCTGACGAGCAGGGGCGCAGCCCAGAACGATGCCGGGTTTTCTCGAAAGCTGGCGGTGGTGAAGCAAGCGGTGAACTTGCATGGACGACCCGACAATCCAATTGAAACAATGGCCTTGTATGGCGGATTTGAGCTTGCTTTTATCATGGGAGGCATGTTGGAGGCCGCCGTTCTGAAAATGGTAATCCTGTTGGATGGATTCATCGTCACCGCCTCCGCCCTGGCCGCCGCTCAATTGGAGCCTGCGGTCGTCGATTATCTGATTCCCTGCCATTGTTCCGTCGTGGAAGGTCACCGGCAGTTGCTGGAACGTCTGGGGCTGGTGCGCCCGTTGCTCAATCTCGGCATGTGGCTTGGAGAGGGGACCGGTGCGCTTGTGGCCTGGCCGATTGTCCAGGCGGCGGTGGCGCTGTTGAACGACATGACCGCTTTTTCCGAATGCGGCGTAACTGATTCTACTACGTTGGCTGAGAGCTTGTACGGGCCGGGAGTGTTCAAATGAGCTTGCGTACATCATCATCCTATCCAAAAACAAAGACCGGCTGGCCATGGCGTCTGGGGACGAGCAGCTATATCCTTCCCGACGACATACTGCCGAACGTGAGATATTTGGCGGACAAGGTCGATGACGTCGAGCTGGTGCTGTTTGAATCGAAAGAGGCGGGCAACCTGCCCACAAAAGCGGTGGTGCGGGAGCTGCGCGAGCTGGCGTCGGCGCATGGGCTGACTTATACAGTTCATTTCCCGTTGGATGTCTATCCTGGCGCGGCCGATGCGGCGGAACGTTCGAGGACGTTGGAGACTTACAAGAAGATCATCGGTCTGACGGAGGGGCTGTCGCCGTTCGGGTATGTCCTGCATCTGACTCCCGACATGTACGGGGAACGCCCTTCCGCGGATATCCCCCGTTGGCTGGACAACCTGGACCGGTCGTTGGAGGTCCTGCTGCGTACCGGGCTAGTGGAAAGCCACATGCTGTGCGCCGAAACCTTGTCCTATCCGTTTGAGCTGGTCCTTCCGTTGGTCGAGCGGTATGATCTCGCCGTGACGCTCGATATCGGCCATGTCTGGTTGATGGGGCATGATGCCGCCGCCAACTGCGCGTCGTTGTTGGGACGGGCGAGGATCTGCCATCTGCACGGTGTTTCCGGTTTGGCGGCCGAGGGCGGGCGTGACCATCAGGGATTGAGCGCCACGGAGCCTGTGAAGGTTGAGTCCTTTTTGCGGGCGCTGGCCACCCGGATACGGGCCGACCGGACGCACCGGGTGTTGACGCTGGAGGTCTTTTCTCAGGAGCATCTGGAAAATTCGTTGCAGGTATTGGAAGAAAGTCGTGCTATAGTACTATAATGTCAGGTCAAGAACGTGTATCTGATGCATTACTGCGCCCGATGCAAGCGGCATGTGAGATATGGAAGAACCGGCAGGCATGGAAGGTCCGGGAGGGGGGGAGCGTATGGCGACTATCAAGATATCCGACATGAAATATCATCAGGGAAGGTTGGTTTCACCTCCTGGCACGTTGGTTTCCAGTACCCATGGCGCCAAGATTACGGGTGTCGGGGAACAACGGGCGTCGAAGCTGTCAAAGCCCCGGGTGACTCTGGTGCTTGGGGGAGGCCGGAGCGGAAAGAGCCGGTTCGCCCAGGCTCTGGCGAAATCGGCGGGCGCTGTTCCTCAATCGCGTGTCTATATCGCCACGGCTGAGCCGATCGATGACGAAATGCGTAGCCGTATCGCGGCTCACCAGGCCGATCGGGCCGGACAGTTCGTTACAATCGAAGAACCGATGGATCTCGCCGGTGCGATAGAGCGTTTGAGTGATGAAACTTGTGTAGCGCTGGTCGATTGCCTGACCGTATGGCTGGGGAACCTGATCTACCACCATGGCCCGCAGGATGGGAGGTACCAGGAGGAAGTCGAATTGCTTCAGGTTCTGTCCGATCCCCCTTGTGAAATCGTTCTGGTGTCGAATGAAACCGGCATGGGCTTCATTCCTGCCGACGCCGAGAGCCGGGCGTTCCGCGACCATGCGGGATGGCTGAACCAGGATGTAGCGAAGCTCGCCGACACCGTTGTGCTGATGGTCGCGGGCATTCCCGTTGTGATCAAGGGCGAACGTCCGCCGGTGAGTTCGGAAAACGTCCGATGAAAGGTCTCGGTTTGGCATCGGCGTTCCGGACCTTGACGATTCTGAAGGTTCCCGGCAGAGACTGCGGCAAGCAGGCCACGATGTTGTTCTGGTTTCCAGTCGTCGGGTGCGTCCTTGGCGTGTGCTGCTGGGTTCTGGCATATATCGTCTCGTATTCCGAATCGCCAGTTTCTTTTTTTGTATGCGGTGCGTTGGTGACCGCCTTGCTCGCTTGGTTGACCAGAGGTTTCCACCTCGACGGTCTTTCCGACATGGCCGACGGGTTCGGCGGTGGCTGGACCAAGGAACGTACCTTGGAAATCATGAAGGATTCCCGTACCGGTGCGTTCGGGGTGATCGCCTTGGCGACGCTTCTGCTTGTGAAGACCGCTTCCATCGCGGCAATTTGCGCCGCCGGTCGGCCGACCCTTGTATGGCTGATGATTGTTCCCGTCCTCAGCAGGATGTTGCTGGCCGTACAGACCTCGGCGAACCGATACGCCCGGCCAGTGCCGGGGACCGCCGGTATTTTGGTCAGTGAAAGCCGCTGGTACCATGGTTTTGTCGCGTGCTTTGTCGCCATCGTCCCTACGGTACTTCTATTGCCGGAAGGCTGGTTGGTCAAATTCTGCCTCGTCCTTGCCTGCGGCGCGCTGATGACTTGGTATGTCGGCTGGAAAAGCCGTCGGCGTCTTGGCGGCGTTACCGGAGATATTCTTGGCGCGACCTGCGAGCTTTGCGAAGCCTCCATGCTGGTCGCGGCGGCGCTTTTGTAGTTTTCCTACGCCCTTTTTCATGATTCCATGAGAGGTTCGGCGTCAAGAATTGTAGGTCGATATGGACTGACGGAGACTTTCTTCCCATCCAGAGCAATAGTTCTCTCTACGCCGTAGATGTCATCATCCCCATGGCCGGATGGAAGCTGAGCGTCGAATTGTCTTATGGCGTTTCCGTGCGCATATGCTGTAAATTTTTCTGAGCATAGTGTTGGATAATCCCCTGATGTTGCGAATATGCTATGAATTTGTTGAGATTTTGTTAAAAATTTCTTGTGTTAGCCTTGATTCTGTTTGAAAATGAAGTGTTGGGAAGTGCTTGTCGGATTGTTCGTATCCGAAACATAAAAAAGAAAGGAGTTCATATGGAAGACAAGAACAAGGCGCCCGTGAAAAAAGGTTGGCTCAGCTGGTATTTCAACTTCAACCTGCTATACCGGATTCTCATCGGTCTGGTCATTGGCGCGATTCTGGGAATCATCTTCAAGGAGAAGATTCTGTGGATCGCTCCGTTCGGTTCGCTGTTCGTCCGCTTGCTGAAGATGATCATGATGCCGATCATTCTTTCCACCCTGATTGTCGGTGCTTCATCGGTCAGTCCTGCTACGCTTGGCAAGGTTGGTATCAGGACAATCATATTTTATCTGCTGACCTCCGCGTTCGCGGTAATCATCGGTCTGTTGATGGGTTCTATCTTCCGTCCAAGCGCTGCGATGGCTGCGTTGGCGGCGAACGCCGCGGGCAAGGCCGCCGCGCCCCAGTCCATGGCGAACACGCTGCTGAACATCGTTCCTACCAGCTTCGCCCAGGCGGTGGTCAACGAGAATATTCTTCCCGTCATCTTCTTCGCTCTGGTGTTCGGCATCGGCATTTCCTATCTGAAAGTCTCTGGTAACGAAAGAATCCGCAATGCGGGGATGACCGTCTACAATTTCTGCGACGGCGTAGCCGAGGTCATGATGAAGATGGTCACCGGCATCATGCAGTACGCTCCGATCGGCGTACTCGCCCTCGTCGCGGAGGTCTTCGCCAAGAATGGCTCGAAGGTCGTCGGCTCCCTCGGCGTCGTGACGCTGGCCTGTTTCATCGGGTATGCGCTTCATGTCGTAATCGTCTATCTAGGAATGATCAAGCTGAACAAGCTTAGTCTGAAAACCTACTTCAATGAGGCGAAGAACCCGTTCATCACGGCGTTCGTCACCAGAAGTTCCAACGGGACTTTGCCGGTAACGATGGAAGCCGCGGAACGGCTCGGCGTTCCCAAGGACATTTATTCCTTCTCCCTGCCTCTTGGCGCGACAATCAACATGGACGGAACGGCTATCTA
>JAXEWB010000046.1:0-37802 GCA_034114085.1 Sphaerochaetaceae bacterium | reverse complement strand
GGGATATTCCATGCATCAGGTAGGACGTAATCCCAACATACAGGACGTAGCAACAACATAAAGGACGTAGACGATAGGTAGCTCCGACATACAGGACGTAATCCCCACATAAAGGACGTAGCAACAACATGCAGGACGTAGCAACAACATGCAGGACGTAATCCCGACATAAAGGGCGTAATCCCGACATAAAGGACGTAGACGACAGGTAGCTCCGACATAAAGGACGTAATCCCCACATAAAGGACGTAGCAACAACATGCAGGACGTAGCAACAACATGCAGGACGTAATCCCGTCATAAAGGACGTAGACGACAGGTAGCTCCGACATAAAGGACGTAATCCCGACATAAAGGACGTAGCAACAACATGCAGGACGAATATTTTTCTATTCCCATCCAATGGACTGATTCATGCCGACATGCGATGTGGTAAACAAAAAAAACATTTGACAGAATACCAAGGTAGGGGTAGTATACTAAGTGTATGGTTTGTATACGAATTTTTAATGTGTATACAAACATGGTCAAAACATTGTCATTAACAGGATATGCGGCCAGTCAGGATTGTATATTGAGTCGAAAAAGGTGGAAGTCAATGAAGAACCAGGGTGGGGATATCGCCAATACAGTGTTCGAGACGCTCAAACAGGAAATCCTCGATTTGACCATCAAGCCTGGCGAGACTTTACTTGAAGGTATGGTCTGTGAACGATTTTCCGCGTCCCGTACTCCTGTGCGTACCGCTTTTCAGCGACTGTCAGACGCAGGGCTGATAGAGATCGTTCCTTACAAAGGGGCATGTGCCACATTGCTGAGCATGGATTACATCAAGCAGATGATTTACATGCGCTGTGCTATTGAAACCAATGTTGTCAACGATTTTATTGATGCCTATGATCTGTTCGCCATAGAGGATGTGGAGCATCTTCTGCGACAGCAGGAGATATTGCTGTCTACGGCGGCATTTACGCCTCCCGATTTCTACCGGGCCGATTCGGAGTTCCATCAGCTCTGGTTCAAACGGATGCATTGCGACCAACTGTGGGAAATCATCCAGAAGTCCGAAGCGCACTACACACGGTTCAGGATGCTGGATATCGTTGAGATGCACATGTTTCATGATATCTATCAAGAGCATGTACGGTTGGTGGATTTGATCAAGCACAAGGACAAGGAAGCCGTCAAGGGGTGGATGATGAACCATCTCAACGGCGGTATCCGGCGGCTGGGAGACAAGCTGTCCACTGATTTCGCCGGATTCTTTACGAAGGATGACGAGGAATGTTTTTCGGCCAGGGCCATGTGACCCGCCGATTATGATAAGAAGAACCCAATCAGGAGGTATGCGTATGGATATCAGGTATTCAACGGGAAAAGAGCCATTCAAGAGAATGACTACGGAAGAGCTGCGTGAGGAATTCCTCATCCAGAATATTTTCATGAAGGATGATGTGTCCGCCGTCTATTCACACATCGACCGTATCGTGACCATGGGTGCGATGCCTGTCACTCAGGAAGTCAAAATTGATAAGAACATCGACAGCTGGAAGAATTTCGGCGTCCATTATTTCCTTGAACGCAGAGAGTTGGGTATTATCAATATCGGTGAGGCCGGTGCGGTCAAAGCTGACGGAACCGTCTACAAGATGGGCCACTTCGACGGCCTTTACCTGCCGATGGGTACCAAGGAGATTGCCTTTGTCAGCGACAAGTCTGACGCCCCCGCCAAGTTCTACATGTGTTCCGCGCCCGCTCATCGCCCATACCCCGCCAAGCTGATCCCCCTCGCTGAGGCAAAGCACGTCCACCTCGGTTCTCAGGCGACCAGCAATGAACGGACCATCAACCAGTACATCCATCCGGACGTACTCGATACCTGCCAGCTCTCCATGGGGCTGACTCATCTTGAGACTGGTTCCGTATGGAACACCATGCCCGCCCATACCCACGAACGCCGTATGGAGGTCTATTTCTACTTCGACATCCCTCAGGACAACGTCGTGTTCCATCTGATGGGTGAGCCTCAGCAGACTCGCCATATCGTGATGCACAACGATGAAGCGGTCCTGAACCCCAGTTGGTCCATCCATTCTGGCTGCGGTACGAGCAACTACACCTTTATTTGGTCCATGTGCGGCGAGAACCGGGCCTACGATGACCAGGACTGGATCAAGACCGAAGACCTTCGCTAGTTCGACATGCTGTCGGCGGGACTGTCGCGCGTGTATCGGAAGATCCTGGCGACAGTCTCGAAACCCTGTCGTGGATGGGGTTGTTTATCATATAAAGAAGTTGTCTGCCCATGACTGAATATGACCATAGCGCGGGCTTGGCAGATGATAGATACGTTTTGGAGGTGTCATGATGAGTTTTATGGATCAGTTCTCCCTGAAGGGGAAGATCGCATGGGTGACGGGAGCTTCCTATGGTATCGGTTTCGCTATTGCGACCGCCTATGCGGAAGCTGGCGCCACCATCGTTTTCAATGATATCAATCAGGAACTGCTGGACAAGGGATTTGCGGCATATGCGGCGAAGGGCGTCAAGGCGCATGGTTATGTCTGTGACGTCACCGACGAGACGGCAGTACAGGCTACCGTTGCCAAGATTGAGAAGGAAGTCGGTGTGATTGACATCCTGGTCAACAACGCCGGTATCATCAAGCGCATCCCGATGCTCGAAATGTCCGCCGCCGATTTCCGCAAGGTCATCGACGTAGACCTCAACGCGCCCTTCATTGTTTCCAAGGCCGTCATTCCCGGCATGATCAAGAAAGGCCATGGCAAGATCATCAACATCTGTTCGATGATGAGTGAACTCGGTCGCGAGACCGTCTCCGCCTATGCCGCCGCCAAGGGTGGCCTGAAGATGCTCACCAGGAACATCTGTTCCGAGTACGGCGAGCACAACATCCAGTGCAACGGCATCGGACCCGGCTATATCGCCACTCCCCAGACCGCTCCGCTTCGTGAGCGTCAGGCGGACGGTAGCCGTCACCCGTTCGACCAGTTCATCATCGCGAAGACTCCCGCCGCCCGATGGGGCGAGACCAGCGACCTTCAAGGCCCCGCGGTATTCCTCGCTTCCGATGCGTCGAACTTCGTGAATGGGCATGTGTTGTATGTTGATGGGGGAATCCTGGCCTATATTGGCAAGCAACCCCAGTAACTCGAATAAAAGCCCTGTGATTTCGTTGTTTCGCCACTCATGTATCTACGTATACACTTCGTGGCTCGCGGCCTAGTCACAGGCTCTTTTCTTTTTCGTTACGCTATGCGGTAACTCGATCAAAGCCCCCGACGCTGTGTCGCTTCGGCCCTCGTGTATAAAAAATACACGTCATGCCTTTGCTCTTGGACTAGGGGGCTTTTTGTATTCCAACGGCTGGCAGTACCGGGAATGGAATCTTCCAAGTCCTCTGGAACCTCTTGTTTTGCAATTATCGGCAAGTAGGGTAGGAAAGCCTACGCCCCGAACTCCGCCTGCAACGCATCGTACATGATTTTGTACGGAGCGGGTTCTCCCGTCCAGAGCGTAAAGTTCAACGCCCCTTGGTTCACCAGCATCCCCAGCCCGTTGACCGTCCTGAGTCCGCGATGCGCCGCTTCTACCAGAAAACCCGTCAGGGGAGGGTTGAACACAACATCGCAGGCGACCATGCCGTCATGAAGCGAGCCGTAGTCGATATCCGGCTTGCCAGTGTCGGGAATCAGCCCGACATTCGTCGCCTGAACCAATATGTCCGTCTCTCGCGGAATTGTCGCCGCTCCTCGCCAAGGAATGTATCTCGCCGACGCAGGGGTCTTTGTAGCAATCAATCGCGCCAGTTCTTCGCCGCGTTCCACATTGCGGTTGATGATGATGACGTCCGCCGCTCCTCCCAATGCGCATTCGACCGCTATCGCCCGCGCCGCGCCACCTGCGCCGAGAATCGTCACCCGCTTGCCGGACAAAGCCACCTCCGCATCATGTAGCGATGCGACGAAGCCCTTGCCGTCGGTGTTTTCACCCCAGAGCCGCCCGTTGTTGTTCACCACGGTATTCACCGCGCCGATAATCTGCGCGGCGGGGGATAGCTCGTCAAGATACTGGAGTACCTTCACCTTGTGTGGCATCGTCAGGTTGATACCCCGCATGTTGAACGTCCGAACTGCCTGCATTGCGACTTCAAGGTCGCCGTCCTCGACCTTGATGGTCAGATACCGGTAGTTCAGTCCCAGAGCCTTGAAACCGGCTTCCTCCAGGACTACGGTCGGATTGTCATCAACCGGACAACCGAACACCCCCGTCAATTCAGCGCGATAGCATTTCCCCATGGTTCAAGCCCCCTTGCTTTTGGAATAGTACGACAGCTCTTTCGCTCATGCAAGCCGGAACTTGGTCGGTGTCTGTGTGTTTCACTCTCGTTCGTTGTGCAATCGCCTGTTATGCCGCCCCATCATCGGCGCTCGTTCCGGGGTTGACCAGTGTTCACACAGCGATTGCTCCGGGGTTGACCAGTGTTCACTCTTGGGTCGCTCTGGGCTGAATGTTTTTCCTAAGATTCAACCGGTATTTGCGGGGTGTTTTCTTCCGCATCGCCCATAAAAAAGCCATCCGCGGCGTGCAGATGGCGGGAAGTCCAAAAAACACTGGGTTAGTTACCATGTTCAGAGCCACAGACGCTATGGAACAGTTGTTCGAACTTTCGACCGTAGGCGATGAAGTTTGAGCTGCGCTGTTCCTCGGTGGCCTGGACGCTCGTATTATGGAATACGACCGCCATGTGGGGTTCTATTGAATACCAACCACCATAGCCGTCCCGCTCAAGCCGGGCGACAATCTCCGGTACATGGCCTTGTCCTTCACCGGGGAAGTAGAAACGCTCGTTCCCTTGGGCATCGACACGGCTGTCCTTGATATGGACATGAACCACCAGATCTTTGACATGTTCATAGAATTCCAGGGAATCCTGACGGGCATATGGAAACGGAGTCCGTACATCGACATCGATCGGTGGATTGCCCGTATCGAACACCAGCTTCAAGTTGGGGACTGCGTCGCATAGCCTGCGGCTATGTTCCCAGCTCAGTCCGCCATAGGTAAAGCAGTTTTCGTGGATAGCGGTAATGCCGGCATCCTGGAACGCATCGCAAATCCAGCGCATCCTGCGAAAACGCTCAGTCTCCCGCTGGTCTTCAAGGACGCGGCCTTGGGCATCGGCAAGGATGCTATAGCTCATGACCCGGACCAACTTCGTACCGAGCGCCTGCATGCGTGGTATCGTCCTGAGGACGGTCCGTTGCGTTTCTTCAAAAGGCGCAGTAACGGAATGTCCCCAGTTCGCGATGGTAGAGCCCAAGCTACAGACTGTAATATTCGCCTCCCGTAGCTTTTCAAGCACATGCTCAAATTCGGGCTGAGGAAGGTCGTGGGCGGGAACATGGTTCACCGCCCGGAGCTCCATAGCCGACCAGCCAAGGGTTTTGAGTACCGATATCTGTCCTTCGATGCTGTCGGAAGCCTCGTCCGTAAAACCGGCGAATCGGGAAGCCAGGGTCATGGATGGTTACTCCTTTACAAGCGGCAACGTCACAGTCTTGCCACCAAGCTTGGCACTCTGATAGATCGCTTCGATAATTTCCACCGCCTTACGAGCTTCATGTCCGTCGATGTCGGGAATCTGGGACGCCCTGATCGAGTCGGCGAAAGCCGCGAACTCCATCTTATGCCCCTGGTAGCCCAAGGATGACGGATCACCCGCGCCGCCGTCGCCCGTTGACGCACCGATGTACTTCGCGCGGATTTCATCATCCTCAGGAATAGCATCCTCGAATTCCCAGACCTTCAGGGATTCCTCCTCCATCAGGATGGTTCCTTTGGAACCGCAAATCTCAATCCGCTTGAGGAAGCCGGGGTAGGCGCAGGTGGTTCCTTCAATGACGCCCAAGGCCCCATTGGCGAACTTCAGCGTAGCCACGGCTGTATCCTCGACCTCGATGCGTTCGTGGGCCAGCGTGGCGACCCTGCCGTTGATTTCAGTGACCGGCCCCATGAACCACTGCAACAGGTCGATAGCATGGATGGACTGGTTCATCAGAGCTCCGCCCCCGTCCAGCTTCCAAGTCCCCCTCCATGCGCCGCTGTCGTAATATTTTTGGGAGCGGTACCATTTTACCTGTGCGTCGGCCATGGCGATCGTCCCCAGGCGGCCGGACTCAATCGTCCGCTTGATGAGCTGGGGAACTTCGAAGTAGCGGGAATGGAATATTCCGCCAAGCAACACGCCTTTTTCGGCGGCTGCCTTGATGATTTTGTCACAACGCTCGATAGTGATTTCCAGCGGTTTCTCAACCATGACGTGCTTGCCCGCGTTGATCGCGGCCAAAGCCCCGTCAAGATGCAAGCCGGATGGAGTTGCGATGGTCACTGCGTCAAGATCGGGGTCGGCGAGAAACGCCTTGATGTCCTCGTAGCCCCTGCAACCATATTTCTCGGCGAAAGCCCGTGCCTTGCCCGGTACGGGATCATAGCAGGCGACCACCTTGCAGTCCGCCAGCTCGTTGATACCTTTGGTATGGATCTCCGCGATCATACCGCAGCCTATGATGCCAAAACCTAAAGTCTTCATACTGTTTTTTCCCTTTTGATCAGTTTTTTGACCTGCTTGAATGCACCTGCCTGGCTCAGGATCATCAGGGCGATGACGATGAGGAAGATGATACAGATCGGACGATGGAACATCGGTGCGAACGAGCCGTCGCTCAGGCGCAACGCACGTCTGAGATTGGAGTCCGCCATAGGTCCTAGAATGACTCCCAGCAGGAACGGCGCGGGGGGACAGTCCATGTAGGACAAGAACAGCCCGACTAGGCCGAATATGAACATCACCTTGATATCGAACAGGTTGTAGTTGATCAGGTATGAACCGATGATGCACAGAACGAAGATGATGGGCATCAGTACTTTCTTGTTCATCCTCAATACCTTGACTGTGATTTTCGACATCATCAGGGCGAGGACCCACATCGCTATGGATGCAAACACCAGGTAGATTCCCACGCTGTAGACGAAGCTCGGTGATTCCGACATCAACAGCGGGCCGGGACGGTAACCATGCATCAGGAACGCCGCCAGCAAAACCGCCGCAGGGGCGGAACCGGGAACGGCGAGGCTCAGCACGGGGATGATCGCACCGCCGATACATGCGTTATTGCCGGTTTCGGCTGATATGACTCCCTTTGGATTGCCCGTGCCAAAGGTTTCTTTTTCAGTACTCAACGACTTCGTGGCCCAATAGGAAAGCCATCCGCCGACATCTTCTCCGACACCGGGGATGATGCCGACACCGACGCCGATGAACGCCGAGCGGACAATCGTGCCGATATTCCTGCCGATAATCTTAGAGCCTTCCTTGAACTTGAACTTCGTCAGCTTCAGGATTTCGCTTTCCTTGTCGCCTTTGAAGGACCTGACAATTTCAGGGAAACCGAACAGGCCAATCATGACCGGTATCAGTTGGATTCCCGACATCATGTTGACATTGCCGTAGCTGAACCGGGCGAAGGTATCGACAGTGTCGAGCCCGACTTGCGCCACCAGAAGCCCGATGATGCCGCTGATCCAACCTTTGACGGCCTTGCCTTGGGCGGTAATCGCCCCACAAATCAGAATGCCGAAGATCGACAGAAGGAAAAATTCCCAGCTGGCGAATTTCAACGCCAGCGAAGTAAGCAGGGGAGTGAGCGTCAGTACGAAAATGACGCTGATGATCGTCCCCAGGCAGCTTGCGCTCGTTGCGAGGAAGATAGCCAGACCGCCCTCTCCACGTTTTGCGATGGGGAAGCCGTCGAGCGCCGTCGCCGCCGATGCCGGAGTACCCGGAATGTTAAGCAGGATCGCCGACTGACAACCGCCTGAAATGGCACCTACGTATACGCCGATCAAGGCGATCAACGCCGACTGTGTCGGAAAGTTATAGGTCAGACCGGTCAGCAGCGCGACGGCCATGGTAGCGCTGAGGCCGGGAAGTACTCCCATCATCAGTCCCGCCGCAGTGGAAAGGACAAGGAACATGAGGTTTATGGGTGTAAACACTGTAAGTACAGCGTTCAGAAGATATTGCGCAGCCATATTCACATCCTCCCGTTATGGCAGAGTGGTCTTGAAGCAGACCTGGAACAGCAGGACTATCAATCCCATCGCGACAGCTGAGGACAGCAGGATCTTCCACCATTTCGTTGCGCGGAGGAAGAACATCAAGGCGATCATGAACAGCGTCCCGCCAATCCAGAAGGGAACCAATCCCATCAATATGAACGTCAGGACGGCCATGATGGCAACTCCTCCGATCATCCGGAGGACTCCAGGATTACGGAAAGCCGCGACGAAGCTTGTGAAGAACGTCTTGAAATGCTGCACGAATACAGCGCCCGCGTTCTTTTCTCCTATCAAAGTTTTGATAAGCAGGATGATGCTGAACACAATCAGCGCACCGCCGAGAATCACGGGCAGAAAGCCCGGGGAAACGCTGAACGTCGTGATGTTATAAGGGGGTAATGCCGCTTTGCGTACAATTCTGACGCCTTCAAAGACGACATAGCCTCCGAGTAACATCATGAGGACGGAAAATACGGTATCTTTTGTCTTGTTTTCCATGATCCATTACCTATTCTCAATGAGGAATCCATCACAAGAGCCCTGCGAAGGCAGGGCTCTTGCAAGAGATATCTGACGTTCCGGCCTAGCGGTTGATACCGAACTTGGCGGGATCGATAGTGGTCGCGCCAGCATCGTACATGAGATAGCAAGCCTTGGAGGCGAAGCCTTCCATGTACGCCTGGGATTCCGCACGGCCCATCGGGATTACCGAGAAGCTCTTCAGCTCGCAGAAGTCCAGGAAGTCCTTCTCCTTCACAGCGCTGGCGAAGGCGGCGTCGAGCTTGGCCAACTTGGCCTCGTCCAACCCCTTGGGGATCAGGATGCCGGTGACTTCGCCCATCGGGACGAACTTCTTGGCTTCGGGATAGCTCTTGAGAATGGAGGGAATCACCACTCCCGGAGCAATTTCGATGTCTTCTTCAGCCAGACAAGCAAGGGCCTTCACTTCGCCGGCAATTACCAGGTCTTTGTACTCAGCCAGCAACTGCGGACAGAAATCGACCTCACCGGAGAGCGTTGCGGTTACCGCTGCCGCGCCGCCGGCGTAGGTGATATGCTTGTAGTCCGCACCTGCGATCGCCTTGATAGTCTCGGCGCCGAAGTGTCCGCCCGAGCCGATTCCGCCGGTACCGGCCGTAATCTGCCCTGGATGAGCCTTGATCGCCGCTACCAAGTCCTCAATCGTGTTGTAGGGGCTGTTCTTGGGGACGATGATGGCGTTCGGAGCATACGTGGCAATCCAGATGTCCCAGTCGCGGAACGTCTTGTCAGTATAACCGTTGATGGGCATGGTGCAGAACGCCAGCATGCCGTTGGCCAGCATCGTGTAGCCGTCAACCTTCGAGTTCTGTACGTTCAGCGTTCCGGCGGAACCACCGGCGCCCGGAGTGTTGACGACGTTGATCGTCACGCCCAGCACCTTGCTCATGCCGTTGGCCAGCGCTCGGCCGCTCAAGTCGGTCGTGCCGCCCGCGTTGTAGGGAACTGTCAGGTTGATGTTCTTGTTCGGCCAGTTCTCCTCGGCCGAACCCTGCGCGAACACCGCCCCGCAGGCCACTACAAGAACCAGAAGGGAAACAATGAGTTTTTTCATAATCTTCTCTCCTCTCTTTTATTTATCAGGACTCAAAGTCCTGGTTTCCACATGGTTTCACATACCGAATCCAGAAAACCACGGTATGTCCGCAGGATATCCACCGGGGAATCCGGCTGAAAAAATATCTCTAGGGAAATCCATCCCTTGTAACCGACCCCTTTGAGCGCCTTGAACGCAGGTCGGTATACGTCCGACATGGTCGGTTCAGGGACGCCGCCTTCCATCGTGTTCACATGGACATGTTTGATGATGTCCTCGTTTGCGACGATAAGCCGTTCCCAGCTTTCCCGTTCGTCAAGCGTGTTGTGGAAGTCGAACATGCTGCTCACCCCTCGTCCATCGCAGGCCTCGACCACCGCCCTTGCTTCGTCGAGGGTGTTGATGATGTTCGACTGGTTCACCGGCAGGGCTTCGATGCAGAGCCAGCAGTTCCGTGCCCGAGCGAATTCTCCGACCTGTCGCGCCGCATCAATCAGATACTCTGTCGCTTTCTGAGTCGTTACCGGCGCGATTGCGTTCCGCTGCTTCGGGCCTCCCAGCACCAGTTCGCCTCCACCGAGGTCTCCAGCCATCTCCACAAGGCGTTTCAAGAACGCTATGGCGGTGTTCCGTTCCCCCTTGTCGTCTGAAGTCAGCCGCATTCCATCGGGTTTCGTCAGCAACCAATGCAGCCCCGCAAAGTCCAGTCCATGCCGTCGCAGGGCTTTTTCGCATCCATCCACCAGCGAGGCGGGAAATCGGAACTGGTCGTCAGCGATGGTGTACGGAGCAATCTCCAAGCCCTGTAGCCCGTTCTCCGCGGCAAGCTTGCATTGCTCGTCGAAGGGGAGTGGACCGAACAGCTCATTGCAGACGGCGCGTTTCATCATCTATATCATAGCTCCTTGTATTGTTTCTCGTTCCATGCTGACGATGGCTTTTCCACGTTCACAGTGCAGTGATCGTATTCCATACGTCTTCGATGACGGGGATGCCCAACTTCATGTTCTCTCTACGTATGGCGAGGGAGTTTTCACCGGGATACCGCACTTTGTCACCAGCCTTCGCAGGCTCAGAGTCCGCGATATCGTCTATCAGCCGGTTGATCAGTTCATCAGCGAAATTCGGTTCGTTCATTGTATTCGGGTCAAAGGCGATCAGTACTTGGCTCAGCCCGTATTCATCTTCACAGTTCTTTCCGATGTCCGTGACCGAATACCCGCCGGAAAGAATCGCCGCCACAAGGTCGAGGGCGATGGACATGCCGCTGCCTTTCCAGTATCCAATCGGAAGCACCCGCCAAGTCTTTTCTATGGCCGCGGGATCGGTAGTGGCGTTTCCGTCTTCATCGAAGCCGCCAGGTACGGGCAACTGTCTGCCCTGAAGCTTCGTCATTTCGATTTTTCCGTACGAGAACTGACTCATGGCGCAGTCAAGGACCACATGCTCCCCATTGCCGCGGGGAATCGCGATGATGAACGGATTGTTGCCGATTCTCCGGTCCTTCGCGCCCCAGGCGGGCATGTTGGGCTGGGTGTTGGTCCAGCAGATACCGATGCATCCGGCGTCCGCGGCCTGCCACCCGTATGTACCGCCCCGCATCCAATGGTTCGTGTTTTTCAGCGCAACGACGCCGACTCCATGCGCCTTTGCAAGCTCACAGGCCCGGCCCATCGCTTTTTTCGCATTGACCATGCCGAGGCCGAGCTGTCCGTCCCATCGTTCCAGACTGCCGATTCCGTCAATCTTTTTCGCAGTCGCGTTCGGATGGATGTACCCTTTCTGGATATAGCTGATCAGGCGAGGGAAGCGGTTGACTCCATGCGAATAGACCCCGTCGGCGCTATTTTGCGCCAGGATGACGGCGGCTTCCTTGGCAATTTCCGGCTCTGTGCCATAGGCCACCAATTTGTCGATAAATACCGAAACCATTGCGTCAAATGGAATGCGCATCAAGATTCCCTCCCCCACAAGTGATAGGCAAACGTTTGCCTGTCTGCATTACGTATTTATCGTCAACTAAGTTGACAAATTTGTCAATACAAATTTATCGAAAATGATTGTCTTGGGAGATGATTCAAGAAATGTGATTCATGCAGAATTTTCTCGGGGATGAGAACAGCCCATGTTCTTGCGGATTTTCTGCGAAAACGAACCCCTGTCGTCCATGCCGATAGGGGGATCCGTACTTCACCAGATTCATGCGTTGATAGTCATAATAACGGCAGGCTTGTACCTGTCACTGTCATGATAATGCAAAATTGGTTCTTGAACGGAATCGCGTAGGCGCTGAGGTACGTTCATGGGAACGTGTCAGTCCGTCACCCTGACTTTTACAACCAATTTGTGAATATGTTTCGGGCAATCACCGACGCGGATTCCCGGCATATGCGCGTCAGACGGGAAAAGGACGACGACTTGGCCCGGAATCATGTGGATTGCGTCGCAACCTTGGCTGTCTCCCTCCCTGAAGTCGATGTCGTTGTCTGGATTGTATGGCACGGCGGTAGCTAGCCCTCGCTCCGGCCTGCTGAACATCCATTCTTCGCCCTCAATGACCATCTGGACATCCGCATGGACTCTGTGCGTCTCCAGCTTCCCCTCCGACAGTGGCTTTGCGTCATATTCAGAAATCAATGCGAAAGCGTTGTCTCCGTCGATAGGATGCTTTCCTGGAGCGAGACCCTTCCATGATTCCGCGGCGAGCCACGCCATTGTTTTTTCAAACCGTTTTTGCAGACTCGGGCAGGGTATGCGCAGGTCTTTGTTCGTACCGACAATCATACAGTTATTCCTCACTTTTTATCCTGACTGGACATTATTATCCACATATTCATTGCAACTGCAAGTAATGGCGCAACGTTTTTGCTTATATTGCCGTTCCAATCCGTTCCTTGGTGATCCAATGTGAGAACGCAAACCATGGAACCCCTTTTCAGCGCGATCATCACTTTTTGGATGACCGCCGCAAGCGCTGTTCAGGGCAGTCAGTCCACGTATCGGATCGTTTCCCAGATCTTGTTGTAGGTCTCAAGATTGGAACCGAGATCTTCCTTGAGCTCATAGTTTGTCAGCATGCCGACGGTATAGAACGGGGTTGTCGTCGTATATTGTTCCGCCGCGGGATTGACTGAGGCCGGGAAGTGGAACCTATCGAGGAACTTCGCATAGATTTCCGGTCGATGGATGAAATTGATGAACTCATGCGCAAGGTCGACATGCTTCGCCCCCTTGGGAATGCACATGGAGTCGATGTACATCGGACCGCCACCCTGGGGCAGAAAGAAATCAACGTTCGCCCATTTGTCTTCCGGAAGCTCTTCGAAAACGGCTTCCGCATATCCCTGAACCACCCAGAATTCACCGGAAGCGAAGGACTTCGCGAAACCTTCCGCGTCGAATTTGACCAGGTTTGGCTTCCACATGTCGTTCACCAGCTTGCGGGCCGCTTCAAGCTGCGCGGGATCAGTCGTGTTCACCGAGTATCCAAGATAGGCGAGGGCGTCCCCCATCACTTCCCTCATGTCATCCATCATGCACATGCGCCCGGCAAGCCGCCTGTCCCCGAAGATGTTCCAGTCGCGGGCATAGTCCTTGACCATGGTCTTGTTGACAGCGATACCCGCGGCGCCCATGAAATAGGGAACCGAGTAGGTCATTTTGGGGTCGTAGGTCGCCTTGGAAAGCACCAAGTCGCTGATATTGGCCGAATTGGGAATTTTCGCAAGGTCGATGGGTTCAAGCATGCCGAGCGTCATCATGATGGAAACGTAGTCCCCCGACGGGAATACAATATCGTAGCCCTGTCCGCCGCCGGCCATCATTTTGGCGAACATTTCCTCGTTCGAGGCAAAATAGTCGAGGACGACGTCGCAGTTGAATTCCTGTTCAAACTGTGCGATTACCTCGTCCGGCGTATAATAGGACCAGTTGTAGACGTATAGCTTGCGATCGGAAGCTTTGCGCGAGGCGGACGAATTTTCATCTCCGGTCTTTGAACACCCGGTCAGGGCGATGGACAGGAGCAGGACGAGCGATATACAGATAATCGCGATTGAAGGGCGGTTGGTAGGTTTGCGCATAGCAACACCTCCTGAAGCGAGTGTTCATTCCGTCCAGGACAATCTATGACCGTACCCTGGAACGTGACGGACAATCCTTTGGATGCTGTTCCAAGGATTGGTTCTGGTTGTTCATGGCTCAAGCTGGAATATCTCGGAAAAGGGAAAAACGGGTTTTTGATAGCGGACTTGTATTCATCATTGAGTCCTCCGTTTCACAGTGTATTTGGTAAGCGAATCATTGTAGTATTTTGTCTGTGTAGTCAATATGTGCTTGGCAAAAAAAATAAATATAGGATAATCTTTTCCCAAGGTGGAGAATCAGTGGAGCATTCCGGCGCGTCCCCAAAAGTTCGACCAGTCCGTTTTACGTGGGCAAGATTAGTCCTGCCCATGGTTCTGGCCGCCATGACCTTGAGTCTGGTCCTATACCAGCAATTTGAACGGATATCCTTGAACATGTTGGAACGGATGAACCGGGACATGACGAACCAGAGTGATTCGATTGTCAACTATATCAACGACATGATCTATGCCAGCGGTATGCAGCTTTTCTATGACGAGACAATCGCACTCCTCCGTACCTCCGGAAGTATCGGCAACGGTACGATTGTGGAGGGAGTGCGGAAGCTCGACACATTTGGCGGGTATAGCGCCTCGATACAATCCGTCTATATCTACAATGGACGGCAGGATTGTTTCTTTACCACCAGCAACGTCCCGGGAGCGTCCTCTATGGATTTTTTCGACCAGGGTGTCCTTGACGTACTGGACCAAGTATACCCGTCTTCACGGATGCGCCCAATCTATCGCTATGTGCCGAAGCCGTATAGCCGGGGACTCGTTGAGGTCAATACGTATGTCCTCTTTGAAGAGGATGCGGGCGGGATGTTCGACAATGCCATGATTGTGAATGTCCATGCCGACTGGCTTGATACGGTTCTTGCCTCATTCCTCGGGGAGACTGAGGTTCTTGTATTGAATGAACAGGGCCGGGTGATCGGAAAAACCTTTGAAATCAATCTGCAACAGCAGCAGGAGGTAGAACGTCTGATTCGTACCAGGACCAGCGACACCGGCCGTTTTATCGTCAGCGGAAGCTCCGGAAAGGATCTGTATCTGTACAGCGCCTTCGGCACTACGGACTGGTGTTTTGTCCGTCACCTCGGCTGGAACGAGCTGTTCGCGGAACTGGACATGATGAAGACCTATACGTACGCGGGGCTCTTCTGTGTCCTGGCCTTGGTCTCTTTTTTGGGCTTGCGGAACTCCCTGCGGTTCTTTATGCCGTTGAAGCGGATAGCCGATACGCTTCAAAAAAGCGAATTGTCCGCCGATCCGCTACAGGTTGTCGAATATGTGGACAAATTGGTTGTTACTTCCCATACCGCGAAAACCGTTGAGAAAAACTATATCAGGCACCTTCGTGCGGAATATCTGCGACAGTTGCTGGATAAGGACGGGGGTGAATTTGAAAATATATGTGTGGAATTTTCAATGTATGAAGTGCCGTTCCGTTGTGACGAACCTTTTTCCCTTCTGTTGCTTTCTATGAACGGTGAAGCATTGCTCAGTGATATCGAACGGATAGCCGATTCCTGCTGTAGCGTCCAGATGAACAATCGGGCCGTCTGTTTTTTGCAAGGGGAGGTCGATTGTCCGATGCTGGAACAACTCTGCATTCATTATGGCTGTTACTGTTCCTTAGGAGAGCCTATCCGTTGGACCGATGATATCAGGCTGTCTTTTGGACGTATTGAAGAAGGATTGTCGTACCATATGTTTCCGACCACCCATGAATTGATATACCGGGAATGGATGCTGAATGAGAAATATTCATCATTGCCAAACAAGTTGAACCTGGAACCCCAGATTCTTTCCTCCCTGGCCCAGGCGAAGCTGGATGATGCATTCCTCCGATACAAGGAATATCGTGATGCGATAAGCCTCTGTCGGTTCAGTTATATTGTATTTACATTGAAACGCCTCTACTTGGCCTCCTTGGGGCATCCTGATTCTGTGGACGAACATGTTTTGGAACGCCTCGACCTTGCGTTGAAGGTCCAGCGGGATAGTGATGCCGTGGATATGATTTTCTGGGAGACCTTTAAACAGCGTGTGGAAGAAATCCTGAAATCCAAGGAGAGCCGTGTCGGGCTGATGCTTGACCGTGTGCGGCAAATCATTGAACGAGATCACGGCGACGTGAATCTCAGCGTGCAGAGTGTCGCTGACGAGCTTTCCTTGTCCAGTGTCTATCTGGGCAAAGTATTCAGAACCAATACCGGACATTCCATAGCGGAGGAGATCAATATCTGCCGGCTGGAATATGCCAGGCGCCTATTGGCTGAAACCGACTTGTCCGTCCGGCAGGTCGCCATACAAGCCGGTTTTCCCAATTCTCAGTACTTCTTTACCTTGTTCAGGAAAGCGATGAACCAGACGCCGGCTCAATATAGGGAACTGGAACGGGGGGAGGCCGGACAATGAAAAAAACTCGATGGCCATGTCGTATGATGATTCTGTTCTGTCTGTTCCTCGTGTCGGTTGTCGCGGGAATAGTCCTTGTCTGTATATTCTTGCCCCGGAGGGCGGAACGAGCGTTTCCTCCGGGAATCGTCCGAAAAGAAATGAAACGTCGCGTTGTTGTCTATTCTTCTTTGCAGGAGTTGCAGCTTGAAGCGCTGAAACAGGCTTTTGAAGCGCGATATCCTGATATCTTGCTTGACTATTATTGCGCGGGGACCGGTAAAATCCTGACGAAGGTTTCTACAGAAAGACAGCAGGGGGACATCTTGGCCGATCTGCTGTGGGTTGGTGATCCTGATTCGTATGCATCGTACCTCGACGCCGATTTGTTGGTTTCCTATTCCAGCGCATATGAAGATGACATTCCTGAACAATTTCAATTCACGGACGCCCGGTTGACCGCCGCAAGGCTGATTGTCATGGGATTTGCCTACAATATCAGAGAGATGAAAGGAAAGAAGCTCCCGGCGACGTGGGATGACCTCCTCGCCACTGACGGCGTGGTGTTCGCCGATCCCGCGAGTTCCGGCACCATGCTGTATACCTTGCGCGCGCTGATATGTGATCCTCGGTATGGATGGGGGTATTGGGAGGCGTTGAAGGCTTCTGGCGCCGAAGTGTGTGGTGGTAGCGGGGCGACCGGTTATCAGGTGGGTACCGGCGTATATCAAGTGGGAATCGTCCCTGACCATATCGCCGCAATGGTCAGGAACATGGGGTTGCCCGTCGCTTTTACCTATCCTGACGATTGTATTGTCATCCCCAGCCCTATAGCCCTTTTCAAAGAGAGCCCCAATCCAGAGGAAGGGATGTTGCTGTTTGATTTCATACTCAGCGACGAGGGGCAGGCCGTGCTCGCCTCTGTGGACATTGTGCCTGTCAGAGGTGCGCATGCTTCCTTGACGAATACTTCCAACGATATGAATAGGGACGGTGAATCGCCGGATCGCCAGGAACTGTTGGAACGATTTGACTCCCTGTTCCTGAAATGATGTCCCCCGCAGGGGGTGTAGGAGCTATAGGGGAAGCGTCGGGACGATTTCGATAGCGTAACTTTTTTGTTGCTGAATGTAGCGCTTGAGTTCTTCCGGCTCCATATACATCAACGGCAGGTCGAGTGTTTCACTGAGTTCCTTCATCTGAGGATCCTCCATGGCTTGGCTGAACGCTTGGAGCAGATACTCAACTATTGCTTGCGGAGTGTCTTTCGGTGCGACCAAAGCCCTGGCTGAACCGAATACCAGATCAAAGCCTTTTTCCTTCAGCGTTGGAACGTTGGGGAAAGTCGGCAGTCGTTCAGTCGTGAATGAACAAAGCAACCGGAATTCATTGTCCCTGACATGACCCGCTACTTCGGATATTTTTGCGACGGTAGCTTCTACTCGACCGTCATGCAACGCCGAAAGCATATCCGTTGAACCTCCGAAAGGAATATGCGTAACATTGATATCCGCCTCCTTGCAGAGACTGGCCGCGGCGATATGGTTGCTGGCCCTGTATCCGTTGTTTCCCACTGTGATTTGAAAAGGATGTCCTTTCGCATATCGTATGAAATCCTCCAGCGTAGTGAGTTGGCTGTCGGTTCGGACGACCAGAACGCTGGAATCGTAGACCTGATTCATGATCGGGGTGATGTTTTCGTCGTTGTACAACGTTTTTCTGTCCAACGGCAAGGAGACGAAGGTCGGCAGATTGATGAAGCCTATGGTGTAGCCATCCGGCTTCGCGTTGCAGAGCCTGGCGTAGCCAAGCTCGCCGTCCGCGCCGCTGAGATTCTTGACAATCAGTTTCACCGGCAGGTATTTCTGTACGACGGTACATAGTGCGCGCGCGCCGATATCGGTCCCTCCGCCCGCCTTGTACGCCACTATGACTATGATATCCTGATTTGGGTACATTCCGTCGCAGTTTTCCTGCACCGTACCTGATACAACCTCTTCGGTCACTGTGTGTACGGATCTTCTATCACAACCTATGAGCATGAGGGATATATATACTGATAATGCAATGAAGATATAACGACCTGTTCCTAACATACCTTCCTTCTCTATTACGCTGACATGCTACCATTGAAATTGTCATTCCGTATAGGAAAAAATAGACTATGTTTAGATTTCTGACTTATGATTAAATTTCTAACTGTGTCTACTGTAAAGAATTACTTGACGGCTCTGAAAAACGGGTATTAGCATGATTCTCGAACAAAAGGTGGCGATGTACAGATTTCTGACTTCCGTGTCGCATCTGGATCCCCAGTTTCCCGGGGGCGGAGCTTCTGTAATTCTGATTGCCGCCGAATCTATGTGGAGGGACTATGAAAAAAGGTCTTGTTATTCTGTTGGTGCTTCTGTCCGTATGTTCCATGCTGTTCGCGACGGGCGGCAAGGAAACCGCTTCCGGCGAAAAGCTTAAATTGATGGTCTATACATCCATGAAGGAGAATCTGATTGGAAGTATTCGGGACGCTTTCCTGGCGGAGCATCCCGAGGTCGAGTTCGATTATTATTCCGCTGGCGCCGGCAAGCTCATGGCCAAGATCGCTACGGAACGACAGGCCGGAGCCATTGCCTGTGATGTATTGTGGACTTCCGAAGTTCCTGACTTCATCGGCCTGCGCGACGAGGGCGTGCTCATGGCGTACATGAGCCCTGAACGGGCCAATGTCATCTCGACCATAGATGATCCCAACGGATATTTTACCGCGGCTCGTCTTGGAACCTTGGGCATTTGCTACAATACCGAGAAAATCAAAAATCCCCCGAAGACTTGGGAAGACCTGCTCAAACCCGAATACAAAGGCAATTTCTCCATCGCGAACCCCGCATTGTCCGGTACCTCGATGGTTTCCGTAGCGATGATCGTTGAGAATCTGGGCTGGGAATACATCCAGAAACTCGCCGACAATGGAGCGCGAATGGGGCAAGGCTCCGGGCAAGTCGTCGATGATACTGCTTCCGGCGACACCTATGCTGCCATTGGCGTTGACTACATCACCCTGGACAAGGTGGCCAAAGGTGCGAACCTCGGATTCACCTATACCGACCAGATGCTTGTGGTGCCTAGTCCTGTCGCCATCATGGAAGGCTCCAAGAACGCGGAGGCCGCGAAGCTGTTCGTCGATTTCCTGTTGTCCAAGAAAGGGCAGGAATGTGTGGCGGCCGCCTATACGCTTCCCGTCCGCGATGATGTCGAGCCTCGCCTGGACATGGGATTGGTACATCCCGACGAGGCGAAGAGCCGTGCGATGGCGCTCGATTATGAGGCGTTGGCGGATCATAAGGCTGCGTATATCGAGAAGTTCACTTCGATCATCCAAGGTAAATGATTTGTGTCGCTTGGGAGGTCCTGTCCGTAGCGGCGGGATCTCCCATATCGTGTGAAATGCGACTATTTGAGGTACGTACATGGCAGATATTATTTTCAAAGGCGTCTCCAAGGCTTTTGAGGGGAAACAGGTTTTGAAGGATCTGAGTTTTACAATAAAAAGCGGGGAATGCTTCACCATCCTAGGGCCATCAGGTTGCGGCAAGACTGTAATCCTACGGCTGATAGCCGGGTTTGAAGTTCCCGACTCTGGTCAGATCATCATCGGGGACGAGACGGTCGCGGATCCCGCGCGGGGACTGTGCAAGGCTCCGGAAGAACGGAAGCTGGGTGTCGTGTTCCAGGATTATGCGGTCTGGCCTCATAAGACCGTTCGTCAGAACGTTACATATCCATTGGAAATGCGGAAGATTCCAAAAGAACAAAGGTTGTCAAAATCTCAGAAAGCCATCGACATGGTCAACCTGAGCGGCTATGAGGATAGATTGCCGAACCAATTGTCAGGCGGACAACAGCAGCGCGTGGCGCTTGCGAGAGCGCTTGTCGCTGATAGCGATATATTGCTACTTGATGAGCCGTTGACGAATTTGGACGCGAACTTGCGCGAAGAAATGCGTTTTGAAATCAAGGAAATCCAGAAGAAAACTGGAAGCACCATCCTGTACGTCACCCATGACCAGGAGGTCGCGCTGGCTATTAGCGATCGTATAGCGATCATGACGCCCGCCGGGGAATTCTGCCAAGTTTCTGATGCCGAGACCGTCTATGAACGTCCGGTCAACCTGTTCGGATTTCGGTTCCTCGGTGTCGCCAACTGCTTGCGTTGCGTTCAGCGTGATGGCGTCACCTGTCTGGCCGACGACGGGATTCCGTTCGTGCAGCTTGATGCGGAATACGCCTCGCTCGCCAAGGCCCCGACGTTCATCGCTGGATTCCGTCCGATGGATGTACAGCTTCTGCGTAGTGGGGAGGGATTTGACGCCGAGGTGGAGCGATGTACCTTGCTTGGGAATATCGTCGACTATCGAATACGGATAGGGAGTACTTCCTTCCGCGTCGAGGCCCAGACGGAGGACGCCATCCGTAACAATATCATTTTCAATGCGGGAGAATCTTGTAGAGTCGTTTTCGATGAAATGCATTGGTTCGAAGATGACCATTCTTTCGAGGAGGTCTTCGTATGAACGGAAAACCGAGAATAAAGAAAAAATTCGGTGTAGCTGAAATCGTACTCATTTTTTCGATATTGATTCTTGTCGTGGTGGTCGCCGTACCGGTCATCATGATTTTCCTTACTGCGTTCTTCAAGGATGGTCATTTCAATCTCGCAGGGGTCGTTGAGGTGCTGAAGCAGAAGGACACCTACATGGCTCTGAAGAATTCATTGATTATCGCCTTGGGTGTCACGTTCTTTTCTACATTGATAGGAGTTTTCTTCGCATGGCTGCTCGCCCGTACCGACATTCCATGCAAAAAGGCGTTGAACGCGATGTTCATGGTTCCGTTCATGCTTCCGTCGTTCATATGCGCGATGGCCTGGAAGGTGTTGCTTTCACCCCGTTCCGGGTATATCAACAAGATGCTGATGGGTATGTTCGGTCTGAGCCATGCCCCGATCGACATCATGAGCATGGGTGGTATTATCGCCATTGAGACGATGTATCTTTTCCCGTTCGTGTTTCTTCAGGTATCCGGCGCCCTTGAGCGCATGGATCCGACACTGGAGGAAAGCGCCCGGATCAGCGGCGCTTCCCTGGGGACTATCACCCGCAAGATCACGTTGCCGTTGGTCATGCCGTCCATCGTCGCCGGCGCTCTGTTGGTCTGCCTCTATTCCTTGGCCCATTTCGGCGTTCCTTCAATCCTGGGTACGGAAAAGGGCATATACAATATCCCGACCAAGATCTATGAACGGATATATGCGTCGGGGGGCTCCTACGAAGCGATTCGGGTGGGTACGATTCTCGCCACGATTCTCGTCATATGCGCCACATTGATTCTAAAAGCCCAGAACCTTGTGCTGAAACGCGGCAGGTTCCAGATCATAGCCGGTAAAAGCATGCGTCCTGTAGTGATGAAACTCCGTGGTCTGCGCTGGCCGTTGTTCACGTTGTGCGTGGTCTATCTGCTGATCACTGTAGTGATGCCGACCATCACGATCTTCCTTATCGGCGGTTTGAAAACCTATGGGCTCTCCTTCGTTCCCAAAAATATGACTTGGGCCAACTATGCCGAGATATTCCAATTGAAGATGACGAGGAATGCCATCTGGAACTCCGTGTATCTGTCCACGTTGACCGCTTTTGTAACGATGCTCGCCGGTGTGATGATCAGCTATGTAATCGTCAAGATGAAAGTCAAGGGCAAGTTTATTTTGGAATTTCTTGGGGTTTTGCCCTATTCCTTGCCCGGTACCGTCATCGCCCTCGGCTGTATCCTGACATGGTCCGGCAAGTTCGGCATCAATCTGTACAATACGGCTGGAATAATTTTCGTCGCGTATATCGCACGATACATGGCTTTTTCAATCAAGTCAAATTCAGCGGCGCTGGAACAGGTATCGGATTCTTTGGAAGAAGCCTCCCGGAGCTGTGGAGCTTCCCATTGGCAGACGCTGACGAATATCGTCGTTCCCCTGATTCGTCCTGGAATGATCAATGCGTTCTTCCTGATCTTCCTCCCCGCGTTGCGGGAACTTACCACTTCCGTTCTGTTGTACGGACCGACTACCCGAACAATCGGAGTCGCGATCTATGCTTTGAACGAGGATGGCGAGACGGTTCGTGCGGCGGCTTTGGCCGGCATAGCGTTGGTTATCATCTTCTTCGGTGAGACGGTAATCAAAGGTGCGCTTGCCCGATTCGACAAAACTTCAAGGAGTTGATCATGCCTGCATTGGATCTGATAAATGTTTCAAAGATTTTCGGTTCTGTAAAAGCTGTGGATGGATTGAACCTGAAAGTCGAACAAGGGGAATGCTTCTCCTTTCTTGGTCCGTCGGGCTGTGGCAAGACCACTACGCTCCGTATGATCGCCGGGTTTGAGAACCTGGATGAAGGGGAGCTGTACTGTGATGGCCGGCTTTTTTCCTCCAGCTATAAACGGTTCTACCTTCCGCCGGAGAAACGTGATTTCGGAATGGTCTTCCAGGCTTTCGCGGTTTGGCCTCATATGACGGTCTATGACAACGTTGCGTTTCCGTTGCATCTGAAAAGACTCCCGAAACAGGAAATTCAGGAACGCACGGTGATGGCCCTCAAGGCGACGAGTCTTACGAAAGAGGCTGAGCTGTATCCCCAGAAGCTTTCCGGGGGGCAGCAGCAACGAATCGCTCTGGCCCGTGCCGTAGCCATCAATCCAAAGGTGATGCTGCTTGATGAACCGCTTTCCAACCTTGATCCCCATCTGCGGGAGGAAATGCGTTTTGAAATCAAGGAATTGCAGACGAAGTTTGGTTTTACGGTCATCTACGTTACGCACGACCAGGCCGAAGCCATGGCGTTGAGCGACAGGATGCTCGTTATGAAAGAGGGCGTCGTACAGCAAATTGACGCACCTTTGAACATCTATGACAATCCGGCGAACAAATTTGTCTTCAGCTTCATCGGCCTGTCTGATTTTATTCCTGTCATTGTGAAGGCCGGTCGGATTTTCGTCGATGGCGCCGAAGCCTGCGGACCTGTGAACGGGAGTATTCCTTCCGGATATGACCCGTCCATGGCGTATGATATCGCCTGTCGGCCCGGTGAAATAGATTTCTGTTCTTCAGGTGTCGAGGCCACGGTTCTTCGCCGGACTTACCTGGGGGATATCGTTGACTATCTGCTGCGTATCGGGGACGTGAATCTCCGCGTCCAAAAACCGAGAAGACAAAGCCTCGCTAAAGTCGGTGAGACTTGCCATCTCAAATTCAACCGGTTGCTTTGGTACGACCGTAATGAAAGGACCGCTTCAAAAACGTAAGTTTGATGGAATTACTGGACGATTTGGTATGACCCGCCGAATTCTATGATTCTTGATGATGAAAAAAATTCCTCCGCAGGATATTTGCGGAGGAATTTTTTCCGTTGTTCCACCCCTCCGCTGTCCGAAAGGTATCTTTTTTGATGGTCTTTCCTTTTCTGATAGGTGTGAGATGCAGGTCTTCTGTTTTTGAGCCGGCTTTTGGCATAGTCTTCTCCCGCACACGTATGTTCTGCGCCACGGACGCATGATTTTTCATGGGGGCGCTGAGCACGTCCCTCCAAAAGTAGACGGCGTTGGAAAATTCCTACAGTCCGGTATTGGAATAAAAAAGCCGTCGTAGCTTCAGACTGAACTACGACGGCTTGATGGACGTGAGCGAACGATACCGCTACATCAATATGATCTGATCCCGTTCCGGTCCGACTGAGATGTACTTGACCGGCGCCCCGACCAGCTCCTCGATCCGTTTGATATACTTCTTGGCGTTCTCAGGAAGATCCTCCCAAGTGCGGGCCGCTTCGGTGGAGGTCATCCACCCGTCGAATTCTTCATAAATCGGCTGGGCGATTTCCTGTAGCGCCGTTTCCGGCAGGTAGTCGATTCTTTCGCCGTTGACCATATATCCGACGCAGACCTTGATTTTCTCGAAAGTATCCAGAACGTCGAGCTTGGTAATCGCAAGTTCTGTAAAGCCGTTCATCCAGCAGGAATAATCGGAAGCCACCGCATCGAGCCAACCACAACGGCGCGGACGACCGGTAGTCGCCCCATATTCACGCCCGATGTCGCGGAGTTTCCCGCCGTCGGCGTCGAACAACTCCGTCATGAACGGTCCACCGCCCACGCTAGTAGAATAGGCCTTGAGTACTCCGATGACCCGGTCTATGCGGCTTGGCGCGATACCCGCTCCGTTGCACGCTCCGGCTGCGGTCGGGTTGCTGCTGGTCGAATAGGGATAGATGCCCCAGTCGAGGTCCCGCATGATTCCCAGCTGTCCTTCAAGGAGTATGTTCTTATGTTCAGCGTACGCTTTACGGATTATCGGGACGGAATCGATGATTTGCGAACCGAAGCGGTCCCTCCATTTTGCGCACAAGGCCATCAAGTCGTCGAGCTTTACCTCTGGAATGCCAAAATAGGCGAGTTCCCGGTTCTTGCGGGGGAGCATCATCTGCAACCGTGTCTTCAACCGTTCCGGTTCAAGGATATCGACCGCTCTGATACCGCTGCGCGCCGCCTTGTCGCTATAGCAAGGACCGATGCCACGTTTCGTAGTACCGATCTGCCAGTTCTTGTTCTTGGACGCCTCTTCCGCTCCATCCACCATGCAATGGAACGGCATGATCAGATGCGCCCTCTTGTCGATGAAAAGGTTTTTTCCTGTAACTCCCGCATGGGCGATGGAATCAAGCTCCGTCGCCATGGTGTCGAAGTTCACCACCGTTCCCGCTCCGACGATGTTGGTCGTCGCAGGGTTGAATATTCCCGACGGAATGATGTGCAACGCGAACTTTCCTTGGTCGTTGATGACCGTATGGCCCGCATTGTCTCCTCCCTGGTATCTGATTACGATATCCGCCTGTTGGGCGAGATAGTCTACGATGCGTCCTTTTCCTTCATCGCCCCATTGGGCGCCGACGATGGCTGATATACTCATACTCATTCCCTCCTTCTCGTATCTTGGCTCCATGGCGGCGTCACATTCTCCGCTCACGTAGTTGTACTACGCTCGCTTCGTCGTTCCTGGCCATGCAGCCAATCTACTTCGAATGTCTTCCCGATCTTGGCTCCATGGCGGCGTCGCATTCTCCGCTCACGTAGTTGTACTACGCTCGCTTCGTCGTTCCTGGCCATGCAGCCAATCTGTTTTCTTTGGACGTTCCCGTCCAAGGCTCACCCTCATCCCACAGCTCGGCTGTGGTTCTTGAAATTTTTCGAACTATTCGAACAGGAGCGGCGAGCCCTGCTTCCTGAGGTTCACGATCATCTCTTTTTCACAACGTTCATGCTCGTCGATATCGTCGGCGTCCCAGGGGTATTTGATCCACAGGTCGGAAATTTCCATCGCGGGGAAATACCGTTTGATCTCGACGGGGAACTCCACGTCCTTTTTCTTCAGCTTGTTGTGGAGGACCAGAACGGCGATTTCCTCCGGTTCGTATTTGAGCAGTTCTCCGACACAGTAGGCGAGGGTGGCTCTAGTATCATCGACTTCATCAATCAGAAGTACTTTCTTGCCGCGCAGTTCCTGCTGAACCTCGTCGATCCACTGAATTTTGGTCGGGTGCGTCCTGTGTTTCTTGTCCACGCCGTAGTAGGAAATGCCGACCGCATATATGGGCCGGTTGATGAACGTCTTGATGATTCTCGCGGGGATGAATCCGCCGGAACCAATCGCCACGATGACATCTGGATCGAAACCCGTCTCGATCAGCTGCTTGGCCAACCGTTTGATCAATTTGTGAACAGTGTTGTAACTTACATAGAACTTTTCGTCCATGGTGCTTTTTCTCCTGGAATTGTATGTATCCGTTATTTCACGGGATACATTTCCGCGATATACGGAAGCGTGCGGTACCGTTCGGCATAGTCAAGTCCATAGCCAACGACCCAGACATCGGGGATCTCGAAACCGAGATAGTCGATATGCACCGGCACGACCCGTCGGTCCGGCTTGTCCAGCAACACCGCGGTCTTGACGGAGGCGGGCTGCCGTGTCTTGAAGTTGCGGATCAGATAGTCCAGGGTGTTCCCGCTGTCGAGGATATCCTCGATAATCAGCACATGCCTGTTCTCCATGTTTTCGCGGGTGTCCATAAGCAGCCGGACATTCGCGCTCTGTTGGTCTCCGCTCTTGCCGTAGCTGGAAAGGGCGATGAAATCGACGACGTGGGGTACTGTCAGCTTGCGGCACAAGTCCGCTGTAAAAATAAAAGAGCCCTTCAATACTCCTACAAGTATCAGGCTCTCCTTGCAATCTGCGTAATCCAGGTTGATCTGGCGTGCGAGTTCATCGACCCGTTGCTGGATGCTATCCGCGTCGATCAGCACCTGGGCGAGGTCCTTTGTCAACGGTGGAATTGCGAGAGAAGATTTCATGCGTCCTCCTCGAAACGGCCTCTTGGAAAAGGTCGTACGGAATGATTTTTGGGAATGTCTAAGGCATAGCAGTTATTTGATGGGCATGTCAAGGAAGCTTGATTCCGTTTGATCGCAGTTTGTGTATTGTATGCTACCATATTGCAACAACTTGCATGGGGCTATAACCTTTTTTCTTAAAATATCCGCTTTTCTTCTTCGACTGGAAATCGAGATAGAGGCTTCCGCTTCATGAACGTACTTTCATCCGGGACGGGAAGACTGGCTTTTTATTGACCGCCAGACGATTCGTGGATACACTTTCTATAGAAGGTGAAGCGATGCTCCACCATGCGGGACGTTCGTGAATGATCGTCTTTTCTGTGCGGGAAAACGGAATATGGATGATGAATGACCGCATTGAAATCAAGGAGGTAGTGCCTATGTTCCAAGAAATCAGTTATGAAATGTTGGAGATGAACCCGTTTACGGCCATCGGCAAAGATGGGTTTCTGATTACCGCGGGTTCCGAGGAGCATTGGAATACCATGACGGCTTCCTGGGGTGCCCTCGGGGTGTTGTGGGGCAAACCTGTCATGCTGATTTTTGTGCGTGACAGCCGATACACCTATGAATTCATTGAGAATACAGAGGGATTCACATGTTCTTTCTTTGGGCCGGACATGGATGCGGCATTAGCATATTGCGGAGCACATTCCGGTCGTGACGGGGACAAGACGGTCGCTACCGGCTTGTTGCCAGTGACGATTGAGGGACCCGACGGAACGGAACGGATTACGTTCGACCAGGCAAATTTGGTTTTTTCCTGTAGCAAGGCGTCAAGGATGCCCGTGGATTCCCAGCAGTTCGTGTTGCCCGAAGAAATTGAGCGGCATTATCCTGAAAAGGACTACCATGTGTTGTACGTCGGGTTCATCGACCGAATCCTCGCCAAAGAGTAGTTTTCCTGCTTGTTTTCTGGCTGATGACCGCTTCGCATATCGCGTCCTTGTTTTGAGGGCCTCATTATGTCTGCGATATTTGTGCATGTGCTATTTCCGATGGTAAGACACGCTTCTTGCAGTCCTCACGGAGTGGGGCTTTTTATTTTTGTGTATGTTTGCTCACATCTCGTTCCGATTCATTTGCCGTTTGTTTGTAGAGTTTCACCTTGACCAGTTGCTAGTTCGCGTCTAGTATGGAGATATCTTGACGGTTCTCCATGAAAACCCTGGAGAACCGTCAAGAGATAGCTCGGGTACGTATGTGCTTGAAACGACAAAACTGTACATTTTGTCAGGAGCGAGGTATGACTACTGTATTTTCCCGTCAGCAGGCTTATGAGGCCATGACGATTATGCTCCGTTCACGTTGTTTCGAACAGCGTCTGGACGAACTTTTCAGCCGTAAACTCATGCACGGCACGACCCATCTGGCCATTGGGCAGGAAGCCGCCCACGCCGGCCTTGCGATGGGATTGGCACCATCGGATTGGATTGTCCCCACCCACCGTTGTCACGGACATACTATTGCCAGGGGTACTGATTCATATGCGATGTTCGCTGAGATGTTCGGTTCTCGCGACGGCTGTTGCAAAGGGTTGGGCGGTTCCATGCACATGACCGACGCGGCGCATTGCAACGCAGGCTCGTCGGCGGTCGTCGCCAGCGGGGTGCCCGTCGCCACTGGCATGGCGCTCGCGTTCAAACGTAACGGGAACAAGGCTGTCAGCGTCGCGATTTTCGGAGACGGCGCCAGTAGTCGCGGAGCTATCCATGAATCGATGAACCTTGCTTCCGTCTGGCGTCTGCCTGTCCTTTTCTTCTGCGAAAACAATGGATACGGTATGTCCGCCCCCGTTGAACGGGCTCTGTCCGTCTCCGCCGTCTCCGAGCGCGGGCCTTCTTATTCCATGAAGTCCAATTCCGTCGATGGCAACGACGTAGAAGCCGTCTATGCCGCCGTCAAGGAGGCCTGCGACCATATCCGCTCTACTTCCGAGCCGTTTCTGTTGGAGGTCCATACCTACAGGCAATGTGGACATTCCAAGAACGACGCCCGTGTCTATCGGACGAGGGACGAGGAGCGGCGCTGGCTTGAACGATGTCCTATTGAACAGTTCAAGACCAAGATGATCGCTCGGAATCAGCTTGACGAGCGGCAGTTCGCAGAGCTTGAACAACGAATCCGGGCTGAAGTCGTCGCTGCATCGGAACTGGCGCAACAGACCGCTTCCGATCATATTTCCTTGAATGAAGCCCTGTCCTATGTATATGCGGGCGATGACTTGGAAAAAGCTGTGGCTTCCGTATCCTGCGGACATGTCGCGAGGCTCGCATGAAGAACGCCGTGACATATCGTGAAGCTATCCGGGCCGCCCTCGCGGAGGAGATGCGTCGAGATCGCAACGTGGTTCTGATCGGTGAGGATGTCGGCAAGTACGGTGGCTGTTTCAAGGTGACGCAGGGACTGTGGGATGAATTCGGCGCCGACCAGATTCTTGAGACGCCGGTGTCCGAGGAAGGTTTTACCGGCCTTGCCGTCGGCGCGGCGATGATGGGGCTTCGCCCGGTCGTCGAAATCATGTACGGGGATTTCTCGACATTGGCCAGCGATCCATTGATCAACCATGCCGCCAAGACCCGTTTCATGAGCGCGGGGCAGCTTGGTTGTCCGATGGTCTACCGCGCTCCTTCAGGGTCCGGTACAGGACATGGCGCACAGCATACCCAGAGCCTGGAATCGATGTTCACCAATGTTCCCGGTCTGAAAATCGTCGCCCCTTCGTTCCCCCGCGACGCCAAGGCGTTGCTCAAGGCCGCTATCAGGGACGACGACCCCGTCCTCTATTTTGAACACAAGCTGCTCTACAGTACGTTGGGACCGGTAGGTGATGAAAACGATGTCGCGGAGATTGGCAAGGCGGACATCAAGCATGCCGGGAACGACATTACGCTAATCTCCTACTCCCATGCAGTCCACACTTGCCTGGAAGCCGCCGACCTGCTGGCCGTGGAAGGCATCGACACCGAAGTCGTGGATATCTGTTCCCTCCGTCCGCTTGATGTGCCGACTATCCTTTCTTCTGTCAGAAAGACGGGAAGGGCGGTGGTCGTCCATGACGCCCCGACCTTCGGCGGGTTCGGCGGAGAGCTCGTCGCGAGCATCGTCGGAGATCCTAAAACCTTTTCTTGCTTGAAGGCTCCGATTCGCCGAGTCTGTGGCAAGGAGTTGCCCGTCCCATTCAACGAGGAACTTGAAAAGCGGATTATCCCGTCGGTGGAAGATGTCGTTGAAGCTGTGAAAATCCTTATAGGGTGATGTAATTCTTCATCCATCTCCAACCACTTGAAAAGAAAAAACGGAGTTCTGGATACCATCATAAAAAATGGGGCTCCCGCTTTTATAAGCAACGGCTTTTACACCGGGACACCGACCAGTGCGCCGAATGGGAACCCCAGGCCATTACACAGCAGCGTAGTAGATATCCTGTAGGCTCTGTACTCAAACCGTTCAAAGACGATGTATGATCTCGGCTAGTTCTACAAGCCTGGTGACATGGTGATGATGCTGGGTGCGGGATAGTTTCACATGAGGGTGCCATGCATGGACGTCCCGCTTGCGTGTGCCGTTGGACGAATCATCATCGAGTCATCATCACATAAGATTCCAAGAACATGCGCCATGGTGTGTTTGAAGAGCGTTTCCATGATAATTCCGGTACGCTCCCATCGGGGTACACTTCCCATTTTCCTGTTACTTCGCATATAATGGGAACACTCACGACAGATTTTCATGTATCGCATGACGATGGGTTTTCCGTCGGCTTGCGGGCAGCGTCGTCGTGATGTTGAAAACAGGAGAAAGAGATGGACATTGATGTAAAGAACCTGCATCCGCTTGAAGTCCGTTTGCTCCGGCATGTCAACGTAGGTGAGGATATCACTACCGAGCGCATCGTCAAGGAGCTGGACTATAAAGTGGGACAGTGCAACCAGGCATTCAGTTGGCTGAGCGCCAAAGGCTATCTGGTTGAGAAAAGCCGCACGACCCGCGTATTCTATGAACTGACCGAGCTCGGCAAAGAGCAACTGGCGAAAGGTACCCCGGCGCAGCGGATCTTTACATTGCTTCAGAAAATGGGGCCTTTGTCCCTGCCTCAGATCGCGGAACGTCTTGGTTTGGAAAAATCCGACGTCGGTTCCGCGTTCGGCCAGCTTTCCAAGGCGGGGACCTGCGGCATGAACCCTGAAAACAACGCCGAACTCCGTCAGCAGGAGTTGCCTCAGGAAGTCCATAGTATCGCGGAACTCCTCGCAAGAGGCGGGGAGGGCGCTATCGACGCCGACGCCCTGTCAGAAAGATTCAAGCTGATCATGGCGAAGATCGCCAAGAAACGAGGTGCGGCAGGCGCTCCGTTCAAGGTCGTCGAGCGCGAGGATATCGTCTATGTTTTGACCGACGACGGGGCGAAGGCCCGCGAGGCGGTGTTCGCCGCCAATATCACCGGTGAGGAACTTGGCGCCGTGACGCCGCAGATGCTCGCCGCCGGGACCTGGAAAACCGCCTCGTTCCGTCCCTATGCCCTCAATGCGCCAACTTCCCGCCTGATTCCGGGCCGCCGCAATCCGTATGGCGTATACCTGCAATGGGTCAAGGACAAGCTGTGCAGCCTTGGCTTTGAAGAATTTGATGGACCGCTCGTAGAGACTGAATTCTGGAACGGTGACGCTCTGTTCATGCCGCAGTTCCATAGCGCCCGCGACATCCACGACGTCTACTATGTCAAGAATGCCAGCCATGCGAAGGAGATTGAGGAGCCATGGCTCAGCCAGGTCGCCGCCACCCATGAAGACGGCTGGACGACTGGCAGCCGGGGGTGGGGCTACAGCTTCGACCATGAGTTCACCAGACGGCAGGTATTGCGCAGCCAGGGGACGGTGCTTTCCGCCCACCAGTTGCCCAAGGCCAAAGTGCCCGGCAAGTATTTCGGTGTCGCGCGTTGCTTCCGCTATGATCAGGTGGACGCCACCCATGGCGCCGATTTCTACCAGACGGAAGGAATCGTGTTGGGCGAGGACGTAAACCTCAAGACCCTGTTGGGCTTGCTGAAGATGTTCGCTGAAGAAATCGCCGGAGCTGAGGAAGTGAAGTATGTCCCGGGTTATTTCCCGTTCACGGAACCGTCGATAGAAGTGCATATCAAGCATCCCGTACTCGGCTGGTTCGAGCTTGGTGGCAGCGGCATCTTCCGTCCTGAAGTGACCAAGGCCCTTGGAATCGACGTGCCGGTCCTCGCCTGGGGGCTGGGTATCGACCGCATGGCGCTGATGCACCTGGGATTGAACGACCTGCGTGAACTGTTCACTCCGAACATCGAGAGCGTTCGCATGAGGAGGGGAAACTAATGCCTAAGATAGAAGTGCAGGAAGACTTGTTCTACGGTCTTCTTGGCAAAAGATATACTGATTCCCAGTTGGAGGACATCTTTCCGGTGGCCAAGGCTGAACTCGACGGACATGATACCGCCGAGCATGTGCTCAAGATCGAGCTGAACGATACCAACCGCCCCGACCTCTGGTCCGCCGCCGGCGTAGCCCGCCAGCTCAAGGCCTATGCCGAAGGCGGCGCCCCGCTGTATGATTTTTTCTCCACCGAGGAGGAGTCGTTCGATAGCGAGGGACGTACGCTGATCGTTGACGAATCCGCGAAGCAAGTGCGCCCGTATTCAATCGGTTTCGCCGCGACAGGGCATGTCGTCGACGAACCGACCTTGCTTGCGTTGATTCAGTCCCAGGAGAAGCTCTGCTGGAACTTCGGTCGCAAGCGCAAGTCTATCGCGCTCGGCATCTACCGCAGCGATTTGATCAAGTATCCAGTACATTTCAAGGGGGCCGACCCCGACGCCACCCATTTCGTCCCGTTGGGGATGGATGAGGATTTGACGTTGCGGGAAATCTGCGAGAAGCATCCCAAAGGCAAGGAGTACGGCTATATCGTCGCGGACAAGCCTGTGTTCCCGTATCTCTACGATGACAACGGCGACACCCTCAGCTTTCCTCCTGTAATCAACAGCGCCCGTATCGGCGCGGTTGAAGTAGGGGATAAGAATTTGTTCGTGGAGCTTTCGGGAACCGAACTGCGTGATCTGTTGCTCTGCGCCTCGATTCTCGCCTGCGACATGGCGGACATGGGCTTTCAGATTCTCCCGGTCAAGGTCGTCTATCCCTATGATACGGAGTTCGGCAGGGAAATCACAGTTCCGTATTATTTCCAGAATCCTGCGTCCTGTTCCATCGCCCAGATCCGCAAGACATTGGGAGAACCCATCACGGGGGGACAGGCTGTCGAAGCCCTCAGGCGCATGGGCGTCTATTCCGTCTATGACGAGCAGGACGCTACGGTCTACGCCACGGTGCCGGAGTACCGCAACGACTTCCTGCATCCGGTCGATCTGGTCGAGGATGTGATGATCGGCTACGGACTGGCTAATTTCGCACCGGAAATGCCTGGCGACTTTACCGTCGGACGTCTCTCTCCCGCCGAGGAGTTCGGCCGCAAGGTCAAGGAGATTCTGGTCGGCCTTGGTTTCCAGGAGATGATGTACAACTATCTCGGTTCCCGCAGGGAATACATCGACAACATGCATGTCGATGGAAGCGGCTACATCCAGATAGCCAACCCGATGAGCGAGAACTACGAGTATGTCCGTCCGTCGATCATACCGTCGCTACTGGAGAGCGAGAGCATGAGCGGACATGCTCCGTATCCCCACAATATTTTCGAGGTCGGCAAGGTCGCGTTCCTCTGTCCACAGGACAACAGCGGCACGGTGACGAAGAACTATCTCGGTTTTTTCTGCGCCGACAATGTCATGGGGTACAACGAGGCTTCTTCCTATGTGAATACACTGATGTATTTTATCAAGAAAGAGTATGCCCTCGCGGAATTGGCCGATGATCCCCGTTTCATTCCCGGCCGTTGCGCGGCAATCATGGTCGATGACGAGAAGGTCGGTTATTTCGGGGAACTGCATCCTGCCGTTCTGGAAAGCTGGGGCTGTTCGATGCCCGCCATCGCCTGTGAGTTGGACTTGGATTTGTTGCTGGACTGATTGCGTATCTGCGATACGTTGACGAAGATCGCCGCCAAGTGATGTTGAACCACTTTACTGCGATATTTTCACAGGAGATCACATGAATCTCCTAACGATCGGCCCCGGGGTGTCGCTTCACCGTCCGGGGTCGTTCTATATCCGACGCTACCTTGACGGATGAATTTTTACACTATGGCTGGAGAGGTCCGCATCTTGGAACGACAGTCCGGGAGTCGTTTGTGTCGAAACGCCAGGGTGCTTTTTTTTTCCATCCTTTCAGTGGCGTTTTTGGCGATTATCTGATATTCTAGTAATATATTGTCCGGAGGGGAGAAGAAGTGCCGACTATCGTCCAAAAAACAGGTACCGATGTATCATTGAAACGTCAGATCTATGACCAGATGCTCAATGAAATATTGCAGGGGACCTATAAGCCCGACGTTCCGTTTACTGAAAAGGAACTGGTGGAAAAATACAGTGTAAGCAAGTCCCCGATTCGTGAAGCCCTTATTGAGCTGTGTACCGAAGGCGTGCTTCGAAGCATTCCCCGTTATGGCTACGAGGTAATTCGGATAGCGGACAGGGATATCCAAGAGGCCAAGGAGTATCGCATTATTCTGGAATGTGGCAGCTTGGACCGATACTGGAATATGATCAAGACCGAAGATATTGACAGAATTCTGGCGGCGCAGGAGCCAGGACCCGATGAAATCGCCGTTCTGGATCATTGGAACCGCAACAGCCGTTTTCATCTGGATTTGATTTCGTGCTACAACAACGGTTATATATACAAGGCGCTAGAATCGTCCCTGCGGCTGATGACCCGCGCCTACGTCCAGTTCCAGTGGGACAAGTGGCGTCAGACGAAATTCGTCGGAACGTCACGGAAACACCGGGATGTCCTGAACGTCATCAGAGAGGGGGACAAGGCTACGGCGCTGACGCTTCTCAGGCAGGATATCGAGGGGTTCATGGTCGACTGACGGCTACAGTTTTCACAAGAAGCAGCACTGGTAAGGAATAGTCGCCTGTTTTTCCACGAACCCCCCGGACACATTATTCCATCATGATATGGAGAATTTCTTGGTCAGTGGTCTTCATCCCGTCCTTGCCGACCCTGCCGAAGCTCCTGATTGTCGCTTCGACATCCTGTTTGACCAATCCTTCACCGTTGTTGAACGCCTTGCCTTCTTCTGTTCCCATCTCGAACCCCAGAATCGCGGCGTCAAGCGCTGATGATATCTTCGCCGCACAGGATGGCTTCGCGCCGTCGCACACGATTCCCCCGACATTTGCCAAGGTGTCTATGATGGTTTTCGAGATGGCCTCATAGCGTCCCCCGTGAAGGTATGAAATGCCGCAGGCGGCGCCTGTGGCGGCGCATACCGCGCCGCAGAATGCTGAGAGACTTCCAATATACTGCTTCTGATGGATGGCGATAAGATTTGCCACTGCCAACGCTCGGAGTAATTCTTCCTTGGAAGATTGCAGTTCCTCCGCGTATTCGACGACGGGCAACGAAACCGTGATCCCCTGGTTCCCGCTTCCTGAATTGATGACGACTGGCATCGGGCAGCCGCTCATGCGGGCGTCTGAACCGGCGGCGGCTTTCGCCCTGGCCCGGATGCGGACATCGGAGGCGTCATAACGTTTGAGTAACGTTTTTCCGACCCCTATCCCGTAGCTGTTTGAAAGTCCTTCCTGCGCTATCGCCACATTGCAGTCGATCTGCCGTTCCAGGATTCCCCTTACATCTTCTACTCTCATGCTGTCGGCGAACTCGATGATTCTCGCGACTGTGAGCTGTTGCCGTGGATCCTGCTCAGGGGTGGCTTCCGTGGATGCATTTGCGACAGTTTGATGGGAGGAGAACACGGTTTCTCCATTTCGCGTGATACTTGCGATATGCGTATGGCTGTTTTCAATAGTAACGGTCGCTTCCTCTTCGCCCTTGCGGACCTGTATCCTGATGAATAGGGCAGGGACGTTTTCCGCCAGGGAACAGGTGCAATAGCCGGCGGCGATCAACTGCCTGGTACGTTGGATGTCATCTTTGGTTACATTCACCAGCGCTTCAAGCTTTCTTGTCGGATCGCCGCCGACTACGCCCAACGTAGCGGCTACCTCGATGCCGCGCAATCCACCGGCGTTCGGTACGATGACCCCTTTGACATTCTTGATGATGTTTCCACTGCAACTGACAAACATGCGTTCCGGCATGTCTCCCAGCGTTTCTCTTGCTTTCGCAGCCGCATAGGCGATGGCTATAGGTTCAGTACAGCCAAGGGCGGGTTGGAGTTCATGTTTCAGAATGTCGAGATAGGTGTTGTATGTTTTCTCCGTCATGATATGTCCTATAACGCTTTGTCGATGGCAAGCAGCGCCTGCGCATATATCTTGATTCCTTTCTTCATCCGGGGGATGTAGACGGATTCATTCGGCTGATGCGCCCGCCCTTGCCCAACGGGATATGGCGGATCAATATTGATTGACGGCGTTCCCATGCCGTATGCCACCGCTGGTTGCAGCTTGCGTGCGTAGGTCCCGCCACCCATGATATAGGGCGGATCGTCAGTTCCATGAATCCTGTTCGCGATATCGCACAGTTCATGGATCAATGGCGTCAGCTTCGCCACCGATGCGGGAGAGCTTCTGAACTCTGTAAACGAGAATCCCCCCGCATTGATATTTTCCCTGATCTTGGCTTCCAGCGACACTGCGTCGGCTGTGACCGGGTATCGGACATTGAACCGTATCGACAGATTGCCGCCATTGAGCCTTGTCACCGTAAGTACATCGGAAAGCTTGCCTGATTCTTCATCTTCCAGTGGTGCGCCAAGGCCCTTTCCATGGAAATCGACCGTAACCGCCCCGATATAGGCTATCAAATCCTTTGCAGGGCCTGTGACGATTCCAACGGCGTCGAGCGCTCTCGCCAGTTGCCCGATAGCATCGATACCCCCGTCGGGGAACGCAGTATGCCGCGCTTTTCCCCGAGAGGTCACGACGATGCCATTTTTTCCGACGGTCTGTGCGGTGATACCGGTGAAGCCGTTCAGGGCTTGCGCCATTTCCTGTGGATTCATCACGGGGGCCAGTTCCGCCGTAGCCAATGCAGCGACGCTCGCCCCGCGGTCACCGGCGGTGAATGAGCGGAGGTTCGTGTCGCCGACAGGGGCTTCCGCTTCGAATTTTATGCTTCCCTTCTCGCCGTAGCAGACAGGGAATCCAGCGTCGGGAACGAGTGTGAAGTCGGGCAGGGGACGATGCTCCACCAGATAGTCCATGTCGTACATGCCGATTTCCTCGGCACTGCCGACATATAGGTTCACATTGTTCCTCAGTCTGAGGTTTTGTTCCTGAAGGTACCGCAGTGCGAACAGGACGGCGATTGTCGCGCCCTTGTTGTCGGTGGAACCGCGTCCGGTCAGCCAGTCTCCGTTCTTCCACAAGGTATAAGGATTCTTGTCCCAGTCCCCTTCCGGCGGGACGACGTCGCCATGGCAGGCGATGCCGATAGTCTTGCAACCCGGTTGGGTGGCGCATGTTCCTGGAAGCGTGCCGATCATCACCCGCTTGTCAACGTCATCGGTTATCAGACCGTACCGGCGCATCGTCCGTTCCATAAAGTCCAAGGCGTCGGCGCAGGCCTGGCCGAACGGAAGGCCGTCCGCTTCCGGTTTCGCGATGCTGGGGATAGCTACGTAGTCGGTCAGCAGCGATATGTATTCATTGAAATGCCCTTCAATCCATTCATCTATTTTCTGTTCGTCAATCATGCTCGCCTTCTTTTGGTCTATCGTCCGTCGCAGTCCTGCGTTCCCGCGATTCTTGTCCGTCCGCCGTCCCGACCAGGCCGCCTGTACCGTCCAGGCGATCCATCCAGTCCGTCTCCAGCGCCGCCAGCATCAGCGGAGCGACTCCCTGCCAGTTGTCTTGGACGATTGGTTCTTTTGTACAGTAGTACGTGAATGTTCCGTCCCGGTAGGGGAGACTGTCCGCGGCTTGTCCCAGTCCCGCCCCCCGGCAG
>JAXEWB010000045.1:0-70488 GCA_034114085.1 Sphaerochaetaceae bacterium | reverse complement strand
CCCCCTGCGATCGCCTGCCCCAGCGGAGCATAGATTTCAGCGCCTTCGCCCGAGGCGACGGCCATCGGCACGACTCCGAGCATCGTCGTCAGCGTCGTCATGAAAATCGGACGGATACGGCTGGACGAACCGTCGGCGACACAGTTTTTCAGCAACGAATACTCATCATCCCGACCAAGGCTCAGTTTCTTCTCGACGATGAATTCCTGTTCGGCGCCAGCCGTCAAGACCTCTCCCCGACGGTCGGCCAGAATCTTCGCCCGGCGTTGCTCCCGAAGGAGATTTACATAGTCAATCAGGATGATGCCGTTGTTGACGACCACACCGCCAAGGGCGATGACCCCGAGCAAAGCGATCAGGGACATCGTGGAGCCGAACATCAATAGGCCGAGCACAATGCCGATAATACAGAACGGAATCGTCACCATGATCAGCAATGGTTGCCTAAAACGCTCAAACTGCAACACCATGACCACATATACAAGGAACCAAGCTATCGCAAGCGCAGTGATCATCGGTGGAATGGAGTCCCCGATCAGCTCCATGATACCACCGGTTTTGGAAGTGACACCCGCTGGCAACGGGTTGTCAGTGAGCCAAGCGTTCATATGGCTGTTCACCACCGAAGTATCTTCACTGACGAGGTTCGCCGAAACAGTAATCGTTTTCGCCCTGTCGCTGTGGTTGATTCGCGACACGGACTGTTCCACATCGACGTCCGCAAGATTCGCGAACGAGACGGGCGTACCGGCCATCGACACAATCTGGATATCATTGATGGACTCCATCGTGACCGGACGGTCGGTGATATTGGAGAACAGCCGAATATCGTATCTGTTGCCGTCGGCCGTATTTCTGAAACGTCCCGCATCAACCCCCTGGAACAGTACGCCGGTGGTGATTCCCGCCTCGTAACTGGTGATTCCCAGTGAATTCATGTATTCATGTGACATGTCGATGACCATGGTGTTGGTATCGAACGATGTATCAACGTAGGTTGTAACGACGGATGGGTCGGCCTTCAGCTCATTCTCGACTTTCACCGCCGTCTCATACAGCAGGTCCAGATCCTCGCTGACCAATGTCAGCCCGTAGCCACCCCCTCCAGAAACATAGCCGACCAGCTTGTCAAAGCCACCATTGGTCACCTCGACCGTCGCATCCGGAATGCTGGCGCTCAGCAGTTCCTGCAACAGCAGGATAATCTCGTGGATATCCCTGTTCCGGTCCTTGACGGGAACCAGGACTATCTTGCCATAGGCGCTGTGAGCCGAGGATGAACCGAGAAGCGACTTCTGGCTCTGACCGGTATAGAATACGGCGCTCTCTATCTCCGGCACTTGCTCCCGAATGATTTTTTCAGCCTGCCAGACCTTCTCACGTGTCTGCTGTAGCGAATAACCATTGGGGAATTCCAGATTTACATAGAAATCACCATTATCCGTTGATGGAATAAACGCCATACCGAGCGCACTGATGATGAACAGCGTCAGGACCAGAACACAGACTGAAAGTAACAGAATAAACTTCCATGACCGCATCGCCCATCCCAAAGCCCTGCGGTATCCATTCTCAAACGCATCAATGCCCCGGTTGAACAGTGTCCTGCGCCGAAGCTTCGGGCCACCGGGCTTGAGGATCATCTTCATCAGGAACGGGACGACGATCACCGCGACAAGAAACGATGCCACCAACGCAAGAATCAACGTCATGGAGACATCCTTGAGAATCATGCCGACGATGCCAGAAAGCATCGCGATCGGAATGAATACGACGACAGTCGTTGCAGTGGAAGCGAAAATGGAGGCCCCGACCTCGTCCGCGCCACGGAAAATTGCGTTCTCTACCGCATAAGTCCCTTTTTTGTAATAACGGTACACCTGTTCCAGCATAACGATTGAACCGTCGACGACCATGCCAAGCGCGACGACCAGACCGGACAGGCTCATCAGGTTGATTGAGATTCCGGCTATGCGCATTCCTATAAAGGTGAACAAAATGGAAAGTGGTATCGACAGGCCGATGATCAACGTAGCCCGCAAGTCGTTGAGAAACAGGAAAATGACCAAAACAGCCATGATAATGCCGCTGATACCGGATTGGATTACCGTAGACAATGAGGCGTTGACGGTGCGGCTGTCATCGGATATGACCTGGTATGTCACGGCCCCGACCGATTCCCGCTCGGACCGCTTGAGGATCTGTTTGACTTGACTGGCGATGTCCACCGTATTTCCATCGGAACGTTTGGTGATGTCCACGACGACCAAGCTCTGACCGTCTGAATCGACATAGTAGTCAGGATCGGGATAGGACAAGGATACGTCGGCGACATCGTTCAACCGAATGACGACATTGCCATCACCCATCCCCACCGGAAGGTTCTTGATATCGTCAAGGGTACTGAAACCGCCTTCGTAACGAACGTCGATGGACCTTCCCTGATAGTCGGCGTTCCCGACCGGCAGCTGCACATTGCCATAGTTGAGTATCTGATAGACATTGGTGACGGAAATACCTTTGGCCGTCAAATCCTCGATACGCAGCTTCACGTTCACGCGAAGGGTCTTCCCCCCCGATATGGAGACGTCCGCGACGCCGGGAATCTGAGTGATCTGCGGTTTTAGGGTATCTTCCACATATTGCGTGAGCTTCGCAGTATCGGAGCCTCCGCTGATGGAGAACGTAAACACCGGCAGCATCTCGGCTCCGCCGACGAGAGCCCGGGGATCGCCCTGAATTCCATCGGGCAGGTCAGCTTTGACCTGGTTGATACGGTTGCGGACTTCGTTCAGCTGGTCATAGGGATCAATGCCATCCTGAAACGTGATGGTAATCCAACTCACCGAATTGGCGCTCAATGAATCGACGCTCTTGAAGTTCGGCAATGTGACGAAATTATCTTCCAAGATCGAGGTGATGTCCTCCTCGACGTCGGCTGCGCCGGCACCGGGATAGATCGTCACGACCTCCACAGAAGGCAAGGAAATATCCGACATAAATTCAGTGTTCATGCCTACGACGGAGAAAATACCGAAAGCCACCAACACTATCAGCAGCATGCCGATGACGACGGGATGCTTGACCGCGAAATGTGAAACCTTCACTGAGTCGCTCCTTCAGACTCCCGCCGAACCTGTACAGTAACCTGCTGGCCGTCGAATACATTGTGCTGGCCGTCTACCACGAACCACATGCCGGCATATTTATCAGGGATGCCGATTTTTTCATCATCCTCCACAACCGGCTTCATATCGAGCCATTTCACCGTCCGGGTGGCATCGTCATAGACGTAGCATGACCCATCGACTTTGCGGACTGTCTGGGAGAGCGTGGCGATATCAGTCCAAGTCTCATAGACCACGGTGACTTTCACGTACATGCCGGGCCTGAATTCGTCCAGACTCCCTTCCAAGCGACAGACGACCTCGAACACCTTGGACTCCGGCTGAATGTACGGGGCTATTGCCTCGATCGTCGCGGAAGTGCTCGCTTCCGGCGAGATCGTCCCGGAAGCGGGTCTGGAGACCGTCGCCTTGAGATGGTCGCGGTTCTTGTTGAACAGGTCGAAGTATTTCTCCGGTACGTCGAGCCGCACGACCTGGTTGTCGAGGTCGGCGATCACTGCCAACGGTTGTTGGGAAGATCCGACGCTTCCTTTCGCCGATGGAGCCATCAGGACGGTTCCGGAGACAGGCGCTGTCACATCGGCATAACCGAGCTGCAGTTTCGCCAGATCGTACTGGGCCAGCGAAGCGTCTCGCTGGGCTTTTGCCTGGTCGTAGTTCTGCCGGGAGGTGGCGTTTGCTTCAAACAGCCCTTCCACCCGCTCGAACGTACTTTGGTAAGCGAGGTAGGCAGCCTCGGCCTGGAGCATCTGCTGTTCATACGGACGCTTGTCGATGACGGCGATCAAGTCGCCTTCCTGTACATATTCGCCCGCCTTGACAGGGTATTCCATAATTGTCCCGGACACCAGCGGCACGACGGGAATCATGGCGTCGGCTTCCACATGTCCTGAAAGTACTACGCTTTGCTCTATCGTCGCCCGTACCGGTTGCTGGACAACCACCGCGGGATGCGGTGCTTCATATGTGACGGTCTCCCTAGTGTCAAGGAAATACAGAATGCCGAGGATGATTCCCCCGACGACGCCAATCAATATCACATATCGCAATATCAGTACGAATATATGTTTTTTCCCCAAGTTCATACCTCCGGACTTCCAGCGAAGACGGACTTCCCCGTGCGACTTCGGGAGCCAATGCAGATGCTTATCAAAAGATACCAATCGCTCAAGAAGTTGGCAACAGAAATATGTTGAGCATGCTCAACATATATTATGTATTGAATAAGACAAACAAGCTTGTGTCAACCATTTTAGTTGAGCATGCTCAAGTTTTAACATTTTTTATATTGCTTCTCCTGTTAAAATAAGTGATACTTGTCATGCGTTCACTCAATAATCCGGGGGGGAGGTATTGGCGTGGCAAAGGGACATGAGCACAATACGGAACAGCTGATTCTATCCGCGGCATATGAGTTGTTCTTTTCATTGGGCTACAAGCAGACCACCATCCGCAAGATTATCCAGAAAGCCGGAGTAAAAAACGGCAGCTTGTACCACTATTACACAGGCAAGGATGATATTTTCAGCCACTTGATCACTGAGCTGCTCGACATTTGCAGGCAACGGGCGAAGGAGCTGACTGGCGGTTCAGAGGATCCCGTTCTGACATATTGTGTGGATACCGCATTGAAAATCCAAATAATAACCTCCTATCCAGTTGTCAGCGAACTCATTGGCGAGGCGTTTTCCAGTTGGGATTCCATGAAAGGAGTCCTGTCCAGTGCGGTGGAGAAGGATATACAGCTTTTTTCCGCGATATCCCCCGGCCTGACATTGGAGGAATGCTATCTCAGGGAAGTGGTCGCCTTCGGATGTCTCCGGGGACTGGTTCAGGCCAGCTACTACCAGAAAATCCCCTACTCCACACTGATCCGCTACCAGTTCACCACGATTCTGCATCTGTTCGGTCTGGAACCGGATAGGGTTGAAGCGATGATCCGACAATCGACCAGGCTTATTGAAGAATCCGCAAACTACAACATTTTCGAATATGCCCGCACCAGACTTCAAGGCATGAAGGCATAGGGCTCGCTCTGGGATTGATTGGTGTTCACTCAGTGTTTGCTCCAGGCTTGCTCGGTGTTCACTCTGGGCTCACCCGATGTTCACGCCAATGTTCATCTGACGAAGATCTTTCATAGCAATAGACCAAGGAAGGCTTTGGCAGATGATGGATTTTTCGTACCGGACGGTTTATCCCGGCAGAAAGAAAAGCCTATTATGCATGAATTTCCCATCGCCTGAGTCAGCCAGCGCAAAAGCCACTGATAAAGTACGGCTCATTGCGAAACAACACGGTACAGGACTGTTTCCACAAGCGGCTCGCCCGCGCAGAACAAAAGTCCTCCAGACTAGGCTGCGAACGAGGGGCAGTACGCAAATACGACCCGAGAGAAGTAGCGGCGTATGGAGACTACTTCTTCGCAGATGCCCGCGCAGAATAAACGCATCAGTACAAGACCGTGAGCAAGAGACAGTACGCAAGTACGGCTCATTGCGAAACAACGCAGCAATGATGCGTTTATTCAAGCGGGAACGGTGGCGGAGAAAACAGTCCCCCCCTCCCGCACCTCCAGCCGATACCCCGGAACCGTCGCAGCGATCACACAGCACTCCCCCTTCTCCAATTCAAACGTCCCGTCGGAAGTGACGATGGAAGCATGACCTTCGGTACAAAGCATCAACTCGATCATATCGTGGCGGTCTATGTTGTAATAGCCGCTGTCCATAGTCAGCAAAACGAACTCTTCAGTAGGGGTCAGGATGATCTTACGGCCAAAGGCGCCGACCACGGTCGGAGTTCGCTCGGGAATGCCGGATTCTATCTGAAGCACCTTCATCAGCTCAGGGACGTCGACCTTTTTATGGGTCAGCCCGCCACGAAGCACATTGTCGCTGGCGCTCATCAATTCAATGCCATTGCCGTATGCATAGGCATGGAGCGTCTTGGGTTGCAGGAACAGGGCTTCGCCCGGTTCCAGATGCATCACATTGAGCAGGAACGGACAAAACAGTCCGGGGTCTGTCGGATATTCAGCGGCACAGGACAATGCGATGCCACGGGACTCCAGAAAACGGCCGTCGGCAGTCGCCAGCGGAAATTCATCATGCTGACGCAAACTTTTCAAATATTCATCGAGGCATCCCTTCAAAGAAGCTACATCCAATGTGTAAAGCCGCTCGAACAAGGCGGCTATCAACCGGTCACAGCCCCTGTTGTCATGGGTTTCAATGGCAGAAGCGGCCCCAGTAAAGATTTCAGGAAAGAATTTTTCGTAGGAGCCCGGTATCAGCAGACGCAACGCGGCATCTATCTGGGCAAGAGGCCGGAACCCACACATGGCGGTAAGCGGCGTCAGGGCATAAATCACTTCCGCCTTACGATTGGGATCCTTGTAGTTCCATTCATCCCGCGGCAACAAGCGATGCAGGGGCTCTTCTTTCGCGAACCCTTCTTCCGCCTGGGAGGAGGAAGGATGACACTGTATCGACAGCGGCTTGTCAATCGCAAGTACCTTGAACAACAAAGGAAGAACCGCGCCGAAACGCTCTAGGTGGGATTGGCCGAAATATACCGCGGCATGTTCGGCGAGAAAACGACCAAGAGGCATATCGCCGTATTCCGGCACGGTAGATTCACCAGCGGGATGAGTACCGAACCAGACCTCAGCCTTGGGACGTCCATCGGCGGGAATGCCAAGCAACGAAGGAATAAAGTTGATGTTGCCCCAATCGTAGTCCTTGATTTGCGGTGTAATTTTAATGATATCCATAGTGGCCCTCCCCACGCGTGCGTCAATCATATCATGAAACCGCGGATATCGACCAGCGCAACACATATCGTGGATATGAACTATCACAGAAATTCAGTTTTCATCCCCAAAAAAAGTAAAATGACCGTACCATCCTATTTTCAAAACTATTTTATACGGTGATGCAATCTTCGTCTCCCAAGCGATATGCCGCCCCCGCCAGAATCTCGGTTCTCGCAACCGAAATTCCAGCTATGCCCTCATGCCATGACCTACGGCTCCGCCAAGGATCTGCCGGATAGGAGGAAAAAGATAAAAAACATCCCGGCGTACAAGACGGCGGGATGCCTTTCCAAAAACCGGTAGATACAAAATCCGCTATTTCGCCGGTTTGACCCGCTTCAAGAGCATAGGAGCGGCAAACATCGCAAGGGCGAAGCAAACCAGCGCAGCAAGCCAAGCGACGACGGCGTTCATGAATATGCCGCCGAACAGGAAGCCGACAAAGGAACAGCCCGCACAGGTAAGAGCATACGGCATTTGGGTCGCCACATGTTCAAGGTGAGGACATCCAGCCCCTGTGGAGGACAGAATCGTCGTATCGGAGATTGGAGACGCGTGGTCTCCGAATACCGCGCCTCCAAGTACGGCGCTGATGGAGATAAAAACGGCGTTGACCATCGCGGTATCAGTCAAGCCCTTCGCATGAGCCAAGCCTACGACAATCGGCATGACGATCGGAATCATGATGGCGAACGTCCCCCAGCTCGTACCAGTCGCAAAAGCGATCAAGGCGGACAGCGCGAAAACCAACATGGGAATCAACCACATCGGAAAACCGCCGCCAACGACGACCTCCGACAGATAGCTGGCAAGCCCCAGACCACCGTCAGCGGGAGAAGACTTGATGATCGTCCCGATCGTCCAGGCCATCGTCAGAATCATCAAGGCGGGGACCATCGACTTGATACCCTCGCAAATCGCCTCGCTTGCCTCCTTGATAGAGAACAACCGGCGAATCGCATAATAGACGTAGGTAATGACCAGGGTGATGATGACCGCATAGAACAACGCCATGGAGGCATCGGTATTGTTGAACGCCTCGCCCATCGTCATGGACGCCATCGCCTGTCCAACGGTGGTAATCGTCTCTCCATCGACAGCCAGCAACCAAGTAGTGGCGGGAAACAGTACCAACGCGGAAACAATCAGTACGATAATCGGAAACAGCATGTCGATCGGCCTGGCCCGATCAGCCTTGTCATCACCCTCGATGGAAACCTCTCCAGGAGCGTCGCCATAGGAAGAATCATATAGGCGACCTTCCTTCGCCAGTCTGACCGACTTGGCCATGGGACCGAAATCACGACCGGTGAGTATAATCGTCAGCACCATGATCAGCGTCAGAATCGCATAGATATTGAACGGGATGGAGCGGATGAAGAATTCAAATTCGCTCATTCCGAGAGAGGCAAAACCTTCAGACCCCTTGACGATGGACATGACGGTGATCACCCAGCTGGATACAGGGACCAAAATACAGACGGGTGCGGCGGTAGAATCAAGGATGTAGGCCAGTTTCGCCCTAGGTACGCCGTTCTTGTCGGTAATCGGTCGCATGACAGTTCCTACAGCCAGTGAATTAAAGTAGTCGTCGATAAAGATGACCAATCCGCAGAACCAGGCCATCAGCATCGAAGTCTTGGGGCTGTTGACCTTCTTCGCCGCCCAACGTCCGAACGCATGTGCCGAACCAGTGCGACTCAGCATGCCGACCAGACCGCCCAGCAAGGCGCAGAACAGGAAGATGCGGATGTTCCAGCCATCATTCAGAGAACCGGCGAGCATGTCGGTAAGATTCAAGATAGCGGTAACGGGGTTGCCTCCAGCGACAATCAGCGCTCCGGACAGGATACCAAGGAACAGCGAAACCATGACATCCTTCGTCACAAAGGCCAAGGTAATCGCCAAAACGGGGGGAATCAGACCCCATATGCCAAAATGTTCCATAAAAGAACCTCTCAATAGAAGATATGTGGAGTCCTCAGAGCAATGCAGACCTTCCCCCACCAGTGGATGCAATATAGCATAAAGAAAGTAACATTTTCAACTTATTTATAGCAATTTTGTAACAAATGATACTTTTTGTTATTATAATAACACAGCAAACAAAAACTCCGGGTTCATGCGTCCATCATATCCAGAGATTCTTGTATGCAGGCCCCTGACTCCTGTGCAGTAGGCGGCGGTGATTGGAGAGCCGACTTGCTTTTCATAAGCACGATGCGGACGCATGGTTCGATACCGCTGGACGACATTTGACCAAGGAAGTACAGGCTGTTCTGCCATAAATATACAAAGAACCTCCCGACAACGCCGGGAGGTTCTGATAACGGAAAAGCAAATTAACGATCGTAACCGATATTGGCACGAACCGTCAGAGCGTCAACAGGCTTATCTCCAAGTTGGACGCCAAATTCCTGACGGTAGTACGCGGCTTCAATGCGAAGCGCCCAAAGATCAAGGCCAGCGCCAATGGAGATATATCCTTGGTTCAGACCAGCGCGGACGTCGATGAAGGAAAGCAACCGGATTTCAGCGCCCATGTTCAGGTGGGTCAGCAGTTTTTCGGTATTGAAGTCCCCCCCGGCAAGACCAACGATGTCCACCAGATCAATAGCCAAAGCGGGTTTGATGAAGGTACCGACCTTGCCGAACGACGGCGCCCAGCCGATACCCGCGTCCAACGACCATGGAGTCGTGATCTTGAAAGATGTCTTGTCGCCCGATCCCACGGAACCATCGGAAGTCAACGGCTTCTTGAATAATTCATTGGTCCAATTGCTGATGCCGGGATAGGCGTTCATGTAGAAGGTACCGTTCATATTACGCGCTACGACAGACACCGTGAACCCGGCCGGCATATTGATGTTGATACCAGCATCGATGGGAATCGCCCAGCCCGCCATCAACGGAGTCTCCTTCAGGAACTTGTCCTTGGCGGCGGTAGTATCCCCAGAACCAAGGAATGTAGTGATGATATTGTCAGCGCTCACCGCCGAGTTGTACGCCCGGTAGTTGAACCGCGCGGCGACGCCAAGGTCAATCGAGAACTTGTCCTCGACGATATTAATCCTGAAACCGAAACCCAAAGTCGCAGCGGCATTCACTTCAGCGAGCAGCTGCGTCGATGTCGTCTTGCCGTCGGGGCTGTAGGAATGAACCTTTTCCTGAGCCTGGATTCCGAGTCCGAAGCCACCGGCGGTAAGGGACACGGCCAGATCAGTGGTAAGTACTTCATTGAACCCCTTGCTACTGATGATCCCCAGATACTTCTGAGCCGCATCTACATATTTATCTTTGTTGGAACTAGCGGCCTGGAGATCATCGATCATCCCGGACTTGAGAATTGCCTGGGGATTGTAGACGGTCACGCCCAGTGACGGCAACGACAACTGGAACCTGCGGCTGGCCAGCGCCGCGGGGTTCATGAAAAAGCTGTCGGAGCGTCCTGCGATGGCGATGCCGGCGCCGCCCATCCCCATTGAACGGGTACTGATCGGCGAGAACGCGGAGCCTACCGCGCTATAGTAGTCGGCGGAACCGTCAACGCCCGGACCTACCGGGGTAGTCGCGAACAGAGACGCCGTCATTACACTGAATATCATCAACGCAACAAGAATCTTTTTCATATTCTTCATTTCCGCGCCTCCTTTAGTCGTTCAGCGAATTAAACCAATCCAACAACTTGTCTTTCGTCAGATTGGTGGTGATGATTGTATTTCCAGAAATATCAGACATGGCTTCAATCGTATCGTAGGCATTCAGGATGGAAGTCGCGAACAACGTTCCCGCCTTCGCATATTCCTTGAGCTTCGCGAACAAAGCATCCTGGTCCGCCACTTTCGTCTTAAGTATATTCCAATACGTTTCGCCAATGTACAGCTTGCTTGACGCGGTCATCGTACCATTCAGCAAGTCGGGGGAATTGACCAGCATCGACTCCAGAATGGCCCGGACTGTCATTCCGTCAAGACCAAGATCCGTCTTGAACACATCGGACGAGCCGAACTTGTCCAATTCGGAAAACACCACCGCGACGGCGTAGTTCATCATGCCGGTCAGGCCGCAAGCGTCCTTCAAGGCAGCGGGAGCGTTGGAAGCATTCGCACCGGTTTTCGCCGCAAGCGCCATAGCGTTGTCATAGGATGAACGGGCAAGGTTCAGACTTCTGACCATCCTGTTGTAGTCAGCTTCAGAAATCTTCCCCTCGTCGGTCGCGCCTACATACGCCACGACGATCTTGCCGATCTGGTTCACATACCTGACGGCCTCTTCTTTAGAAGTGAAATCAATCGGGAGTTCATGTGGAGAACCAGACTCCCCCGTCCGGCTCAAGGACCGGCTGCCAAGAGCGCTCATCAAATCGCTGAGGTTCAGCATCTGGGTCAGGTCGAGGCTTCCGACGCCAGAGAGCTGCTGGGCGACGTTGACGACGAACAAGGAGTCGTCGATCGCTGCTTTGACGGTAGGATTGGAGAAGTCAACACTGGCACCACCGGCATCGGCGATCGTCTTTGCGGCGGCCGCGGTAGTGGAAACGAGATTCGTCACCAACTGCATCGTCACAACATCGGCTTGGGTCAGGTCGCCGGAATCAGCCGCGGTATTCAGCGTAGACGCGAAAGAAGTGAGCGTATCCTTGATTTCCTGAGGCACGGCAAGATTCGCGACCTCTGTCAATGCGGCGGCAGCGACCTTCATGGACCCTTGTGTCGCAGTAACAGCAGCCGGGGCGGCCGGCTGGCTCATGGTCTGCACCAGTTGCTGGGTCTGCGTCGATGAGTTCAAGGCTGTGCTGAGGGAATCCTCCAGCGCCTTTTTCTCATCGGCGGTCTGCGGCTTGAGGACTGTAGTCACCCCCTCGGGCGCCGCAACTGTAATGCCGAGGTCGGTCAACCCCAAATCATTGACGGCAGCGGCCGGAGTATAGTCCGTCGTCACGTTGTTCACGACATTCGCAACTCCCTCGACACCAACGGTGCTGGGCTTGACTGCGCCGGTTTCAATCCAGACGTTGCTGTCCAGCTTGCCCATGGCATCAGCAAGTTTCGCACGAATATTCCCATCACAGGATATCAGCGAAAATATCAATATCGGAATCAGCAATACAACAGCCAATTTCTTCATCCTCATATCCTCCTGTCCCTTCCTGAAAGGTCGCCACAGATTCTATATATCATGATACGACACCTTCATGGTCTTTTTCCAGTATAAAATCTAACTTTGAGACAGACAACTGGAATTTTTCTCCCAGTTTTACCTGTGTCGCCTCATCATCCGATACAAGCATCCCATTATGACATAATGACATATTCTGAACAACCGTCAACAAACATCAAAAGCCCACCTTCGACCCGATGGTCTTCTAGATGGGCTTTCAATCGTAAAACAGGGAAATGAGGATTCGGTTACAGCAATCTATTTGAAAAACAGCTCCCTGATCGCCTCGACATTCAGCTCGTCGTTCTTTTCGTCACTCTCATACATCTGGTCTATACGGAGCTTGTAGAATTCGACGACCTTGTACCGGACGAGCTTCATGGTGGAGTTGACCAGGCCGTCCGCCTCGTTGAACGCCTTGGGGATGATGGCGAACCGGGACGGGAGCCACACGGAAGGAATCGCCTTGGCAAGCGGTTCGTAGGAACGGAGAGAACGCACCACTGCGTCGAGCACGGCTTCGGCGGTCGTCAGATTCTGCTCGGCGATCATCCGCTTGACGGCATCCTCCTGCAAAGTGACGAGGGCGGTGGTATTCGTCCTGTGGTCGTTGTAGACGATCAGCTGGTTGAGGATGTCGCAGTTGTTGACCATCACCTCCTCGACCTCCTCAGGGGAGTACTTCTCGCCGTCCTTGGAGATCAGCAAGGCTTTCGCCCGTCCGGTCACGACCAGAAAACCATCTTCGTCATAGTAGCCGAGGTCCCCGGTCCATAGCCAGCCATCCCGAAGCACTTCGGCGGACGCCTCGGGGTTCTTGAAGTACCCCTTCATGACGTTATCGCCCTTGATGACGATTTCGCCCCTCTCGCCTACCGCGGCTTCATGAGTATCATCCTTCATGATCCTACAGGTGACGGACGGCGCGACCATTCCTGAAGAACCGAACTTGTAGCGGCTTGGAGAGTTGGAGCTGATGATTGGGGCAGCCTCGGTCAATCCGTATCCCTGATATACCGGAACGCCGATCGCCGCAAAGAACCGCTGCTGTTTCGCTTCGAGCAACGCGCCGCCTCCGACACAGAACCGCATCCGGTCGCCGAATATCTTCCGCAACTTGGGGAACACCAACAGATTCGCAAGCGTGTATGGGAACCATGTCGATACACGGTTCCATCCCTTGGCCCGGTGGAAGCCGTCCCCGTTACGGGTGATGCCGGCCTCCAGCCCCCGCCGGAAGATACCGTCGATGAACTTGCCTTTCGCATGTACGCCTTGGGAAATCTTCTTCATGAAATTGCCGCTGATGGACGGGACTGTCATGAGGAATACAGGATTCACTTCGGGCAGGTTTTTAGGGAAATTCCGGATGATGGCGGCATTCGAGCCGCGGGCATCGACGAAATGAAGGGTGATGCCCCGGAGCAATGCGGTATAGATACCAACGGTATGGGCGAAGGAGTGGTCAACGGGAAGTACGATCAGCGTCTCAAAGGTGGCGTCGGGAATCTTGAACAGCTCTACAGCGTCATGGCTGTTCGCCCAGTAGTTCAGATGGGTCAGCATGATTCCCTTCGGATTGCCGGTCGTACCGCTGGTATAGCAGATGTTGATAGCGTCGTTTTCACTGACCTCCGCTTCCAGTCTCTTGACCAAACCGGCGTCGGCGGTGAGCGCCCGTTCCCCCTCCGCGAGCAGGGAGTCCCAGGCGAGATAGTCCACGCCAGCCTTCCAGCCGCTTTCCTCAGCCTGCTTGAGCAGCCGGTCGTCCGCCGCATCGAGGTAGATAAGCAACGGCTTATGGTCAAACATCGGAAGCGCCTTGGCGACATTGCCCAAGGTATTCGGGCTCACCGCGAACGCAATGGCCTCGCTATGGTTAATCCGGAAAGCTATCTCATCGGGAGTCAGCTTGATGGAGAGAGGCACACTGATTCCACGCGCCTTGATCACCCCATGCTCGAACGATACCCATTCAGGCCGTCCTTCGGACAATATCCCGTAGGTCTGCTGTGGAGAAAACCCTCTGGCTGCCAGACAAGCGGCGATTCTGTCCGATATCGCGTCCGTTTCCGCAAAGCCGCACGGTGACCACCCCTCATCAATCTTTTTCGTGGTATAGGCCCTGTTTCCATATCGCTCGGCGGCTTCATGCAGCATCCGAATAATGGTTCTTTCCATCGTATATATCTCCCTTCGTCATTCCAAAAAACCGACAATCAGCGTTTTGATGTTAATATTAACACTCATATAGTATTTGTCAAAATAATTCAACCTGAAAGGTGTGGGGAGTCTATGAATAATTGCAAGAAAAAAGGAATGGGCAAGAACCACCCGCCGAAATATACCAAGGGAACCGACCGCCGCTCCCCTCCTCACCACAAACACGACGTATCAACATAGGAAACCGCCCCTGTATTGTCATCGATTATCACGACAAGGGAGGCATGATCTGAAAAATCAAGTTGAAGCCGATAGCAATTTCCCCGTTCTGAATAGAAAGTCGCCGTGACATGCGTCCGTAGGATATGTTTGTAGTAGCCCCGTTCTAACGGATAGTTGAGGCCCCTATTATCAGGATGCGCAATGAACAAGCAACAAATATCCTTGTCAGCATCCCGGCGAGACCAGTAGTCGAGAGAGACGTCGGAGTCAAGAACCATGCGTATATGGTCAAGCCCAGTGCCGAAGGAGCATTTCGATAACAATCGGGTAAAATGTCCCGTCAAAGCAGAATCACAGGACAATCCCGCCGGTCGTGGAATTGTAGTGAAGACAACTGCCGCACCACTGGCCTTGAGCCCGACGAATACTTCAAGAGCTTCCATATCCAAATATTCACTGTAACAACATAGTGCATCTACAATCAGACCAGGGCCGTCGCCACCAGAAACGGGGAACAGGAACTGTCAAGGAAATCTTTTCTAGGATGCGCCTCTGAACTACGTAATGCAACATAGCGAACTGCAAACAGATAAACGATAGCGACATCCACTATGACATCGTGGAGAATAGCGACCTGGATGATACGAAGAGATTTGCTTGCCCAAAAGGCGAATAAGGATTATCAGTGGAGAAAAGTCCGCTCCTTGATTCAGACAGGCAGTCAGCCGAACATCCGCTCCGTGACAAGCATGAAGCAGATGCCGATCAACAGCATCAGGATAGACCGGGCACGTCCCCCGCTGTGCTGGGCGGCGGGCCAAAGCTCATCAAATGAAATAAACACCAGGATACCGGCAACGAAGCTCGTCAACATGCCCATGACCACGGGGGACGCCGACACTCCGAAAAACAAGACTCCGACCAACGCACCCAGTGGTTGCGTCAGGCCGACCAGCAGCGCGGTCCAGATCGCGGTCGCCTTTGAACCGCCGTATCCAACGGGCAACGCCAAGGTCGCGCCTATGGGAATATTGTGCAAAGCTATGGCCAAGGCCATGCCAAGACCAAGGCGAAGGTTACCTGCGGCGGTCATGCCAGTCGCCATCCCCTCCACAACATTGTGGAGCATCAACGCCAGCACCATCCCCTTCCCCGCACGGTCGATATCATGCCGTTCAAATTCCGTATCAATGAAATGACCTGGTTCTTCATGAACCACACCTTCGCTACATTCCGAGTTTTCATGTTCATGTTCATGGGGGAACATGATGTCGAGCACCCACGAGAGCAATGCGCCCAAGGCAAACAAACCGACAGGAACCAACGTCCCGAGGACGTTTCCCCATGTTTCGGCGCCGATTTCCACGCCCTCGGGAAGCAACTCCCCCAACGCGATGCACAGCATCACCCCGGTGGCGAAAGCCAAAGAAGAAGCGACTAACTTGCTTTTCTGCGAAAACCGGGCGAACACCAACGACGCGCCCAAGACCGTCGCAAGACCAGCGAAAGCCGTCACAAGCACCGGCATCAATATTGTCTGCATGAAAACACACCTCTCTACTATATCACGTACTATACAAATGAACGGACAAAGAGGCAAACGCCGTCAGAAAAACATCCACTACCGATAGGAATCCCAGAATTTTTCCGTGGGTCTCTGAGAATCGACATCGTAGGCGAATTCAAACATATTGCCATTATAAATGGTATAGCGGACCTCCACAGGAGAACCATCATCCATACACCCGACGCTACGGCTCCACAAGCAGGGCGTACCGGCAGGAATCTTCAATAAATCGCAAAGTTCTTCATTGGCGTTGACGGCTGAAACCGCACCACGCGACAGCGTATACATTTTTCCAGTGCACTTCTCTATATCCTGATAAAAATAAATATCCAATTCATCACTTTTTGCCATGTCTTCACCAATCGGTTCAAGGACATAACTGTTGCTGACGCCGATTGGCTGGTCGTCCAAGTATCCCACGCTCTTGAAGTACCATACGTACTGCGGCGAGTCCAATCGGTCAAGCCACAGGGCTTTCGCAAGATGTCCCGTCGCCAGAATCCGTTCCTTATGGATCAGCTTTCGAGTAAAGGAGGGATTGCCCAACGCCTCCAAGTTACGCTGGAACCATTCATGGCTGGTCCCTGCGACCAGCCTGCGGCTACAGACATACGAACCCCGGCCCCGGGTCCTGACAAGGACCCCTTGCCGGACAAGTTTGTCGAGAGCCCGCCGTATAGTGATACGCGACACGCCATACATGTCGCACAGTTCCATTTCAGAAGGGATCCTCTCGCCATACACCCAGATCCCGTTCAGAATATTAGACTGGATTTCTGAAAATACCTTCTGAAACTTCAAACTCATGAGATATACTCCACCGACCTGTATTGACAGACTAGAAACATCGTCATTGCCATATTGTGGGAATAATAGCAGAAAATCGGTCTTCCAGCAAATACGAAACCCATACAAAGTAATAAAAAACACCAATTATCCATACATTTGTGGAGCGTTTCTTACACATATGAATTCTAAAGATGAATCAACCGGGTTCTTAGCCAGAAACGACTTGCGACAAACTCTCCGGCTATTGGCAAAAGAGATGTCTTGCCGACAACTGGGTGAATCTGGAAAAACGTTGAACTTTCATATGCAGTACAGGCACGGTCTCCAAACTAAGCAACGGTCGCAAGCTTTCCTACATATATATATTCTTTTTGCGCAATGCCAGCATACAAACGCCCCGGCAAGATTATGCTACGTTCCCCTCGAAACTGTCGGCATACGAACCTACACCGATGTACAAGCCGTCAAATAGACGGCTTTTTGTAGGAGTGGACACCCATGACGCAAGACGGCGGACCAAACAATGTGAAAAGGATACAGCGCGCCATCACCAGCGAGGAGAAAAGCCTGGTCCGTTTCGCTGCGCTCTATTCTACTCTACAGCGATAACGTGGGCGCTGATTGGATCAAAAGATATCCCTACGGCATCCCCGACATGAAAGAAGCCCTCTTTCACCGGATTATGCGATACCGCGACAATTGGAGCCTCCCGTTTTTCGACGGTGATCTCATATTCCATCGTCGCGCCAAGATACACGGCGTGGGATACCACCCCGTTAAAAAACGCGGAGGGAGACGGCTTGCCCAATGCTAGCCCTTCAGGACGAATCACGACACATCCTTTCCGCCCGGCGACGACATCGGCGTTGTAGCTTGGAAAGGCGCACACCTTGCCTCCGATATCAAGGGAAAGCTCTTCACCGATGGACCTCACCACACCATCAATAAAATTCGCCCGGCCGATGAAATCCGCGACGAAACGATTGCGGGGACGGCTGTAGATTTCAAATGGAGTTCCAAGCTGTTGAATCACTCCTTTGTCCATGACCATGATGCGGTCGCTCACCGTCATGGCCTCGCTCTGGTCGTGCGTCACATAGATGCTGGTGATGCCGAACTGCTGCTGAATGCGGCGTATCTCGATACGCATCTGCTCACGCAGCTTGGCGTCGAGATTGGAAAGCGGCTCGTCGAACAACAGGACGCGGGGCTTGTTGACGATGGCTCTCGCCAACGCTACCCGCTGCTGCTGACCGCCGGACAGCTGGCTTGGACGCCGGTTGCCTAGCGCGGTCAGCCCCATCACTTCCATGATCCTGTCAACCTCGACCTTGATGGCATCCTTTTTCATGCCTTTCAGTTCCAGCCCGAAACCAATGTTCTGGCTTACCGACAGATGGGGAAAGATTGCGTAGGACTGGAACACCATGGAAGTATTGCGTTTGTTGGCGGGCAGGTCGTTGACAAGTTCCCCATCAATATAGACATCTCCTGAGGTCTGTGTCTCGAAGCCGCTGATAATACGCAGCGTAGTGGTCTTGCCGCAGCCTGACGGACCGAGGAACGTAACCATCTCCCCTTCATTGATTTCTATGTCCACATGGCTGACCGCCGTAAATTCCTTCTGTATATCGTCATGGTCCGAAAAGACCTTGGTAACATCAACTAGTCTGACACTCATCTTCTATTTCCTTTTTTCGTTGCGGTTATTCAATTCGACAGAATGGAACTCGTCGTCTGATACTTCAGTCGAAGAATCAGTTTGATGACGGCCATGGCCACCAAAATAATCCCTACCAAGATTAGGCTGAACGCCGCCGCCGCGCCGATACGCCCGCTTTCTACCTGGCTCATGATCTGCACCGTCATGAACTTCCATCGCGCCGACACCAGGAAAATCGCCGCGCTGATGGCCGTCATACTCCTGACGAACGCAAAAATCAGGCCGCTGAAAAATGCGGGGATCATCAATGGCAGAGTGACCTTGCGGAATGTCATGCTACTATCGGCGCCCAGATCCACCGCGGCCTCTTCAATAGATGGGTCTATCTGGTTCAATACCGCGACGCCTCCCTGAATTCCCACCGGAATATAACGGAAGATGAAGTTCAGCAACAGGATGGCCAGGGTACCGGTCAGGTAGAACGGAGCATGGTTGAACGCAAGAATATAGCCAATACCGATTACCGTACCGGGAACGGCGAAGCTCAGCATGCTGGAGAACTCCATGAACCGCCTGCCAATAAACCGCTTACGGACGACGAGAAACGCGATGACCATGCCGAGGATACCACTGATCGGGGTTGAAATACCGGCGATGGTCAATGTATCGAGGACGGATTCAAACCCGACCCTGAACACATACTTGAAGTTGTCCAATGTCATTTCATAGCTGTTGCCCCAGGATTTGGCGAAGGCGCCCCAGATAATGCTGGCATAGACCAGAATCACCATGAACGCTATCAGACAGGAGACGGCGAACAGAATCCAGCGGGCCGCGGGGCTCACTACATTGTTGGAGGACTGTGTCGGTTTGCCGGTCACCGTAACATACTGCTTCTTGCTCACCCAGTATTTCTGCAACATATATACCGATACAGAAGGAACCAGCAGGATGAAGGCCAAGGCGGCGCCTTTGGCGAAGTTGCCCATGCCGGTAATTTCCAGATACGCCTGGACGGACAGGATTGGGAATTGCGCCCCGGCCAACACCAGCGGATTGCCGAAATCGGCCAGGGACTCGACGAACAACACCAGCATCGAACTAGCGATGCCAGGTATCGCCAGAGGTAACGTGACCTTGCGGAAAATCGTAAAACGATTGCCACCCAAATCCATCGCCGCGTCTTCAAGCGTTGGACTGATTGATTCCAGCACACCGCGCAAGGTGATATAGGCTACGGGAAAGAACGTAAGCACCTGCGCGAACAACAACCCTTTCGCTCCATAGGCGCTTGCGTTCTTCATCCCCAGCAACGTGGAGCTGATGAAGCCGTTGCGACCGAACAGCATGACGATGGCCAGCGCCCCGATAAACGGAGGGCTGATGATCGGAACCGTAGCGATGATGTTGAAGAACTTCTTGCCGGGAATATTCGCCCGTGTCAGCGAGTAAGCGAAGATAAACGCTATGAGGGTTCCCAGCACCGCGGTGGCGACGCCCATCCACAGGGAATTCCACAGAGCCTTAAGATAATAGCCGTTGCTATAGGTCAGCGCATCATGGAAATTCTTTAATGAAAAACGTCCGTCAACCTGGAAGCTGACGATGCACACTTTGAGCAACGGGTAGATAATGAACAGGATCAGGGCAAGCAACAGTACGATGATGACGCACAGCAACAGCGGATCCTTGGCCAGCTTCTTCATCTCTTTCCATTGCCTGGAAAAGTATGATCGTTTCATTGATTCCTCTTTGTACATGAACATCGGCGCAGAAATAAAACTATGGTGGCGGAACAGTTCCGCCACCGATTCATCCACGAAAACAATTCATTCGACGATTATTTCGCACTCAGGACTTCGCTCACCCAACGTTCCACCAAGCGGTTGTAGTTCGCGGCGTAATATGCAAGGTCGATGCCCACTACGTTCAAGGTTGAGAACGCGGGCATGATCGGATCAATCGCCGCGCCGTCGATGACGGGGTAGAAATAGGTTCCGGTCGATTCCAGAACGTCCTGTCCCTTCTTGCCGACCAACCAGTCCATGAAAATCTTGGCCGCTTCATAGTTCTTGGCTCCCGCGAGGATCGAGGCGGCGGGGAACTCAAAGCCAAAGCCTTCGGACGGGAACACGATCTCGATAGGCTGCCCGTTCGCCTGCATCTGGAAGAACGCCGGGGAGAACTGGATGCCGATGGCGCAGTCTCCTACGTTGACGCCCTTGGACGGACCGGTACCGGACGAGGTGTAGGTCTGGATATTCTTATTCAGTTTGGCCATATAGTCGAACGCGGCGTCTTCGCCCATCATCTCGATCAAGCTGTACAGCATGATTTTGGCGGTTCCGGCGGACTGGGGGGTAGGCGCTTGAATCAACCCCTTGTATTCTGGCTTGAGCAGGTCAGCCCAACTGGTAGGCATGGAAGCGCCAGCCTTCTGCAGGGCTACGGTATTGACCCCGAAGCAGAGGGGGTTCATGTAGAAGCCTCTCCAGTAGCCGTCGGGGTCTTTGAATTCCGCGCCGAGAGCTTCAAACGACTCACCCTTGTACGGCATGGTCAAGCCGGCGTTCTTGGCGGTGACGTGGTTGTCGCTGGGGGCGCCAAGCCATACGTCCGCCTGCGGGCGTCCCGCCTCGGCCTGGATTCTAGTGAGAGCAGGACCGGAAGAAAGCTGGACGAAGCTCGTCTTGATACCGGTATCAGCGGTGAAAGCATCAAGAATTTTTACAGCGTTCGCTTCATCGACGCTTGCATAAACCACCAATTCCTTGGCGGCCGCGCCGTCTTCTTTCGTTCCCTGGGCGAAAACAGGTGCTACGCACAGGAATATGACAAGTAACGCAACCAACAGTTTTTTCATATGAATCCTCCTAAAATAGCCCTGCATAACAGAGTCTATATCAGTGTAGCATGGTTTTTCACCTTGCCTATGGAACAATTTTGCTGAACCGCGGCAAAAATGTTTCATTTCAGAAATCTTGGATGGGTGATGAACTCGCCACCGACTAGCAACGAACTCGCCACCAACTAGCAACGAACTCGCCATCAACTAGCAACGAACTCGCCATCAACTAGCAATGAACTCGCAACCAACTAGCAACGAACTCGCCATCAACTAGCAATGAACTCCATCACAAGAAACATCATATAATATACCATAATATAAAGAGATATTTAAATTATTCAGAATCATCGCCCTGTTTTGCGGAGAGAGGAACGGAACAAAGGCAAGTCCATAAGCCGACCTCGCCGATAACAACGCCGCCAAACAAAAAAGGCCGCCGCAAAGTGCGACGACCTTGAAAAAAAACAGGATTCCCCTACTCTTCGCTGCTATTGAGAAGACGCACCCGGTCGGGAGAAAAACCGATGGAGACGGCCACGCCCTCGGGATAGACTTTCTTGGCGTGGGGATCATCGATCTGGACCAGGACCTCTCCGAACGGAGTCTGGATGAACGATTCAAGGCTGTTGCCGAGGTAGACGTTCATGCGGACCTTGCCATCGATATGCCCCTCGCCCGGCTCCACCAGCCGAAGCGATTCCGGGCGGGCCATCAGGACGGCTTCGTCGCCCACGCCTACATTGGGGGCCGCATGGGCGACCACGACGGACTTGCCGCCAAGCTCACAGTTCCAATGCGCTCCATCGTGCCCCTTGATCAGGACTGGGAAGAACGCCGCCTTGCCGACGAAACCGGCGACGAACCGGGAATCGGGGGCCTCATAGATTTCCGACGGTGCGCCGATCTGACGGATGTAGCCGTCCTTCATGACCACGACCCGGTCGGAAAGGCTCATCGCCTCGATACGGTCATGGGTGACATATACGGCGGTAATTCCCAGTTCCTTCTGTATCTTGCGAATCTCGACGCGCATCTGCTCGCGCAGCAACGCATCCAAGTTGGACAACGGCTCGTCCAGCAACAGGACGGACGGAGTCACAATCAGGCTGCGGGCAAGAGCCACGCGCTGCTGCTGTCCACCGGAAAGCTTCGACGGAGCGCGGTCGCCATAGTCAGCCAGGCCGACCAGCGCAAGCGTCTCGTTGACGCGGGTTTTGATTTCGTCCGATGGAACTTTGCGAAGCTTCAGACCGTAGGCGACATTATCGAAAACCGTCATATGCGGGAACAGTCCATAGCTCTGGAACATCGTGGCGGTATCACGCTTGTTCGGGGGAAGCATCGTGACATCCTCGTTGCCGATGAAAATCTTTCCCTCGGTGGGAAGCTCAAAGCCCGCGATCATCCGCAACGTAGTCGTCTTGCCGCATCCGGAAGGCCCCAGCAGAGTGACCAGTTCGCCCGGCTCAATGACAAAGTTGGAATCGTTGACCGCAATTACATCGGCCTTGCCCTTCACATCCTTGAATCGTTTGGTAACATGCTCAAGAGTTACCGATACACTTTTCTTTTCCATACAATACCACCTTAGCGGGCAGAAATAGTTTTCTGGGTAAGCTTATCATCCTTGACCATCACCTGCATCAGCGCGAACACGCCGAGAACGATGACGACCAATACAGTGGACAAGACGCTGGCGAGACCGAACCGCAGATTCTCCGAGAAATTGAAAATCAGCACAGTCAGATGATTCCAACGAGCGGAAATCAGGAAGATGATGGCACTGACGGCTGTCATCGACCTGACGAACGTATACGACATGCTGGAAAGGAACGCGGGACGAACCAACGGCAGGACAATCGTCCTGAACACGGTCGGAACATCGGCCCCCAAGTCCGCCGCAGCCTCTTCAATCGACGGATCGATCTGGTGCAACGCGGTGATGCCGTTCTCAAGCCCGACGGGCAGTTCACGAATCACATAGTTGATTACGATGATCGCCCCAGTGCCGACCAGCAGGATTGGCGGCTTGTTGAACGCCAAGATATAGCTGATGCCGATCAACGTACCGGGAATCGCATACGGGGTCATGATGAGCATCTCCAGCAGACGCTTGCCGGGAAATTTCTTACGGACGATGAGCATCGCGGCCATCATCGCCAGCAATCCGGCGATCGGCGTGGCAATCGCGGCCAGCGTCACGGTATCCCTGATGCTGGTCCAGCCGCGCCTGAGAGCCTCGCCCCAGTTGGCCAGGGTAAACGAATAGTCAATGCCCCAGTTCTTGACGAAACATCCGGCGAAGATCGTCAGGTACAGAGCCAGGATAAAGCCAAGCACAGCCCAAGCCAAGACCTCAAGGAGGCGGCGCACCGGCTTGCTGGTCAGCTCGGTCAATACCGTAGACGGTTTGCCGGTGACGGTGACAAAGCTCTTGCGGGAGACCCAGAAACGCTGGACAAGGAATGCGGTGAGCGTCGGCATCAGCAACAGGAACGAAAGTGCCGAACCGGCGCCAAGGTTGCTGCGCCCCGTAACCAGCATGTACGCTTCGGTGGACAGCACCCGATAGTCGCCGGAAAGCAGCAACGGGTTGGCGAAGTCCGCGAGCGAATTGGTGAACACCAGCAGCCAGGCGGACAAGATACCCGGCGCGGACAGCGGCAATGTGATCGTCTTGAAAGTCTGCCATCGAGTGGCGCTCAAGTCCAACGACGCATCCTCGACCGTTGAATCAATCTGCCTCAGTACGCCGCTGATCGTCAGGAACGCGATGGGGAACATACCGATTACCTCGACCAGCGTCAGCCCGCCCAATCCATAGATGGAAGTATTCAGATGCAGCAGCTGCTTGGATATCAACCCGTTGTTACCGAACAACAGGATAATCGACAGAGACAGGGAAAACGGCGGAGAAATGACCGGCATCGTCGCCAACGTGGTCATCAACTTCTTCTGCCTGAACGAAGTCCGTTCGATGAGGAACGCAAAAGCGAAGCCAAGCAACGTCGAGAACGACGCAGTCAGGACGCCGAGCTTCAAGGAGCCCCACAGCGCCACAAGATAGGTCGGGGACAGGCATTCCCTCCACGTCTGCAATGAAAACCGGCCATCTTTCAAGAATGAAAGCCGCACCGCTTCAAACAGCGGATAGGCTATGAATATCAGAACTATGATGAACAGGCCTAGCACCATGAACCCGGTCATGGGGTCACGGGTGAACATGATCACCATCATGACCGCCAGGAAGAATACCGCCGCGCCGATCAGCAAGGTCCGCAATAGGGACTGGAATCCTGAGACGGCGCTGTCCGGCACAAGAATCATAATCGCACCGGAGGCTTGGTATCCCGTATCATCGACGATAGGAACGAAGAACACTTGCGAGCCCAGCCGCTCGGCGCTGGTAGCGTCAGGATCCAACGAATAATCGGCCTGGTACGCCCGTTGGAGCTTCATCGGTTCAAGGTAATAGAGGCTTTCCATCGCCTTATTGAATTCCGTGGAATTGCGATAGGAATTCCACAAGGCCATAGCTGTCCGGGAACCAGTGGCCGGTACGAAATTGAATACCGATTCATCGTAGGCGAAATACATCGCCCTCGCGCCAGGAATGATATCCTTTACTGTCGGTACCCATTGCTCGTAATCCTGTATATCCTGTTCGTCCGGCGCAGTACGTGCGAAAAGCTCAATTTCATTGAAGTTGCGTTCTTCGGCATAGGCTTGGAAATTGCTGGAAAGCGTCTGATACAGCCAGAAATCGGCGACGAGGAACACAAGGGCGGCAAGGCAGAATTGCAGGATTTTTTTCTTTGTAAACATCTTGTCCGTCTCTTATCATGTTGAGCGAGAACCACCGCGATAAGCCTATCGTTGTACAATCTACGTCATACGGTGGCGTTCTGGAAGAATACACGACCTGCGGGAAGGCCAGCTCCCCGCAGGTTGATAAATAACCTTAACAGTTGCAACGGAACCGGCGCTTATCTCTTGTTGCCGATTTCATTGGTCCAGCGATCCAGCAGGCGGGTCTTGTTGACGGTGTCGCCGTCCCAGGCCATGTCCTGATCAACGGTCTTGATTTCATTGATGGACAGGGCGTCAGGGTGCTTGGCTGCGCCGTCGGCCACGAGCACCACATACCACTCAGTAAAGGTCTGCTGGGCGACGGGGCTGGAAAGTACCCAGTCATAAAGTTTCTTGGCGTTCACGGAGTCCTTGCCACCCTTGACGAGGGACATGGAGGCCAGTTCATAGCCAGTTCCTTCGGAGGGAGCGGTGATCACGACGGGAGAACCAGCGGCCTTGAGCTTGACCTGGTCGTGGGCATAGCCGATCGCTACGGGGATTTCACCGGTGGCGACGCTCTTGCCGGGAGCAGAACCGCTCTTGGTATACTGGTCGATGTTCTTGTCCAGTTTCTTCATGTAGTCGATCATGGCGTCTTCAGAGCCAAGGACATCGAGCATGGTGGTCAGTACGTTATAGGCCGTGCCGGAGGAGTTCGGGTTGGCGACGCGGATCAGGCCCTTGTATTCAGGCTTGAGCAGGTCGGCCCAGCTCGTCGGAGGCTCGATGCCAAGTTCCTTGGCGCGGTCGGTGTTGGTGACGAACGTCAGAGGTCCGACATACAGGCCGATGTAATAGTTGTCGGGATCGCGGAACTGAGCGGGCGTCTTGGAAGCATAGCGGCTGACGTACGGGGTGGTCAGGCCCTTGCTCTTGGCAGTGATATGGTCAAGCCCCACGCCGCCGACCCAGATGGACGCCTGCGGGTTTGCGGACTCGGCTTCGAGACGGGCGACGCATTCACCACCGGCGAGGCGGACGAAATTGACCTTGATGCCGGTTTCGGCTTCGAACAGCTGGAACAGTTTGGCCGCGAGGGGTTCCTCCAAAGTAGTATACGCATTGACGCTTCCACCGGATACCGCGGGGGCCGCGGGAGTTTCAACGACCGGCGCCGCGGGAGCGGCTTCCTGTCCGCCCTGAGCGAACAACGCGGGGGCGATCAACAACAACGCCATCAAGAGAACAAGTAGTTTTTTCATGTTTTCCTCCTGGGAAATATGTCGGATAGATACGGGAGAATCCCCATTCCCCGCATCCGAACCGAGTTCCATGCTAAACTGCCCGATTCCACCTGTCAACAAAAAATAACTCGATGAGTTTCAGTTTTCCCTCTCCAACAATTCTTTATGGAATAATATTTTCTTTTCTCATACAATTTTGATGTTTACTAAACCGACATATTTTCCAGACTTGCTGATAAACCAGTTTAGTTGCCATAGGAAGAGAATGGCGAGACCGAACAGCATGCTAAACAGAGACCTCCGTCACAGGAAGAACCGCCCCAAATGGGTACATGCGCCATGAGAGAAACACGCAGCCTTTCTGTCTGCGAAATACATGTCAGTGCGAATTTGCATTACTATGGAAACGCACGAAACCCCTTGTCCGCAAAACGCGAACCATTGGATAAATGCGAATTGACGAGAAGGCCAAAGTCGGTCCCACACACAGAAGACAGGCCGAAGGTTCACGGAAGGTGAACCGAAAAAGACATTTTGACGATTGACGCAAGGTGTCTTGCATTTTCCCGGCTCATGCGTTATTATCCTGATTGCTTGCGCGAGCGTCGTATAGCGGTTATTACCCGAGCTTCCCAAGCTCGTGATGAGGGTTCGACTCCCTTCGCTCGCTTAGTTCTTAACTTGTTTAAAGACAAGAGATTGCTGGCGTTTTTCCTGCTACTACAATATCAAGACGTGTAATGGACAGCATTCTGTAGTTGAAACGCGACCAAGGGCAACCACCGTCAAGTGAAAAAAACATTTGGACAAATACCGATTCAGAAGTGCTATCGTTGTATTCCATAGCCATATCCAAAGCCATGCCCATCGCCACGGCGCCGGCTATCTCCTTCCATCTTCCCAGTGACTCATCACCATGGACCGATGGACGAACGAGGGGGGATGGGATACCATACTCCCCGTCAACCCTGACGTATCAATCGGACCATGGCCACGGGGGGAAAAGAGACAATGGAGCCATTCAATACTTTTTATACAAGCGAAAGAAGGGCTTGGAGACAGTGGCTTGCTGATAACTTTGAGAGAAAAGATGAAATATGGTTCGTGTTTCCAATGAAAGGGTCCGGAGAAGAGAGCCTTTCCTATAACGACGCAGTTGAAGAAGCGCTCTGCTTTGGATGGATAGACAGCGTTATCAAGCACCTGGATCCATTGCACAGGATACAGCGGTTCTCTCCGAGAAGGAAAGGCGCCGCATACTCAAGGCCGAATATCGAGAGGCTGGTCTGGCTTGAAAGCCAAGGGATGATTCACCCGGATGTCAGAGAGTGCGTTCTTGAAGTAATCAATGCCCCTTATGTGTTTCCCGGAGACCTTGTCGAAGCTATCAGAAGCGACGAAGTGGCTTGGGAGAACTATCAGAAATTACCGCAAGCCTACAAGCGGATAAGAATATCCTATATCGATGCGGCGAGAAATCGTCCTTTGGAGTTCAAGAAACGTCTCGACAACTTTATCCGCAAGACAAGAGAAAACAACCTTGTCGCTGGATTCGGCGGTATTGAGAAATACTACGGATGATTCTTTCTTCTTTCCATCGGACGGCCTCTTCATACTTCAGCGCGCCGCCTCTGGGATGTTCGAACCAGAACGACTCTTCTTGCGGCAACCGTTTCGAGTATGGAAAATGCGTATTTCCAGTTGTACGCCGCGCTCTGGACGTACCTGTCAAGGACTTTCACGTCTCCTTTTTCGGTAAGTTCACATCCATCAGGACAAATTCTTCCATCACCGCTTTTTTTTCGATTCGATTGAGCGCCATTCAATTCATAACCTTGCTTTTAGACACATTTAATGGTAAAATTTTGACATTGGGTCTTGGTGGAGGGAAAAAGCTATCAAGAAAAGGAATCAGTATAATTCCACAGGTAATATTTTTAATGCCAAGAACATAAAGACTCCATCCGGCAAGCAGAATCTACTGATCATCGCTACGGTGATGATCATCATCTGCGTTACGTTGGTCGGTTTATTATTTGATTCTTTTATCCGTTCCTATGACCAGACGATGCTTAAGGATAGCGCGGACCATCTTCTAGAGATTACGTGTCAGGCGAAGCGTTATATCGAAGAAAAAATTTTCAATGACTGGTCGGTTGTCAAGAGCCTGGCCGACAGTATTAATCTGCACCATTCCGCTTCGATGGATGAAATCATCAGTCATGTACGCAGAGAGCAGGAGATCTGGGGAATTTCGGACATTATCTTGATATCCGAAGATGGATCCAGCGCCAGTATCAGCGGCTTTAGCTTGCACAGGGACGAGGCCGCGGAACTTCTGTATCAATCAATTGACAAGCAGCAACATATGTCCATCATCGAGTCGAGCGTCTATTATACAATGCCTTTGGATACTGAATTGAAGATTGATGGAAAGAGCCTGAAGGCGATCTCGATTGTTCAAGAACTAAAAGATTTTATCGATAAAATGGAGTTCTCCTCTTTTGACGGCACTTCCTATTTGTATTTGACCCAGATGAGGGGCACAGTCATCAGCCAGCAATCAAATAGTCCGTTGCAAAAGACTTACAATATTTTCTCACTGCTTGAACAATACACTATTCGTAGTATCTTGAATCAAGCTGTTTCTGTCGATGAATTGATCTACGTATCCGAACCGACAGTGGTCATAATGGATACTGATACGAATTCCGCCTACATGGCCATCCTGCCGATTGACGCAATCGCAGATCAATGGAAGCTGTTCCTATTCGCCCCTCAGGATATAGTTGACGCCAATACGCTTCAATTTGCCAAGAAGATTCGCTTCCTGACATTTGCTGTTGTTACCGCTTTCGCCACTGTCTGTCTTATTTCTTTCGGGTTGATACTCGCGGATCGCAACCGCAGATACAGCAGATTGATCATGGATAGAGAAAATATGTTCAACCTGCTGGTAACCAATACTACCAATGCATTTATCCTGATGACGCTTAACGCCAAGGAGCCGAACTTTGTATCAATGAATTCCAAAGCGGTGCTTGGACTTGAATTTCTGAGCCTGCATAAAGATACGAATGGATTTAAGCTGGAAGCGTCCGACTATGCCAGGCAGGCGAGTTTTGATATCGTAAACCAAGAGCTCTCCAACTGGGACGGGAAGCAGCCCTTTGTGAGCAGCCTAATCCCAATGAAATTTGATAAAAATACTAAATATGTGTGCATAAAGATTTATCCCATATTGGACAATCCCACGCAGTTCATTGGAATGGCAGTTGACGGTACGATAGAAAAAGAACGTGAAGACCTGATCAAGAATGCACTCGCCATGGCGGACAGCGCGAATATCGCAAAAACTCAGTTTCTTGCCAGTATGTCACACGATATCCGCACGCCGATGAACGCGATCGTCAATATGACCAAATTCGCGATTCAGGAAAATGAAAATACGCCCAAACGCATTGAATATCTAAAAACGATTGAAGAATCTTCAAATCATCTGCTGAACTTGATCAACGATATTTTGGACATGAGCAGAATAGAAAGCGGAAAAATGATTATCAGCAATGACTACATCGATCTTTTGGAGTGTCTTGATTCCGCCGTTGGCATCATCACCCCGCTGTATAAGGCTAAAGACCAGAACCTTTTGGTCAATTTCTCCGAAGTAAAAGATTCAAAGGTTCTCGGCGACAAGCTGAAACTCACCCAGATTCTCACCAATTTACTCAACAACGCCGTAAAATTCACTCCTCAAAAAGGAAATATCTATTTCTCCGTCTCTCAAGAGAAAGTGCTTAAAGAAGATTCAGTCGCATTCCGCTTTGTCGTCAAGGACACGGGGATCGGTATCGACGACAAGGACATGGAACGGATATTCGAGCCTTTTGTCCGAAACGAGACCGTCCAGACACGGCAGATAGAAGGTTCTGGATTGGGACTGTCGATATGCAAGAATTACGTTACGGCGATGGGCGGCTCAATAAAATGCCAAAGTCAAATTGGGATCGGAAGCGTCTTTACCGTCGATCTTGCATTTTTGAAAAACCAAGCTGGCAAGCCAGCCGTGAAGGACCATTCAATAAAAACAACCTCGTTCATAGGAAAACGCGCCCTTTTGGTGGAGGATAATGAAATCAATCGATGGATAGCCTGTGCACTTCTCAAGAGCAAGGGATTGGAAATCGAACAGGTATCCAATGGCAGGGAGGCCGTTGATAAATTCATCCAGTCAAGCGAAGGATACTTTGATCTCATATTCATGGATATCCAGATGCCGGTTCTCAATGGCTATAAGGCGACAAAAGAAATCAGGACCTCACAACATCCGCAGGCCAAGACTATTCCAATTATCGCAATGACGGCCAATGTCTTTAAAGAAGATATCGAGGCGGCCAGGGTCGCGGGAATGAACGGACACGTCGCCAAGCCAATCGATTCGGAAGAATTGATTACGCAAATTTCTAAAAATATAAAGATGGGGAAAACAACGTGAAACGAATCAGTTTAGGGGTTATTGCATTAATGGCCCTCCTTATGGTTCTCGTCGTAACTTTTACCAGTTGCAAAGCAAATAAAGACGATGAGAAACAGCCATGCCTAGTTTCAACAGTTGAGAATTCCACAAATGAGATTCTCACCTATAAGCGGCTCGACCCCAATCGTACTCAGCTCGTTGTCGCCATGGTCGGCAATGTCAATATTCAGCGGCTAGTCGATGCGTTCGTCCAGAAAAATCCTGGAATCCAAGTTACCGTACTGGATATCACAGGCGGAGACGGCACTACCAAGCCATATGAGCAATGGTTTGAAAACGGTCTCTTGCCGGATGTGGTTTTCTTTTCTGGTACAAAATCAATCGTCAGTCAGTTGGACACCCATTTTTTCAAAGATCTTTCCGCCAATGCCGTGTTGACCAACTACCAGACGGAAGCCCTCATCCAGATGGCTCAGGACGAGGCGATATATGCCCTCCCCGGCCCCGCTACATTGCATGGGATGGTCTACAACAAGACGATGTTCGATCAATATGGATGGACTGTTCCCGAAACATTCAACGAATTCGTCCAGTTATGCCTCCAAATTAAAAAGGACACCGACAACCAGGTTACTCCATGGATTCCAAATGCAAAATACCCCAATGAGCTGATCACTCTGTTTGAAGGCTTGACTTACCCAGAAATCCTTGGCGGACTTGAAAATAGAACCTGGCTTCATAACTTCAAGGCTGGGAAAGCTACTTTCAACGACCACATGAAACCCCTTTACGATACATTCGAGACGCTTGTGAAAAACGGTCTTTTTGAAGAAAAACATTTTACTTACAGTGCCACCACACGTTGGAATGAATTTCTTGCGGGGCAAGTGGCAATGATAAACCGGGACATTCCCAGAGATTTTAAAAACGACAATTTTGAAGTCGGATTATTCCCATATCCGGGCCTTAAGCCAAATCAAGGTTACCTTCAAGGCAGCATTTCCTATTATGCAGGGGCAATGGACACTGACCGTCCAAAAGAAATCCAAGACGCCGCAATGAGTTTTTTGGAATACATAAGCACCGCGGAAGCTCAGAAACTATACATCGGCGATAGTTTGATGATCAGCAATCTCAAGAACATACCTAATGAAAATAAGACGGATTTTTATTTTGTCAATGACGCCGCTCAAAACGGACGTATTTTTTCCCGTGAAGATATCACCGTCGAAGGCATTCCTTGGGTCTGGAGCATCCGAGCGGGCTTGATGGAAATCATCAACGGGGAAAAAACTTCCGCCCAAATCATGGACGAAGTCGACCAGCGTCTCCGCGACGGTCTCTCCAGTTTAAAAGTGGAAGGACAACCCGGGGGAACCAGCGTCAATGCCGCATATGCCACCATACAGGAAGATTTTACCATTCTCGAGACTTCAACGTTCTTCGCTGACACTTTCGCAGAAAAAGCTGGCGCCCAAATCGGTCTGATGATGAACAATACCACACTTAGAGGCAATTTGATGAGGATGTTCAAAGGGGATGTAACCGATTCGTTAGTGACGGTTCTAAAACCGAGGTCCCTTGCCAATGGTTCAACCCTGATCAAGGCTTCGATGACGGGGGAACAGCTTCTTGGCGCTTTAAACGATCCATGGGAAGATTATGACTGCGTCTACGCTTTTTCAGGTCTCAAATGTACAGTACATCCTTGGAACAAGCTGGGCGACAAAGTCCAAAGAGTGACTCTCGCGGATGGAAAGCCAATTGAAAAGGACGCATTGTACACAGTCGCCTTCTGGGACGGCACGATAAAAGAGAAATACATCACCGATGTGCTGGAGAATATCCCCGGCTCATTTGAAGAGATTCTCATTGAAAAAGCAAAATCCCAAAAGACCTTGTCACCAGCCAAGGACAACAGAATAACTTTGATTTGGGATTAGGCGACAGGCGGCTGTCTTGTTCAATAATGACTGCCGCTCTATCACCGTGAAGAAAAGCTCCAAGGGCAGTCTTAAACGCTTCACAAGGTACAGGATGGGCACGGGACGTCCCCGGCTATTGTCACCGATATGAGAGTTGCCTGTGGATTGCGCAAAATTTATTAGAGCGAAATCCTTGCACGAAAGATCACATCGTTCACATCATGGACCAGACTCGTACCGCTTCTCTTCACATAGTCCGCCACGATCTTGCTTCCATAGCCATGATTCTCCCGGTCAGAAAGAGGAAGACCGTCTTTGTCAAAAGCGACATGACCTTGGTAGGGGTTCGCCATTTCAAGAATCAACTGGCCTGTATAGACCACCTTGAAGAAGATATACCTTTGTTCGTCGTCAAGCATGGAGACTGCCGTGATTGCATTCTCCAGAAGGTTCGCCGTCACCATGGCAAATGCAAGCTCGTCGGCAGGGATCGTTTTGGGAATGTCAAGATGGAAGTCACATCTGCTCCCCTTCTCCTGCGCCTGCGCCGCATAGAAAGAGACGGCCGCGTTTATGGTAACGTTCTGACAATAGGTTTGGTGTTGGCGTACAGGTCATACCGGAAGCGCCGAACGACGCCTTCATCGATGGAGTTCAATAGCGTCGCCGTGATTTTTATCATCGACTTTCACCTCATACTTGTGCATTGTACGAGTTTGTGGAGAAAATTAAGTCAATCAATTGTCCAACGCGCCCTATTGTCGCGTCAGATTGACAGGACTCATCATCCTTGAAGGAAATTTGTCTCACTCGATCGGGCGCTCACCCTTCCTGCATCCGATTGAGAAACTCTCTCCTTGCGAATCTTGTACAAGCCGGTTTTTCATGGCAGACTCTATGATAGGAAAATATCATGCGAACACTATTTAAAAACGGTCTGCTATACGACGGTTCCTGCGACAAGCCATACAACGGGGACATCCTCATCGAAGATGACATCATCATCAACATTGGCAATGACATAGAAAGTGCGGCAGACAGAATCGTTGACTGCACCGGCCTGAGCATTACTCCAGGATGGATCGACGCCCACTCCCATAATGACTTCTACTATGACAGGGAAAACGCCGAAACATACTTTGAGCCATTCCTCCGCCAAGGGATCACGACCCAAATTACCGGCAATTGCGGCTTTTCCGTCTTTGGCGTCGAACAGGACAGCATATACAAGAAAGATGTCGGCGGAGGATTGTTCCATGCCGTCGACAGCGGAAGCTACGCGCAGTTCCTGCAACGCGCCAAGGGAAACTTATTCGTAAACATGGCTCCACTGATTGGCCATGGCACTGCACGGATCAGCATCAGCGGTCTCAGTCCACGCAAGCTCGGCTCAACCGAAAAGGAACGGCTGGAGGCCCTTGTGGACGAAGCCATGGAAGGCGGGGCGTTCGGAGGCAGCTTTGGATTCATGTACGAGCCCGGCATGTATGCGCCAATGGACGAACTTGTCGGCTTTGCCTCAGCCATAGCCCGGCGCGACGGCATTCTGACGGTCCATCCCAGGGCCTGTTCCAAGATGTCGATGGACTACCCGCTCATTTCGCGGCCCCATATTGAGCTTGCGCTTGAGGAGGTATTGAAAATCGCCAGAGCGTCGAAAGTCAAGACTGAGTACAGCCATCTGATTTTTGTAGGCCGGACTAGCTGGAAATGCGCCGACAAGATGCTGGACATGTTCAGAAAAGCCAGGGCGGAGGATATTGATATCGCATATGACAATTACTCCCTGTGTTACGGAGCATCAGTAATCACAGTCATCTGCCCGGCCTGGTATATGGCGCTCGACGCCTCCAAGAAGCGTTCGGCGTGGGTAAAGGCGAAATTGCGGTTGATGATCAACCTTTCCCGCAAGTTGTTGGGAATTGACTATGGCGACATCACAGTCGCCTGGATAAGCCCTGACCATCCAGAATATGAAGGCAGGACAATCGATGAGATTGCCCGTTCAAGCAATAAAGATCCGCTCGACATCTATCTTGAGCTTATTGAACTTTCCAACGGCAAAGGCAGAGTCTATCTCGGCAAATACTATAACGAGGCTTTGATCCAGCGTCTGATGAACGACGACCTGTCGGTTTTCATGACTGACGCATGGATTGAGGAAGCCGGAATCCAGAACGGCGCCGCCTATCAATGCTTTCCAAACTTCCTTGTGATCGCCAAGGAAACCAATATGCCCCTTGAAAAAGTCATCAACAAGATGACCGGCAAGACCGCTGAACGATTCGGTATTCCCAAGCGAGGCTTTTTGCGTCAGGGATGGTTCGCGGATCTCACTATTTTTGATGAACAGAAGCTTTCCGTCGCCCTCGACAGGGCAGGCAGCACGCCAGGGGGCATCATGTATACCGTAGTCAATGGGCAATTTGCCGTGGACAACGGCAAATATCGGACACAGCGTGCCGGTATGGTGCTGAGCAAAGGCTGATCCAGACGTGGATGATAACAATCCATGGGGACAAAGCGGGAGCCGGCATCGTGGTGGGCTCCCGCTTTGTATACTCTGGATATATAGTAACCATTACAAGCGATGTTGTTGAATCCAGCGGCAACAGAGATAATAGCACTAATGTTCGCAGACAATAGGAAGATCGGGTTCTCCAGTAGGGGAAACGAAGCAATCCGAAGGACAATGAAGTTGCAAACAGGAGTGTTCTTTAATAGCCCGCACATAATCTTCAACGCCCTTCCATTGTACGGAACTGATCATACCATAGCAACCAGAGCCAACATCCCGTAGATGGTGAATATCAGATCCTGCGGTCATAAATAGATTGTGTTTCTTAGCATAGGAAAATGCCCTCTGATCAAAAACTCTTTCATTTTGAGCATTGGCTACCTCCACCCCATCTACAAGAGAAGGTGCAAGGTGGATGGCATTGATGTAGTCACGCTCTCGGAAAGGATGGGCATGGATGACCGCACCTCCCGCATCGTGAACCAATCTGAACTGTTGCTCACGTGTGGCGGAAACAATTTCGGGATGCAACAGAAGCCAAGCTTTGTCCAAGCCATAGATGAGATAGTCATCACCATCATATGTGGATTCCCAACCAAAGAAGACGTCAAAACCTCGCTTGAAGCCTTCTTCAGCGGCCTTTTCATACCCTATTACGAATTGATTGACTTTCTCCCGCCAAGTACCAGATTTCAGGCGACAGTTCCCATTAAAGAAATGATCCGTTACAATCAACCCAGAAAAACCCGCATCCTGATACAGATGAACGTACCCTTTCGGATCAGCCGAAGAGCAAAGGCTTGCGCATCTGGTATGAAGATGGGTTTCATATAAAAAAGACATCATGCTTCTCCTTTGCGCATTAAGACCATACGCCATAGATATGTGTTCCGCAATGGAGACACACGCCCCCCGGCACGGTCTGTCCAGACGCCGTCCGAACTACGGAACCACAGGCGGGACAGCGGGTTTCCGCAACCAACGAACTGTTGCCGGGATAGACGAACGGAACGCCGCAATGCCTCGCGACCTCCAGAGCATGTTCCAAGAAGCCTTCACTCGTAGCCTGCCGCCCAATCATCCGATACTGCGGGAAGAAACGGGACAGGTGCCAGACCTGCGCACCGATATCCATCAACATCGTTCCGAGGGATTCCACCATCTGTTCCGTATGGATGCCCTCAATCAGCATTGTTGTCACTTCCACGTGCGCTCCTGCGGAAATGAGAGCATCAAGACCATCCAGCACAGGGGCTAGGCTTCCATGACATATAGTGCTGTAGAAGGTTTCATCGCCTTTCAGGTCGATATTGTAGGCGTCTATCATCGGTACGATACGAGCCAACGCCTCCTTGGAGAAACCGCCGTTGGATACCATGATGTTCCTGAGCCCCTCCCGCCGAGCCAAGGCCGCGGTTTCCAGCATGTAGTCCTGCCAGACAAGAGGTTCGGAATATGTATAGCTGACCGAAGGATGATGATGTTCCCGCGCATACCGGACTACGCTTTCAGGCGACAGGAAGTCCCCGCGGAGGAAACGTTCCTGGGCGATCTGCCAGTTCTGGCAAAAATCACAGGCGAAATTGCACCCCGCCATGGCGATGGAAACGGTCCGCGTCCCCGGTAGGAAATGATACAGGGGTTTCTTTTCCACGGGGTCTACGGCGAAGGCGACGACTTCGCCGTAGCCGGCATCGGCGAGCGTACCGTCCCGTATTTCACGACGACCGCAAAAACCAAGCCGTTCAGGCAGGACATCACAATGACGATAGCAGAAATCGCAAATCATTCAGAAAACATCTCCGCGGTAAAGACGTCGAACGTCGCGGAGGAGCTTTTCCAAGCGTCGGCGGCAAGACCAGCCTTTCGAGACAGTGCGGCAAGCAGCTCCTCCTTGCTCCACCCCGTCTCTTCCGCGACTTGGGGCAAGAATACGGCGCGACGGCCTGCGGCGGTCATGATAATGCCCTGCGTTCCCAGCATGAATTCATCGACTGATGAAATCCGCCGCGGTGGTGAAAGCAGCGATATCTCGATTGTACACAAAGAAAGTTCCGACTCCTCCAGACGGGGAAAACGATAGTCCTCGAACGCCGCGGAACATGCAAGCCGGGCGACCTGTTCATTCAACGGGCAGATCGGAACCATATATCCGATGCACCCCCGCAACTCCCCTTGTTTACGCAAGGTCACGAACGCACCGAATTCTTCACTGGACGGAGAGATTTTCAGACGTTCGCCGGTGAACTCGGCCCTGATGGAGTCCCTGGCGATTTTCAGCAGTTCCCGTTGTCGTTCCCTATTCATGATGTTCCCCCCAGAATACCGTTACATACGAGACAAAATCATCGTCCCGGCCACCGCCTTTGTCGAGCGACGTTGAATGGCCGGCGACATGGCCGGACAGTCCTTGCATATGCGCCAGACAGCTCGTGATCATCGCGGGGGCTATACCACAGATTGTGCCGGTGGTATATGTCGGAATGATGTCCGCAATATCGCATTTTACCAGTAATTCTGCACATAGCAAGTCATTCTGAACTACTTTTTCTACAGCACGAGGACCAAATGGCATATAGTTGAAACGTCTGCCGTAATGGGTGAAGTCGCTTGAAGCGATTACCGCGGTTCGCTCCCCAATCAACGGCGACAGCTTCTTCGCCATGGCAAGGACTTCATCCTGGCCGGGGATCTGGCTGATCAGCCCATACGAAACCGACAGGCCGCCTCTGGCGGCGATGAACGGCAGGAACATCTCCACCGCATGCTCGTCGGCAATCGCCTGGTTGTCCAGGATACTATCCGAGACGCCAAGCGGAATCGTCGGGACGGAGCCGAACGGAGTCTCCGATTCTGTGAACCGGGAGGTATACAGTACACCGGGTTTCAGGTAATGATAATGGGACGGCGCGAGAATGATGACATGATCCACGTCCTCCGACAACGCTGAGAAGAAAGAGACGATTAACGCTCCGCTGTAATACAACCCCGCATGAGGGAGTACCGCGAACCGATATGCGCCACGTTCTTCGCTCGTTCTTTTGTGCGAGCCATGGGGAGCGACAATCAACGAAAGCTCTTGGGGATTATCAGGATACCACAGACCTGCAAAACGGGCTATTCTTTTCATACCATAATTATACTACACATTTCCCTGGTTCGGCAGGATTTTTATTGTCATGGGTATCATGGGGCGACATCATCCCAATTCAAAAGATACCACCGAAGCCCCCAATTTTTATAATGAGGGAGAGACTTGCGGTCACACAGAATCCTGCCCCTACACTATTTTTTCAAAGGCGGACTCCTTGGGCGGCAAGAGCGACGAAAAAACAGAGCGCGAACGCTCATTCGCGAGAACAACGCAACGGGAAGCATCGGAGTCAGACAAAACCATCAGGCGTTTCTTGCAAGCCTTTTCGTTCATTCAGCCCCCCCGCTCTCCTGTTTTTGGAGAGATGGGTAGGAGCCGATTGTAGTTGACGATTTCATATGAGAAAAAACAAGGCACATTCGTATATTTTACCAGCCGTTTTCGGCGGGAATCCCATGTCGTTCCCATATAAAGCGTTTCCGGGTATGAAGAATCAGGTGCGGCTTTATCAACATGCAGATAGGAAACGGATACTCGCAATGAGACGGCATGAGATTCAACAAACCAATTTTTCGTTCGTTTCCTAGTTTTTTAGTTTGACAGGTGAAAATTGTCGGGTTAGAATAAAAGGTAATAAGATAAATTAGGAGGTCCTAATGGCCACTGTAGAATTGAAAAATATCTGCAAAATCTATGATGGTGGCGTCAAGGCTGTCGACAATGTCAACATTGACATTCTGGACAGGGAATTCGTGGTTCTCGTCGGCCCTTCCGGCTGCGGTAAATCCACGACCTTGCGCATGGTCGCCGGTTTGGAAGACATTTCCAGCGGCGAACTGCTGATTGACGGAAAACTCGTCAACGACGTCCCCCCGAAAGATCGCGACATCGCGATGGTATTCCAGAACTATGCCCTGTATCCTCACATGACCGTCTATGATAACATGGCGTTCGGTCTGAAGATTCGCAAGTTCCCCAAGGAAGAGATCGACCAGCGTGTCCGTGAAGCCGCGAAAATCCTTGACATCGAGGAATTGCTTGAAAGAAAGCCGAAGGCTCTGTCCGGTGGTCAGCGCCAGCGTGTCGCCGTAGGTCGTGCGATTGTTCGTAAGCCAAAGGTATTCCTGTTCGACGAACCGTTGTCCAACCTCGACGCGAAACTCCGTGTTCAGATGAGAGCAGAAATTTCCGCTCTGCACAATCGCCTCAAGGCGACCATGATCTATGTTACCCATGACCAGGTCGAAGCCCTGACCATGGCCGACAAGATCGTCGTCATGAAGCTTGGTGTCATCCAGCAGATCGGCGGCCCGCTCGAGCTGTACAACAACCCGAACAACAAGTTTGTCGCAGGATTCATCGGTTCTCCTCCCATGAACTTCCTGGAAGTCGCCATCGAAGCGGAAGGCAGTGACTTGTATGCGAATGAAGGTACGTTCCGCCTGAAGCTCAATGACAAGCAGAAGAAGCTGTTGACCCCGTATGTCGGAAAGTCAGTAACCTTCGGCATTCGCCCGGAAGATGTGACTTTCAGCCACACTCCCAAAGATGGAGAGACTATCGACGGACAGGTCAGCGTCGTTGAACCGCTCGGTTCTGAAACCCACGTATATGTGGCGACTTCCAAGAACCAGGTTATCGGCAAGATTGATCCAAACGTAACCATCGGCGTCGAAGAGAAGATTTCTCTGATTCCTGATATGGCGAAGGCGAAGTTCTTTGATCTTGAGACTGAGTTGGCCATCCGCTAATTCATCACGAAACAGGTTGTATCCGGTCCACTTCGGTGGACCGTTTTTTTTAGTGGATTGGAGGTGGCGCCGAGACAGTCTCCATCGGGTATCGGCAACCATGGACAGTCAATAGGATCGGTCGCAAACAGGAAAAGAGGATTCGTGATCGCAGGTCAGTCGCTGGATGAACATTACAATGGCGATACGGACAGCAACACCGCGATACAGCTCTCACTGCCCCGCGGCGTTCATCATCATCATTCCGACTAAAAACAACAATCCGTTACGCCAACGCCTCGTACAACGCCCGTACCGTCTCGTCTTTGGCTCCACTTCGCACTCCGAACAGGCAAGAAGTGTCGGATGCACCGTAATTGAGAAATTCAAGGGAGATGTTCTGTCGGGACAACGCGGAAGTCGCTTTGGAAAGCATATCGGACATCCCCATGATTCCCTCGCCCACTACGCCCACAACCGCATATCCAGATGAGACGGTGATGGAATCCAACTCGAACTCATCTTTCAGACGAGTCTTCATGGCCTCAAGAACGCTCTCCGAGGCTTGTTTGGAATCATAGAACCATACTATGGAATCAATCCCGACAAGCGAGAATTCCGGGCGAATACCGAACACATGAAGCATGGTAAGCAACGCATGGCGGATACCCGTCCTTTTGAACAGCATCATCTTGTGTAGCGAAATGCTGCTGTAACCGTTGCGGGAGGAAACTCCAACCAACGGGATATCGGCACAATCCCTGGAGGGAACGATCATCGTCCCGGGCGCCGACGGGTCGTTGGTATTCTTGACGTTTATGGGGATGCCGGCATCCATCACGGGAGCGATAGCTTCTTCGTGGAATACCCCGGCCCCGACTTCGGCAAGCTCCCGGACCTCCTTGTAGGTCATGGTCTGGACAACCTTTGCTTCGGGAATCAGACGGGGATCAGCCATGAAGACACCTGAAACATCGGTCCAGTTCTCATAGAGGTCGGCGCCGACGGCACGTGCCATGATGGCGCCGGTGATATCGGAACCGCCACGGGAGAAGGTCTTTACTACGCCATCAGCAGTCGCACCATAAAAACCGGGAATCACATACTTTCCTTTTGGATCAAGAGATTCGGAAAGCTTTTGCCATGTCGCGGGGTGGACGGTACCGTCATGATTGATTACCACGACATCGGCAGTATCGAGAAACGTCCAGCCGAGATATTCAGCGACTAGGCGTGCGCTCAAATATTCACCACGGCTGGCGGCATAGTCGGTTCCATGTCCAGCGTCGATGCACCGACGGACTTCATCGAGAACAGGCTTGAGGAAATCAGCTTTCATGCCAAGACCGGTCAGGATATCCGTATAACGGCTGGAAATCTTTTTGAACAGCTCCTTGCAGGACTTGCCATCCTGAACAAGTTTGTTGCAGGCGTACAACAGGTCCGTCACCTTGTCATCGTCCTTCGAACGACGGCCGGGAGCTGAGACAACAACGATACTCCTGCGGCTATCCGCTTCAAGAATAGCCCTGACCTTCTTCACATGATCCGCATCAGCGACGGAACTTCCTCCGAATTTGCATACCACTATATTCCGTTTCGCTTGCTTTCCAGACATCTGCATACCTGTCATATCACTCTCTCCACGTATAAAGTTCATCTACTTGCAACATGATAAAGGAACCGGACACATTGCCCATCAGCCGGAGAATAGTATAAAAGCTGCATCTTAGGCAATCTTTTTGCCTCATACTCTATCAGAAACCGCTCTCAGCCATGTAACCATGCCACGGAATCCCCATGGACTTCTCATGGATCATTCATTATTTCAAGTGACAGGACTGTAGCGGATACGCTACACTGGAAACACAAATCTTCACCAAGAACCCAGGAGGTTTCCTCATGCAGGACTCTCGCAAAGCGATTGTTTCATGGTCCTTGTACGATTGGGCGAACAGTGCCTTCGCGACGACGGTCATGGCGGGGTTCTTTCCCGTCTTTTTCAGTTCCTATTGGTCCTCGTCAGCGACAAGCCAGCAGAGCACGTTCTATCTCGGCCTGGCGAATTCCATCGCCTCAATCTGCGTCGCGGCCATGGCGCCGGTCCTGGGAGCAATAGCGGACAACGGGAGCTACCGCAAGCGGCTGCTCACGTTCTTCGCGTTCCTGGGAGCGATCATGACCGGGGCGCTCTGGTTTGTCGCCGCGGGAAATTGGCCGCTGGCAGTCGTATTCTATATCACAGCGACAATCGGTTTCAGTGGTGCCAATACGTTCTACGATTCATTATTGCCATCAGTCGCTTCGGAAAAGAAAGTAGATTTCGTATCCTCCCTCGGCTTTAGCCTTGGCTACATCGGAGGAGGGCTGCTGTTCCTGGTCAATGTGCTGATGTATCTGAACCCCAGGTGGTTCGGGCTTCCAGATGAAGCCGCCGCCGTCCGGGCGTCCTTCATGTCCGTGGCGGTCTGGTGGCTGGCATTCTCCCTTCCACTGTTTCTATTCGTCAAAGAGCCGAAGGGAAAAAAACGTTATACGGTCGGCGAGGCGGTCAAGCAAGGTTTTTCCCAAATCAGAGGCACCTTCCGGGCGATCAGGACGTTGAAGGTCACAGGACTCTTCCTACTCGCCTACTGGTGCTATATCGACGGCGTCGATACGATTATCCGTATGGCGGTCGATTATGGTACGGCGCTGGGGTTCCCCAGTGAATCGCTGATCGTAGCGTTGCTGATCACTCAGTTCGTAGCGTTCCCCGCGGCTTTGGCATACAATTGGTTCGGACACAAAGTCGGTATCAAGCGGGCGTTGCTGATCGCCATCTGCGCCTATGGGCTGATCGCAGTCATGGGATTCTTCATGACGAAGCCGATCCACTTCTACCTGCTGGCCTGCATGATCGGTCTGTTCCAAGGCGGCATACAGGCGTTGAGCCGGAGCTATTATACCCGGTTGATTCCACAGGAGCAGTCCGCCCAGTTCTTCGGATTCTTCAACATGCTCGGAAAGTTCGCGGCGATCGTAGGCCCGCTACTAGTCGGCGTGGTCACAGTACTTTCCGGTAGCAATCGCCTAGGGATCATCAGCCTGGTCGTACTGTTCATCGTGGGAGGGCTGTTGCTGATGAAAGTCGACGAACACAAGATTCCTGACTGCATGGAGAATTATCGCAAGCGAACGGGACTTACAGGCTAATGCCGTCAGATGGAGGCCTCGGCGCAGAAGCGCCCGCGCACATGCGACGTCTTTACCGAGCAATAGAGACGGACAATACATCTCATATATTTCCAGTGACATGGAACATTCCGAAGCTTCTCAGCGCCATAACTCCGAAGGGGATACGCTACTTTTTTCAAATTTTTACAATTACGCTTGACCCTCCTCTTACGGGAGGCCGTAGAGTTTGGTGCGGGACAAGGAGATGCCATGTATACGAAAGACGAATGGGAGTTGGACGAGGCATACGACACGATCCGTCAGATGAAAGACGACAAAGTGATCGTACCAATCGGAGAATTCTCAAAGATGACGAAGACTACCGTCAAGACGTTGCGGTTCTATGATGAATCACAATTGCTTAAACCGGCCTATGTCGAAGCCACCACCGGCTATCGGTACTACCGCAATACCCAACTGATTGAATTGCAGGAGATCATCGCCTACCGCCAGATCGGGCTCTCCATAGAAGATATCCAGCGCATCATGTCCGGACATGACGCGACGGGAATCCTCTTGGAGCGAATGGACATGGTGGAGTCCGAGCTGAAGAACTTGCAAGATCAGAAGTCCCGGATCAATTCACTGCTACGGCAGATTCAGGAGGAATTCTCAATGAGCTATCAAGTGATCGTAAAGACTATACCGGCCTATACGGTATTCTATCGGACGGGAATCATTCCATCGTTTCAAGAAATGTCAAAGTTCATCATCGAGGCTGGGGAGGAATGCCGGAACGCAAATCCCGGACTTAAGTGCATCGAACCGGATTACTGCTACGTGACCTATACCGCAAAGGAATTCCGGCACACCGACATCGAGCTGGAATACGCCCAGGCCGTCGAACGGCGCGGCGTGGAGACGGCCAACACCAAGTTCAAGGATATCGGCGCAACGCAAGCGGTCTGCATCTATCACAAAGGACCGTTCGATGAAATCGGCAAGGCGTATGCGTTTATCTACCAGTGGATAGAGGAAAACGACTACGAACCGACACAGAATGCCAGGGAACGGTATATCGACGGGATATGGAACAAGGATGATCCGATGGAGTGGCTTACCGAGATACAGGTTCCAGTCAGAAAACATAGTCTTTAAGCCTGGGCAAATACGCTTACCGTATTTTTTCATCAAGGAGGGCCAAACACAGGTCCTCCTTCTTTACATTAATTTTTTCCTATGATACATACATGGTTACTATCCCCAAGAACCCGCGGAATGTTTCCGTCGTATTCTCAGGTCGCGGGACAGTCGATGGCTTTCCAGCCGTCTCTTCTTTTCATCGTCAATGAGGGGGGATCTCTTCGGCGATTGAAACATAATGAGGAATATCCAGAAAATGGAACAACGTGCAGAAAACAAGATGGGCGTCATGCCCGTCGGCCGGTTGTTGGTCAGCATGTCCCTGCCGATCATGCTCTCCATGCTTATTCAGGCGTTATACAATATCGTAGACAGCATCTTCGTCGCCCAAGTCAGCGAAAAGGCGCTGACCGCGGTGTCCTTGGCGTTTCCAGTACAGAACTTGATGATCGCGGTGGCGATTGGAACCAGCGTCGGTGTAAACTCACTGCTGTCCAGGAGACTTGGCGAAAAGCGGTACGACGCTGCGAACAGCGCGGCTGCGAATGGTCTCGTGCTGGCGGCAATCAGTTGGGCTGCGTTCGCCGTCCTTGGTCTTACATGCACCAGAGTGTTCTTCAAAATATTCACCGACGATCCTGAATTGATCAATATGGGGACTTGGTACACCAGTATCTGTCTGGTGTTTTCGCTGGGGATCTTTATCGACGTGACCTGTGAACGCATCATGCAGGCGACCGGAGATACGATACGGCCAATGGTCGTACAGATGTCCGGAGCGATCACGAACATCATCCTCGACCCGATTTTTATCTTTGGATGGCTAGGCCTGCCTCCCATGGGAGTAGTCGGCGCCGCAATCGCCACTGTTATCGGGCAGTTCGTCTCCATGACGTTGGCGATCATCTTTGTCCGCAAGAACAAGGAAGTCCATGTCAAGATCCGCGCATGCAGGCTGGAAAAACAGACGGTCAAGGAAATCTACGCAGTCGGCGTACCCGCGATCATCATGCAGTCGATCGGAACGGTCATGACGGTCGGCCTGAACAAGATACTGATAGCGTTCTCTACCACCGCCACGGCTGTGTTCGGTGTATACTTCAAGCTCCAGTCGTTCATATTCATGCCAATCTTCGGTCTGAACAGTGGTCTGATTCCCATCCTCGGCTACAACTACGGAGCAAGGAAACCAGAACGGATGGTCAAGGCTCTTAAAGTCGGCATGGCTATCTCGGTGTCAATCATGGCTCTGGGCACCATCATCTTCCAGCTGTTCCCCGAAACCCTGCTGATGATGTTCAACGCATCGGAAGAGATGCTGTCCATTGGACGCATCGCGCTGCCGGCGATCAGCCTCTGCTTTATCAGCGCCGGCATCTCCATCGTTTTGGGGGCCACATTCCAATCCACTGGAGATGGCTTCCTTAGCATGATTACGTCGATTACCCGACAAATCATGTTCGTCCTGCCTAGCGCATGGCTCCTCGGCAAGGCCGTCGGTCTGGACGGGGTATGGTATTCGTTTGTCATAGCTGAATTTTTCTCGCTGATTATGACGATTTTCTTCTTCAGATGGGAATACAACAAAAAAATTAGGTCGTTGGCTCATTAACAGACATACGGCTGGTAACGCACGGGTAGCCCGTAATGACAGATTCCAATTCATAAGACATGGATCACGTTGCCGCCGATTGCCTGTGATAACGACTGCAACGTCAGATCAACTCTTTGCAGAGACTATAGTTCAGTGAACAGCGACAGAGCGTCGCTGTTCCCAGTCCATACTATCGTCACCGGAATATAAATCTCGAAACGCAGTTTTTAGTAAAGAACATATTGCGTGAATTTTCCAATCATAAGACTGTCTTCATTGCAATTCACGGCCAAAAGACGGTAAAACTTGGCAAAAACAACTAGTCGTCCACTATATCAAGTCGTTGTAATTCGTATAGAATAAGTATTATTCCAAGTCAAAGCCCGCAGTAAAATCAGAAACTGTGCTAGAGAAATGGCTCGGATCGCACGTATGCGACGATGGAGCGACAATACTCTCCATTCAGCAAGGAATCGTACCATGAAGAGCAATACGAAAAAGGCTATACTGACTGTCACATTATTGATAACATTTACGACTTTCGCGTTCGGCGCCAACTATGACTACAGGGATACCGATCTGGGAGAACCAGAATCTGATCCGACGAACGGGACGCTCGTCTTTGTAAATTCACTTCCCGCGATTTTTTCATACGCTCCCGCGGACACCACATATTTCCAAGCGGACACTACTGGATATATGTCCGGCAAAGCCGTAGCGTATCTGGGGACGCTTACCCTTGTGGGCTTCAATACGGGAATCACCTCCACGTTTCCGGAGAAATACTCCGATGCGCAAATACAGAGAATGATCGGTTCCACGACCTATCTGCATCAATTGTACATGCAGGCCCATAATGTTTCCGCTTACAATAGGCTTACCAATGAATGCGACATGGTATATACCGACGCAAACGGCAACAGCGGTTCAAAACATGTGCAGCTGGCATGCATCGTCAGGTCGGCCAGTGGAACTTTTTTCCAGAACCTTTCGTATTCGGGAGGAGGCTTCAGCTCTTCCACAAACCCCGCCATATTCAAAAATACCAATCGAAGATTCGAGCCCGGAAATACCATCGATTTCTATTTGGTCACGACAGATATCTACGCGCCCAATCTGATTCTTGACAACGACCATAGGGGGCGGCTTGAACCGAATTTCAGGGATATCGAGAAATGGTCGTACCGATGCAATGGGATAGGGACAAACAGGTATGAAACCGCAGGTTCAGGCTTGGCCGGATATAGTCCGTTCAATGAAGATACGGCGATCAACGGCATATGCTACAATGTGGAACCGGGTACTGTCGCACAGGTCAACTGGCACTTTCTCTTTGAGCCGACGGATCTCGCGGCTAATCTCAATCCATATACGAATTCAGCGCAAGTCATCGCGAACGCAGAACTCACCACCGATAGCGGAATCATCGGCAACAGACAGTTTTCCGTGGCGTATGAGTTCACGGATTCATCGGATCCAACCCCAGGTTCTGACTTCTACATGAAACATGCAAACGACATCGGAGGCAAGCTGACATATGATTTGCTGTTCACGCCACATGGCGCGGATCCGATAAAGAAGGGACAGAAATACATATGGTACGTCGGCGAGCAAGCTGACTCACAGGCGCAATTGAAGGTGCAAAACCTCAAGCGATCCGCAGAAAATCTTCTTGCCGGACAATGGTCTGACACGATTACTGTTTCAATCACTTCCATCGAGGATATCTATCACGTAAGTACGTGACGGCGGGATGACCGCCGTCTCCGACATATCTTTCCTCTACCGTATGACGGCAAATGGTAGCCTTCTCACGTAGCATATCAGGTGTCCCCGTCTGGTTGCGCCTTTCTATACGTCGCGACGGCATGCTTGAAGCCGGATATCAGGAATTCTATCGCCTGTCGCCCGATGTCGGTCCTGCGCCCGACCAACTCAAACGCATGGAAACAACCGTCGTACACCTGAAAAGCAGTCTCTACTCCTGCGTCCCGTAGCATTTCGACATACTGGATCGTTTCATCCCTAAACGGTTCGACGCTCCCGACAAAAGTGAGTGTCGGCGGCAGACCGGCATAGTCAGTCTCTCTGGCGGGAGCGGCATATTTGGGCACATGTTCAGTCCCGAACAGTTCCCCCAGGTACAGTTTCCATGCGAGGTCATTCGAGACAGTGTTCCAGACTGGCGCGTCATTGCTCAACGAGGAACCAGTCGGCCTGTCGTCCAGCATAGGATATAACGGCATCTGGAATGCTATGGAGATCTCGCCCTTGTCACGTGCGTACAGACACAACGCGGCGGCAAGCCCTCCTCCCGCACTATCGCCACCGACAAACAACTGGTCGGAACGGACGCCATAGTCTATCCAATGTTCTTTCAGCCATCGCAGGGCAAGATAGCAGTCGTCCAATGCGGCGGGATATGGGGCGTCCACCGACCGAGTATAGTCGGGCGAGACGACTACACAGTCCGAAGCCTCGATGAACCGTTCAATGAATAGATAGTCCTGTTCAGGAATTCCAATCGCATATCCTCCGCCATGAAGCCAGAGCAGGCCGGGTACGGGGGTGTGCCGTCGTTCCGGGATAGCGTTCTTCGGAGTGTAGACGCACAGCCGCAGCAAGGAACCATCGTTGCGAGGAATATATACTTGTTCGTAGGAAAAGCTCTTGGAAAATGCATGGTCTTTGCCGAACTTGTCTAGCACGGCATTGCAAAAACGGAACTTGCGGAGGGAAAAGGAGGGCCAGAAAAATCTGATTAGGGTTCCCCTCGCACGTAGTTCAGGATTGATCATCTGTCGTGCAATATGCATGTGCATCTCCTACTGTATTCAAATTAGATTATAATTCGAATGTGCCGGTCAATAATTTGACCGTTTTTTCATTTGATGCGAATGTAGCATCAAAGTTCTCATAGTAAAAGCGAGCAGGGAAGCAAGCCCCTCGCCCTTTTCTGGTCTATCCCCAAAGTCAATACACAATAGCACACAGACTCCATTCCATTCATCATGCATTCCCCCATCGGCGACAGACCGCTCTCGCAGAGGATTTATTCCATATATCATCCATAATCCGGAAAATCCAAATTTAAACCAGCGTCCTTTGATTCTCTATTGACATGATTATTGATTCCCCATATATTACCTACCAACAGACTATGTATATAGGTAGGCATAAAATGTCATTCATATATCCACGGCTTGTCAGAGAGAATTGCAGGATTGAACCCATGTGCGACCATCCGTCACATGGCGCAGTCATGCGAACCTGTTGTTCACCCGCTGGTTGAATCATTATATATATCAAACGACACCGTTCGAGATTCGGGATGTCGGTATCATCCGTACAAAGTGAGAAGGAGTATCATTATGGCACGAATCCATTCTTCCGCCGACGAACTTGTCGGCAACACACCATTGCTGGAACTGACACATATCGAGCGAGACGATGGGCTGGATGCCCATATCATCGTCAAGCTTGAATATCTCAACCCGGCGGGCTCGGTCAAGGATCGCATTGCAAAAGCGATGATTGAAGATGCCGAGAAAAACGGCAGGCTGTCACGGGATTCCGTGATCATCGAACCGACTTCAGGCAATACGGGCATTGGCCTCGCATCTATCGCAGCGGCAAAAGGATACCGAACCATCATTGTAATGCCGGAAACCATGTCGGTCGAGAGACGGCAATTGATGAAGGCCTATGGCGCCGAACTAGTTTTGTCTGAAGGTTCCAAAGGAATGAAGGGAGCTATCGCAAAGGCTGAGGAGCTTGCAAGCACGATTCCCCATTCCTTCATTCCAAGCCAGTTTACCAACAGTGCAAACCCCAAGACCCACTATGAGACGACAGGTCCGGAAATTTGGAACGATACGGATGGCACAGTTGATATTTTCATTGCGGGGGTCGGTACTGGCGGCACTGTCTCGGGCGTCGGGAAATACCTCAAGGAACGAAATCCCGACATACAGGTCATCGCAGTCGAGCCGTCCGACTCCCCCGTCCTCTCTGGGGGAAAACCGGGGCCGCATAAAATCCAAGGTATCGGCGCAGGTTTCGTTCCCACAGTACTGGATACGGGCGTCTATGATGAAATCCAAACTGTAACGACCGATGAGGCGTTCGACACAACACGTCGTATCGGCAAGAGCGAAGGCATTCTGGTGGGAATCTCATCAGGGGCGGCAGTCAGCGTAGCCATCAAGGTTGCGAAAAGGCCGGAGAACGCGGGCAAGACCATCGTCGTACTGCTCCCCGATACGGGCGACCGGTATTTGTCCACCCCCCTTTTCGCGGAATAGACAAAACCAATCCATGGCCACTCGGAAGCGCCCAGGACTGCTATCGGGTGGCCATGCCTATGCAAAAAGGGGGGAGGAGACACGATGCTGGTATCAACAAAGGGACGGTACGCCATCCGGGTCATGATTGATTTAGCCGAACATGCCAATGGACAGCGCATTCCGCTGAAGGAAATAGCCCGACGCCAAGGCATATCCCAAAAATACATGGAAGGAATCATGGCAATCCTGTCCAAGGCTGGCATGGTCGATGGTCTTCATGGAAAGGGCGGCGGCTACCGGTTGAACCAGCCCGCTTCGTCTTATCGCGTCAGTGACATACTGCTACTGACAGAAGGTACACTCTCCGCCGTAGCATGCCTTGCACCGGGAAGCCGTCCATGCCCGCGTGCGGCGACTTGCAGAACGCTGTCCATGTGGAAAGGGCTTGACGATCTGATCCTGCGATATTTCGAGGGGATCACGGTAGCTGACCTGGCGCACGAGTACGACGTTGGAGACTATGTTATTTGAGGCGTTACGCAAGCAAAATGAAAGGAAGCGGCTCCTGTCCGTTGAGCTTGCAGTGCCACTTCATCACTGATATGGCAAAAATACTTGGAAAGTTCACCCAGAGGCTTGCCTGAACCTGAGATTGACACACAAGAGCGTGGCATTCGACCAGGAGTGCTTCGCCTGTTCCAACTTCCATGCTGACGGGAAGTGGGGAAAGCGAAACCTGTGAATCAATGCATCCAACATCAGCATCAAGGAAGCCGCATTATGCACGATGCATGAGGATGAGGTGGACCATGCATAGCACACGAACAAACAATCTTCTGAAATATGTCGTCCCGACGATGTTGGGAAGCATCAGTTTCTTTCTTTTCACCATCATTGATGGCATTTTCGTTGGAAGAGGTGTCGGCACCAATGCATTGGGGGCCGTCAACCTCATGATGCCGTTTGTCATGATTGTGAATGCACTGTTCCAGTTGACGACCATTGGTGGCGTCACTGTCGTCGCCATTCGTTTCGGAAGAAATGATCAGGAAGGCGGATATCATCAATGTCCTTCGGTCTTTCATCATGAATACAATCATGATTCTGGCTATTCCACGTCTCTTTGGAAGTGAGATGGTCTGGTATGCCTTTGCGATATACGAAGCAATTGTACTGTTGGTCGCTGTCGTGCTCATTAGACGGTCCGAGAGACATGGCATCCTCTTCACATGATCGTCCGATGGTGCCAGGAAGCAATATCCCGCATGTCAGATGCATCCGAGGTCTTGCTGTGCATTCAGTTGCATACGATGATCCATATGTCGGCAGGAATCGAAGATAGTTCCAACCAATGGTCTTGGTACATCCCTCACCTGCCGGACGGTTCATCAATGCATTCGGTGCCCAGTTCATCTATTCCATTCTTCAATGCTCCAATATTTGCAATAGAATGCATAGAAATGTGGCATCTTTGGTTTCAGCCAACATGCAAACGAATGACGCATTTCTCCAAGCAGAACAACCTCTGAAGAACTCAGGTCATTCAATTCATCTGGATCCGATTCCATATCAAAGAGTTGTTCCCGTCCAGAACTGAAGAATATATACTTGTATGTCCCTTTGCGATACATACGCTGGGTCTCAATGATTGGAAACACTCCTGTTGCTTCAGTGACAATTACATTCTGCCATGGCTGGTCACCAGAATCAAAGAACCCATTCAATGGCCGTCCATCCCCATATCCGAAACCATCATCATCAGTATAGCAGGCAGCTTTGAGGATTGTCGCATATATATCACATGTGCCTACCAATGCCGGTTGCTCCATACATTTCGGATCAGGTGAGGCGGGTTTGATCAACAAGGGGATTTTTGCCGTCTCATCATACAACCCATATCCTTTGTTTTCCAATTTACCATGCGCCCCTTGGTAATCGCCGTGGTCCGAACTGAATATGATCATTGTGTCATCATAGATTCCTGCATCCTTGAGGAACGCAAGATATCTTCCCACCTGTGCATCAATCAGCGTCATGCAGGCATAATAATGGCGTAATGATTCTTCAAAGAAATCCCATGATGCTTCAGGCTTTCGGATCAAGTTCAGTATCTGGGGCTGGATGCTCGGATCCTCACCAAAGCTCTTCCAGGGAGGAATGGACATATTTCGATATATATCTAGATATTCAGTGGGAGCATAGAACGGTTCATGCGGACCCCAAAAATTGAGGTTCATATAGAGAGGCTTGCCGGAATCCAACATCTCTTTTGTCAATGCGATGGCACGGTCGACCAAAAAGTATTCGACAGTGCTCTCCTCACCGCTTCGGATTTCACCGAATGTCGTATGGTCCCCTTCCAACTTTGGAGGTGTCGTATCCTCCATAACAAGGCTCCGGCCTGCATTCTGCAGATATTCGAGGAATTGGGGATATTTCCATCCTCCATTGCCATGGCCTGGAAAGTCATCACCGATATATCCCACATCCGTGGGCATTGTTCCATAGTCCAGATATGGAACGACTGACATATCATGCTGTTCCTTCCAAGCCTGGACCAGGCCGACACCTTCCGCTGATGTTTTGTCGACACCAACTCCCAGATGCCATTTCCCGGTATAGCCGACAGCATATCCACAACGACTCAACCGGCGAGACAAAAGATATGGAGCATCCGCGATTTCATGTGTCCGGCATCCAGCTTGGAATGTATTCGTCTCGATGCCTGTGCGCGAAGGATATAGCCCACATTGCATGCTCGATCGTGCAGGAGAACAGACTGGACATGATGCATATGCATTGGAGAAACGTATGCTCTGTGCAGCCAGGATATCCAGATTGGGACATTTGCATAGAGTGTCCAGATCATATGATCGCAACGTATCAACACGCTGTTGGTCTGTGCAGATGAAGACTATATGCGGTTTTTTCATCAATGGCTCCTTCAATTCCGGACAGAAGCGACAATCAGTTTCACTTCTTGCGATGTGGATTCAATGCAATACCGGCGGACACAGGATGGGATGATGACTGTTTCAGCATAATGCAGTTCAAACGGTCCGAATGCATCATCAGGACTTGTGATCCATGCATGTGATCCTTCAACCAGATTCAACACATCCATGCTGTCACTCATTTCAACCCGATATGACCCATGTACGGAATAGCGTCGTGTCTCGATGAACTCCCATTCATGCAATCCAGTCCGCTCAACATGGACATTGTCGGTATGCAGAAGCTCCTGTTCCTGGTGGACCAGCTGATTTTGGACCCATTTTGTCGTCCGGTCCCATTGGATGTTGCGCATTCCATGCTCCAAATGAGTCGGACGCGGAATGCCATCCAGTCCCACCCGGTTCCAATCCCATAACTTGAAAGTGAAGATATATGGGGTAGCACTGATTTCCAAAACCATGGTATCGGCACCGGAACAATGGACAGTCCCCGCAGGAATCAGGATATGGTCATGGGTATGGACCGGCACTTTGTTGATATACGCATCAGCATCAAAGGATGACTCTCCACGTTGGGCGCGTCTGAGGGCTTCCTCCATCTGTGCCGGATCAACCCCATCCTTGAGCCCGATGTAGACATAGGCACCCTCTTTCGCATCGAGGATATAATAACTTTCATCCTGTGTATAATGCATCCCGAATGTATGCTGTATGTATTCTGTCAACGGATGTACTTGCAATGACAGATTCTGTCCATCCATAGTATCTAGCAGATCAAAGCGAATCGGGAATTCTCTGCCGAACCGGGCTAAGTTCCGATGTCCAAGCAACGCTTCAGGATACGCGAGAATGACATCCATCATCGGAAATGATGCATATTCAGTTCCATATGATAGATTGATGCTATTTTCTTCCGGAACACCATCAAAGCTCCATGCATAGTTTTCCTTCGTCGGGTCGAGGGAGAACGTGTGCTTCATCCATTGGCCACCCCAGACACCCGGATCGAAATATGGCTGCATGCGCAGCGGCATATGTACAGCCTGCCGCAACCCATCCATGAATGCATTACGTCCCATCATCTTTGGATTGGAACTATCATTTGCATCAACAAAATAATCAGATGTCGCAAAAATCCGGTCTTTGTCACGGTCAGCAAGCCGCCATTCAATGAAGAAGCCTCGCTTATATTTCTCCAGAACCGGTGCAGAAGGGTTTTCCCACAGCCAATTGCTCCCCCCCTCCCGATATTGAAGCTGGATGTTCCACCGGTTGATGTCAAAATAAAGAACCAGGTCTGGCTTGACCAATGAAGAGGCGCCGGTTCCGATGACCAATATGAAACCAGCGTCCAATGCATCAACAAGACGATTCAGATATTCCACGCGCATCTTGTCAAAGCAATCAGAGAGTGTCTTTGAAGTCATATAGCCAAACACCCGATCTTCTGAAAGCGAGTCTCTGAACACTTCATCCAGTTGGGATTGGCTCAAGAGGCAATCGTCGGAATAGAGAGTCAAGGCTGGATGCAACCCTGCGAGTCCATTTGCGATTGCATGGACATTGACAGATGGATATACATCACATGCAATGACAGACTTATTCCTGCCTGAACAAACTGACATGATTTCTTCAGTGATCCTTGCATATCCTGCAAGGACAGCATCATCATGGCCTGCAACCTTTGTCATTGGTTTCAGGTCATAGTTATGGTAACTATGATAGTGGTACATTTGAATTCCTATAGTTCTACAGAGTATTTATATTTATCCCCAGGGTAATAACAGATTGTAAATTCAATCGGTCGTCCTGTCGGGTCGACGCTTGCACGGCTTCTCTTGAAAACCGGCATCCCCTCCTCTATTTTGAGGCACCTGGATATATCTTCTTCCGCGAGGACCGCCTCCAATGTATCCGTTGCCTTCGCCACGACGATTCCCATCGTGTCAGTCAGATATTTGTATAAAGAATCACGATATAAGGATGCATCAAGAGGGAGATTCCAGCTCGATGGGATATATGTGTGGGAATAGACCATAGGCAAGCCTTTCGCACTGCGGATCCTGACAAGATGGAAACAGGATGATTCTTCATCGATACATAATTTTGTCGCGATAAGCTTGTTTGCAGAAATCATGGACATTTCACATAATTCCGTAGACATGATTATGCCATGTTGGGCCATTTCTTCTGAAAAACTTTTGATTGATTTGAGCCTCTCGTTGATCTTCTCAAAGACCACGACCGTCCCAATCCCGGGCTTCCCGACGACATATCCTTCATTCGTCAAATCACCAAGGGCCTGGCGGACTGTAATCCGACTTACTTCATATTGGTTCATCAACCGGGATTCCGCTGGAAGAATGTCTCCATTTTGGTATTCTCCTTGTTCAATCTGATCTTTCAAGATCATTTTCAACTGTTGGTAGAGCGGCATGGCTCCACGTGACCTATTGAGCATGGATGACCTCCTTCCCGATACATATCCTTTTCCCCACTGCTAGCCCTTGGATGATTCTCAATGAAGTATCATATTCAAGTATACTCTCAATCCCGCGCATGTCACATAGATTCTGCAAATCCACTCCAAAAAGGGAATATGATTTTGATATCTGGCCGCCCATAACCAAACAGTCCGGCTGGAAATCGTTGAGGATTGGTCCAACGGCTTCCAGTACATCCTTTCCGAACATTGAGAAAACCTCCAACGCACGGACATCGCCATTCCTTGCAAGTCCATCCAGCTCCTTTCCCGGAACATCATGTCCAAAGACACGCTTGCATATCGCCGACTGACCTCTTGCCGACAGATACTCATCGATGCAGGAATCCTTGAACGGCAATGGATATATCCAGCCATCCATCGGGACACCCGGATATGGTGCATCCACAATCATTCCGTCGACCATGAATGCTGAGCCAGCTCCAGTTCCCAAAGCAAGATATAGGATTCTTCCCGGTCTGGATTCCAGGACATGAGTATGCATCCCAATTGCAAAAGCGTCGACATCATGCATGAACACCATCGGAACATTGGACAACTCGACCGATCCGGTCATCTCCAACAACAAGGCATGGACAGAATCTGGAATCGACATGCCGAAGATGGCGTCATACTTCTCCAATCCCTTGATGAGGCTTATGCCATGCGGATAATCAAACGGCCCTGGAAATGCCACCGATATTCTAGTCAATTGGTCTGAAAGAGGCCTGGACTTCCATTCAGTGGTGATGATTGAAGCCAAGTTGACCATGATATCGTGTGCACAGGAACCTGACATTGAATCATGATATGAAATGACCGGTACGGCATCACTTCCAGATTCCATTGAACATGATTTGATGACGGTTCCCCCGACATCCAGTACAATGCAATACTCCATATTCATCCCTCTCAGATATAGAATCCCAACAATCCTTGGTTCAAGGCTTCACAACAAGCGAACGCATCCCTCGGTTCCAATGCATCATACATACGCAGCGTAAACGCGAATTCATAGAAGCCGGACAGATCAACGCGGAAATTGGTTTCCCAAAAGTTGTTCATCACCCAGCAATATGCAGGTTGACGGTTGAATTCCGGTTCATGTGCTGTACACAGCCGGATTGGTTTTGAAGCAAGCGGCCCGAGTGTCACCAACGGAGTGTCCTTGATTGCGAGGATCAAGGTGCGAACGTCATCTGACCAGACCATCCCGTTCTGGAGCAGATAGAATTCCTTGTTCGATCCTGGCAGTTGGTCAATCCCCGGTCTCATGATGCAACCTGTCTTGTCGATGAAAAGTTGCCCATGGTCAGTTCCACTGCAGAAGGGAAGTGAAACATACAGGTTTTCCGGATCCCAGACACTTTCCTTATGTATGCGAACCATGGCTTCAATCTGACTGATATGTTTATAGACCTTCAATTGGACGCTATAGAACTTGGATCCCTCCAACTCATAGTCAAGCAGCAAGGATGCGAATACAGGGCCATTGTCCACCAATGTGATGTTCCGCAGCACACTATCATAACGTCGGGTCTCTTCATTCTTGCGATTACGCCCCATCTTGCGTCGGGTATCAATCGGCTGTCCATGCATGTCGGTATATTCATAGACGGCACTGAACGGCGCATGTATCGCCTGCGGATGGATGATATCATTGCCAGTCTGTTTGTCAATGATGCTGACGATACCTTTCTGTTGATCACATTCAATGCGCATCCAATCAGTTTCAATGATATGTGTGTTGACTTCATATACACCAGGTTGCACGATATCCATGATCCTGTCAGCACCAACATGAGGATGACTCTTGACCGTATAGGATATCCCATTCGTTTTGGCGCGTATGGCAAGGGTACGCTCCTCATGTGGCTGCAGATCCTGCAGGACCTCAATCTGGTATGCACGTGAGATTTTCGTAAGCTGATGGTCCAGGACCTGTGATGTGGCTTCATCATATACTTCAAACTGCGTCCCTTCCCAAAATTGCACACCATCAAGATATTCCCAGAGCTCCACATAGAGGTATACTTTCATTGTCTGCCGGATATCATGGGGGTTGATGACCTTGAAACGTTGTGGACGTTGGTATCTGATGGCACATTCCCCCTTCTGTGCCAGTATTTCATCCAAGTTTTTGGAAACCTGCACATCAGCATTGACCGCATATGCCGTCTTGCGCAGATCCAGGTCACCTACCAGTGTATCCCAAGGCTCCACGACAGAAGAGGAATAACCCCATGTATGTTCACTATACATCATGATGTTCTGCCGAGCCTCTTCCATGCGCAGAGGATCACCCAAAACACAACCTGCGTCCAGTTTTTCGCATAGCGAAGCTTTCCTTTGTGCGCTGCGGATTGTTTTGGTTGCCATAGGGGTTGAACCGACGCCGTCGGCCCACCAATCTGGCCAATCCCCACTGTATACAGGGATATCGGCACATGCATCGTGGACATGGGCGAAGAAATCATCCAATGTGGAAAGCTTCAGTTCAATATCGCCTTCAAGGTGTTTGTTCATCCAATTGATGCGTTGGGCAAGCCCCTCACTTGGAAAGGCATTGTCAGTCAATGCTCCTGAGACCAAGACCGGGATGAAATCATACGGATACGATTCATCCTCCAGGTTCTCCAGAAAACGTTCAAGCCGTTTTTGGCAGATACGTGATTCTTGGGCAATCGTATCTTCCCGATCCTTCTGCAGCAACATATGTTGGGAAAAAGCTGCATGTTCATCATCAAGGATCATATAGGATGCTCCTGCATATGGGGCGAGGAACAATTCATTTCCAAAATGATAATGCTCCCCATTCCATACCAGCAGTCGATTGCCTTTGGGTGTCTCCCACCAGAACGGCATGACCTTTTGATAGAGTGGAAACATCCCATGATGCGGATGCAGGGCGGAATAGAAATTACGGATACCGTTGTCATAGAGTGCGTCAGCATATCCCCATGCAAACCCATTGATGTCAGCGCTCATCCCGCACTCAATGGAATGATTGATGGAAGATCCATAATCACGCATACGGTGTAATCGAGAATCGAGCGTCTCATAGTCCACAAGTTCAGTCAAGTTCAGATAATTGCCAGAAATACCGATTTCTCCTGAATGCACATATTTCTCAAAATCCTTCTGATAGGATTGTGAAGCGAAACGATAGAAATTCTCGACTTGCCAATAGTTCTCACATTGCCATTTGAAACCTTCACATCCATTGAGTTCTCCCCCATGGATACGGTTGAGGATATCGATGGCTTGCCTGATATATTCATAATGATACCGGACAATTCGCTCCTGACGTTCTGTATAGCCGATGTCAGTATGTGAATGATGTATCACAAAAATCTTCCATTTTTTCATTATGCAACTCCTAAGAAGTTATTTTGAGGTATATACCAACCCTGTCTCAGTATTCTTCTGAAGCAGGAAGAACATGAACAACGTCGGGATTGAGACGATGATGCAGACCATGAACACAACGGGAGCGTTCGCCTTGTCCATCATGGATATCAATGGCATGATCGTCTGGATTGTTTCAGATTTGATCAGCGTCAGGCCAAAAAGCAAATCATTCCAACACCATGAGAACTGGGTCAGGAAAATGACTGCCATGGCAGATTGTGTCATCGGAAGCAACAATTTGCAGAGGACCTGAAAGTCTGTAGCTCCTTCAATCTTCGCTGATTCACAGATTTCCTTGTTGATGCTCAAAAAGTTGTTGCGCATGACAAACATGACGAATGGAATACAGATCGCTGTATAGAACAGGATCAGCCCCAGACGGGAATCATAGAGTCCAGTCGTCAAATACATCTTGTATGTCGGAATCAGATACAATTGGAAGGGAAATATATTGCCAGCATAGATGAAGAAGAACCAGAACGCCTTGTGCCTGATCTTCAGGTTTGCAATGCCATATCCGGCAAGTACTCCGATGATTACCGAAAGGCAGGCACCACACAGCGAATAGAGCAGGCCATTGAGCATACTGGTGAAGATGGGCATTCCATTGAGCAGCTGATGGTAATTTGCCATGAACATATTTGATGTCGGCCATGCCCAGAAGCTTCCCAGGTTGTATTCCTGACGCGTCTTGAACAGGTTTGTAATCACAAAGAACACCGGTAAAATCCAAATCACGGCAAGGATGCCAAGGAGGATGGTATTGATGATCCGTGCAGGTTTCTTCTGTATATGCATATGGCTACCTCTCTTCCTTGAATGAACCGCGGAGATTGACGTAGGACAAGGCAAGGACAATCAGTGACAGCACCACAGCCACGGCTGCACCTGACCCCAGTTTGCCATAGATGAATGATTCGACGTACATGGTCAAGGCCAATGTCTCAGAGGTCCTGTATGGCCCTCCTTTTGTCATGATCCATATGCTGTCGAACACCTTGAAACTATTGACCATCGACATGATGAACACGATGATGATCGTCGGCTTGAGCATCGGAAGGATGATCCGTGTATATATTCTGACGTTCCCGACACCATCAATCATTGCAGCTTCCACAGGACTTTCATCAATGGATTTCAACCCACCTATGAACAACAGCAGATTCAATCCTATGCCTTGCCACGCTGTCATGAGAATCATGAGCAATGTATTGACATATGGAATGGACAGCCAGTCAAAGACCAAGTCTGGTCTTCCCAGCCATTTCGCGACCATAGGGATCCCTGATGTCGACAACAAGACAGAAATAATCATTCCTCCCACAGTCAAGGAGAATGCCTTTGGGAAATAGAGGATATTCTTGTATATTGTCAATCCATATGAGTTCGTCATTCCTATGGCAAGAACCAATGGGAACAGCATGGTGACGACCAATGAGCCCAAGACCCAGACCACCGTATTGATCATCGAGATGCGGAAATTCTCATCACGGAACAAATCCAGATAATTCTTCAATCCAGCGAAATGCATGGCAGAAAACCCGTCCCATTCAAAGAAACTGATATATATGGTGAATATAATCGAGGAAATGAAGAAGATGCCTACGAAGCATACTGCTGGCAGGATATAGAGATAATCCTTGTTGATTGTTCGGGTTTTCATATTACTCCATCACAAATGATGTATATGCCCAGGATGCCAGTTGCGGCATCCTGGTCCATTCCAATCACTTCCAATATGCGTCAGACGCTTTCTGACATGTCGTCAGCATCTCCATCACAGTGGAATTGCCCATCTGGAACTTCATGAATGCATCCAAGGCAACGTTCCGTACTGGCTCAGGCGCGTTCTCATAGAACCGGTACAATACCTCATAGTTCTCAGGCTGCGTCGTATAACCCAACACTTCATTGTATGTTGGATCACTGATTGTGATTGACCCATTGCCGACTACACCAAAACTATCATATAGACATTCCTGCAGATCTTGCGTATACCAGGTTTCAAGAGCCTTCATGGCAGCCGGTTCCATCGCGCTCGCCTTCGCGACGCAAATCGGGTTCTCCTCAAAGAACACAGCAGAACGTTTTCCTGTGGCGGATGGCAGTTGGAACACTCCGAGGTCTTCACCTGATACCATGCCATAATCATTGACCAATGATTTGATATGCGTCGTGGTATCAAGCATCATGCCGATTTCCCCAATCGCCATTTTCTTCTTCACATCCGCAAATGCGAATGTCTTGGAGAAATAGCCTTTGTCAATCATGGATTTCCATGCATCCATGGCTTCAATCACTTGTGGATCAGTGAATGCAACCGTTCCATCACAGACACCTGAATAAAGAGCAGGGTCGAATGATGCAAGGATCTGCTGGAACCAGAGAAAGCCAGCCCAGCTATCATTCTTCAGTACGATTGGAGTGATGCCTGCAGCTTTCAGAGCATCACAAGCAGAGAGGAATTCAGTGAAGGTCTGGGGTTCGGAGGAAATGCCAGCCCGTGCGAATGCAGCCTTGTTATAGAATACTGCAGTATATGGTACGCTATATGGGACGGCATAGATTTTTCCATCAAAAGTAAACGGTTTGGCAAGGGCTGGCGCAACACCCTGTGGAATCAAGAAATCTTCCCAAACCGAAGTCAGGTCTTCGACCAAGCCGTTCGATACGAGAGTCCCCAGCTGAGAACCACCCCACCAAGTGAACAACCCTGGGGCTTTTGCAGTCCTGATACTTTGCTGGATGGTCGTCTGATAAGCCGCCACATCAGGAGAAGCAGTAATGTTGACTTGCACGCCGGTCGTCTCGGTCGCCTGTTTCTCGACCTTTGCACGCACTGAGTAGTCCACACCACCCATTTTGTCATTTGCGAATTCCAACGTCATGACAGGTGACGCAGCCTCTTCATTCTGCCCATTGGCAAAGCATGCCCCGAGTACTACACATACTATCAGGCACATTGCGATACTTCGTTTCATAGAGTCCCCTTTGTTGGCTTTTTAAATGTTATAACATTATATTATTATACTATAATATATATGTCAACATATATTCTGATATATACGCAGTGACATACACTCACTGTGATGCGCAACCTACTTCGTCGGAGATATGAAATGAAGATATCTTGCAAGACATCAATGTTGTTTTTCGATTTAATCCTCTCTATGCACAAGGGGTTCGGGCATAAAGAGAGAGACATATACAGTCGTATATGATGACAAGCTGCATCAACAGGCATCGCCACGGGAGTCGACATGACGAAGATCCATTACACCAGGCAGCAGCTGAGGTTACTGAACAACATGCTCAAGGACCATTGACGGGAAAAACTACAATATCAGGGCTTGCTTTTGTCTGTACAATTCCTTGCATACAAGGTAGTTGCAGACACTTTTTTTATTTTTTACTGCGGAAATCAGGATATATGGACGTCAATTAGAGTAATTGTAGTTATAGGGGTCAATACCAAGTCAAGAAACACAAAAAGCCCCGTTTCCGGGGCTTAAATGCAGGTTTTGGGGAATAGTGTGCTACTCCCACTCGCTCCTGTTAAGTGTGTTCTAAACAGTTTTGCTTATTGGATTTAGCTCCGAATATTTACATTGCTTTCATTATCCAGATAGTTCGGGCTATCTGATTTTTTGTTGCCATGTTGTTGCCACGGTCTCTTTATAAAAAATGCCGCTGGTTCTTTAATTAAGCTTATAGTAATACAATCTCGCTTTTGTCATTGTTTGCACTTTGAAATCCGCATCTTTTAATGCACTCGTAATTAATGCTTTCTTATATGGAACATGGAGCGTAGCAACTTTGTCCATGTTATCTCTGAACTTCGGAAGTTTATCCCATAAATCTGATACTTGTTTTCGCATCCCTGTTGAACACCAAATATCGGTTTTTTCTTTGAAATCAGGATATATAACAATTACAGGAAGTCCCTTTGTGTTAATCCCGTAGTCAATCTCCTCTCGGAGTGCCTGACTGTTTTTGGTGTTGGCGCTTAAGAATAGCACTATGTTCTTTGAGACATTAAGCCGATCATGCAATCTTTTCTTTAACGTTTCCCACTCGCTTCCATCACGTACATTATATGTTTTTGCGTGAGCATCGACAAATGGGAAGGCGCTATCTGCTCCTTTCCATGCCCGAAGCTGGTTATAATAGAGAAAGTCTGGTGTAGCACTAGCTCCAAGATTAGATTCACTGAAAGGCTCCACTACATAAAATGCAGTGTAATTCGCTGTTCTGTTCGACATAACTTACCTCCTTGATATTGAGTGGAACATATCCTTATATTCGTATAGGGGGATGTCATTATTGCCACCAAATATTAGAAATTTAACTTTTGATTTTAAGGTTACTCCACTGCTGTTAAGCGTGCATAACATGCACCTCAGTAAATCTTCCTTATCTTTTGGACCATCATCAAATCTAGGAATACCCGTTCCCAACAGAGGAAGTGCCACATTATTGAGTGCATAGACACGGCTGATTTCTCTCCACATCTTCATGAGCATTAGTTCGAACTTAGCCATATTGGTGTGTGCCTCATGTTGTGCATTCAGCTCAGTCATTGCAAGCATTAAATATGTATGCTTGTCGACACTGCTATCATAACGGATGATTGTTCCCAACGGAAAATCATACAAACCATCACTATTTTTCTGCAATCCAAGCCTATTTGCTTCAGTCTCGACAGCCGCTTCTATTTCACTTATGTTGCCATGTTCCATAACTAACTGTCCATGTAGTGATCTCTTTGATATAATAATATCATCAACTCTGGTATCAAAATGAGTGTCACAGCCTATAACTCTTAGGCCAGAGAAATCAAAAATATCTCCACATCCAATAGATACTGATGTTTTCCGAATTGTGAGGTTTACCAAACCACTAAATATCTTGCCTTTAATCACATATGTAGTAACGCATAATATTAAAAATGCACCGAGGACAATACTAATTCGAAGCCAGATACTTGATTCTTTCCAATCCCCTAATGAAACGCCAAGAATAGATAAAATTGTGGAGATAATTCCGATTAAAGTTGCAGAAAAGATAATACTATCCCGAATTTGTTTCGAAAGGTTATTGTACCATTTGAATATTCTCTTCATAATCTCTCGCTCCTGTTAAGCATGTTATAAACAGTTTTGCTTATGAGATTTAGCTCGGACTATTTGCGTTTATCCATCATCCAGATAATTGAAGATGTCTGTTTTTGTTGTTATGCTTTTGCCAAGGAAAACAAATAGTAAGATTATCATTCTGACGGCATCCACTCTTCAACAATTGAATTTCCAATTTCAGAAATTTGCATCAATATATCTTGCCTAACATTTGCATCGTTCTCATTGTGTGCAGCCTGAGTCAACTCTGCGAGATACATGTGCTGTCCGTTTGTTGCATCAAACTCAGGGAGTCGCATATGTTTGAAGATATCACCCACTTGTATCATAATATGGAAGCTAGTAATAAATCTTTGAACATGACTGCAAGTTAGTAAACCGCACAAGTAGAACGCTTTGATTGCTTCATTAAACTCTGCAAAATAAATCTTATGGTCAGGTATAACCACTTTTTCTTCTACACCTTGCAATGTCCGAGTATTAACCACTGCAATAGGCAACCCGTTGTTTCCAGGTTGTTCTGGCCAAACAACTTTCCATGGTGAAAATGTATATCGGCCAACGTTATATACTGCATAATACGGTGCAGAAGGCATCCTGGTCCGATAGGTAGATCTGTTCCTTAGCTGCGATTCGAATGTGCGGAAATACTCATATAGTCGTCGATTGTTTTGCTCGACTTCTGTTTCTGCTTGAGACAACCAAGTCGCTGTAATTCCATTGTTGGGAACAATGGAATATAACTCATGTTGAGGGTTGTAATGGCAAGATTGCAGATCAGAAGCCCCTTTGATTACAGGGTATAGTAGAGTAGGTTCTACCCAAAACCGACGCTTGGGGCCAATATTTGTGCGTCCTGCTTCTGGTCTTGTTTCAATCTGTACTAGGTTTCCATCGTGCGAAATGTTAATCACATCAACAAAATAGACACCATTAAGGTCGCATGTAATTCCTTTACGGCCTTCAGTCCATGTACATCTGCCAATTAGTTTACGACATGTGTCAAACTCGCCGGGAGGCAGTATTGCCCATGGGGAAGAATCTCCATGAACAGGAGTTGCTTCATTGGCGGTGCGAGTAGTCCGATGCAAAACATCCTGTTTTGTTGCATGGTCTGGAATTGCTCGAGACTCTCCTTGAATACTATTCCACACGATGTAATTAATTGGAAAATTTGGGCGTGATTCACCTTTCCTCGCGACAAAGACAACTGTTTTATTTGCCGCATCAGGGAATGGTTTTAGGGCTTTCAAATCATCTATTACCATCGGAGACAGATATGTCTGATCATTGATGCGAAAACGTCTAAAGCCCTCGGAAGATGCCGACTGGAAGTGCGTTTGCGTAAGCAAAAAAATCAATTGCCCCCCACGTTTAAGCCATTTATCAGAAACGGTATAGGTAATAAGTCCCGAAATATCTAACTCGTTGCCGCCATAAAAGGGGGTGTGAGAAAAAATGTCATATCGACGGCATGTTGGCATAACTCGGTTTCGATACAATTCTGGTAGCTTTGACCATCTAACCCAGGGAGGATTTCCAACTACCACATCAAATTCACCTGCAGTTGATGACCAGAAATAATTTCGAACAATTCTGAACCAAATACCATTCCAGTTTCTTCTGTGGAGATCTAAGACGCGTGCATATGTTGTAGAAAGTATTGTTTCCCATAAATCCCTTTCTTCTAAAGTAATCGCATTACACGCGATCAATCTATCCAACATAGGAAGGGAGTCTATATTGCGTTCTACGCATTCGCTCATAATTAAAAAAACAGTATCAAGCCGCTCTCTGCTTTGTGCTAATGCTGTGGGCAAAGTTATAGTCAGATCAGCTACATCACTTCCGATAACATAATTGACAACACTTGTATCTCCCTCGTTATCGGGAGCCGGAGCATAGATTGCATCTGCCAGCAGTATAGGTATTTCTATATCTATCCCCGGAACTTCAGCAATCAAATCAGAAATTGCAATCAAGTAGTTTACGCGAGCCGTCTGTACTGCCAAAGGATTTAAATCAAAGCCCCATACGTTTTGAGTGATTCTTTGCAGCAATTCCACAGCTGGCAATTCAGAGTTTGTTCGAATCCTTTTAATAATAGCAAGAAGGAATGAGGCAGAACCACATGTAGGATCCAAGAATTTAAGTTCATCAAATTGGCCTTCCACTTTGTCCAACGCCACATCGACAAGCCAATCCGGCGTATAGAATTCTCCCAAGCTCTTTCGCAGTACTTGAGGTACAATGTCCTGATAAAACCGTTTTAGCACGTCATTTGTCTGTGCATGAGATAGGTCATCCATTTGATAAAAGGAGAGTTTGATTAAAGAATCCTTCAACGAAGTAACTACACTATTCACAACGTCTGGATAGGTGTTTCTAATACATACATCAATGTACCAACTAAATAACGGCTCTTCCACAAATCCGTGAATATTGGCTCTGTCATATAGTTGTGACTGTTCTATATCCTGATCGAGTAGCGTGATAAAAGCAGAATTATTTGCAGAAATAGCATTTTGCGCAAAGTCAGAATATGCCGTCAGTTCCGTAAATCGAGAAACAATTTCAGCAGCTAATAGCTTGATGATGATAGAATCAAATGTATGAATCACAAAAAGTATGCGTGACAATTTATCCGGTTCTGTACTGGTGCAGGTAAAGCCAATCGAATGTATAATTGCGTCTACTTGAAAAGAACTGAGATCTGCAACTTGACCATATAAAGCTTTCCATTCCTGATAGAGCATTTTAACTTTATTGTTATCTTGGTCGTCAAGGTATAGCACTAGTGCAGTAGAGAGGGCCTGCATAAGACTCCCGCCGGCAACCGATCCATGCCCAAAATCTTCAATTAGATTTGTTGCAGTCAAAGCCCTGCGACAGGATTGACGGCACACTTCAAAAACCATTTGCACACTGGCCTGGGAGATGGGCAGTATAGGCCCATGGATAATACTTCTATCCTCGGCTGAAATGTAGGCAAACGCAATCGACTCACCATCAATAGCGATGCCCTGATAATGCTGTACATCCATCCCCTCTGCATGAGCCTTCGCAGGAATATATCGAGACAGCTCCTCAAGCGCCTCTCTAAACTTTAAACTATCTACGCTACCATGAAACAAACCTACATTCTTGAACTCAATGATAACCTGATTATAGTCAGCGTCGGAACGCCCTCGTTCTGCATGGAATATAATTCCAAGCGCATTCTGCAATGCTGTAAGCCAGCCTAATCTGACTTCCTCTTCTGTTTTCCAATCCGTGCGTTGTCGATTGAGCTGATTGTATTGTTCAATATACATCATTTGTTCCCTCGCTAATCAATTGAGTACATCGCTAAATATGGCTCGTCAATGAGTACAAAGCCTGTCCACTATGCGCATTATCTTTCATGTTGTCGTACCTGATGTCAGTTCCATAATATCCCCAATATCACATTGTAAGGCTGTGCATATCTTTACTAGGACATCGGTTGTTACGTTTTCACTCTTGCCAAGCTTGGCCATTGATGCATGGCTGATTCCTGCTGCTGCACATAAGTCTTTCTTTTTCATATCCTTATCAATCAACAGCTTCCATAATTTCTTATAACTCACAGTCATGAGTTTCACTCCAATAGCAAGTCTAAATTTCATATTTTGATGATTGCTAATCAGCCTTCGCTGAATTTAAGAATAGTATTGCATATTTGGAGATGTGGTTCAATTAGGAAAATGTAGCTTTCTCATGTTGTGGTAAAAAGAAACACCGCCCGTGAGATTTCTCTCACGGACGGCATCTGTCAGATTAGTTTCTTTGGAGATTTTCTGTATTCTTCTTAGCCTGCTCACTCGCAGCCCTCCGGCGTTCATCACTATAAGGAGCGGTCAGCTTGAAGCCAAACCGCCCGTTTTTGATTTTAAAGGTTAGCACGGTTGCGTTCATCTGCGTGCATGACTGCCGAGAGGATGTATTGTTCACCGCCCGTTTTCTGTAAAGTAAAATGTCCGGCATAATCTCAACACTCCATGAGGCAGGTTCCAGGGCGGATGAAGGACAGTATCCTGGCGTCGTCCTTGAAGTCGCGGGCCAGCGCCTCGAAGGGGCAGAGCTTGACCAGCGCGCCTATGGCGCGGCACAGCGTCCGGTCGTGCCCGATCTTGTACTGCGGCCCCTTCGAGCCGTGCGCCTCCGTCGCACGGTCGTGGGCGTACTGCGCGTTGTACTCCCACACCTCGAACGGCGGGTTGCCCCTGTCGTGTTTCACCCAGCCCCTCGCAAGCTCGCGGCGGATGGTCCTCTCGCTCTTGTGCAGCAATTGTCCCAGCACCCGCCTGTTGCGGATGCGCCCTTCGCTTTTCGTCCCCTTCCACCATCCCTGCAACCGCAGCCGCTCGGCCCACGTGAAATGGCTATGCGCGCACACCGTCGGCGTGCTACACTTGTTCCGTCCCATGGCTTGTCGTGTGTCTCCTTGATTTGTTGTTGAACCAATGATACCACGTCCGCCATGGGACTCCTTTCTTTTCCCGCTTTTTTTGCGGTCTTTTAATTCTACCGCTCGCGGTATTGTTCACCGCCTACAATTTCTATTGCAGCTTTGTAGATTGCACTCCCGTTCCGGGTACGCTTTATGGAGTAGTCAATCTGATATTTGTTCCGCAATTCACCAGCCTTGACATTGAGCCGCCGAGTTAGAATGTTGGGCTGCATATCTTCTAGAAGCAGGGCTGCCAGCTCCGTTGCGCTGCCGTTCCATATCGGATTATCCTCGGTAAGAACAGCGGCGATTTTCTCCAATAATGGGTCTAGCGGCCTTTTCCAAAGCTCCTTTTTTGCATAGTAATACTTATTTAGTGTCGGATACTTTCTGGCCGCCATCCGATTTGCCCGGGCGGACACACCAGACCTGCGGTGTGCGGCAGTCGCTTGATTCACTAAGCTATTTTGCTTAGTGAATGCTCATTATACTATACTATTATGTTTAAGTCAAGGCGGTTTAGAAGAAAATATTAAACAAATATAGTTAGATTGCTCTTGACTGTACTAAACATATCTGCTATACTTCTTGGGAAGATACTAGAAGATTGGAGTTGGCTATTATGGCGATTGGTGAGCGCATCCATTTTTTCAGAACATTGCGAGGTATGACGCAGAAATATCTTGGAACCGTTTTGGGCTTTCCGGAAAAATCAGCCGATGTTCGGTTGGCACAGTACGAAACAGGGACAAGAACACCCAAAGCGGATCTGACTGCTTCTCTTGCTCAGGTACTTGATGTATCTCTGCAGGCATTAGCTGTGCCGGACATTGATTCCTATATCGGTCTGATGCATACCTTATTCACACTCGAGGATAGATACGGTTTGAAAGTCTGTGAGTGCGACGATGAAGTCCATCTCCGTGTGGATGTGTCCAAAGGCAAGGATGCTGCCATGCTTCATGAAATGCTGTGCGCTTGGCGTCAAGCCGCTGCTATGTTGAAAGCGGGAGAAATCACACAAGAGGAATACGACCGTTGGCGGTATCACTATCCTGAATACGATACCTCTGGGCAGTGGCACAAAGTTACTCCCTCGTAGGGACTCAGCGATATGCTGGTCAGAGAAATCAAAAAGGATAAACGGTAAAATGGAGGATCAACTATGTCAAGTTGGCTGAAGGATTTTCAAGCTCATAATCGAGTTATGCGCCAAGATGAGATAGACACCGCTGTCTTTGAAAACACAGGAGACAACATTCTGAAAGCAGCTTCCGCAATGCTTGAAGCGAAAGTAAAGAAGGATAAAGTAAAAGAGCTTTTAATTAAATACTGGGATATCCGTCCGAGTGATGCGGATTTCTTTATCGAGAAAGCAGAAGAAGGTCAAACATAATTACCTACTGAAATAAAAGAGAGCTAACTGACTTAATCAAAATCAGTTAGCTCTCTTTTTATGAATCATGAAAAAATGTTGCCATTTCGTTGCCACGAACGGCTTTAATCCTCAAAAAGTCCGGTGTTTACGGGCTTTTTCAGACCTCTGAAACTACTCCCACTCGTTGTTGGGCATCATATTTAACGGATTTTGCTTCATAAATTTGATACCTCATTTTTTTGATTATTTGATGTGTCCATATTATCCAGCCCTATACGATGGGCTGTTATCAAATTGTTATCGGTGGTGATAACGGGGGGTAGCAGGGTTGTTGTTTTCTC
>JAXEWB010000044.1:0-9735 GCA_034114085.1 Sphaerochaetaceae bacterium | reverse complement strand
TTCCTAATTCGGTATGAAATATTAAATTTTATTGTCTATGAATAATCATTAGCAATAATGGCCGGTGACATGGAATGCATCAACACCGAACATGCGAAAGAACATCCTACAGGATGTTTCGGTACCGAAATCCATATGACTCACTGCCTCCTGTATGAGCTACTTGATGATTGTATTGATATGGAATTGATAATATTCAGTATTAATATTATTATATAGTGATATAGTAATCATATCTTTACTATGGTTGTCCGATATCTTATTCAATTGGATTGTAGTAGGAACGATATGTATTGACACAAGGAAAACAATTTGTATTCATAATCTATGAGAAAATAAACTATATGGTAATAATATCATACACGTTATTTTTGATATCATATTACTATATTATAATAGCAAATCAATATTTAAATTATTTAAAATTGTATAGCTTCTTAGGATTATCATATTATTTAACATAATACTTGTACGAATATTACTTAAGGTATATACTAAAGCCAATAGGCATAGCATATGAGTAAGACTATTTCATTCCATCTGCAAAAGGGTGGTGTAGGGAAAACAACAATCTCTGGTACGATCGCATGTCAGTCTGCTTTGAATGGCACTAAGACTTTGCTTGTGGATGTAGATCCACAGGGCAATGCTTCTTCGTGGTTCTTGAAGGAGACTCCTCAGTTTGAACTTGCGGATGTCGTCCAAGGAAAATGTTATGTCAACGATGCTGTTGTACAGGTCCAGCAAGTAGAAAACCTATTTTTATTGCCGACATTCGGAATAGGTGGTGGTTTGAAGAATTATTCCGAGACGAAGCTTGCTGAAGAGCCATATGTCCTCCAGGATCTTATCCATGAGTTGTCTAACGATTATGAGCATATAGTTCTTGACTTGTCTCCCGGTTTGGGGCGCTTGGAACGGGCTGCGATTATCGCAAGCGACGAGGTGATTACACCTATGACTCCTGAAGTGTTCAGTCTTGATGGCTTGGAGATTTTCATTGATGAGCTGTCCCGACTGAAAAAAAATCTGCGTGCGCCGGTGAAGCATTCTCGTATCGTGATCAATTCTTATGATGAACGGATTCGTCAGCACAGAGATATACTTGCCGCTGCGCAAGAAGGTGTTTTTGAGGTATACAAGATACCGGTAGATCCGGTATTTCGTAAGGCACAGGAGGCTAGTTGCGCACCTCAGTTTTTCAAGCAAAAGGGTAGGGGCCTCAAGGATAAAACATTGCAGGCGATAAAAGAACTAGATACTGTAATATGGAGATGAGGACATGGCATTGAAAAGAAATCCTGTCGTTGAAGCAGGTGCCGTTGAAGAAAGTATCAGCGGGCAAAAGGCAAAACAGCTATTCACCAAAGAAGGTGGCGCAAAAAAGGAAAACAAAATCCTTACGACGTTTTCCATTGAGCCGTCTTTTAAACGTGAGCTTGAAGATTTGTTTTCAGGCATGGGATTAGGGTGGGCCGCCGGTATACGTTTCGCCTTGAAAGAGTTTTCCAAGAAACATTCTGACTAGTCCTTCTTTCCTTTATTGGGCGGAATGGTGACTCTGTTCCGCTCTTGTATTTAATACTCATATAATAGTCGTATTTGATTTATACTGTTATGATATGATTAATACAGTTGTTCGGAATATGCGTAATATGGAAAGGTGATGAAATTCTATTGCTTTTCTATAAGTCTGCATGAATTGTCTCTAATTATACCATTACAATGATAGGTAATTCATACGGGAATGGTGTATTTTACTATCAAATATGATTATTTAAATTTAATTTTCATATTATACTTATATAAGTATACTGTTAAAATACAAAGAATGAGATAAAATACATAGCAAAGACATATTGAGTAGATAGTAAAATCACAAGAAAAAAAGCAATTCAGATATGTTTTCCGATTAAAACACTATAGTTTGCTATGAATTACTACTTTAAAGTTGTATATTTTAGTATTGCTTCGATATTGATAACGTCAGTTATTAAATTATAGTAATATAATATTTATACAATAATATCATTATTGTGATAATGTGGATGAATAAGTTCGCGCTTGATGTTTTCGGTATTCAGATGGGGACATGTCCGTGGAAGCTTTGAATTGTTTGGAAAAATGGAACTCAGATGAAAAGCATAGTTTCGCTGCGATTTCCTTGACGGAAAGGTTTGCTGTGGACAGCATTGATCTGGCGGCTTCTAGTTTGAGTCCCATGTAGTATTTCATAGGAGGCTGATGTATCCGTTTGTTGAACATGCGAATGAAATAAGAATTGGTAAGCCGCAGTTCGGCGCAGATATCATCCAAGGTGAGTTTGTCGAAAATATGACGCTGCATGATTCTGATCGCCTTTTCTAGATGGATGTTTTCAACCGTTGCGTCATTGCCCTTCCAAAGCGGTTTTTCACCAAATCTGAACAGTAGTGAGAGTAACTGATAGCAGGCGGACAGCCGGGTGTTGCGTTCCTGTGCGAGCCCCCTGTCTTTGATTTCCTCAAAGAAAAACCGATAGTTCGAACCGATGACGAGTGGCATGGTTTTCTGGAGCATTTCTAGCTGTGCGATGATTTCTGTATCGTTCTGCCCGACTTGGAGCAATACCGCATAATAGGTAAGGGGTTCCGATTCATCCAAAACGCGGATGGCGTGTGTCGTCGTCCCATTGGAAATGTACAGGGAACCTGGCCGGATGGTGTAGCGTGTCGGACCGTTCAGAAATGTCCCGGAACCTTCCAGAAAGTAGTGTAGCTCGAATTGCCCTTCTTCATGATGATGTGTTCGCTGGTGCCAGGACAGCTCCTCCGGATCATGCATCTGAAATACAAAAACAGCGTCAATGATATCCATGATGTCAATATTATATATGTTAAATCAGTTCTGTCCATGGTATGATTATAAAAGTCAGGTAATTCTAATTCCAAGAGGTTTGTATATGAAGATAGTCGCAGGAATAGATACGGGGACGCAGAGTTCGAAAGTCGTATGCTATGATATGGATCAGCATGAAGTCCTTTTTACAACCAGTTCCCCCCATCGATTGACCAGTCGTGATGACGGTAGTCGAGAACAGGATGCTTCTTGGTGGATTGAGGCGATTGTCTCCTGTTTTGGACGGATTCCTCCCGAGATTCGAAAGAATATCGTAGCTATGGGGGTTTCCGGCCAACAGCACGGTTTTGTCCCTGTCTCAGGGGACGGGGGAGTGCTGTATCCCGTAAAACTCTGGTGCGACACTTCCACCGCCAATGAATGCGACCTGCTGATGGAGCGGGCGGGCGGTCGCCGGAAGGTTCTTGAAGAAACAGGCAACTATGTCATGCCCGGCTATACCGCCAGTAAGATCCTGTGGTTCAAGGAGCACCATCCGCGGCTGTATGCCAGTCTGGCACATATACTGCTTCCGCATGACTATATCAATTGGTGGCTTACCGATGCCTATACAATGGAGTACGGAGATGCGAGCGGTACCGGGCTGTTGGACGTTTCCTCCCGTACTTGGTACGCTCCGTTGCTTTCTGCGATTGACGGTTCTCGTAATGTCCAGGAACTGTTCCCCCGCCTTGTCAATGCGGGGAAGCCTGCTGGGACTGTTTGTTCGCGGGCTGCGAAAGCCTTGGGTATCGCGGAGGGAATCCTCGTTTCCTGTGGCGGTGGCGACAACATGATGGGGGCAATAGGGAGCGGGACTGTTTCCCATGGCTGCCTGACTATGAGCTTGGGAACCAGCGGGACGTTGTTCGGGGCGTCCGACACCCCCGTCTTGGATCCGAAAGGACGGCTCGCTGCGTTCTGCTCTTCTACGGGAAGCTGGCTGCCGTTGCTATGCACGATGAACTGTACAGTCGCCAGTGAGCGAACTAGGAATCTTTTCGATCTCTCCGTCAAGGAGTTCGATCGGTTGGCGGCTACCGCTCCTGTTGGTTGTGAGGGAGTTGTGATGCTGCCCTATTTCAATGGGGAGCGTACTCCGAACTATCCTCGTGGGGAAGGGACCCTCATCGGTCTTTCTCCCACGAACATGACGGTCGCTAACATTTCAAGGGCGGCTATGGAGTCGGCCATATTCGGGATGAAGCTTGGTCTTGACGCGTTCCTTGAACTGGGCTTCTCCCCCCGGGTGTTGCGAGTTACCGGCGGAGGTGCAAACTCCGCGTTCTGGAGGCAGATGGCCGCGGATGTATGCGGCCTTCCCGTAGATGTTCCCAAAATAGGGGAAGCCGCCGCCTTCGGCGCCGCTTTGCAGGCTTTGTGGACATTGGACGGTTCTTGTGGTTCATCCCGTTCAATCGAGGATATCGTCCAAGAGCATGTCGAGATGGATGCCGGCTGTTCTTGCAAACCGGATGGTACGGCCACGCGGATGTATGAAAAAGCGTACTTGCGTTGGAAAAACTATGTGGATGCGATGGCGCCTCTGTTCGGATAGCAACTTTCCATTGGATTGTCTTGCGGTACCACTTCCCACTTTCTTGCATCATGGGGTAGGATGAGATACCGTGGAAACAAAAACCATCTCCAATAGAATGTTCTCCAACCGTTATCTGGCGGTACTGATTCTCCCTCTGATCGCGGAGCAGTTCCTGCATATCTCCTTGGGGCTGTTTGATACCTTGATGGTCTCGTCCCTCGGGGAGGCCGCGGTCAGCGGTATTTCGTTGGTCGATTCCATCAGCCAGTTGTTCATATTCGTATTTAGCGCCTTCTGTACCGGCGGCGCCGTAGTCGCGGCCCAGTATCTGGGAAACAGGGAGCGGGACAAGAGCTGCGTCGCTGCGAAACAACTGCTGTATACGGTCATGCTGATCGCACTCGTCGTCATGGTATTCACCTTGGTGTTCCGTCGCCATCTGCTTGATCTGATTTTCGGCGCGATAGACGCCGATGTCATGGCCGCGTCTCTTTCATATTTCTGGATACTTGCCATTTCCTATCCCTTCCTTGCGCTGTTCAATGCGTGTACCGCTTTGTATCGCGCGATGGGCAACAGCAAGACGCCATTGCTGCTTGCCTTTGTGATGAACCTCACAAACATCAGTTTCAACGCCTTGTTCATTTTTACCTTGGAGATGGGTGTCGCCGGCGCTGCGCTGGGTACCCTGGTATCCCGGGCGATTTCATCCCTCGTCATGCTCGCGTTGGTCTGCGATAGGCGTAGGGTGATCCATATCGATCGGCTGTGGAAGTTTGAATTCCATCGGGACATGGTGCGGCGTATCCTGAGTATCGGTGTGCCGAGCGGTATTGAGAATGGCATGTTCCATATCGGCAAGCTGCTCGTCCAGGGGATCATCGCTTCTTTTGGCACCGCGCAGATTGCGGCGAACGCAATCGGAAGCAACATCTGCAATCTAGAGAATATCCCAGGTTCCGCCGTTGGTTTGGCCGCGGTGGCCATCGTGGGGCAATGCATCGGTGCGAATGAGCCTGCCCAGGCCAAGTATTATTCAAAGAAATTGCTGGTGATAGCGTTTCTATCCTATGTCGTGACTGTTCCGTTCTTTTTCGCGACATTGGATTGGATGGTCGGGTTATACCATGTTAGCGCTGAAGCCGCTGAATATTCCAAGATTCTTGTTGGTTCCCATGTCATTATGGCCACGTTGATCTGGCCGCTCGCTTTTACCGTACCTAATTTTCTCAGAGCCGCCGGCGACGCGAAATACACGATGGTCGTTTCGCTTGCCTCCATGTGGATATTCAGGGTCGGTTTTTCGAAGATACTCGGCGCTGGGCTCGGTCTCGGCGTCGTCGGCGTATGGATCGCCATGTATATCGACTGGGCTTGCAGGGGCGTTTTCTTCATCTTCCGTTTCAGCCGGGGAAAATGGCTCGAAAAGCGGATCATCTGATATCTTTATAGTCCTGAGGACCGGCATGTTGTTTCGTCTTGATATGATAATTTCTATTACGCAATAACAATTGTTATGATAGGAGGTGGAATAGGGCTGATGAAATGATTACGGATTGACACCGACCGAAAGTTTCGGATATTCATGCAGCCACTGCGACAGAAGATTCTCTGGAAGATGGATGCTTCTGTATTCGGGCGCCATGCTGGTCCTGGGGCTTCCCCGCGGTGTTTTTGCCGATTCGCCGGGGCGGAAAGCAGTGCTATGCGGTGGCGGAGGTCATAAAGCTTGCGGCTTGCATGCTCTGGTTCCAGACTTCATGCCCAATGCTCTGCCTGGCTTGCGCGGAGATGGGTGCTGGCAATGCGCTCGGAGCGGGAGCTTCGATGCGTTAGTGCTTTTGTATTGTATATTCTAGCAATTCAAAGTTCCGTTCTCGGATTCTTTATCGCATATGGCGTTGGATAAGGTTCATTCGGAAATCGGGACTATTCTCCTGTTTTCGCCTGCGAGGCCGGAATATGCCCCTTGTGATATCAGCTGCGTGCGTTGTGGGTGCGCAATCATCCATTTGTTCCTTTTGAATAGTATTTTGGACTCTGGATCTTCATTGTCGGGTACGTTGGTTCCTTCAAGCGGCAGGTTTGTGCCTTCAGGAAGGATGATGATTGACTTGAAGCCGTCGGCATGAACGGAACATGGCGCCAGGTGGAGTATCTGGGGATGTAGCAGGAACGCCGCGCCCTTCGGGAAATAGAATGCTTCGACGTCGCTGGTGTGGCAAATTGAAAAATTCTGTAGACGCTCTGGCTCGCAGAGGAATTGTACGCAGTCTGTGACGGCGATGAACAGTTCCGGTGATTTATGATATTCCAGGCCATTGATGGTCTGGTTTGGACCATTGCAATAGCCGATTTCAATCGGCATTCCACCGAAGAGGGGAAGAACGGCCTTGTACAAAGACGTTCTTTCGAATTCCGGTACACTGGGGACGTAGGTGTTTCCCGCTGGATCAATAATGGTCATCCTGTCGGCGAGTTCCAGCAGTTCGGTGGTATCCAGGTTCTCTATCAGCCGGCCGTAGCGGTTGGCGCGGGAACTGTCCAGTGATAGGAGTTTTGTCATCAGGTTCGCCTGAATCAACGATTTTGGTACTTTGTAGCGTTCATCCCTCATATGAAACCTTCCATGGATATTCGTCAGATGTTTTTTTGTCGCAGGTTATTTCCACAGCATGAATGCGCCGGTGAGCAGCAACATGCTGAACACGATCAATGAGAACGTCCGTTCGTTCACCCTGTCATGAATCTTTTCTCCTACGACGATTCCTGCGAGTATGAACGGTACGAGCAGTCCCGTAGTACGCGCTACTTCCGCCGTCATGCTTCCATCGATAAGGTAGGAGGCGATGATGATTGTGTTGAGCGAAGTCCAGAGGAGGCACAGCGTGGCTCTGAACCTGCCTTTGTCAGGAAGATGTTTCGATGCGTACAAGACTACCAGCGGCCCGCCGGAAGAAAACATCCCATGGACGATTCCGCCTGCGACAAGCAGCAGATAGTACGGGATATCCTTTATGGGGTGGGAAGATTTTTCCTTATCCGTCGCAGTTTGCCTGCGACATCTTCTGAGCAACTGCCAAGTGGAAACTGCGCAGATGAATACCGCGAGTATCTTTCGTAGTGATGCGCCATCGACGTTCCTGAACAGATGCATGCCCACAGGCAGCCCCATGAGCATACATCCGATGATGACGCTGAACTGCTTCCAGTCTATCTCACGCCATTTCCTGACTGCGAAATACAATGCCAGCAACCAGGCGAGAAGGGTGATGACCATGACTCCCGTTCGCATGCCCAGTAACGCCGTCACGAACGGCATCGCCAGGACGGAACAGCCGAATCCTGTAATCGCCTCTATGGTGTGTGTAATGAACACCACAACTCCTGAAAGCAATATGGCGTTCACAGCTTGCCCACCAGCAAGGCGTACAGACGGTCGGGAGAAATCGCCGGCTTCTGGTTGTGCATCTTGGGATCAAAGAACGAACGTTCGAACCGTGAGGGGATTTCATCAGGAGACAGCTCGACCGACAGTTCTTGGAAGGTTCTCGGGATCTTCATTTCCCGCATGAGGCTGGCGATCTGTCCGCGTAATGTGGCGATGAGTTCTCCTTGTTCCTTTAGTTCCGGATGAAAATGACCGCTGATCCTCGCCAGGCTTGTGCGTGTCGCAGGATCTTCCATCGCGATGTCGAATATTTCCATCAGCGTGAACGCGCAGGCCATGCCATGGGGGACATGCCAGTCTTCTGAGAGAATGAAGGATATCGCATGCCCTGCCGCCGTTCCCGTAATGCTGAACGCTATTCCCGCCATGCAGGAGGCTTGGAGCATTTTCTGTTGCGTAAGTCGGTCTGCGTTACCGTTTTGGGTCGCCTGGTAGAGTTTCGGCAGCCAGGTCAGGACCTCTACCGCGGCATCTTCAGCGGCGCGTCGGGTAATATCCGTGGCATTCTTGTTCCAGATTGATTCCAGCGCATGGTCCAATGCGTCCAGTCCTGTCGAAGCGCAGAGTTTAGCCGGTACCGTATCAATGAAGGAACCTACCAACAATGCCGTATGGGCGAGCATGGACGGAGAGCCCAAGGTATGTTTCCTTCCTGATTCCGAAGAATAGACCCCTACCTTCGTAACTTCCGATCCAGTTCCCGCCGTTGTCGGAATCAGTACAAGCGGAAGCGATTTTTCCACAATGCCCCGCTGGGGCTGATTGCCAAGATATTGTTCCAGCTCCCCTCCGTTTGTCGCCAGCATCGCCAGCGCCTTGGCCGAGTCCATGACGCTGCCGCCACCGATAGCCAGGACAACGTCGGCTTTCCTGAAAGCGGACGAGCCGAACATCTCCATAATGTCGGCGCATGTCGGGTTGGGTCTTACCTTGTTGAATGTAGTCACCGCGCAATACTCTCGCAATCCGTTGATCAATTCGTCCCGCCTGGGTATGGGGGCGTCGTCCCGTACCAATGCCACGGTAAGATTCTGGAGCCTTCCCGCGGCGTTGCCCAGTATCTGGTGCAGACGGTATGCGTCGATGTCCTCGAAGGAAAGCACGTGTACAGGGGTGAGCGTACCGCTGATCATTTGAAATTCTCCTCTTCAATCACCTGTACCTGATTGAACGCATTCGTCAGGAAGTCATGCTTGAACTCCATCTTCTGGGTGAATTGCATCGCAAGCCAGGCATCGACGATCTGGCAGCCGAGAAATGGAGCGGTAATCCATCCCCCTAAGGTGATGATGTTTGCGTTGTTCACGATTTTCGCCCGTTCTCCAGAAAAGATATCATCTACCACGCAGGCGTACACACCCTTGAATTTATTCGCCACGATGGACATGCCTTGTCCAGTCCCGCAGACAAGGATGCCTCGTTCCGCTTCTTTCCGCTGTATCGCCTGGGCTACCTTCGGTGCCTGTATGAAATACGGTTTCGGTTCCTCAATGGAGGGAATCCCGAAGTCGATGACTTCATGTCCGTTGTCTTTGAGGTGCTGTACGATTTCCTGCTTGAGGGGGAAGCCGGAGAGGTCGGAGGCTACTGCGATTCTCATTTTTTTCTCCTTGTTTTTCTCGGTCTTCGGACCCCTGGCTGCGTCATTGCATCCGCTCGCGTATCATCATACGCTCGCTGCTTGATTCCTTGCCATGAGTCCGAATCCCTTCGAACTTATGTTGAAATACATTCTGTTTTTGTGCCCCTGGCTGCGTCATTGCATCCGCTCGCGCATCATCATGCGCTCGCTGCTTGATTCCTTGCCATGAGTCCGAATTCCTTCGAACTTATGTTGAAATACATTCTGTTTTTGTGCCCCTGGCTG
>JAXEWB010000043.1:0-20841 GCA_034114085.1 Sphaerochaetaceae bacterium | reverse complement strand
GCGCTCGGCATACCCGGTTCGGGAACCGGCGCGGTGTTGCTCGGCGGCCTGATGATGTGGGGGCTGAACCCCGGGCCGCTGTTGTTCACCAACTCACCCGATTTCGCCTGGGGCCTGATCGCTTCGTTGTTCTTGGCGAATATCCTTACCTTGATGATATCTTGGGGAGTGATTCCATTCCTGATCAAGATACTGTCGGTTCCTACGAAAGTATTGATTCCATGCATTACGGCGATTTGTTTCGTAGGCGCTTATAGTACGTCGAACTCATTGTATGGCGTCGTCGTCATGTTCCTTTCCGGCGTATTTGGATATGTGGTCGGCAAGAGCGGTTATTCGACCGCGCCCATGCTGCTGGCGTTCGTATTGGCTCCGATGCTGGAAAGTAATCTGCGCAAGGCGTTCATCATCAGCCAGGGAAGTCTCGATATCTTCTTTATCAAGCCGATTTCCTGCGTGCTGATACTTATCCTGTTCGCAATCGTGCTGTTCCCGCTGATCAAGTCCCTGTTGCTTAGGCTCGGCGTTGTCAAGCCGAAGAAAAAATAGTTCATATGCGGGCTTGCGCCCGTAATAGTCACAAAGGAGAAACTGAATGAAAAAGTTGTCGTTGCTATCGGTGTGCCTGTTGTTGTCCCTGGTCGCTGTACCTGTGTTCGCTCAAGGCGGTGCTGAGGATGCATCTGCGAACGGGGGCTTTGTACCATCGAAAGAAATTGAATGGATTGTCACTTCTAGCCCCGGCGGCGGTTCCGACATCTATACCAGGATGATCAGCGATATCATGACTCGTGAAGGGCTTGTGACCAAGACGTTCTTGGTAAACAATAAGACTGATGGCGGCGGTGAGGTCGGAAGACTCCAGGTCAGCCAGACCCGCGCTGGTTCGCAGGCGAACCATACGTTGCTTACCTTCAACAGTGGCGATCTGATGCCGATGTGTCTGAATACAAACAATCGTGTTGAGAACTTCACGCCAATCGCCGTTATGGCGGTTGACAAGCAGCTGCTGTTCGTCACCCCGCAGGCCAAATACCAGACATTCGCCTCGGCTATTGAAGCCGCGAAGAATGGAACTCAGGTCGTGATCGCCGGTTCCAAGGGTGATGATATCGCAACTTATGAAGCGCTGATCGCCGAACTTGGAGTTACGGAGAACCAGATTGCGTTCATCACCCATAGTTCGACCGGGGACGCCATCACAGCCGGGTTGGGCAACCATGTGGATATCGTCCTTTCAAAACCAGCCGCGGCGGCGCAGTACGTACTGGCAGGAAAGCTCATCCCGATTCTTGCGCTTTCCAATGAACGGTATGATTCCGCTGAATTGTCGGTCGCGCCGACCTTGAGTGAAGTCGGCGACTACAAGAACGTCGAGGTTCCAGTTTGGCGTGGTGTCGTCGGCCCCAAGAACATGACGCCCGAAGCCGCCGCATACTGGAGCGACATGCTGGAGAAGGTTTCCCGAACCGATGCCTGGAAGACCGACTATATCGAGAAGAATGGTCTGATTCCCCAGTTCATGAACCAGGGGGAAGCCACGAAATTCATGGCGGACTATCAGGCTGACTACCTGAAAAAGATTGGCAAATCGAAATAACGAAATTCACCGGTTTTTATGAGGCCATTGGTTGGGGAGAGATATCTTTCCAACCAATGACCCTTTTTATGTGGCTCGACATGCGTGAAAAAAGGCGTCAGCAAACATTGTCGACGCATGGAACGACAATACGCGGGTGCAACCTTCTCCATGCAGGTGTCAGTATTGATTCATGACTGCCTGACGATACGTTGAAAACCGATGGCTACCAATAGTTAGGCATTCAAGAATTCAAGGATATCTATGGCTTTGGGCGGACATCCCGCCAACGAACGCCGACACCCGCGAGTACATGAGCCGACACCGATTTCGCCACCTGTCCTGCCACGATAGTCTTGCCCTATGCATATCTTCTTTCCATCGAGCCGTTTCAACGTACCAGCTTCCTCCATGCGGGCGAGCGCATGAATCAGATTGCCGTAACAGGCGGAACATGCGGAGGAGGGGAGCGTATATGTTTCCAGCCCGCGTATTCTTCCTGAAGGGATTGCCGCGGTTTCCCGGGCCTGGTTGAGTTCGATGATATTCGCCTGTGAGAGATGAGATGTGCCGACTCCAAGATGTTCCGCCATGCCGATGTACTTGATGTCAGAGGTTTCAAAACCCATCAGGGAAGCGCCGAACGCATCTATCAGCACACTGTCCATGCCGGCGAACATCCTGTTGGTCTGGACGGGCGTGCCACCCTCTTCAAAATCGAGGTCTCCGTTAAGGCTGTCCACGATCACCAGATCTGCGCAGCACACTTTGTTCAGCGCCGCTATCGGCTTATGGAGTCCCAAGGAATGGAACTGCCGTTTTGAACGATCGGAAAGACACCCCTTCATATTCTTCAGTGCGCAGGTCATAGCGGTCTGGCAATGCCCCTTCAGAACGGGCAGGCTGATCAGAAAGTCAAGATCGAGTATTTCCCGCGAGACTTCCATTGAAACGCCGTCCGCCTCGCACCGCTGGTAATCATCATCCTTTACATCGACGAGCGGGACGTCATAGCGCGTGGATATCCTGTCGTAGCCATTGACCTTGAACCCACGTTTCGTGCTGTCGCCGACCCAAGCGCTCTCTATGATTTTGATATCGCGATACCCTCGTTCCTGGAGATATTCAATCACAGCGACAACGATGTCAGGATGCGTCGTCGCGCCAGTATCCGGCGTAACGGCGACGACGAGGTTCGGCTTCAACCCGATTTTCGCAGAAGTTGACGGAATCAATCCTCCGATATCGCAAGCGTCAAGCAATTTCCTCGTCATGTCCATGGCATCGGTTCCGTACGTAATGAAGATATCTTTTCTATTCATTCCGTTTATCCTTTGAATCCGCCGCCAAGATCATGGGTGATATGTTCATAAAGCAACCGTTTGCAGGAGTCCTTGTCCCCCTGCTTGAGCAGTTGCATGAGCTGGACATGTTGGTTGATGTAATACGACAGTTCATCTTCCGGAAGGTTCTGCGCAATTCGCAACAACTGTATCTTGGCGTCCATGCGCTGGCAGATGTCGTACAACGCAGAATTGGCCGCGGCGCGGACCAGCGCAAGATGGAACAGGCTGTCTTTTTCAAACACAGAAGCCCTGTCTCCGACGCTCATCGCATATTGGCAGTCGGCGGCGTATCTGGCGATCTCCTCAACATTGCGCTGGTATGCTTCTTCGTCTATACTGTCAATTGCAAGCATCTCTAGGTTCACGCGGACTTTTGCGATATCTGCGGCTTCTTTTTCCGTTACCGTATAGACGGAGACATGGCTTCTCGGCGTAATAATCAGCAAGCCGTATTCCGCCAGCCGTCGGATCGCTTCCCTGATTGGCGTCCGGGAAACTCCGAACTGTTCCGCAAGAAGTTCTTCGGAGATATTTGTACCGCCTTGTAACTCTCCTGAGAGAATCTGATCCTTCAGCAGGCTATAGACTTGGTCGGAAAGACTTTTCTGTACAATCTTTGTGGCCATTCATATTGCTCCTTTCAAATGAACTGTATGCAATAAACAATAATAAGTCAATGGAATTTTCTTGAGCGACTACCGATATCGACATGAAAAAATATGATTGTATACAATTTTTACCATATAGGCAGATTGAGATTAATAGGCCTGAAAATTGCCCTTATACTGTTGGATTTAGATGCTAAATACAAAAAATACAAAAAAAATGCAAGAATGATTTGACAGTCGTGCGACATCATGATATGTATATTGTATACGATGTACAATGATTGTAATGCGGGATCGAACACACATCACAAGTATTGAAAAATCGTTGGAGCGCTATGGACCGGATGTCGTCGCGGCGCTTGACTTCGCCACCATCCGACAAATGAATAAGGAGCTGCACATGGGCAAGACCGTTCAGGATCTTCTGGTTGATGTGAACCGCAAGTTCAATGCGAAAGAACTCGCGGTACTCGCGGCACGCTTCCGCATGGAGATGTTCGACATACTCCATCAACGCGGAACCGGGCACTGGGGTGGGGCCGCTTCCGCAGCGGAACTGACGACTTCACTCTATTTCAATCGTCTGAATATTGATCCTTCTCATCCGCGTTGGGACGACAGGGATCGATTCATCCTTTCAAAAGGGCATGCGTCGGTGAACCTCTATACGATACTTGCCCACCGTGGTTTCTTCCCTGTCGAGGATCTGCCGACATTCAGGACGTTGGGGTCTCACCTCCAAGGGCATCCGGCAATGAACAAGACTCCCGGCGTGGACATGTCCACCGGCGCTCTCGGGCATGGAATTTCCATCGGCCTTGGAATGGCTCTGGCCGCCCGGCTTTCCAACAAGGACTATTGGACGTATGTCTTGACTGGAGAGGGGTGCCTGAATGAAGGTCAGAGCTGGGAGGCGCTGATGTGTGCCGCAAAATATCGCCCGCGCGGCCTGGTGCTGATGATTGACTACAACAAAGTGCAGTTGGACGGTACGGAAAACCAGATCATGCCGCTTGAGCCGCTTCGCGACAAGCTTGCCGCATTCGGCTGGCATGTCTGTCCGAAGCCGCTTTGCGGCAACGACACCTCCGATATCATGGACTCTTTCGCCTGGATGGATGGGGACGATGTCTGGCCGAAGGCCGTTATATATGATACGACAAAAGGCAAAGGGGTTTCGTTTACAGAGGGAAAGAACACTTGGCACGGCGCAGTGATCGACGACAAGAGCTTCGAGGCGGGTATCGTCGAACTGTGCGACGATCTTGCGAAAAAGGAGGCCGCGCTATGAGCATCGCAATGAGAGAAGCCTTTGGCAAGAAACTGGCTGAACTGGGACATACGCATCCGGAACTCGTCGTATTGGACGCCGATGTTTCCTCCAGTACCAAGAGTGCGCTCTTTGGCAAGGAATTCCCGCAGCGGTTCTTCAACTGCGGCGTGGCGGAAGGCAACATGGCTGATGTAGCCGCCGGTTTGGCGACTTGCGGCTATCATCCTGTCGTGAACGCATTCGCCATTTTCCTGGCGTTGAAAAGTACCGACCAGATTCGCAATGTGGCTTGTTATAACAATCTGCCGATTGTGTTTGCTGGTGCATATGGCGGTTTGAGTGACAGTTTCGACGGTGCGAGCCATCAGGCCATCACGGATATCGCCATACTGAGGGCGCTTCCCAACATGCAGGTGATTGTTCCATCCGATGCAAGGCAGGCGGAACAGGCTTTGGAATATGCGCTGTCCCAACAGGGACCGGTCTATATCAGGTTGAACCGCAATGCGATGCCCGACCTCCCTGAATCCGCGGATTTCTCGCAGGCGAAGGCCATCCTCTGCAAGAAGGGAAAGGACGTGACCATCGCGGCGAACGGCATTACCGCTTCCATGGCTATGGAAGCTGCTCAACTACTGGCGGAAGAAGGCATCGACGCCGAGGTGCTGAGCGTACCATTCGTAAAACCGTTGGATGGAGCTGGTATTCTGGAAAGCGCTGCCAGGACCGGTCGTTTGGTTACGGTCGAGGAACATGTCCTGGCCGGAGGATTCTCTGGCGCGGTTAGTGAAGTAATCGCAAAATCCGGCAGGGCGTTCAAATTCGATGCGATTGGACTTGAGGACTGCTTCGGGGAAACCGGGCCGTATGGAGATTTGCTCGCCGCCTATGGCCTGAGTGGAAAGAACATCGCCCGGCGTGCGAAAGCGCTTTGTCGATAAAACTGATACAGGAGGACAACTATGGATCAAGTAAAGAGAGCATATGATGTTTTGAAGGCGTGGAAGGGAGACAACTACGTGTTCGGTCTTGGTGTGCTGGACCAGATTGGTACTATCGCCGCGAAATATGGCAAGAAGGCGTTGGTAGTCTCCAACACAACGTATATGAAACCGGTGGTGGACAGAGTCGTCGGATATCTCGCCCGGGCGGGCGTTGAACTGGCTGGTGGAATGATTGCTCCTGACGCCAAGCCCAATGCGCCGAGGGAGGACGTCTATCGGTTGGAGACATATATTCTCCATCATAAGCCCGATTGTATCATCGCCATCGGCGGAGGTTCGACGATTGACGCTTGCAAAGCGGCCAACGCACTCGCTACGCTGGGTGCGAAGGTGACACCGGAAATTGATCACTATTTCGGCACCGGAGAAGTCGGAAAAGCGCTGGAAGCAACTGGTTCAAACCTTGTTCCTCTTGTAGCCGTCGAGACCTCCGCTTCAAGCGGCGCCCATCTGACCAAGTATTCGAATATCACCGACCCTGTTGTCGGACAGAAGAAGCTGATCGTCGATCCCGCGATTGTTCCGGCCATGTCTTTATTCGACTATGAAGTGACTGTATCCATGCCGGTGAAAGTTACTATCGACGGAGCATTGGACGCCATCGCTCATACGTTTGAAGTCTTTTGCGGTGCGAAAGGGGATGCGTATGACAAGGCGAAGACTCTCGCTGAGTGCGCTATCAGCCTTTGCGCCGAGTATGCGAAGGAACTTGTGAAGGATCCGAAGAACCTCAAGGCCCGCGAAGCCATCGGGCTTGCCACTGACCTTGGTGGGTATGCGATCATGATCGGAGGCACTAGCGGCGCTCATCTGACAAGTTTTTCGTTGGTGGACATTGTCGGACATGGAACTGCCTGCGGTATCATGAATCCCTATTACGCGGTATTCTACAGCAAGGCGATTCAACCGCAGTTGAAGGTTGTCGGAAGTATTTTCAAGAAATACGGTTATACTGACGCGGATATCGACAAGCTTGAAGGCAGGGCGCTCGCCGTCGCAGTCGCCGATGCGATGGTCGCCTACGGCAAGAGTATCAACGCTCCGACCAAGCTCGGCGATTTGCCTGGTTTTGGCGAACAGCACATCCATCGCGCATTGGAAGCCGCGAAGGACCCTCAGCTTGAAATGAAACTGCGCAACATGCCGGTTCCCATGACGGCCGCCGATGTCGATGAATACATGGAACCGATTCTTCGGGCCGCCGCAACGGGGGACATGTCCCTCATCAAAGAGATGTAGGGGAGTTTTTCTGACATCGGAGCTACTGGTTCGCTGAGAAGCGGAGGCATGGATATTGCCGTTCAGGTATCTGGCGTAATGCGCAGCATGTATCGGAAGGCTCATTATACGGCATCGTCCCGAAAGCTGATTGAACTGTCGGACGATGCCGTTTTCCGCATATTACGACATTGGGGAGTAAAATATGAAATCAGAAAGGAAATTTACGGTTGTAAATCCTTTGGGCAAACAGTATGACCCGTTGATATTGCCGGAACATGCATATGTCGTCCATATGAATACCCCGCAGGTTCTCGATAATCCCGCGGTGGCGATCAAGGACGCTTTGGAACATCCAATCGCTAGTGAATCTCTTGCGACCATCGCACGTACGAAGAAAGCTTCATGTGGTAAATCGTATCCGACGGTCGCCTTGGTTGTCAGCGACAACACCCGTCCGGTACCCTATACCGGGGAAGAAGGCATCCTGCTTCCGATTCTGGAAGTTCTGTTTGCCGAGGGGTATCGTGCCGAAGACGTGACCATCATCATTGCTACCGGGACGCACCGGGCCATGTCGGAATTGGAAATAAGGAAGATGATAGACGCAAGAATTCTCGATTTGGGGATTCGTGTCATCAACCATGATTGCCGCGATGCAGCCTCCCTTGTCTATCTGGGGGATACAAAAAGAGGAACGAAAGTCCTGATAGATCGGAACTATGTCGACGCTGACTTGAAGATTGCGACTGGTTTGGTGGAAAGCCATTTCATGGCCGGCGCATCCGGTGGACGGAAGGCCATCTGCCCTGGACTGATCGGGGAGCAGTCTACATATGTCTTTCATGGCGCAGAACTCATGGCGGACAAGAATTCACGCGACTTGAATCTGGATGGAAATCTCGTCCATGCGGAAAGCCTTGAAGTGGCGAAGATGGCCTCGGTCGATTTTTTGGTGAATGTTACGCTTGACCACGACTTCCATATCACTGGGGTGTTCTGTGGCGATCTGGAACAGGCCCATCTGGCGGCGGTCGCGCAGATCAAGGATACGGTTGGCGTGGCTGTCCCCAATGCTGCGGATATCGTCATCACTCATGGCGGCTTCGTCGGCATCAATCACTATCAGACGGCAAAATGCGCAGTGGCGAGCCTCGGCATTCTGAAAAAGAATGGCTGGCTTGTGGTTATCGCGGACACGACCGATCAGGGGAATGTAGTGGGGGCGATTACATACCGGACCACGCTTGCGCTGCTCAAGCTGGTCGGATCACGGAATTTTCTGAAGACGATTTGCTCCCCGGACTGGACATTCATTCCGGACCAATGGCAGGTGCAGCAATGGGCAAAGGTATTCGAGCGGATACCGATGGACCATATGATTTTCTATAGTCCGAAGCTCGACAAGATATGGTGGCCGGGTCTGCCGGGAGTCAACGGTGAAATGTTCCTGCCCGAATCGGAGCGTAGCGCTCCTGGGTCGGATTGCTTTGCCAAAGTCGTGGACGCCGCGCTCGCATATATCGAACGACAGGAAGGCAAGCCGCTTGATTCCTTGCAAGTTACCTACGTCAGCGAAGGGCCATATGTAATTCCCCGGACGGAGAATCTATTGCCGTAACCCGATGATGCGGTTGTGGCGTTGGTGTTGATACTATAAGTGAACAGGAGAGGTTGTATATGAAATTATCGGTGGCAATAGCGGGCGCGGAAGCGTTACCCAGCGCATTCGTTGTTTTCAGGGGGTTGGAGAAGTCGATCGTCAGGGCCGCGGAACTTGGTTATGATGGAGTGGAGCTTGCGTTGATGCGTCCTGATGAGATTGGAAAGTCCGACCTCAGGACGTTGCTGGAACGGAACCGCATGGAAGTGTCGGCGGTTTCTTCCGGACAGGTCTTCGCTGCACGCGGGCTTTCGTTCACCGATGAGGATACTGAAAGGCGGAAGGAACTCGACAAAACGTTCAAGGGGTTTATCGACCTCGCGGCGGATTTTGGCCGACTGGTGAATATCGGCCGTGTGCGCGGTTCCCTGAAAGGACGCGACAAGGCGTTCTGCGAGCAGTTGTTCTTCGACATGGCCGGCGAGCTCTGCGTATATGCCGCTCGGAAAGGCGTTGAGCTGATCCTTGAGCCAGTAAACCGGTACGAGATTGATTTCATCAACAACTGCGATGAAGGCGCCGCATTACTCGACAAGGCCGGCATCCCCAACTTGACGATGATGCCCGACGTGTTCCATATGAATATCGAAGACGACCGCATCGGAGACTCCCTGCGTAGGAACGCGCGGTACGTCAGGTACATCCACCTCGCCGACAGCAACCGTCATGCGCCTGGCGATGGACATCTCGATTTTACCGATGTGTTCAATGCGTTGGACGACATCGGATACAATGGTTGGGCCACGGTTGAGATACTACCGTATCCTGAGCCTGACATCGCGGCGCAACGGGCCGTCAGTTATTTGAGGAAGTTCATATGCGCGTAGTAATAGCCAGCGATTCCTTCAAAGGATCCGCCACAAGCCTTGCTGTGGCGGATGCTGTGGAGCGGGGGATACATCGGAGCGATCCTTTTGTGGAATGTCTGAAATTCGCCGTTGCCGATGGTGGAGAAGGGCTTGTGAAGGCTCTGCGGAAGGAAGGCGACCAGATTGTCACTTTGTCCGTGCGCGGGCCGTTGGGGACGCCTGTGTCTGCGCAATACATTGTCCGCGGCACCATGGCGATCATGGAGATGGCCGAAGCTTCCGGCCTGCCTTTGGTCGCCGAGGGCGAACGAAACCCCTTGCTCACCACCACCTATGGTACAGGCGAGATGATGCTCGATGCATTGGATCGCGGATGTACTGAAATTCTGCTTGGTATCGGCGGGAGTGCGACGAATGATTGCGGGGTTGGAATGGCCGCCGCGCTCGGTGTGCGTTTCCTTGATGCCGACGGTCGAGAGGTCGCCCCTTGCGGAGGTGAGCTGTCAAAAATATCCCGTATCGACTCGGCAGGACTATCCGACAAAGTGCGTACCGCAACAATTAGGGTCGCATGCGATGTGGACAATCCGCTATGCGGTCCTCAGGGAGCCAGTGCGATTTATGGCCCGCAAAAAGGTGCTACGCCTGAGATGGTCGGTTTGCTTGACGACGCCTTGTCCCATGTCGCGGAGATCGTCGAGACTGCGAATGAAAGGCGTTGCGGGATGCTTCGGGATGTTCCCGGCGCCGGTGCCGCGGGTGGTCTTGGATTCGGGTTGATGGCATTTTGTGGCGCGAATCTCGTCAGCGGAATAGAACTGGTACTTGATGTCATTGGTATCGACAAGGCTTTGAAAAATGCAGATCTAGTCATTACCGGTGAAGGGCGTATCGACGGACAAAGCAAGCGGGGCAAGGTTCCCGTAGGTATCGCCGCCCGTGCGAAGAGATACGGCGTACCAGCCGTTGTTCTGGCGGGTGATATCGGTCCTGGCGTTGAGAAACTGTATGAGCTGGGGCTTGACTCCATTCTCAGTACGACAAGTCGTGCCATGCCGCTCAGTGAAGCGATGTCCCATTCACTGGAGTTGACTGAGGATGCCGCTGACCGGATGTGGCGACTACTAGTTGTCGGTATGTCGATGGGGATGGCGATATCCAGTTCCAAGGCCCCCTGAATCACCGTTGATACGGGGCAAATCCCTCAGTATCTATCGATTACGTCCTGTATGTGGGAGCTACCTGTCGCCTACGTCCTTTATGACGGGATTACGTCCTTTATGACGGGATTACGTCCTTTATGACGGGATTACGTCCTTTATGACGGGATTACGTCCTTTATGATGGGATTACGTCCTGTATGACGGGATTGCGTCCTTTATGTGGGGATTGCGTCCTTTATGTGGGGATTGCGTCCTTTATGTGGGGATTGCGTCCTTTATGTGGGGATTGCGTCCTTTATGTCGGGATTACGTCCTTTATGTCGGGATTACGTCCTTTATGACGGAGCTACCTCTCGCCTTCGTCCTGTATGTCGGGATTGCCTAAGTTACTGGAGGAGGGGGCGGGATTGTAGCAACATACATCTTATGCGACATTTATGCACTGATTGCTCAGCAATGTGACGTTTTTACCGCTAAGGTCAGATAACCGTCGCCTTTTCGCTGGTGAGCTTCCCTTGGGAGGCAAGCCCCTGTATTACTTGGGAAATAGCGGGTGCGGCGATATTGCTGCCCCAGATGGTGTTTCCTTTTGGGTGCGCGGCCGCCATGTAGATAATGTATTTGGGCTGTTCCGCCGGAACGATCGCAAGCGTGGACGCCAGGACGGAACCATCTGAATAGCTATTAGTTTCAGGATTGAGTATTTGCGCCGTACCGGTCTTTGCCGCGATGGTAAAGCCCTCTACTGCGGTCAATACCCCAGTGCCACCCGGCTCAGTCGCTGAAACCATGTACGACAATATGTCTTTCGCAATACCTGGAGAAAGTACCCTTTCAACCTCCGTACGGCTACTCTGGCTGACGACTGTTCCATCGTGGCTGACTATTTTTTTGATCAGATTCGGCTGGAGCAACACGCCATCGTTGGTGAATACCGTCGCAGCCGCGGTCATTTGCAAAGCATTGACACCTAGCTCCTGTCCGAACGACAATGTCGCCTTCGTTCTTCCCGACCAACTATCGAGTTTCGGCAGAGACCCGGTTATGCCGCCTTGCAACCCAATATTCCAGCGTTGTCCGAAATGAAAGAGACGAAGCATGTCGTAGAACCGCTGGTCGTCCGTTTGCAAAGCCCAATGCACGATCGCTCCGTTGCAGGAATGCTTCACCATTCCGGCTCTATCGATATCTCCATGGGGAGAAACGCAATTGATCGTTACCCGTTGCCCGCTGGGAAGGGAAAACGTATAGCTGCCGTCACAATGGAAAGGTTCGTCAAAATCTGCTTGGCCGGCCTCCATGCAGGCTGCGAGAGAATATATCTTGAATACGGAACCTGGTTCATACATGTAGCTCAGGAGCCTGTTCTGCCGTTGCTCGGCGTCGGACAGATTGAATCTATTGGGGTCGTACCACGGATAGGAAGTTGTCGCGAGGATATCCCCGCTTGCAGCATCCATCACGACTGCCATGATATAGTCGGGATTATGCCGATCAGCAGTCCGTTGCACCTGCAAGTCCAACAGGTATTGGATATCCAAGTCAATCGTCAAATAGATGTCATCACCGTAGGAGACGTTTTCTCCCAATCGCGGGTATGGGGAAAGCTCCTGATCATAGGCCAGCTCAATGCCTTCGATGCCTCGGTTGTCGACATTGGTGAATCCAACGGTCTGCACGCCATGGAATGTCGCTGGATAGCTCCTTCCGTATTTTTTCTCAATGATGATTCCTTCGCCGAGCTTCGCCTTCCGTATGGCCTGTCGCAACGGCTCCACCTGATCGTCATCGAGCTTGCGCTGTATCATCGCATAAGTGGAATAGTTTCCACAAATGGAAAGAACCTGTTGCGGAGCCAATCCCGTATATGGCGATACAAGTTCCGCGGCGATTTGTAGGTCGGGGATGTTTTTCAGAAGGAATGCGCAGGACCAATAGGGAGTTTCCATTGCAAAAATTCTGCCATTCCTATCGTAAATCGTTCCCCTGACTACCTGCGAGGCTATTTCCGGATTCTGATATACCCTGCGTTGCTGATCTTCGGTCATGACGATATATACAACACGAGAGAGCAACAAGAGCTGCGCCAGAATGATGCAGGAGAGGAAGAAACAATAAAATCGCCGTTTTGGACTGGATACCATGATGAATTTATATTAGTATGTAGTCAAGGTAATGTCGAGATGGGCAGAGATAACTATGATGATATGACAACCGGACCGATCCGGAACGGTAGGCCCCACAGAGGGGACAATGGAAACGGATCTCGTCGACTGATCCTCGTCGTGGTAGTGATTGGTGTGCTTTTGTGCGCCATCGCCGTATTCCTGTGGTTGAAGTTATTCCCCGCGGATACAAAGACGGCCCGTTCTCCAGTTCCCGCGGTCACCGCCATGCAACCCGCCGCGGTCGATCCTGGCGATTTGCCTGTGCGACCCGCTGAAACAACGGTCGTGAACCCAATCATGCCGGTCGCAGAGACGACGGATAGCGCAGCGATGCTTCCTGCCACGGCCGGTTCATTGACAGATGTTCAAATGTCCCCGGCGGTTGCCGTGGCACCTGCGACACCGGTGGTACCGGCAGAGGCGTCTTCTTCGTCCAAACCGACCGACGCGGTCAGCGGAACGACGGCACGTTCGCTTGACGCAGTCAGACCTTCTGCGACCGGCACGGCAAAAACCATCCAGTATGCCGATCATGTCGTAGCGGAAGGGGAGGATCTCGCTTCCATCGCCGCGACCTATGGCTTACGCCCCCAGACCATCATCAGCGTAAACCAGATCAAGAACGTCGCGGCCATTACCGCTGGCAGCGTATTGCGGATCCCTGACAGGGACGGCCAGTTGTACGTTGTACAGGAAGGCGACATGCTGAGTACGATCAGCCGCAAGTTCAGCCCATCCTTGGGTTGGAAGACTCTTCAGGAACTCAACGGGCTGACCAGCGAGAACATCAGGGTCGGGCAGGTTCTATTCATTCCCGATACATCCAGTACCGCTACGAGTTCCCCGACGGTTTCGACTACGAGGTTCATCCAGCCTGCGACGGGACGTATCGTCGCGCTTTACGGACAGGCCGTGGCCGATCCTGCGACGAATGCGACAGTCGTACTTGATGGAATCAGGATTCAGGGGCGTGTCGGCGCCGCCGTCAACGCCGCGGCAGCGGGTATGGTAGTCGATGCGGGGTACGACCCGAAGGGCCGAGGGCGTTTCATCCAGATCAGCCATGAGGGCGGGTACAAGACGACATATGAACACCTTGAAAGCGTTGGCGTCAAAGTCGGTTCCCAGGTACGTCAGGGCGAGCCCCTCGGCAGCATGGGTACCACCGGGACTGAATTCACTGAACCGACCTTGTTCTTCAAGATTGAGCAGGGGGGTATCGCCCTGGATCCGACTGGATTCTTCCAATAGGATAAAAGGAATGTGGGTGCCGTCAGGATAAGGGGGACTGGGAATCTTGCTCTGAACCGTCTCCATTCCGTCCTTGTATCATACCCGCTTTCACCTTTTTTGCGTATGCGACGATCGCGTCAAGTTGCGTTTCGTCCATGTCGCTGGTAATCTGGCGAAGCTCCGCGATGTCGTTCCTTTGTTCTTCAGTCTTCCTTGTCATAGTAAAGTATGTCGCGATAGTACCAGTAAGCATGGAAATCAGCCCGATGCCGACGATCATCAGGATGACTGCGACCAGCCTGCCCATCGTTGTCTTGGGAACATAGTCGCCATAGCCTACGGTTGTCACCGTTACGCACGCCCACCATACCGCGTCCCCGAAGGTCTTGAAGGTGATTCCTTTTTCAAATAAATAGACTAGGACGGAGCCAAAGATAACGCTGTAGAAATTGATATACAATACATGGACGAATCCGTTGGTATCGAGGAATGCATTGAATTTCTTCCTGATGTTCCGTACCAGCGTACCTGCCGCCGTATTATTGAATATTGACGCGATGCCGACAAGCCTTGCGATCCGGGGAATACGGAAAAATGTCAATGAGGGGTGTAGGGAAATAAGAGCCACAAGGTCGAACATGCTTTTCCTCACATATAGCCATTTCCCCTCGGCATGTACGAATCTGGCGATATAGTCCACGATAAAAAAAAGCTGGATACCGATTTCTACTGCTATATACCACCAAGCAGAGGTAAATTCCAGCTTGAGCATGACAAGGCTCGAAAGAGCCATCGCCAAGACCGCAAGTACGACAACCCAGATGGAATATTGTCTGTTTTGTTCCATGTCGTTCATTGTCCACCTGACTTTCTGCATGAAGTTCTCCACCATTAAAGTATAATCAAAGATATGATGAGCGTGTATTTTCTGAGGAAATGATAAGCGAGAAGTTTCAAAACTGTACTCATAGCTTTGACATTTCGACCTGTAGTTGTATGATATGCCCTGATCAGGGGAGGACTCCATGTGGGTTGTATTTGCTTTCGCTTCCGCCCTGTTCGCTGGATTGACTTCCATTTTGGCGAAATGTGGCATCAAACAAACTAATTCCAATATCGCGACTGCTATCAGAACGTTCATTGTGCTGATATTTTCCTGGATGATGGTATTCATCGTCGGTTCGCAGTCTACGATTGGTGATATTTCAGGCAGGACGCTGCTGTTCCTTGTGCTGTCCGGGTTAGCTACTGGAGCTTCCTGGCTCTGCTATTTTCGAGCTCTCCAGTTGGGCGATATCAACAAGGTCGTCCCTATCGACAAATCGAGTACGATTCTGACGATCATCCTCGCTTTCGTGTTCTTTGGAGAACCGATCAATCTTTCCAAGGGGCTTGGCGTTGCCGCAATCGCGATAGGCACGTATCTGATGCTTCAAAAGAAGGATGTCGTCGGACAGCCGGAAAAAACAAGCAAGGCATGGATGGTCTATGCGCTGTTGTCCGCTGTGTTCGCAAGCTTGACCGCGATTCTTGGCAAAGTCGGTATCAGTGGAGTGGAGTCGAACCTTGGTACCGCGATTCGCACCGGCGTCGTCCTGGCCATGGCATGGGTCGTCGTCTTCGCAAGCGGCAAACAACATGCCGTAAAAGAGATTCCCCGCAGGGAATTCTGGTTTATCTGTTTGTCCGGGCTTGCGACAGGCGGTTCCTGGCTGTGCTACTATCGCGCTTTGCAGGAGGGCCCCGCAAGCGTCGTCGTACCGATAGACAAACTCAGTATTCTCGTGACGATTGCGTTTTCCTATTTTGTCTTCCATGAAAAACTGACCCGTAAGGCGGCGGTCGGGCTGGCTTTGATTGTCGCAGGTACGCTTGCGATGCTGTTCCGGTAATGCCGGAATACACTCGCATATCGGCTTTCGTGATAGTTCCCTCTATCGCAGGAAGTTCCGCGGGTATCTTTTCAGACGATTGTCGGGCATGATACATTCATGCATATGAAACAAGTTCTGATTGCCGGTGGCAGTGGTGGAATTGGACAGGCTCTCTGTAGAAAATTTCTCAGCGAGGGGTGGTATGTCTATTCATTGGATATCAACGACAATCCGATCAAAGATCCGGGCTTACGGCATTGCCCTTGCGATTTGCTTTCCGAGCAAGCGATCGTCAAGGCAAGGTCGGAATGCACCATATCGAAGCTTGATGTGGTGATTTATTGCGCTGGCCTGTTGAAAATGGCTTCTCTGATTGAAGAGCCTGTTGCAACGACCGAACGTATCCTCGCGGTCAACCTTCTTGGCATGATGCATGTTGTAAGGTGTTTCGCCGATGATCTTGTCGCGTCGCATGGTAGGTTTGTATTGTTTTCAAGCGAAGTAGGGCTGTCAAGCTCGCATCCGTTCAACGGGCCGTACTCCATTAGCAAGCATGCGGTGGAAGCGTATGCCGATTCTTTGCGGAGAGAACTACGATGCATCGGCGTAAAGGTAGTCAAGATAGAGAGCGGCGGGGTCGATACCCCTTTGTTGCTTCATACGATGGACGGATTCGATGAGTTGGTGGCGAAAACCAACCATTACAAACGGAATTTATCAAAACTCAGGGGCTTTTTGCAAAAAAGCCTGTTGCGTGGGTGTTCGCCAGACTATCTCGCGGCAAAAGTCTATGTCGCTTCGGCAACCACCCGTCCTCGGCTGGGATATCGCATCAAGAATTCCCCGTTAATCAGGCTGGCGGATATCTTTGGCATGCGGTTCGGGGATTATATATTTTCGATGTTGCTGAAACAACGCTCAAGTTAAATGCATGTTCCCGCGCATCGGCATCAATACTCCAACTGGCGGGAGATGTCCATGTGACTTGGTACGATATGAATACAAAAACGCCGGTACTTCGTCCTTATGAGCCGGTATCGGCGGTATAGGTGTGTTGTTGTCGCTAGAAGCGTGTCGTGGAGTTAGCGGGGGACCGCTCTCTGATATCCCCCCATCAGCCTATAGGTTCGCTCCATGGCAATGCTTGTACTTTTTCCCGCTTCCGCAGGGGCAGGGATCATTGCGCCCGACCTTCGGGTAGGTCCGTCGGACCGTGGCGTTCTCCGGTTGAGAAGCGCCCTGTGTAGGGCCGGCTTGCCCACCGCCAAACTGGGTCGGGCCGTTGTGTTGCTCCACTGTTTTGACCGGTTGTCTCCTACGGGCGGTGTAGTTCTCGTTTGCGGGGCGGATCTGAACCCGGACGATTGTACGGGCGATCGCATGTTTGATTTCCTCCAGCATCCTGTCGAAGATTTCAAAGCCTTCCACCTTGTATTCAACCAACGGATTCTTCTGTGCGTAAGAACGCAGATAGACTGCGTCGCGCAGTTCTTCAAGCTGATCCAGATGGTCCTGCCAGCGCATGTCGATCTGTCTCAGATAGTTGAATCGCAAAAAGTCATTGAACGGTTTTTCACCGGTCAAGGCAACCTTTGAACGGACTTCATGCTCAAGCTGGGCCTTCAGCTTCTGCTTGAGATCATCCGCGGACAGTTTCCTGCAATCCTCGTCAGTGACTTCTGGCTCCAAGTGGAACTGCTCCATCATGGAATCCCTGAGATTCTGCCAAGGTTTTTCCCGAGTCTCCTTGTCGGTGAATGTTTTGTCGACGATATCCTCGACCATTTCATAGCAGGCGTTCAGCGCACGACTGACGAGATCAGCGTCGGTAAGGATCTGATCACGCTGCTCATAGATGAAATTACGCTGTTCATTAAGTACATCATCGAAGTCAAGCAGGTGCTTTCGGATTTCAAAGTTCCGTTCCTCGACCCTCATCTGGGCTTTTTCAATCGCCTTACTGAGCATTGAATGCTCGATTGGCTCGCCTTCGCTCATGCCGACCCTGCCGAGCATCGCCTTCAAGTTGTCTTTGGCGAACAGCCGCATCAACGTATCGTCAAGCGAAATATAGAACCGGCTGACGCCAGGATCGCCTTGGCGTCCGCTTCGTCCTCGCAACTGGTTGTCAATACGACGTGATTCATGCCGTTCCGTACCGAGAATATACAGGCCCCCCAGCTCCTTGACCTCTTCATAGTTCTTTTTCCATTCTGGATAGACTTTTTTGAGAGCCTGCTGGAATTCCTCCTGCGTAGCATCGGTTCCGCACAACTTCCTGGCCCGTCCTTCAAGGGAACCGCCAAGCTTGATATCCGTACCGCGTCCGGCCATGTTCGTAGCGATCGTCACCGCGCCCTTCGCACCGGCGTCCTCGATGATCAGAGCTTCGCGCGCATGGTTCTTTGCATTGAGTACCTCATGCCGGATGCCTTGTTTTCGCAGCAGGGTGGAGAGGAGCTCCGATTTTTCAATCGATACTGTACCGACAAGAATCGGCTGTCCCGTAGCATGCACCCGGGCGATTTCCTCGCAAATTGCCTTCAGCTTGAACGGTTCGTTGAAGTAGACGACATCGTGCATATCCTTTCTTTGGATGGGCTTGTTGGTCGGAATGACAACAACGTCCAGATTGTATATCTTCTGGAATTCCGCCGCTTCTGTATCGGCCGTGCCGGTCATGCCGCTGATTTTGTCGTACATACGGAAGAAATTCTGGAGTGTGATTGTCGCCAGCGTTTTGTTCTGCCCAAGAATTTTGATGCGTTCTTTTGCTTCTATGGCCTGATGGAGGCCGTCGCTATACCGTCTGCCATGGAGGATTCGTCCCGTAAACTCATCGACGATCTGTACTTGGTTGTCAGCGACGACATAATCGACATCAAGATGGAACAGCTTGTGGGCCTTGACCGCCTGTGTAACGTAATGGACATACTCGAAATTTTCATCATCATATAGCGAACCATCGATAACATGGTTCTTCTGCAACAGCTGCTCGATATGCTGCATGCCTTGGTTCGTGAAGGTGATGCGCTTCTGTTTTTCATCGATCTTGTAGTCCCCCTTCGGATCGAAAGGCTGGGCGTTCTTGTCGAAACGGGCAAGGGGGTCTTCTTCATAATAGTCGTCGGTCGCCGGGTCTTTTTCGCATTCAATGAGGAGCGGGGCGATTTTGTCAGCGGCCAAGACCTGTCTTGAATCATCGTCGGCCTGTCCGCTGATGATCAACGGCGTTCGGGCTTCATCAATCAGGATGGAGTCGATTTCATCAATGATACAGTAGTGGTGCTTCGGCTGTATCTTTTCCGCGTAGGACCATTTCATATTGTCCCGCAGGTAGTCGAACCCGAATTCATTGTTAGTTCCATAGGTAATATCGCAGCTGTATGACTGACGGCGCTGTTCATTGTCGAGATTGGAGAGAATTACCCCTACCGACAGGCCAAGGAAGTTGAATACAGGTCCCATCCAGCCCGCGTCTCTGCTGGCAAGGTAATCGTTGACAGTAACGATATGGACTCCCAGGCCTTCAAGCGCGTTAAGATAGGCCGCCGGTACGCATGTCAGCGTTTTTCCTTCGCCCGTCTTCATTTCAAGGATGCATCCTTCGTGCAAAACGACCGCGCCCATGATTTGGACATCGTAATGACGTTCGCCGAGTACTCTGCGGGCAGCTTCCCTGGCAAGTGCGAAAGCCTCCGGCAACAAGTCGTCCAATGACTCCCCATTGGCGAGCCGTTGCTTGAACAACATCGTCTGTTGTGGAAACTGCTCATCGCTCAGCGACTGCGCCCAGGATTCCTTTGCGTTGACTTGTTCAACGCGCGGGTAGAGACGCTTGAGATCCTTGTCCTGTTTCGTACCGAATATCTTGCTAAAAATTGATTTGCCCATTGAAAACGCCCTCTTTGCATATCCTGGAGATTGCATGCACGCATAAAAGCAACGTCCGTTCCGATATGCATATGCATAAAGTAAGGAAAAACGGGAATCTTCCATTCCCTCCATATTCCGGCTGGGCAAAGTATACTCAAAAAAAGTGACGATGCATAGCGTTTTGTCCTGTTGGAATGCTTGTGAACGGTTTTTTAACGATATGGCGCACTGTACCACATACGACTGACTGTATCATTTTGACTCAATTAGGGATTTAAAGTAGTTCCGTCAGACGGCCCGATTATGATATGCTTCCTACAAAAGGAGGCGTCCGAAGTTGTGAAGATATGTTATACGGGCGGAGGTACGGCGGGGCATATCATTCCCGCGCTCGTTGTCGCGGATGCTCTTCGTGCGGAACTGGCTTCCGAGAAATTGCCTCTTGATGCATTTTGGATTGGATCGAAGGATGAAAGTGAACAGGCCCTGATCAGGGCCGCCGGTATTCGCTGTTATGGAATCCCCAGCGGGAAGTTGCGCCGTTATTTCTCTATGAAAAACTTTACTGATGTGTTTAGAATCATGGGCGGTGTTTTTCGCTCGCTGACGATATTGCGGAAGGAGCGCCCCGACGTCCTGTTTTCAAAAGGCGGCTTTGTCTCCGTGCCTCCCGTTATGGCGGCATGGTTGCTCAGGATCCCCGCGATCACCCACGAGTCCGATGCTTCGGTCGGTTTGGCGACACGGATCAATGCCCGTTTTGTCTCAAAGGTCTGCGTATCCTCCGCCGACGCCGCGAAGGGACTCCAAAACCGGTATCAGGAGAAAGTCGTTGTCACGGGGAATCCCGTCAGAAAGGAAATTCTTGCGGGTGATCCTGAAAAGGGCAGGGCATTGATTGGCATTGGAAAGAACGAACCGTTGATATTGGTTCTTGGCGGTAGTCTTGGAGCCTTGCAGATCAATGAATTGGTGTGGGGAGGGCTCGATGCGTTGTGTGCGCAGGCGTTCGTGGTTCACCAGACCG
>JAXEWB010000042.1:0-3354 GCA_034114085.1 Sphaerochaetaceae bacterium | reverse complement strand
ATGGTATTATGCACTTCCCATCATCATTGTGTGGATGTTGGTGGTCTGGCTTGTTTTGCGGGCGATTATGAAGTGATGGTTTTGTCGTTGCCAGATCAGTTCGTTCGTATCAGTTCGACAGTTTTGACCAGTCACCAGCCTAGTGGTTTGTCGCATTTTCGGGTTGTCCGCTATGGCATAAAGAAATGCTGGGAGGCCTACTCCAAAGAGTAGGTATCGGTCCACGCAATTACTCCAAAGAGTTTCAAATTCCCTTTGACAGCATGAATTTCCTTAGCCTATCCTGCATATGCCACCAGCTTGCTGGTGATAGTCTTGGAATTGTTTGACTAGAGTATGGCAGCCCCGTGCGAATCTGGCGCATATGACCCACAGTTGTGGAAGGATCGTTATTATGTTCAATACAAAGCAATGCATCGATGAGCTTATAGGCCTTATCGGGGCATCCCTCGGCTCGTACCTCCCCGAAGGCGTGCCCGCGCCGACGGCCGTGACATTCGGTGTCGTCCCGAAGGATGGCGGGTGGCGGAGTCCGGCCCTGTTCCTGTATCCGGTCTCCGTTCTTCCCGTTCCGACCGGGCAGGGGGCATGGGAGAGTTCCGTTACGCTGGACGTCAAGGCCGCGATCACCGAGGAATCCGCTGTTACGGCGGATATCCAGGCCCTCTCATATGTCGACGCATTGCAGGGTCTGTTCATCGCCAACACGGGGATCGACCATGTCCATGACATCTCGCCGGGCATCGGAACAATAGACAATGAGACGGTCGCTGGCTCCAAACTGGCTTCCGTGACAGTGACCTGCTCTCTGAGGGCGGGGGAATAAATCAGGAGGATATCATGGCGATACCGAAGAAAGGGTACACGAAGGCTTCGATAGGCGGGCCGGAGACGAACAAGGGGACGGCGGTGGCGAGGACCGCCAGACTTCCGATTAGCGCGATGGCGTACATCCAGGAGACTCCGACGAAAACGCCGAACGAAATCATCACCGGACGCAACAATACCAGTGGCTACAGCGTCGATTCGATTGAATACGCCTGCGAGCTGTCAACGGCGATGGGGTCGGGCAAGGCGTTCTCCATGCTTCTTGATTCCTGCCTTGGCCGCAAGGCGGTTACCGCGCAAATTGGAGCGGGGATAGGCATCGCGTATTTGGGCGAGGCTAAGAGTTGTAAGCTGGTCGTCAGTGCGTCTGAGATCAAGGCGTATGTTGGCGTTTATGGCAAGGAGACCCTGGACAGTACGTTCGGTACGGACGGCACGCTCGCCCTGACCGGGACCGTGGGGGCCCTGATCTCCACTATTAACGGATACCCCTCCTACAGCGCCTACATCATAGCCGGAGACGTTTCCGCTTCCGCATCAGCCGCGGTTCCCGTCTCGGCGGCCCAGGCCAAGGCCCACGGGGTTCCCGTCTGGTTCACCTCGACCGACAGTGGCGTATACCTGCATAGCTTCAAGCCGAACAATATGAATACGGAGAATCCGACGTACACAATCCAGCTCGATGGGGTGGGGCGCAATGAGGTTGGCTCCGGCGCGATGGTCAACAGCGCGACGTTCAGCGGCGATCTGAAGGCCAAAATGGCCGCGACTTGGTCGCTGGTACTGCTCGGGCTTGAGCAGGCGACGGCGGAGACGGCGGCATCCATGGGCGAGGCGGAGATGGAGAGCATGAAGTTTTCCGAAGGCAGCACGTATGTCGAGGGCGTGCGACTGTGCTATATCAAGAACATTTCCCTGACGGTAGCGAACAACGTCTCATCCGACGACGGCTGGTGCCAGGGAAGCCTGAAGAAGAAGGAGCACATCAGGGGGGCTTTCGCAGTGACCGGATCTGCAACACTCACACTGACAGAGGGGACGCAGGCGCAGGCCGATGCGGTGATGTCCAACGCCGTGACGAGCCTACAGGCGGTGCATACCGGGCGGGTGTTGTCCGGGACGTTGAAGAGCATGGTCATGTTCGATATCGCGACAATGCAGTACACAAGCTATAGCAAGAGCGCCGGGGATGCGACGATCGACCTGTCTCTGGATTTTGAGGCGGTGGACGGTATGGCGTATGACGATTTTTTCCAGATACAGATGCTCTGTGACTTCCAATAGGAGTGGATATGGCTATCAGAAAATCAATCACCAGATCCCTCTATGGGGAAAAGACCGTTCTAGAAGCATTTTCAGGCGAGGGCGACCCGGTGTGGATTGTCCCCCGCAAGTTCTCGATAGAGGAACAGGAGCTGATTAACGAGGCCGCACGCAGGGCGATGTCCCCGGAGATTCGCAATTCGGTGGCGAGGATATACCTCAAATACAAGGACCGGCAGGGTGCGATGGTCGATCAATTGAATGACGAGGAAATCGGCGCATTGCTTGATGCTCAGACTGCGACCTCGTCGGAGGTGGTGGCGCTCATCCTGAAGTCAGGGATCTACGAGCACAACCTGAATGAGGGTGAGGAGCCGAGCAAGGTTGTCGATGACGCTTTGGTCAAGGAAATCATGTCGGTGCAGGAGCTCGCCATGGAAATCGTGAGAATAGTCCAGGGGTTCAACTCCCCTTTAGCCGGGAAGACATCCAGGGCATCCGGGATGTCACGGAATGGGTCTACAACGGGAGCGAGTTTGAAGCAGGGGACTGCCTGCCTGACGGAAGGGAACCCTCGCAAATGATGTTTGTGTGGGGGGGCTGGGTGAGGGACTGCGTCCGTCTCCTTGACGGAGACGGCGCCTATGCCCATTTTCCCCGTGGCGGTTCGTTGATGGACCAGCTGTACATGGACATGTCGGTTTTCGATGTAATCCGGCACAGATGGAACGAGCTTCGCAATGCGGAGCTTGAACGGAGGATGCAATGGCGGGGAACAAAGAATTGAAGATGAATGGTTCGACGACTACCGTTACCGTCAAGTCTGGCCGTAACTCCAGCGAGAGCGGCGGAAAAAATGAAATTATTGAATTGCTTTCTTCGACCGCCGTGTCGCTTGACGCATATTATCTGGGCGAACAGCTTTCACGTGTTGTTTCTGGGAAATATGGTCCCATCGCAGGCACTGTTGGTTCCGGCGTGACCGAAATCGTTCTGAACACCTCTCGGGAGCGGTCCAATGGTACTGCAATCAGTGATTCCTTGTTGAGTCTTGGGATGGGGTTGGTCAATCCTCTGGCCGGCATGTTTTCGACGATGTATTTAGATGGCGTCAACGATTCTCCCAAGGATGACGAGTCCAATTTTGAGAAGATTGCCAAAAATGTGCTTAACGTGTTGCTTGCAAGCGGTACCGCGGCGGCGGCGCTCATGGTTACCGGCGGGACCGGTGTCGCGCAAGCCGCCCTCATGGGTGAACTTGTG
>JAXEWB010000041.1:0-20901 GCA_034114085.1 Sphaerochaetaceae bacterium | reverse complement strand
GGAAGCCGCCGAACGTCTCCGGCTGCTGCGCCCCGATGAGGATGTCCCCGCCTGGGCGTTCCGTTTCCTCCAGTCCGTTCCTGGTGTCGCCGTCGTATTGTCCGGCATGTCGAATTTCGACCAGTTGCAGGCAAATATCGGTACGTTCGAGACGGAACGCCCATTATCCGACCACGAACTTGCCGCCTTGCGCGCTATAGCGGACGGCATGGTCAGTAAGAATGCGCTCCCTTGTACCGCCTGCCGCTATTGTACCAGCCATTGCCCGCAACAATTGGACATACCGACGTTGCTGGCGTTGTATAACGAACATAGTTTCTCCGACGGGGGATTCCTTGCTCCTATGGCACTGTCGGCCCTGCCTGCGGATAAACAACCAAGCGCATGCATCGGGTGCCGCAGTTGTGAAGCCGTCTGCCCGCAGAGGATCAAGATATCTGAGGCAATGGCGGATTTTTCCAAGCGTCTGGGAGCTTGAGTCGCGGTATGAGGAGGTCAATTGAGTGTGCGCTGCCTGTTTTCATACCGGTGTGCGTACATAACGGAATGACCGGTGGAGTGATGATGACAAGGCAGTGGAGAAAATTTGCTTTCATCAGGATGGTAATCGTTCGGATATTGCCAATGCTGCTGTTACTTGCGACAAACGTGAACGTATCGGCGGGAGGTATGCCCGAAACGGGCTTTGCTCCATTGGGTTCTGTGACTTATGTATCGGACGATACCATGCATGGACTGAAAAATGATGATGGGTCTGCAAGGATCAAGCTGACCTTTTCCAATCATGAAGCGATCGTTAGATTGCTTGACAACGTTACATGCGCTTCCTTGCTTGAAATGTTGCCGGTTACGCTTGTTTTCAATGATTATGCCGGGGCGGAGAAAATCGCCTATCTTCCACGGACATTGATTACGGACGGGAGTGATAACGGCTACGATCCTGAAATCGGCGATCTGACCTGTTATGGCCCGTGGGGAAATCTGGCGGTGTTCTATGCGGACCAGCGATATGCCGCGGGATTGATCGCGATGGGAAAATTTGAATCTGGTTTTGATGCGTTCACCCAGATGGGATCGGACTTTGAGGTAATTATTTCCTTAGTAGAATGATGATATTCAGCCCAAACGGTAGTTGGGACTATTGGCGCTGTATCATGTCACCTGTGATCTTGGGTTTTGTAAGGAGGCTATGATATGAAGAAAACATGGCTGGCAATGTGTTGCATAGGGTTTTTCTGTATGTTGGTTGGATGCAATTCCGGTCGGGCGCAACAGACGGCGGTTCCGCAGGATATTCCTGTGGATGAACATGTCAACGAACCTGTCGTCAAAAAGGAAGATGGGGCCATGAAACCGATTGTGTATATGACGACGGATATCAGCCCTGATGGACTGATGTCCGTCTATGAAAAGCTGGAGTGGACTCCGACCGGTAAAGTCGCAGTCAAGCTTTCTACAGGAGAACCACCCGCCAGCAATTATCTGTCGCCGGATCTGATCAAGGAATTGGTACAATCTGTAGACGGGACCATTGTGGAATGCAATACCGCCTACGGTGGGGCGCGGGCAAATACCGCAATGCACATGCAGGTCGCGAGAGACCATGGATTCACCGCTATAGCGGACGTGGATATCCAGGATGCGGAAGGTTCCATGAGTCTGCCCGTCGCAGGGGGAAGCCGGTTGACGGAAAATTTTGTAGGTTCGCATTTCGACGACTACGATTCATATCTGGTTCTTTCCCATTTTAAAGGCCATGCCATGGCTGGGTTCGGCGGAGCGATCAAGAATATCTCCATCGGTCTCGGTTCCCGAGAGGGCAAGTCTTGGATTCATAGCGGCGGCAACAGCAGGACAAGCCCATGGGGCGGTGCGCAGGATGCGTTCCTGGAATCTATGGCTGAGGCTGGTAAATCCGTTTCCGATTACCTGGGACATGGGGACCGGATCGTCTATGTCAATGTCATGAACCGGTTGAGCGTGGATTGTGACTGCGATGGCAACCCTGCGGAACCTGACATGCATGATATTGGTATTTTGGCGTCGACTGACCCCGTCGCTCTGGACCAGGCTTGCATTGATCTCGTCTATGCGTCCGCAGATGGGGCTTCATTGATTCAACGTATTGAATCGCGGAACGGCGTACATACGTTGGAACATGCCGATCTCATCGGTCTTGGCAGTCGGGAATATCAGCTTGTCTCGATTGACAAGGCCATATTATGACGGGTTGTAGGGAAACGTGAGTCGTTGACTTGAGAACGGCCTCATTGCGACTGGAATCACATTCGCATTGCGCCATTTGAGGATTTTTATCCGTTCACTCATGTACATTGACCAAGTTGCGTGTTACCATATCCCATACGAAGTTCGACACAGGAGCGTGGCGTGGCGCGGGCATCAGGGACGAACAGGACACAGGTGGATACGGCGATTCTCGAGCAATTTCGGAATATGCATGCCGAGCTGCGTAATCTCTATCATGTCTGCTACGACATTAATTCATCTGAACAGGAGTTGATTCAAGCGGTCATTTGTTCTTCTCTTGACCGCCTTGATTCTATATCCGGCTATCCAAGGAAACGGCTTGAACTATTGACCGTCTGCTACGGTATCGATTCTTATCTCTATATGCACGGTTGCGTTCCCGTCCAAAGCTGGCGGGATATCTATCAACGGATGAACGGGATGTTTTGGAAGCTCGCCCGCGCCGTCGCAGACCAGGACTGGACCAGTGGTTTGCTGTGCGAGCAACTACGCCTTGATCCGATAGGCTGGCATCTGCCTTTGGTCGTCGGCGCAGGTGATTTCTTTGACGATACTCATCTGCTGTTCATCGTGGAGCGTTTCAAAACGTTCGCCAGCGGCGTCGAGCCTTCTTCCCGTCGGGATTCTTACCTATACTTGGCGGGTTTTGTTTCTCGGATTATCGATAGGTTCGATGATTTTACAAGCTATGTACTGGAACTTTCCGGCGATGAACCTTCGACGGTACAATGTTTGTATGTCGCTGACTGCTATGCGGACAATGCGCCGGAAAAAGCTCTGGATTGGCTGGGGCGTCTGGCTGGAAAGGAATTGTCTGGAGCGCAACAAATCAACAAATTGCGCATCCAGCGAACATGTTTCCATACGATGGAGGATTTTCGGAAGGAAGAGACGGTCGCGAGGGAACTGTTCCGGCGCCGATATTCCTTGTCCGATGCAAAGCAACTGCTCGATTGCGTCCCCTATGGACGATGGGATGAAACAGTGTCCCAAGAGGTTGCACATTGTTTTGAAACATCAGGGATACATCCCTCCGGCATGTTGTTTATCAGCCGTTACACGGATTTTGCGACATTGAACCGTTATGTGTTGAGTCATGTGGATGGATTGAATGAATTCGCATACTCGGAGTTCTCTCATTCTGACATCCTTCCTCATGCGATGAATCTTGCGGAACAGGGGTATTGCGTCGCTGCGACAGTGTTGTACCGCGTACTCGTGTTGAATATCCTTGTCAGGAAGCTGGAGGAACCGTTTATATCCCGCGGATGCGATTATCTGATCAGACTTGGTTCGTTGTCCCGCTGGATTCATGTCTGGAAGCCAGTAGGGTTCTCGCATTCCCAGTTCCTGCGGTTTTTGAAAAAGAATTATCCTGAACAGAAGAAATTCTGGATTTCGTATGATGAACGAGTTGCTGGCATCGATACTTGACACGAAAGCTCGAATCGTGCGGTTGTTCTTCAGGCAAGTGATATTGGAACTGTTTTGGCTAGTGAAATCCATTCTGTCGGGACATAAAGACGTAGCTATGGCCATCCAGAAAAACTTGGTCGCCTTTGCCAATGGGAAATGGATATTGATGATTCTCTCTACTTGATCATATCACCGAAGCGTGGTTTGCCGCTACCAGTTAGTCGATCATTGGTTTTCCGCTTTTTCCGTTGGTTTCAGTCCAGGAATGAACGGCAGGATGTTTGTTGCCTGCGCTATTTCGACAGCCTTGCGTGCGCGCTCAGTCAGGTGTGTATAGATATCGCTCATCTCCTCACTCTGATGCCCAATGGTCAGTCTCAGCAAATGTTCATCGACGCTGCCCCTGAGCATTGTGTTCGCCATATGCCGGAAGGAGTGAAACGTGATATTGCGGGCTTCAAGTTCGTCTTCCGTCATGATCTTAGATGCTAGAATTGCTTCATGAAGTTTTTCGCAAAAATAATGGCTGGACACCGGACCTCCAGTACGACGGCTCCAAAAGACAAGTGTTTCTTTCGATAGATGCGGATTCGTGTGGGAAAGTGCCAAAAGTTGCTCGCAAAGATACTGGGGGCAGGGGACTTCTCGTATCCGTTTCCCTTTTGGTACCTTTTTACCGCCAAGATTGGCATATGCTTGGTCTACAACAATAAGCCCATTCTTGATTTGCCGCGCTGTCAGTGCCCGGAGTTCTCCGCTCCGCATCCCGGTGATGACTGACAACGTAGAAGCTAGGTATATTTTCCAGTCGCAATGCTTCTGCATATGGCCGAGTAACTGTTGGAGTTCATCCTCGGACAAGATTCCGCGGTCCTTCTGTTTGTTTTGTAGTACCGGCAGTTTCTTGACTGTTCCTGCTGGGATTCTCCCTTCATTTTCAGCATCCCTCAATGCGATGAGCAGGGTGGACATGGCGATATTGATCGTGGCGTTCGCCAAGTTTCCACCTTTGATAAGTCTGTACTGGACATCCTTCAAATGCCGCATCTGTATTTGGGACAGTTTCAATCCCGCCGGCAGCAACGGCTGTACGTGTTTTTTGAATAACAGTCGCCGAGTGTAGGCGTAGTCCCTGCTGATAGCTCCAGGATTGAGAGTGTTTTTCCGTTCAATATATTTGGATGTGTCGAAGTCCCAAAACTGCATGAGGTAGTCCGTTAGTGTTTGGTCCTCCTGCCTGTTGAATACAATTCCTTTTTCCAACGCTTCCTGGCAGATTCTGACGGCTTCGTCCCTTCGTTTTATAGGTTTGTCCGTATGGTTCCCCAGTTCCTTCCGTAACTTTTCCACGCTTTTTTTGTTCAAGCGCACGCCGGTTTCAGGGTCCCTGTACAATACGTACCAATAGGTCCGTTCTTGTCGTGTCAGCCTGCAAAGTGTGTAGGGTGCGCTATTGTTCATGCGTGGATCGTCCTCCTCTTCGTTTTTTTACTTTGTTCAATCATATGTTCAATAACGCTATTTTGTTCAAGCATAGCTTTAGTATAATTAATAATATATTTATTTGCAATATAAAAAGTAATATCATTTTTTACTTGTATGTTATATTGGTTTCATTCCTACCATTATAAAGTAGGTATATAATTTTGATGTCAATGATTTTGATGTGCATAATTTTAGAATATACTATAAATATTCATATAAAATACGATAAATATATAGAAATATATGATTGAATAATATTGATATTTTTGATGAAAAAACAAAGTTAATTTACATTATATGTTTAATAATATTGCATTAAATGAAATTTAATTAATAAGTAAACTACTTAATGCATTTATTTAACCAGTTTAGTAGATATATATTATTATAAACTAAAATATACAAAATATCTGTAAAAATCATGAATATACAAAAATACATGCAATAAAACTAGTAAACAAAATTGATATAGTTTTTGCTGTGGAACAGCCATGTAGGTTCTTGCGGACGGATTGGATTTGATAGAGAGCGTGCAATCAAAATCTACCTTTACGGTAGGTGGCTGCTTGTCCTATGTCGTGTCATGCTTTGAATCGGAGACTTAGAAGCAGACACCTTCAAATTTGTTTCTGTATTGACACATAGAAACAGACGGGAGCGTGACGCTATGATAAATTTTTTGATTTTCTCTCTACTTTCTCTCTTAATGATGACAGGATGTAATGGCGATCCCAATTCCGGACAAGGGACGGGAGCCGGTGGTGGTGACGTTACAAATCCTGGTGGCACCTTGCAAGGGAATGTTGGAACTGTCCTTTCGTCGAACGATGCGAAGACGCTTCTGTATCTCAGCTATGTCGAAAGAATGAATCCTCGTCCTTCCGGATACACATATTGGACGGAACAGACGTTCAGTATCTCATCGAGAAAATCATCCTCAATAAAAAAAACTCAACGTCGGGTTGAGCGATGTTCAGAGTGCCCAATCCTCATTATAGTCTGCGGCGAACACGACTTAACGCTCTATTACAGCCTCAAAACCGCTGGTGCCCCTGTACAAATAGTAGAATGCAAAGTTATTCTGAACGGCACCGACTGGACGGACGGCTACGAAGAACTGATCGGATTCTTACGTAGAAATGAAGACCATCGAAAGTCGGTTTTGCTTGCGCGAGCCGGGACATCGGTGGACGACCTTTCCTGTGTTTCTGTGAGAAATCAAGAAACGGCGGCTGACAATCTTGCCAACGGCCGTACACGTCATTTCACAAAATAATCCACCGCCCCCTTGAACATCCTGTCATCGTAGACGAACGGTGTATTCTTGTACAAGTTCGGCTGGGTACGCTCCGCGTGGGACATCCTGCCGAACACCCGACCGTCGGCGCTGGTGATCCCTTCGACCGCCAGGACGGAACCATTGGGATTCACACTGTTATCCATAGCTGCCAATCCGTCCGCGTCGACATATTGCGTGGCGATCTGGCCGTTCACGATAAGACTATCCAGCAAATTCGGCTCGCAGACGAACCGTCCCTCGCCATGGCTGATCGGAAGCATCGTCATGTCTCCGACTTCATGGTACATCAGCCACGGGCTCTTGACCGAACACACCCTCGTCCTGACCAATGCGGACTGATGCCTGCCGATTGTATTGAACGTCAGGGTGGGGCAGTGGGCGTTCATCGGCCTGATTTCTCCATAGGGAATCAGACCAAGCTTGATCAGCGCCTGGAAGCCGTTGCAGACGCCAAGAATCAAACCGTCCTGCTTCTGGAGCAAATCGATGATACCGTCGCTGATGATTCCGTTGCGCAGGAACGCGGCGATGAACTTACCCGAACCGTCCGGTTCGTCACCTCCTGAAAAACCGCCGGGGATGAACAGTATCTGGCTCTGCTTCAATGCCGACGCGAAACGTTTCGCGGAATCCTCGACGGCATTCGCACTGAGGTTATTGACGATGAATATCTCTGTTTCCGCTCCGGCGTCCTGAAACGCCCTGGCACTGTCGTATTCACAGTTCGTGCCGGGGAATACGGGGATTAGTACCTTCGGTTTTGCGATTGGCCTTTTCGCATGGCGGGCGAATGTCCAGGGACCGCAGGATAACGTAGGAACGTCATCATCCTGTACCGAAACCGTTTCAGGATAGACCGAAGCGAGGACACCATCGTACCAGTCTTGTGCCTTGCGGAGGTCGAGCGAGAAGCCAAGGCGTTCTGATGTAAGTCGCCAGGCGTCGGTTGTCACACCCAGAAGCCGCCCCCCAGTCACGTCCGAAGGAACCTCCAGGAGCAAAGAGCCGATTTCCTGCGAGAACAACGACGCTTCGGTACAAGAGGCGTCCAGGCATGCGCCGACGCGGTTGCCCAAACTCATCTTGACCACTGCTTCCGCGATGCCGAATCTCCCCAACGCCCAGGCGGAACGTACCCTGCCCGCAGACATCAGGTCGAGAGCCGCTGCTATGACTCGGTGGAAGCTTTCCGGTACGGGCCTGCCGTCGGCGAGCCTGTCCGGACCGAGCAGTATGAGCTTCGAGTCGGCCTGCTTGAATTCGGGACTGATTATGGAATCTACCGATCCTGTGGCGATGGCGAAACTGACAAGCGTCGGCGGTACGTCAAGCTGCTCGAACGTGCCGCTCATGGAATCCTTGCCGCCGATTGCCGCCACGCCCATGTCCAGTTGTGCGTCGAGTGCGCCAAGCAACGCCGCCAACGGCTTGCCCCAACGCCTGGGATCCTGTCCGACACGTCCGAAATACTCTTGGAACGTCAGATAGGCATTTCGAGGATCTATCCCGCATGCCGCAAGCTTTGCGAGTGAGTGGACGACGGAAAGGTATGCGCCGGAATATGGATCCGCTTCGCAGAGGTACGGGTCAAAACCATAGGACATGGCGGAACAGGTTGTAGTTTTTCTTCCGAGAACAGGAAGCAACGCCACCATGCTTTGCGACGGAGACTTTTGGTAGGCGCCCCCGAAGGGCATCAGCACGGACTGTGCGCCGATTGTGGAGTCAAAACGGGAGGCAAGGCCTTGTTTGGAGCAGGCGTTCAGGTCTTCCAGCATCGCCTGGAATCGTTTCTCCAAGGATGGCGAGTCATTGTGTTCCAATGCCGGGACGGGTAGAGGGGTTGGAGCTTCGACCTCAATCGAAATATGCTTCGGAGCACCGTTTGTATTGAGAAACGCCCGGTCGATATCCACCACCTTGACGCCCTTGTAGAACATCGTCAGCCGAGGTTCTTCGGTCACTGCGGCGACAATCGTCGCTTCAAGATTTTCTTCGGTGGCCAAGGTGATGAAATGATCGACATCCTTCGGAGCCAGGACTACCGCCATGCGCTCCTGGGATTCGCTGATCGCTATTTCCGTACTGTCCAGACCGTCATATTTTTTCGGTACGGCGTCCAGGTTGATGCGCAGCCCGTCCGCGAGTTCCCCGATTGCGACAGATACGCCTCCGGCTCCGAAGTCGTTGCAACGCTTGACCATTGCGGCCGCTTCGCCGTTACGGAACAATCTCTGGAGTTTCCGTTCCTCCGGCGCGTTTCCTTTCTGGACCTCTGCGCCGCACTGTGACAAGGAGCCGAGGTTGTGGCTTTTTGACGAACCTGTAGCGCCGCCGCAGCCGTCGCGCCCCGTTTTGCCCCCGAGCAATACGACGACATCCCCCGCTTCCGGTATGGACCGTCTGACATGCGAGGCAGGCGTAGCACCGACGACCGCCCCAAGTTCCATATGTTTCGCCACATAGCCGGGATGGTAGATTTCATCGACAAGACCAGTGGCGAGCCCGATTTGATTGCCATAGCTGCTGTACCCCGCCGCCGCGCCGGTAACAATCTGGCGCTGGGGAAGCTTTCCTTGTGGAGTCCGCTCCAAAGGTAGCCGCGGATCGCCAGCTCCCGTTATGCGCATCGCCTGATAGACATAGCCGCGTCCGGAGAGGGGATCGCGGATAGCTCCTCCTATGCAGGTCGCGGCACCGCCAAATGGCTCGATTTCCGTTGGATGGTTGTGCGTTTCGTTTTTGAACAGCAGCAGCCAGTCTTCGCTGCCGCCATCTACATCGACCTTCACCTTGACGGTACAAGCGTTGATTTCATCGGATACGTCGACATTTTGGACGATGCCAGACCGCTGGAGGTGTTTTGCGGCGATGGTGGCGATATCCATCAATGTAGGCGGTTTCTTGATGCCGAGTCCATCTCTCAGGGCGTTGTAGCGCAGCCAAGCCCGCTGTGCCGCCTCGTGGTCGAAACGAACTGAGTCGATGCCGGTCAGAAACGTTGTATGACGGCAATGGTCCGACCAGTAGGTGTCCACGACCCGAAGTTCGGTCAAGGTGGGGTCGCGGCGCTCGTTTGAGAAATATTCACGGAGCAAGCGCAGGTCGTCCACATCCATGGCAAGTCCCATCCTTTGGATGAATGACGGCAGGTCCTTGTCCTGCATTGAAGTGAAGCCGGCGACTATAGGAACACCATCCGGGGCTTCCGAGCTGAGACGGAGCGTATCGAGCGTCCCCAGGGACGCTTCGCGGCTCTCCACAGGGTTGATCAGGTAGTTTTTGACCGCCTGGATATCGGCGGCGGACAAGTTTCCAGTCAAAACGTAGAGCGTGGCCGTCCGTACCCGCGGGCGGTCGCATCGTCCTATCAGTTGGATGCACTGTTCGCAGGAGTCGGCCCGCTGGTCGAATTGGCCCGGCAGGTATTCTACGGCGAACACTGTCTGGCGTGGATCGTCCTTAATCATTAGAGTGGAATAACACGTATCGACCTGCGGCTCTGAGAACACAGTATCCTTGCTCTGGTCGAACAACTCCCTGGACAGTCCCTCTACATCATACCGGAGGATGATGCGTAGCTTTTCCAACCCCACGACATTGAGGAATGAGCAGAGGTTCTTCCGCAACGTTTCAGCCTGAGTCGCGAACTGTGGACGTTTTTCCACATAGAGACGATATATCATACAACAACCTCCATGGCCTTTGCGCCGATATCCGACCGGAACATCGCATTATCGAAATGTATGGTGGAGACGCCCTCATAGGCGGCATCGATGGCTGCCTTGAGGGTAGGGCGTACAGCGACAACTCCCAGCACCCGTCCCCCGTTGGTCAATATACGTCCTTGGTCGCGACGGGTACCTGCATGGAAAACCAGACGACCAGTGTCAGTGAAGATGATGTCCTTACCTTTTTCATACGATGCGGGATAGCCACCGCTCGCCATGACGACGCAACAGGCGCAATCTGAACTGAAACGGACCTCCGTTTCCGAGAGCGTTCCGTTCTCCACCGCCTGCATCACCGTCAGCAGGTCGCTTTCGAGCAGGGGAAGCACGACTTGGGCTTCTGGATCGCCGAACCTACAATTGTATTCTATGACCTTCGGCCCGTCTGGCGTCAGCATCAACCCGAAATACAGGCAACCGGAGAACGGGCATCCTTCTTCCCTCATCGCGTTGACCGTAGGGAGGAATATTCGTTCCATGCAGAGATCCGCGATATCTTGTGTGTAGTAGGGATTCGGCGCGATCGTCCCCATGCCTCCGGTATTCAGCCCGGTATCCCCGTCCCCCGCACGTTTATGGTCCATCGAGGATACCATCGGCACAATGGTTTTGCCGTCGGTAAACGTCAGTACAGATACTTCCGGCCCGGTCAGGAAATCCTCAATTACCACTTTGTTCCCGCTGGAACCGAACCTGCCTTCCAGCATCATGCCCCTGACGGCTGCATCGGCTTCGATCACGTTTTGGGCGATGACAACACCTTTGCCCAAGGCGAGGCCGTCGGCCTTGATCACCACTGGATACTTGTGGGTACGCAGACAGGCGGCGGCCTGTTCATATGTATCACAGACTTGGAATGCGGCGGTCGGGATTCCATGACGGTACATCAGGGCTTTCGCAAACGCCTTGCTGCTTTCAATTCGCGCCGCTTTCGCGCCAGGGCCGAAGCAGGCTACGCCGATATTGTGGAGCCGGTCTACGAGTCCGAGCGCCAACGGATCGTCGGGGGCGACGATGGCGAAACCTACGTCATGCGTCTGGGCGAACTGTACGATTCTGTCAAGCTCCGTCGCGCCGATAGGTACGCAGGTGGCGATTGTTTCAATACCGGCGTTGCCGGGAAGCGCCCAAATGGTTTCGACCGAAGGGTTTTTCCTCAGACTCCATGCGAGCGCATGTTCGCGACCGCCGCTTCCTATCAGCATGACATTCATTTTCCGTCCCCTTTCTTGTCCGTCTGTATAGCCCGTAGTGTCCGTATCGTCAAATTCCGTGGCGTTTTTTTGATATCCTAATGATGGAACAAACGCAGTCCGGTGAACGCCATGACTACGCCATGTTCGTCACAGGCCTGGATTACCAGGTCGTCCCTCAGAGAGCCGCCTGGTTCGCTGATGTATTTCACGCCGCTTCTGACTGCCCGGTCGATATTGTCCCGGAACGGGAAGAATGCGTCGCTGGCCAACGACACGTCGCTGATTTTTGAGAGCCAGTCTTTTTTTTCATCATGAGTGAGCGTCTTCGGCTTTTCGCTGAAATAGCGTTCCCAGATACCGTCCTCGCAGACCGAGGTTTCCGCATCGTCTGACAGATATTGTTCAATTACATTGTCCTTGTCGTTGCGGCTCAAGACGGGGAGGTAGGGAAGCGCAAGTACCTTCGGGTGCTGGCGTAGCTGCCATAGGTCGGCCTTGCCCGCCGCGAGGCGGGTGCAGTGGATTCTGGACTGCTGCCCAGCCCCGACGCCGATGGTCTGTCCGTCATAGGCGTAGCAGACGGAGTTCGACTGCGTGTACTTTAACGCGATCATCGCCACCAGCAGGTCCCTGACTGCGGATTCCGTCAATTCCTTTCGCTTCGTCACGATATTCGCCAGCAATGAAGCGTTGAGCTGGATATCGTTGCGCCTTTGCTTGAACGTAACGCCGAACACAGTTCTGCGTTCAACGGAAGCTGGTGTGAATGAAGTATCTATCTGGACGACGGTATATGCGCCTCTTTTTTTGTTCGAAAGGATTTCAAGGGCTTGCGGAGTATAACCGGGGGCGATCACTCCGTCGGAGACTTCTCTATTGATGCATTTTGCAGTGCTTTCATCGCAGACATCGCTCAGCGCTATGAAATCGCCGAAAGAAGACATTCTGTCCGCGCCTCTGGCCCGTACATACGCTGTCGCCAACGGACTGAGGGTGCTTGCCTTGACGAAGTACATCTGTTCCTGGACAGGGGAAAGCGGCAGTCCGATCGCCGCACCCGCCGGGCTGACATGCTTGAACGAAGTCGCGGCGGGAAAACCTGTGGCGGTTTTAAGATCCCTGACCAGCTGCCAGCCGTTGAGGGCGTCGAGCAGATTGATATAGCCGACTTTGCCGTTCAGCACGTTTATGGGCAAGTCCCCATTTTCGACATAGACGCATGCCGGTTTCTGATTCGGGTTGCAACCGTATTTAAGTTCCAGTTTGTCCATGATATTCCTTATCCTGTCAGTTATTTCGGTTGATGATGTAAGAATCCCTGCTTCCATCTGTATGGAACACCGTAGTATACAAGGAAACCCGGTTGTCCCTGTCCAGCGCATCCCAGACGCGCAGGCTCCATGCCTTGATAGTTCCCGCGACCGAAACAGCCGCCGGTTCGCCATGGAAGGCGGGCAGCGGATTCCCGTCGGTCCGGTAGGTATGGATCAGATGTCCGACCCCTCTTGACGGGCTGTCGTAGGTGTAGTAGTGGCGAGCGCATCCGGCTTCGGTTTTCTTGAGGATACTGATTTCATACCATGCGGGACACGCCATATGGAGTACCGCGCCGATCCGTGGCGTATAGTTGGGGGCGTCCGGCTCATATTCGCGTTGCGCCAAGGCGCAGCGGACGCTTTTACCGGAGGAAAGCGCATCGGAAATCGTATCGGTCTGGTCTCCGTTTGTGACGATCAGGTCGGAGCCGACCGTCCGTACCGGACTGTAGATGATCAGCGACGGATCGACCATCTTCGATGGATCAAACGCTTCCGTCCTGATTCCGTCGGGGGTCTGGACAAAAATCCTGTTGCGGCTGTTCACGCTGCGCCCCATGATGAAATACGTGGCGAACGCATCGCCCCCGTCCGTCAGACCGACCACTATCCCTCTGCCTGGATACGGATTGCCTTTCAACGCCTGTTCAATGTCCTGCATCTCAACCTCATTGTTCAATCATTCATTTCTCGACAGACCTTTTCGGCTGCCTGCCAGAGCAACTGCCATTCAGCTTCCCTCATGATACGTTCTTGTAGGCTCTGGGGGGTGTCATCGTCAAGTACATCGACCGCTTTCTGGAGGATGATCTCGCCTCCATCGGGGATTTCGTTGACGAAATGTACCGTCGCTCCGCTGATTTTCACCCCTTTCGCCAACGCAGCTTCATGCACCTTCAGCCCATAGAACCCTTTCCCGCAGAAGGATGGAATCAGGGACGGGTGGACGTTGATGATTTTCCGAGGATACTTCGCCACGAAATCGGCGCTGAGAATCGACAGAAAACCGGCGAGGACAATCAGGTCCGTTCCCCGACTCTCAAGAATCTGATTCAACTCTTGTTCAAATTCAATTTTCGTCGCATAGTCCTTTTTTGAAACCGTAACTCCCTCTATGCCAGCTTTCTCCGCCCGTTCCAACGCATACGCCTTTGGAGTATCGGAGACGACGACGGCGATCCTTCCCGCGGACAGCCTGCCTGCGGTCTGTGCGTCTATCAGCGCTTGGAGATTCGTACCGCCGCCGCTGACCAGCACCGCGATGTTTCGTTTTGGACGTGCCGTCAGCATAGGACCACTGGCTCCCGTCCCGATTCGACATGTCCGAGCCGATAGGCGGCGATACCGTTTCCATGAAGCACCTTCAATGCCTTCGCTTCATAGTCCGCTGGTACGATGACGCACATGCCGACGCCCATGTTGAATGTATTGTACATGTCATGCTCGTTGATATCGCCCGTTTCCTGAATCAAGCCGAAGATGGGCAGGGGCCTGACGTCCGATTTGGCGATCACCGCGCTTTTTCCCTCGGGCAGGCATCGAGGGATATTCTCATAGAATCCACCGCCGGTGATATGTGCCACCGACCTGACGGGGATTTCATCGAAGAGCCGCAGCATCGGTTTGACATAGATCTCCGTAGGCTGGAGCAACGCCTCTCCCAACGTCATGCCCAGCTGATCATATCTGACATGCAGTACCGATGAGTTCTCCTTGATGCTGAATACCTTCCGGACCAGTGAAAAGCCATTGGAATGGACGCCGGAGGAGGGAAGGGCGAGGATGATATCTCCGTCTTGTACCCGCTGTTTGTCCAAAATCCGGTCTTTGTCCACGATACCGACGGAAAAACCTGCGAGATCGTATTCATCGACTGGATAGAAGCCCGGCATTTCCGCCGTTTCACCGCCGATCAGCGCACAGCCGGCCTGGACGCAGCCTTCCGCTACCCCCTGGACAATTTCAGCTACCTTCGCCGGAATATTTTTCCCCAATGCAATGTAGTCGAGAAAGAAAAGAGGCTTCGCGCCACAACATATGATGTCGTTGACACACATCGCCACACAGTCGATGCCGACGGTATCGTGCTTGTCGAGCAAAAACGCGAGCTTGAGTTTCGTACCTACGCCGTCGGTACCGCTGACCAGCATCGGATGCCGGTAATCTCCCATGCCTGGGTCAAAAATACCGCCGAAACCTCCGATATCCTCGCAGACTCCAGGGACGACCGTCCGTGAGATGTGCTGTTTCATCAGTTCCACAGCCTTGTATCCAGCGGTGATGTCAACGCCACTTTCCCGATAGCTTTCACTATAACTGTTTTTTTTATTCATAGTATAATCCTCTCGGCATCCTTATGTTCTGATGTCCTTATAGGCCCTGGCTGATGGGCATCGGGCAAGACGCTTTCAACCATTGAACTGGATTCACTGGTCACGGACCAAGGTGTTGATGACAGGCTTATACCTGTCAATCCGATTATGTTCGCGCTAGGTTCAGGTCCTAGTGCGGAAACAGCTTACAACCCGTCTTGTTCAACTTCGCCGCATGGAAGCTTTTGGGAGTATCGGTCCTTTCCGGTTCGTTTAGGCGGTGCGCAAGGGTAGCGACCTGTAAAACATGCGGTACAGAAACCTGTCCCACTTGGTTTTGGCGATAGCTTCGTTACATTCTCCGTACCTAGAAAACCCAAGGAATCGACATCGAGCAGCTTCATCATCTCCTCATCGGTATATTTGTAGGCGAACAGATTCTCACTGGAATCGATATCCGTGCCAAAATAGCAGGGATGGAGAAATTTTGGCGCCGATGAGCGAAAATGAACCTCTTTCGCCCCCGCATCACGAATTAGCTTGACGATACGATGGCTGGTCGTCCCCCTGACGATTGAATCGTCAATCAACACAACCCGTTTTCCCGCGATAGTCGAAGCCACCGGATTGAGTTTGATCCTGACCTGATTCTCCCTGTCCTTTTGCGTCGGTTGGATAAACGTCCTGCCGATATACTTGTTCTTGATCAAGCCGATACCATAGGGGATTCCCGATTGCCGGGCGTAGCCAATGGCTGCGTCGATGCCGGAATCCGGTACGCCAATCACTACGTCGGCCTGAACCGGATGCTCCAAGGCGAGGAACGCGCCCGCCCGTTGACGAGCCTCATGGACGGAAATATCGTCAATCGCGCTATCCGGTCTGGCGAAATAGATCAGTTCAAATACGCACAGCGCGCTTTGGCGAGTTCCGCAATGATCAGTGATCGACCTCAGACCGTCCTTGTTGACGATGACAATCTCCCCAGGACGTACGTCACGCACATATTCCGCTCCTATGGCGTCCAATGCGCAGGTTTCCGAAGAGAATGCATAGCTGTTTCGAAGCCTGCCGATGCACAGTGGCCTGAACCCCCAGGGGTCTCTGGCTGCGATCAGTTTGGTGGGGGACATGACCACCAGGGAATAGGCCCCCTGTATGTCATCCATGGTCCGGTTCACCGCCTCTTCAAGGCTCGCCGATACCAACCGATGTTTGGTAATCGTATATGCGATTACTTCCGTATCGCTGGTGGTATGAAAAATAGAACCTTTCAGTTCCAACTCGTCACGCAGGTCGGCATCGTTGGTCAGGTTGCCATTGTGTGCGAGGGCGATACGTCCGTTACGGTGGTTGATTACCAGCGGCTGCACGTTGAGCCTGGCGTTCGCTCCCGTGGTCGCGTATCGGACATGCCCCAGCGCCATCCGTCCTTTGCCAAGCTTGTCCAGGACGTCGCAGGTAAATACGTCCCCGACCAGGCCGGAATCCTTGTGGGCCGTGATTACGCCGCAATTGTTGATCGCGATTCCACAACCCTCTTGGCCCCGGTGCTGCAACGCATACAGGCCGTAGTAGGCGAGGGAGGCGACATCCAGGTCTTCGTTGGCGTAGACGCCGAATACACCGCATTCTTCGTGCAGCTTGTCGAAGATGTCGCTCATCATTCCCCCATCAGACGTCTGAGAATTTCCTGATATGCGTCCTCGACGCCGCCGAGGTCCCTTCTGAACCTGTCCTTGTCGAGTTTTTCACCGGTCTTTGAATCCCAGAACCGGCAGGTGTCGGGTGAGATTTCATCGGCAAGGATGATGGTTCCATCTGAAGTCCTGCCGAACTCCAGCTTGAAATCGATCAGTTCAATCCCCTGGTCCTTCAGGTAATCGGTAAGGATCTCGTTGATTCTGAACGAATAGTCGTCTATCCGCTTCATTTCTTCTTCGGTGGCGAGGCCCATCGCCTTGATATGGTAGTCGTTGATCATGGGGTCGCCGAGTTCGTCGTTCTTATAGCAGTATTCCAGTACGGTGGAGGCGAGCTTCGTACCTTCCGGCAGGCCAAGTCGTTTTGACAGCGAGCCAGCGGCGATATTGCGGACGATCACTTCTATGGGGACGATCCTGACCTTCCTGACCGCGGTTTCCCGGTCGGAAAGCTGGTGTACCAGATGAGTTGGGATTCCTCCGCTTTCCAAAAGTTTCATGAGATGGTTCGTCACTTTATTGTTGATGATTCCCTTCCCGACGATGGTTCCTTTCTTCAGACCATTGAACGCAGTCGCATCATCCTTGTAGTCCACGATGTAGATTTCCGGATCGGTGGTTTCATAGACCTTCTTGGCCTTGCCTTCATACAGCTGTCTTGTCTTCTCCATGATATGGCTCCTGCATCCTGCGGCTCTGTCGTTTGACAGGTCGTTTCGCTGGTACGGTTCCCGTTGTTTCTTGACGTTGCCGTACCCGCGTATTCTTTCATCCAAACAAGCAACAAAATAGGAAAGCCGTCGTTTTGGTCGCTAGACCTCCACGGCGGCTTGCAATGCTGCGTCCTTGCGCAATACGGACTGTTCCATATCCCGCTTCATCTGCTTAAGGCGATCCGAGATCGTCGGCTCTCCCAATGCGAGGATTTGGGCGGCAAGAATCGCTGCGTTCGTCGCTCCATCGATCGCCACCGTCGCCACAGGTACGCCGGAGGGCATCTGCACGGTCGCGAGAAGAGCGTCGAGCCCACCCAAAGAAGCGCTGACAGGAATCCCGATCACCGGAAGTATCGTATTACCGGCAAGGACTCCCGCCAGATGCGCCGCTTTGCCTGCCGCCGCGATAATTACGCCGAATCCATTCTCTTGTGCGTCGCGAGCGAAATCCATGGCTACGTCGGGTGTCCTATGCGCGGAATAGATGTGCGTTTCAGAGGGGATCCCAAGGTGTTTCAATTTCTCGATAGCCCCCGTTACAAGAGGCAAATCACTATCGCTACCCATGATGATGGCGACTTTCTTCATTACATTCCTCAAAATGCAACATATTCCGAGAACGTTCTGCAACATAATGTCTCGGTATCACATACATATCATTTTTCGAGAAAACAATCAAACGGTTTTTGAATAATTGGGATAGTTTTATTTGTAATAAAACGAATTACAATGACAATAGCAAATGGATTCTTTTATGTCAAAACGAGATAGCGCTATTCTGCCAAAACGATCAATTGTTGCAAATTATTCTGAATATGAAATTTCATGCAACGGTTTTGTTGCGTATTTGCAATCCATGGCCCGAAGAATAATCTGTTTTAGTCCAGGTGCTTGCATCCCGGTCCTATCAATGTACTTTTTCCACCGGTTCCTTTGATGATTTCTATCTGGGTCGTGATTCGTTCCCGTAAGGCCGGGACATGGCTGATCAGACCGATCAGCTTGCCATCGTCCCGTAACGTGGAAAGGGCGTCGAGCGCAGTGTCGAGCGTCTGTGCGTCAAGCGTGCCGAAGCCTTCATCAAGAAACAAGGAATCGACGCGTACTTGTTTACTCGCCATCTGAGAAAGCCCTAGCGCCAGCGCAAGGCTGATCAGGAAACTTTCACCACCGGAAAGGTTCTTGGTCGAGCGGATTTCACCTGCCTGATAGTTGTCGATGACGGCTATGTCCAGCGCTTCCTGCTGCGACCTGACGAGCAGATATCGGTCGGTCATGGACGTCAGCTTCCGATTGGATTGAGCCAGCAGCATGTCGAATGTGATGCCTTGGGCATAGTTCCTGAATTTTTTTCCGTCGCTGGAACCGATAAGGGCGTACAATGAATCCCATACCTGCAACTGCCGCCGTCTGGTTTCTATCGCCTGGATTACCGTCTCCTGTCGTTTCCTGAGGGCTTCATCGGATTCTAATTTCTGTTGCAACGAACCAATCTGCCGCAGGGATTCTTCGTAGTCGTTCCGAGATTCCGATAAAAGTACCTCGACTTTGGTTTCGATGTCATATGGAGGCTGCGGAGTTTGTGCATCCAGCTCCCGTTTTTGCCGTTCCAGCTCCTGATGCTCTGATTCCAATCTGAGACGTTGGCCTTTCAGAATCTCGGCGCGGTCTTGCAAGCGCTTCAACTCCTGATCGGACAACAGTGCGTCTTGGAAATCCTCCCGGCTGGAAAATCCTCTGTTCGCAAGTTCCCGTCGGAACGCATCTTGTTTGTCATCAAGGATATTCTGCTGTCCTTCGCATTTTTTGCGCAGTGCTACGAGCCTATCAAAAAGGGATGTCCGGGTCGTGGTCGTTCCATTCAGTTGTTCTTTTGCTCGATTCACCGCCGACTGCGCTTCGTCCAGCCGTCTTTGCATCGTCGCTTCTTCTACGTCGCAGTCCTTGGCGCCGAATACGGTCAGCCGTTCTTTTCGCAGCGTATCGAGGTACGTCCCTGCGGCGAGAAAATCCCGTCGGGCGGCTGACAGTCGGTCTTCGCTCTGCTTCAGCAAATGACTTGCACCTTCAAGCTTGCCCTCTTCCGCCGCCAGCCGTTTCGCAGCGTCATTCCGACGGGTTTCCTGCGTCCTGTACTCATCGCAATTGGACTGCAACGTCTGTTTCAACCTGCTGACGCTTGAATCGGTCGGGAAATCCTCGGGAAGGTTGATTCCTGATTCTCCGCATGTCTTCCGCAACTCCGAAATCTTGTCGTTCATGGAATCGGAAACCTGCTTGATTTCCTCATCCGTATGTTGAAGAACCTGTTTCTCTTGCTGGAGTTTGTTTGTTTCTTCACTTTGAGCCTCGCGCGCTTCCGACATCCTGTCGTTCAAGGCGTCCAAGGCGCTTCTGGCGTCCGAAAGTTCCCTGTTCAGTCGTTCCTGCCGCATAATGTCGGTTTGCAGGCGGCCCTGCTCGCCCTTCAACCGGGCAAGCGTCGCCTCATAATGTGAAACAATCGAGGCTGGCTCTTGCGCGAACGATGGTTCGTCTGAAATCATCGTGCCGAAATGTGCCTGCGCTTTTTCAATTTCAGTGCGCAAGGACAAAAGCTCGTCCACTAGGTTCTGAGATACCGCTTCCATTTGGCCTTTTTCCCGAAGCGATTCTTCCAGACGCATCTTCGCCGCGTCAAGCTGGTTCGCCGTCTCTTCTGCATTTACGGGTAAAATGTCGGTGTCTGGCGTGGAATGTCCGGCGATCTTTGCATAAGGATGTTCAAGGGAGCCGCAGAGCGGGCAGGGGAGTCCCCGTTCAAGTTTGTCGCGGTACTGGGCGAGGTTTCGGTTTTGGATTGCCAACGAAAGTTCTCCGTCAAGGGCCTGAACTAACTGACGTTGCGTTGCGATGGAATTCTCAAGTATCTGGAGCTTTTGTTCAGCTTGTTGTTGCTTTGCAACCGTAAGTGTTTTATCTATGAGGAATTTTTCATACTGTCTTGCTAAATTCAGATCTTCTTTCGCTTGGCTGATAGCATCGGACAGTTCGCGGGATTTTTCGTGTACAGACTCGGCATGTACGCCGTCGGTCAGTTCCTGCAATTCCTTCTGAAGCGTCGCGCATGTTGCCTTTTGGTTCGCGTGTGCCTGTACGATGTCGCTCAGTGCCGAAGAATGTTCCTCAAGTTTCTCCGCTTGCGATGAGACGCCCAGAGATTGATTCTCTCGTCGTTTTTGCAATTGGGAGAGGTGTTCCGAATAGGCTTGGATGGTATCAATCCTGTCGAATAACAATTCCAATATATCGCTGAGTTCGGCGTACCGCCCATTTGCCCGTAGGTACGTTTCCGCTTCTTCAAGCTCACGTCCGATTTCTTCTATCCTGTTTTTGAGGTCTGTCAGGGCCGCTTGAGCGGAAGCCTGCTCGACCTCATACGATGCTACAGCCGCTTCACGTACATCGGTATCTTGCTG
>JAXEWB010000040.1:0-295747 GCA_034114085.1 Sphaerochaetaceae bacterium | reverse complement strand
TGCGCAACGGCAGCTACAGGTCGCGCAAGAGCGATATGACAATGGGCTCGCGCCACAACTGACGGTGGCCCAGGCCACGCTGTCCGTGTCACAGGCACAGATACAACTCAAGCAATACGAGGACTCCAGGGCACTGGCGCTCGCATCCTTTCGAGCCATGACAGGCATCGAGGAAACGGACTTCGCACTGGAGGAATTGCCCGATACAGTGGAACTATCGCTGCCCGACGCACAGAGGCTCTACCAGGAATACTCAAGCGGCAGCACCACAGTCAGAACCCTACAAAACTCAGTGGCGCAGGCTCAGAACAACAGCGAAACCACGAAGCTCTTGAACAGAGTCCCGACGGTCAGCGTATCAGGTTCCTGGGGACTGACAGGAACCATAGTCAACGGGACGACGACCACCCAGCAGAATAACAGCAACAAGGACACCGCCACAGTCTCGGTGTCGGTGAGCGTACCCCTTAGCTCCTATATTTCAGGAACCACCCAGAACCTGGCGATCAAGGATTCGGAAGACGCTGTCACAACCGCCCGGCTCCAGCTTCAGTCAGGGCAGGAGGACCTGCTCCAGTCAATTGAAAAAGCGGCTATCACTATCACCCAACAACAGGAAAACCTGCGATTGAAACAACAGAACCTTGAGACGGCGCAGTACAGCTACGACCTATCAGAGGAAGCGTTCGAAGCCGGGTTGCTGACCAACCAGGAACTGGAGACGGCAAGAACCTCATTGCTCAACGCACGGATTGATATCCTGTCCACCCGGCTCAACCACCTGCTCAGCTGCTATGGCCTCGCATCCCTGCTTGAAATCGACCTTCAGACTTTGCAGAGCAGATATTCAACCGCACTGTAAGACAAACGTAACCATCAGGAGCAAATGAAACACATGAAAACAAAACCAAGCACATTCGATGTGATTATCACAATCATCCTCGTAGCGATCTGCTGCGTCCTCGCAATCGCCATCGCGTTGAACCTCGGTGGCGGCGCATCCCGCGAAACACAGGGTATGCCTGGCCGACAAAGCAATATGAACCAGTCCCAAATGGTGAACGTATCGGTCGAGCAGGCGGGCTCAGGTTCATTCTCAAAGACAACGAGGATCAACGGTGAAATCGGCAGTGAGGGAGAGGACATCGACATTCTCCCCGACATTGGTGGAAAAATCACTGAGATTCTGGTGAAAAAAGGTGATGCCGTACAAGCCGGGGACACCATCGCCATGGTAGACCCCTCCAAGCCAGGCGCGCAGTACAAGGCCAGCGCGGTCGTCTCGCCTGTCGGGGGAACGGTTAGCGCGGTCAAGGCGAACGAGGGGGAAACCGTCACGACCAACACCGCCATCGTTCAGCTCGCAGGAGACAGGAACCTGAAGATTACCGCGAGGATTCCTGAAAAGTACCTCGGTACGTTGCAAGACGGCATGAGCGCCACCTTTACTACCGTTGCGTGGCCGGATCGCGCCTATACAGGGACGCTCACCTATATAGCGCCCACCGTATCCACCACAAACCGTACTGTGGACATCGAATTGAACATTACCGGCGATACCACGGGACTCAAGGAGGGCATGTACGTCAGCCTGGACTTGATTACAGAACGCATCGACGACTGCATCACCATCCCGACCTCGGCCCTATCAACGTTCCTCAACGACAAGATCGTATATGTCGTCGAGAACGGCGTGGCGAAAAGACGGGTCGTCCAGACCGGCAGCGCAAATGACACCCGTACTGTGATTCTCTCCGGCGTACAAGAAGGAGACCTGATCATTACCGTCGGCTCCGTCAACGACGGCGTCAGCGTCAACGTACTTGAATAGGAGAAAGAAGCATGACGATATCTGAACTCTCGGTACGCCGTCCTGTACTGATGACGATGGTCTACGTGTTGATCTGCGTCATCGCGATGGTGTTCCTCCCCAAGCTTGACATAGCGCTCTACCCTTCGGTGGATATGCCGATTCTGTCGGTCATGGTCACTTGCGATGACGCAGGCCCGGAGGAAATTGAACAACAAGTGGCGAAAGTCCTTGAAAATGCGTTGAGCTCTGTGGAAAACCTTGAGACGATCACATCGCGGTCACAGGATGAAAGCTGCATGATCATGATGGAGTTCGCCTATGGATCCGACCTCGATGAAGCAAAGGACGATATCTCCGATATCATCACCAGAACCACCAGGCAGTTGCCGGACTGGGCTGAAACTCCCCAAGTAATCAGCATGGATATCTCCAGCGATTCCCGAATCATGACTTTGGTACTCAGCGGCGACAGGACTCAGGCAGAGCTGCAACAAATCGCCGAGGATACCGTAGCCCCCCTGATCGAACGTATTTCCGGAGTTTCCGAAGTGAGCGCTTCCGGCGGCCCGACCGTCGAATACGATGTCAATGTCTCCGCGAACCGTTTGGAAGCCTACGGTATCACGCTGAGCCAGGTCTCCAGCGCCATTGCATCGCGTAATATCCAAAGCACCGGAGGGACCATCACCCAGGAGGGGATGAACTACCAGATCGCCACCGACGAGCGCTATACTTCATTGGACCAAATCAGGGAGACCGTCATCGCTACAATCGGTGGAGTTCCTGTCATGGTACAGGATATCGCGGAGGTCGTCGAATATGAAGAAATCAGCGGGCGCGCGTCTTTCCGTAACGGAGAGCCTGTTGTAACGCTGACCGTTACCAACACATCGGACAGCAACGCGACCACTGTCGCGAAAGCAGTTACCGCACGACTGGATTCCATCAACTCGCAGCTTCCTGACGGCATCGTCCTCTCAATCCAGCAGGACTCGACCGAGATGATTTCTTCGTCGATGAACGAAGTCTACAAGTCGGCGGTCGAAGGCGTCCTGCTCGCCGCCGCCATTATCTTTCTCTTCCTCAGAGGCTTCAAGAGCACGCTGATCATCTCGTTGTCGATGCCGGTCTGCATTCTCATTACGCTGATGGTCATGTCGGTTTTCGGTGTCTCCATCAACAGCATGAGCATGAGCGGACTGATCCTCGGCATAGGCATGATCGTCGACGCATCCATCATCATCCTGGAAAACACATATACCTACCGTTCGCTGGGGGAGAAGCCAGCCATCGCGGCGATACTCGGCAGCAAGAACATGTTCAACGCAATCGTCGCATCCACGCTCACGACATTATGTGTATTCGTTCCTATTCTTGTCTACAAATATGATTTAGGGATGATCGGCATGATGTTCCAGGATCTGGTGCTGACAGTCTGCATCTCGTTGGGGAGCTCGCTGTTCGTAGCGGTGACATTGGTACCGGCCCTGGCGGGTAGCATTCTCAAGATCAACACGAGGACGCAGAAACCTTTGCGGTTCGCCCCGATCCGATGGATTGACAACGCGATGGCGAGTCTTGAAGAAAAAATGCGCAACGCCTATGCAAAGGCTCTGGCATATTTCCTCCACCGTAGATTCCTGCTGATCTTGCTGCTGGTGCTGCTGCTGGCTTTCAGTTTCATGCAATTCTCAGGTATCGGCATCAGCCTGACACCCTCGATGGGAACAGATGATTCCGTTACCCTGTCGCTCACGCTGGAGCCTGGTACGGACGATGAAATCACTCGAAAATATCTGTTCGACATGCAACAGAAGATCATGGACGCCCTTCCCGAAGGGAGTTGGACCAGCATCATGGTAGAGGTCGGTTCAGGAGGCATGTTCGGTTCAAGTTCCGGCAATGAGGGAAGTATCGAGGTATCGCTTCCCGATATCACAGAACAGACGACCAGCGCTTCCGAAGTCCAGAACTTATTGCGCCCGCTGACACAGTTGGATCCGTCCGCCACTTGGACGTTCTCCGCGGGGCGGGGACCCGGCAGCTCAAGCGCCATCGATGTTGAAATCCATTCTGAGGATTCCACAGCCGCCAAGCAGGTAGCCGATCAGGTCGTTTCAATCCTGACAACCTATGTGCCGCAGACAACGAACATAGAAAGCGACCTGAACAATGGCGCACCCAAAATTTCCATCGCGGTAGACCACAAGCTCGCCCAAGATCTCGGAGTTGACATGAAATCCCTTGCGACTACCATCCAAGCGGCGATCAGTGGGTTGACCGCCACCGAAATCACGACGTTCAGCTCCGACACGACGTACGATGTCATTGTCCAGCTTGACGAAACGGATCTATCCTCCATCGAGGAGCTTTCCGCCCTGTTGGTTCCCGCTACCAACGGCACGGTACGACTGGACAGCTTCGCGGAACTTGCGACGGGAACCTCGCCGTTGACGATCACCCGTGAAAACAAGGTGCGCATCAATCATGTCACCGCGTCGTTGCTCGATGGATATGCAGCGAGCGATGTCCAGACTCTGGTCGACGCAGCACTGGATCAGCATTTGGTATTGCCCGACGGCGTAACGATCAGCCAAGGCGGTGAAATGTCCCAGTTCGCGGATTATGGCGCTACTCTGGTCATTATCGTCGTCCTCGCCTTGTTCATGGTATACGCCGTCATGGCGGCCCAGTTCGAGAGTCTGGTCGATCCACTCATCATCTTCGCAACGATTCCGTTGTTGCTCATCGGTGTCATCTGGATTCATCTGACGACGGGACAGGACTTCACGCTCTTCTCGATTGTCGGCATCGTCGCGCTGATTGGCGTCGTCGTCAACAACGGCATCGTGCTGGTAGACTGCATCAACCGGCTGGTCAAAGAGAAAGTACCGGTGAAACAGGCCTGCCTCCAGGCGGCCCGCAGTCGCCTGCGCCCGATTCTGATGACGACGTTGACCACGGTCCTCGGCATGGTCCCGTTGGCGTTCTTCCCCGGCGAAGGGTCGGAAATGATGCAACCCATCGCACTGACGTTTACGGGAGGTCTGATTACCGGGGCATTCCTGACGTTGTTGCTTTCGCCAGTGCTCTACTCGCTGTTCAACAGCCACAGGGAAAAGCACTACGACGATCCGAATTCGTTGAACAACCAGCTCAGGGAATACGATCTGAGACGGTTGACGAAGCTGGACAGCAGTGATGCTTCCATGGTGATGATGAACGCTGAAGCAGAGACACCGACCGCACAGGATGTCATTTCAGTCCAACCACGAACGTCGGAGGAGTCCATCGCCAGCGATTTTGTGAGTGAGCCTGTCGTTGATGTGCCTATCGTTGATGTGCCGCCCGTCGGAAAACCGACCATCAGCGAAAAGACCATAGAAACGAAACCCTCGATTCCTACCGCAGGGAAAACATCGCAGGGGATTCGAGTCTGGATCGGCAGAGCACCGACACCGGATACCCCATGATATTGGTCGTTTCAGAACAGACATCGTACCGTACACTGTACGGAAGATGATATATTTGCTCCGGTTGGAACTGCGCTCCCCTCTTGCGGTTTCGGCCGGAGCTCTTTTATTTACGTCCGTACCCGCAGGAGCTGTCGTACAAATACCGGATATGTCCTCCGTTACCATTATTGCGTCTGCCTGAAGAAAATAATATCGTCTTCCTCCGGTCGCCCCCCATTACGCGACTCACCACAGCGCCACCCCAGGCGCAACCCCGCACCGGGCTTGCGGAAACCCTTGGAAAAAACTGGGAAAACTACATTGGGCCAAGTGGAAATTCCCTCCATATATCTTTATACTATTTCCAATATGAAAATCATGATCGCATCCGACATACACGGTTCAGCCTATTACGCGAGAAAAATGTTCGACGCATACAGCGAGGAACGGGCTGAACGGCTCGTCCTGCTGGGAGACCTGCTCTATCACGGCCCGCGCAACGACCTTCCGAAAGAATATGCGCCCAAGGAAGTAATCACACTACTCAACTCACATTCGGAAGATGTGCTTTGCGTCAGAGGGAACTGCGAAGCGGAGGTTGACCAGATGGTACTCACGTTTCCCGTGATGGCCGACTACAGCGTGATGTTCCTTCCTGAACTTGATGGACGAATGATATTCATCACCCATGGACATGTATTCAATGAGAACAAGCTCCCCCCGTTCAGGAAGGGCGACATCCTCCTGCATGGACATACCCATATGCCCGTGACCGAGAACCGCGGCGACTACATATTGCTCAATCCGGGGTCGGTGTCCCTGCCCAAAGGCGGCTTCGCACCATCATACATGATGTACGAAGAACGATGCTTCGCCATCAAAGATTTTGAAGGGAACACTATTATGGAACTGATACTTTAACAATATAGATTTTTGATTGATTTTATATCGAAAGAAATTTGACAAAACGATTCAAAGTGTCTGTAACCTTCATGTTTTTTACACAAACCAGATTTTTTCAAGCAAAACACATACAATAATCACAAGCTTCCTTATTTTATACATATTCTTCATACAATGCTCACGCTAATCCACGTGCGCTATAAATTTTGTTCATCATACACCCATATATACTGTCCATACTGAAACTACAAATTAATCTCACGCAAATATGGAGAAAAAAGGTCATGAACAAGAAATTTGTTGCGACTCTTGCGTTGGTTCTGATTGCGGCGACAGCATTCGCCGGAGTGAACTTCACAGGAACATTCAAAGCTGGATATGTTTTCAGCTTCACTGACGGAGTTTTTGCGGCTACGCCAAAGACTGTCGATGGTACTGCGGCTAATACTGAAGCCTACATGTATTTGAAGGCGGCCGATGATGGTGGGTTGTGGACTGTGACCTTCAAGGGGACGGCGGCGTTCAATGAATCCGCTGGTGTCAAGGCTGGTGCTTCTCTCAACCTTGGCAAGGCTCTCGCTACGAAGGGCGTTGATCTTGGAGATTTCGGCATTGTAGCCAGCATTGGTGCCAATAGCAACATGAGTGGTCTGAATGTCTATACCGATCCGTTCTCCACTATTGGTGATAATGGCTATAAGCTTCGCAGCGCCGGCGGCTATTCTGCGGGACTGACTTTGAATTATGCCAAGCTGGTCAAAGTTAACTTTGCAAGCAACATGAAGACTCCTGCGGGAGACGGTACTAATGATTTCAACTTCGTACTGTCTGCGTCTTCCGAACCTGTTGATGGCATCCAGTTGGCTGTTGGCTATGCGAACAAGTATCAGAACAAGCATACATCTTCCGCTACTTTCGGCAAAAATGGTGTTGATGGCTCCGTTACGGTCAATGTAGCCAAACTTGCAGGTCTTGACGACATAAGCTTGAGCGTTTCCGCCCATGACTTGTATCTTGTCGATGCAAAGCTCAACTATTTGACCACCGGTCTGAGTTTCGGTATTGCAAAAGTCGGTGCTTATGTTGAATATACCTTGTATGACAATATCTCCGGCATCAAGGCTAAAGTATCCTACTCTGGCATCGAAGATTTGGGCATGTATGCTAAGTTCGTAGCTTCTGATTTTGCGAATTTCTCCGATTCCATTACTGTCAGTGGTGGCGCGGACTATACCATGGGTGGTGTAAAGTACTCACTCGACTTGGCTTATGCTATTGGTGCCAAGAAGTTCTCCATCACTCCCGCTTGCAAAATCACGTTCTAACCAAGGTTAGTGTGAAATCCGGCTGTGAGCAGAAACACGGCCGTGTTTCCTCCAACAATATTTTTCCGTTATACAAAAGCGGTTCCGTCGTTGACGGAACCGCTTCTTTTTTCATCATGCCGGACTACAAAGTCCAGACATTTTCCTCATTATTCCGTTGAGTCGAGCTATTTGGTCGAGAAGAAACCTTCCTGAGCCTCATTGATCGCGAACTCCACGACCTTGTGAACGCCGATTTCTCCAGAAGTCCGAACCAGCTTGCCCGTAGCGGCAATCGAGGAAGGCAAACAGAGTATCGAGCCGTCCACCGTTGAAGTTTCATAGTTCACGACTTGTTTGAGCGTGATACGTTCCCCCGCTTTTTCGTTGTCCAAACTCCAGTTGTTCTCCAGCTTTACCAAGGTGCCGGCCTGTTGGTCGATCCAGACCGTCGCCAAGATATCCCCAGTAAAATTTCCGTTGAAGCTGGACATCTGACTCCCGTAGTCTTCGCTGGCGTAGTCCATCGGATCATTGGTAAACCTCCATCCGAAAACAAAGCATGGCGGCGTGTCTTCGGGCGCATATCCGATGACAGTCCCGCCGAAAGCCATCTTCGCCTCATAGACGGCGCAGGTTTTTCCATCAACGGTCTCAGTTCCTGTAGCCTTAGGGGTCATGGCGAACAGGTCGTCGTCGAACGGGGTCACGATACAGCCATTGGAAAACGTACCGAGGACATCAAAAACCTCCCTATCGCCGGCTGTTCGGACATCGATGTTACTGCCGTTGTCGTTCAAGGTCTGGTAGACAGTGGCCTGCGCAGTCTCCATGACATTGCCGGAGGCATCAAAGGTCCGCATGTCAATTGTACGCATTCCCGGAAGATATGCGGAAGAACCATCCACAATCTTGTCCGCCTGGCCCCAAAGCTGATGCGATTCCGCCACGGCGCTCGCAAAAAGGGTGGTCGCGGCAACCAGCAGGACGACCGTGATGGTGACTATTCTTTTCTTGTTCATGTTTTGCTCCTCGACTGGACGTGCAGTCTTTTGAATTCTTTCGAGAGATGTCTGAAAATTGATTTTCTTCCGTCGATCGATACATAAAAGGTAGGCGTCAATCTTGTACATGGAGTACAAACGGCATAGAAAAAGCATGAAGAAATGCATTCGTATGCGGTAAAACGGGAGGATTGATGTTCCAGAATGGGGAACTGTTGGAAAAAATGTAAGATACGTGGCATATGTGTTCCATAGGGGAACTGAAGGGGACGAAGTTCGCCATGTCTTTTGACAGTCCGCAAACAAGGAAAACTATGGTATCGTGGTCATGAAGTAAATGACGAGAGAAATTATTATCCAAAACCTTGGACCGATAGACGAATACAAAATATCCTGTATCTCCACCACGATATTCACGGGCGCCCAAACTAGCGGCAAAAGGAAGCTATCAGTGCGCATAAAGGCAGGCAACTTGAGGAACGTATATAGACTCCCCGGGCTTCAATTCTCCGGTATCGTCTGGAACCTCGTATTTCCCGTACCATACAGTTCGAGATAATGGGCGTACTGGGCCTCGTCAAAAAACGGGCACTCCCCCGCCCCATAGCGTTTGGCTACCTCTACGCAAAAACGGGCCGCCAATTCGACATCGGCCAGATGACTCGCCCCGGTAGCGCATCCCGCGACGGGAACCTGTGCAGTGACCGCAAGCCCGACGACAGGAACGGTCGTAGCTACGGAGGGCTGCAAGATGCTGTTGACATGCAACAGTCCGTTTCCATACGGCGTGATATCATATTGATTCAAAGGCAGGATATATGGCAACTCCCCCGTGACGGTACAGAGCAGATCCATCAGATCGTCACTCACGGGGAGCAAGTTTCCGGCAAGGACTGTAGGGGTAATGGCGATGCCCCGATGGTTCAGAAGACGGTTGCCCTTGGTGGTGTCTATAGAAATAATCGCCTCCATCTCTGGCACGATTTCCAGCAGGTTCGTCCGTGCGCCGCTGATCGCGGAACCCATGAATGGAACAGGCCTATGGGGTCGAACGGGAGCGTCGGGGTCGATATGGGTACAGACAACCACGTCGCCGGGTATACGATCCCCCATACAGGACATCTCTCCGAGTTTCATAATCGCCGCCAAGGCCGCCAAAGCGCCGTCCCCGTCGCTGACGAACCCGATAGCCGCCGGACGTGCGCCGATACCGCCCAAACGCCCGATGATTCCAAGCGTCGGGGCGCCCCCTCCGCTACTACGTCCATGCAGACCGGCCAGCCGGATGCAGATGCAGTCCGTACCGCCAGCCTCGCCCCTGACATGTTCCCATGCAACAGACAACATATCGCCGCATCGCCGTCCCAATACATCAGCGACGGCGGCGGCATTGGCGTCAGGACGGTCCAGAACATCGAAGAGTTCAAGAATCTGACGGTTCAGCATCGGTCATTTCCCCCAGAGAAACGGAAGCGTGGCGTTGAAATCCCCATCAAGCGGGAAAATCGGGCGGGACAACTTTATATACGGCAACCGGGAAAACACTTCATTCGAGCTTCCATCGGTCAAGGCCATCATGGAACGCCTGGCGATCGCGCGGATTTCCGGTTCCAGATATCCCAGCTTGACAACGATCGCCTTACGATTTTCCGGATTGATCCCGAGCACGCGCATCATCTCTGGATCATAACAGCCCACATGCCCGCCGGTAACGACGACATCGACCCCCTCCACATCGAGCAGGGCAAGGTCGTTGCCCTGCGCCCCCTCCCATTTCTCCTTGACCGCCTTGACCGTCGCATTGATATCGATCGGCGTACTGGTACGGGTATCGAACTTTGCCCCCAGTTCGCCTTCGACGATACCACCGACACCGGCATCAAGCGCCTTGCGGACGATTTCTGGATCATAGATGCCCTGATAACAGAATGGAGGATCAAGCGTTGATAGGTTCGGATCTGCAATGATCATCTTCAAAAAATTCGTCACATCCTGGGATGAACCAGCGGTGGGATTGTCCCCGCTATCGGAGATTACGACAGGATAAACCCCGTCACGGATGCTCCGCCAAGTCGCGGCGAGAGCATCCTGAGGCTCGTGGGTCTCGTTGTAGAACTTGAACTCATGGCGGGTATCCCAGAACAGCCGGGCAAGTTCCTGGGCATACTTGTTAGCCAGCTCTTGGTCGTTTTCTGTAACGACCAGTGCGGTAACGCCGTTTTCAGCCGTATCAGCCCATGGAAAACCAAGAAGATAGGACGCGGCCATGACCCCCGGACGCTTTTCGTATTCCCTCAGGACGGGAATCAGCTTGTTCATGGGCTCGACGCTCGTTTCTGATTGTTCGCCCGCGATGAGAATCGGAACATGGACGGCGGCCATCTTCGGTGAAAGTCCCTTTTCCAGTGTCTCAATCGTCATGTTCGCCGCATGGATTCCCGTCTCATAGGTATCGGTGTGCGGAGCGCATTTATAGCCGACGAAACCGTCGCAGTTCTTCAACATGCGGACGGTCATGGTGGCGTGCATGTCCAAGGAACTGAAGATAGGGACGTTGGGACAGATTTCACGGATCGCTTCAAGCAAGTCGCCTTCCGCTTCGCCGATTCCCCGCACCCGCATGGAACCATGTAGCGAAAGGCACAGTGCGTCCACTGGCAACGAAGCCTTCAAGGTGTCAAGCAATTCAGCCTTGAGCTTCTTGTAATAGGCGGCATCCCATTCTCCATTGGGAACGGCGCGGGCGATCAAGGTTGGAACGACCTCATAACCGGCGGCACGCAATGTCGCGATAGCCCCGCTGATGGAATCCTCCCGTTCTCCCGCCAGCAATTCCGCACCCCGACGCACCCAAATGTCTTTTTCCCCGGTGATGATCGGATTAAAGGTGTCCGATTCATGATGCATGCCGCCAACCAGCACTCGCTTCGTCATATTCATCTCCTCCATACAGCATATGTGATATAGCTCTCAAACGGTCAACGACCTGAAGCGCAGGCGTTTCTCCGACCAAGGGACTATTCAACGATATTCGCCAGCAAACCGTTCAAGCGACGCCTGTCCATCTCAGCTTCTCCGACCTGAGGAACCTGGTACAACCAGTCCAACAAGGTATCGGCGGCGCCTTCACACGGATCAAACTGAGCATCCTTGACGATTACCACCCCGCCCTTCCAATTGAAACGCATCCATCGATCATGTAGCTCGTTCTCCAGAACATCGAACACGATCTCACGAAACGGACTCGTGGCGAAAAAACCACCGATGAACAGCACCCGTGGATCGAAAATACTGATGGAGCAGAAGATATCGGAAAACACCTCGATAATCAGCTTCCGCGCAATAGAGGAATCAGCATCAAGATTGAGCAATTCCTGAGCGGACATCGCGACCTGGCCGAGGGCGTCACTTCCCATAAGGGTCGAAGCCCGGTATTCGCCGCTACGGCTCGCACTACCACGATACAGCTTGCCGTCCATGACCAAGCCAAGGCCCAGGCCTATTATGGGAATTCCTTCAGGAACCACCATGGGAGCATGCTTGCGGCCGAGCAGGTACATGAAGCTATCCTTCTCATATCCCTCGACCCAGAGGTATTTCTCGGCGCAACAGTTCGCATCATTCTCAAAGAACACGGGAAATTCAAATTTCGACAGAAAATCGCTGAAATCGGCATGTTTCAGGCCGTGGGTCCAGCATTCCTCGATACAGGTGTTGCCACTGAGCACAATACCGGGAACCGCGACGCAGACACCGAGAACAGGAAGCGAACCGCACAGTTCCTTGGCCTGCTCCACTACTTCCTTGACAAGACTTTCAAACATTCGGACCGGATCATTGTTCTTCGTGGCAATCCTATACGAAAGCGCGGCCTGATAGACAATGACACCCGCGATATTGCAAATGGAGATGTGGTAGAGGCCGGACATCAGTTCAATACCGACAACCCGGCCAAAATCCACGTTCAGGCCAACCAGATTACGTTTACGACCGACTCCATTGCCATTGGCGCTACCATTAGCCCCGATGTTATATTTACCCCCAGCGCCACCGTTGGTTCCAGTGTTGCCGTTGCCGCCGGTACTATCGGAACCGGCAAGTTCCCTGACGGTCCCGTTCTCAATCAAGCGGTTGACGCTGTAGGTAACGGTTGAAGGTTGCAAACCAAGGATCTGCGCAATCTCTATCCGGCTGTAGGCCTTGCGGCGCAGGAGATTCAGGATCAACAGCCCGTTGGCCATCTTCTGATACTGACTGTTCCCTACGACCTTCATACCATCGACCTGACATCCTTGACGCGCGCCGCGTCAGTATGGGAAACAGTAAATTCACTCTGCCTCAGAACCCCGCCCATGTAGATGTGGTCCGGGTGGAATTCCATCCGGGAATGGAACTCCCTAGGAAGGAACACATGGTACTCCTTCGCCTGGATTTTCGCATGGAGCGATGGAAAATTGCGCTCGGTGATACCACACCCCGGCATAACGACGATCCGGTCTCCAGCCTGTCTCACCATCGCCGTCAATGTATCTACGCCTTCTGGCACCGTAGGCTCCAGCCCGCTGGTCAGAACCCTGTCCACGCCAAGCTTGATCAGCTTCTCGAGAGAACGTGATGCGTCCCTAGTCATGTCGATGGCACGGTGAAAGGTGACGGGAAGCGGTCTGACGATATCAATCAGTTCCTGGGAACGCTCCATGTCAATCTCCCCATCAGGAGTAAGAATCCCGAAGACAATGGCGTTCGCCCCTTCTTCTTTAAAGACTCTGGCATCTTCCTTCATGACTTCAAACTCATGGTCGCTGTAACAGAAATCTCCGCCCCTTGGCCTGATCATCACATTCATAGGGATGGAAACGAGCCGTTTCGCAGTCCTGAAAGTCCCCAATGACGGAGTACACCCCCCCTCGAACAAATCAGAACACAACTCAACCCTATCCGCGCCACCCTGTTCGGCCGCTATGACGGATTCGACGGATTCCAGACATATTTCAATCAACACTTTGCTGACATCTGGCATGACATTCCTCCTACAATTATATCGTCGTTATTGACAGGCGGCAGCACCGTGGCGGCATGCCAACGGACAAGCCATATCTCCCACCGGAATATTTCACCGTACCGGAGGATCATTCCTTGATCGCCCCTTCTCCAAATCCCTGGACTAGTGCATTATGTGCGATAAAATAGAAAATGAACATAGGTATCGTACCGATCACCAGCGCCGCGAACTGTAACCCGTAGTCCTGGTTCAGCCGTCCCGCGAACGAGTTAATCGTTACCGGCAGACTCCTCATATTCTCCCCGCTGGTAAGCGTAAACACCAGCAGGAACTCGTTCCAGTTGTTCAGAAAATTCAACACCGCGATTGTCGCGACTACCGGTGTCGAGAGTGTCAGGATGATCTTCCAGAAAATATACTGGTAGCCCGCACCATCGATAACCGCGGCTTCAATCAATGCATCGGGGATTCCCTTGATAAAGGATGAAGCTATCAGAATGGCCATGGGAAGACCGAACGCGATATACGGAAGGACGACTCCCAGTCGGGTGTTGTACAGCCCGACCGACGTTTCCATGATGAACAAAGGCGTGATGACCGAATTGACGGTGATCAACAGCCCCAAGGTAAAGAAAGCGCTATAGACCTTCGAGCTTCTGTAGCCGAACTTGGTCAGTGCGAATCCGGCGCACAAAGCCAGCAAGACTGTCGCGGTGGTGGCGGTCAGCGAATAGAACACGCTGTTGAAGAATGCGTTGAACATGTTGCCGAATTCAAACGCCTTTCTGTAGTTTGCCAAGGTAGGTTCCTTTGGCAACGACATCGGAAACATCAGTATTTCACCGTTGAGCTTGAACGATGAATAGAACATCCAGATCATCGGCACCAGCGTGATCACGGTAAACAGAATCAGAAACGCATAGGAGAAGACGGTCCAACCGCTAGAAATCTTCCTCGTCCTCAGACTTTTCTGTGACATGTCCGCTCCTCCCTACTCATATTTCCGTTGTGCCTTGGCGTACAGACCGCGGGCGAACGATATCAATCCAACGCTCAGAAGCACTATGATGATGGAGACGGCACTACCGTACCCGTAGTTGCTGAAGGTAAAGGTCTGCTTGTACAAGTACAGGGCCATGACCGAAGTATAGTCGACTGGGCCGCCGCCAGTCATGGCGTACACCAAGTCGAAACTCTTCAGGCTTCCGCTGATGGCCAGCACGGAAGATGTAAAGATGACGTTCGCCAACGCGGGCAGAACGATTTTTACGATGATGGTCGATTCCTTCGCGCCATCGATCGTGGCCGCTTCAAAGACGGATTCTGGAATACGCTGCAAATTCGCGAGGAAAATAACCATGTACAGGCTCGTATGCTGCCAGAGCAGCACGATCAGAATCGGAATCATGGCGAACTTGCTGCTTTCAAATATCTTGACCACGTAGTCCGGGTTGTGCGTGATGGACCGGACCATCGCCGTATAGATGCCGACCGGAGAAAAAACCCGGTTCCAGAGCAATGCTACGACGACCGAAGAAATCGTGATGGGCATGAAGATCATCATCTCAAAGAACTTCGCCCCCTTGACCCATTTTCGGTACAGGAGGTATGCGAGGATAACGCCAAGCGGGATCTGCCCCAACACGGAAATGAGCATGATCTGCACGTTGTTCCACAAGGACTTCTGGAATTCAGGGTCCTTGAGAATATTGATATAATTTTCAAATCCCACGAAACCAACCATCTGGTAATGCCGCCACTTGGTGAAGGAGAGTCCAAGGCTCATCAGAATTGGAAAAATGATGACGGAGATATAGATAAGGAAAGCGGGCATCAACAAGGTGTAAAAACTGATTTTCTTGTTCCGGCTATGTATCATGGGTCCCTCGATGAAACTGAATCGGGACGGACGGACCAGCCGTCCGTCCCGGCATAATGGACTGCAACAGACTATCGTTCGTTGGCGGCTACAAACTTTTCATACTTCGCGGCGATGGCGGCGGGGTCGCCATTACCAAGCATCATAGCCTGGATGTCGCTGTTCAGCATGTTCACACCTTCCGCTCCCATTACGGCGTCGAACACATATCCCATCGGATGCTCCGCCTGGAATTCTGCGAACTTCGCCTGCATCGGAGCGAGCTGTATCTTGGAGAGGTCCAGTATATAGGAAGGAACGTCACCATAGGAGGCACGGATCGCGGCCCCTTCTTCACCGGTATAGAAGCGGATGAAGGTCCAAGCCGCGTCAGCTTTTGGAGTACCTTCCAGTTTGGAAGAAATGCCAAAGCCTTCAGATACGGTAGCGGTCGAGGTATTGGAAGTAACTTCGCCCTTGATTTTCGGGAATACGTGCATTTGGACGGCGGCCTTCATGGAATCGGAAAGATCCCGGTCCATACCACTGGTCCGCCAGCCGGCATCGATCAGATAGACGCTCTTTCCCTGATAGAATTCCTGGTCGGCTTCCGTATTTGACATCTGGTTGACACCAGGAGAGAACATACCCTTCTCGGTCATTTCCTTGATGATCGCCAAGGAACGCACGAACGGCTCATCGGTGAACGAAGCACCATTTGCTCCAGTCGCGGCGTTCATGAACCACTGTGGTCCGCCCAAGCGGTCCACCAACAGGCTCAGCAACCAGGAGTTGACCACCCAGGGATCCTTGTTGCCCATGGATACGGGATAGTATCCCGCCGCACGGATGACGGGAATCTGCGCCAGCCATTCCTCATACGTCTCGGGATAGGTCAGCCCGAGCTTGGCGAGCAGGTCATGATTGGCGTAAACGGTGTGACAGACGGCCAATGACGGCGGAATAATCCAATATTCACCGTTCGCCCCCTGCGCCGCCCATGTCGCGCTGGAGTATTCTTTCTTGACATCGGCGGTCAGATACTTTTTACCAAGATCAAGAACCTGTCCTGTCGCATTGACATACGCGGAACGGGCGCCGCCATAGCAGGTAAAGATGTCTGGAACCTGCTTGGAAGCCGCCATGGCCTGGAATTTCTGATGGAAAGCCTCCCCACTCGCATATTCTGGTTCGATTACGATGTTGGGATACTTTTCCGCAAACGCGGCCATGATGGCGTTGTGCCCGGCATACTGCGAGAGCGTCGGGTCGATCTGCATGTACGCTTTCAGCACGATCCTGCCATCGGTGGCAGCGGCCTCTTTTGTTCCAGCGGCAAACAGAGCAACACTGGACAGCAAGGAAACAATCAGAATCACTACAGTAAGCTTTTTCATGGTTCAATCCTCCATTTTTGATTCTTTCATTCAATGAATTAATTGTATGAACCACTTTGAAATTTTGTCAACTTTTTTTTACATGGAACAAATCGAAGCATGCAAAAGCGTAGTGTCGCATTAGAGATATCAAGTGTTAATATTAATTATTACATGATTTTAAAATGATGGTGAATCCATCAAGAACCCGTTCAGGTCGCCGTGACACTGCTCAAGTCATTCAAATCGCTGAGGTTGTGGTACTGCCCAGGTCGCTCAAATCGCTCACAAGAGCATCCAGAAAATATTTATTCACCAATAGACATAATGCATAGGATGAAAGCTCAGGCCGCATTGTTTTAATACACGTTTGAAAGACGTTATGGAACCAGCGACATATGGACGATAAGGCTATAGCCACCCATGGACAAGACGAAAAGGAACATCATCAACTCGGAAGTAAGAATTTTGCGATATCCTGTAAGATGAACCTCGTTACAGCTTCTCAGGCCAGACAAGCTGTACCAGAACTTTCGGTTTTGTGGAATCCGAAGTTTCAAGATTCCTGATTGACGCGGAACCTCCATGGAGGCGCATTACCTGCCCGACGATAGGCAGGCCAAGCCCGCTGCCGCCCGATGCGGTACGGGACAAGTCGCCACGCGCCCAAGGCTCAAAGAAATCAACATGGGCATCGCTCAGAGAACCGTCGTTGATGAACTTCATCTCGAACAAACGCCCTTCCCCATGCGAATCCTTCCCTTGCGACATTGCGATGACGGAGCGTATCTGCCACCGCACCCGCCCCGCGGAAGCGGACAAAGCATTGCTGATCAATTCCTTGCAGGCGGTCTGCATCAATGAAAAATCGCAGGCAATCGACGGGATGTCCACCTGAACGTCGACCCGTATTTCATCATCCAGCGGGAATTGACGGAGGACGGCATCCACCAGCTCAAGGGTGTCCGTAGCGCTGACATTGACGACTGTGTCAGGGGATTGGAGCGTTGAATAGGTCACTACGGACTGGATGCGTTCCTGCAACAGATCGTTTTCCTTGTTGAGCATCCGTACATGCGCAGCGTCAACGGGGAATATTCCGTCGGCCATTCCGTCCAACAAAAGCTTCATTGAAGTAACCGGCGTGTTCAGGTCGTGGGATATGCTGCACAGCCAAGCCTGACGTGCCCGTTCATGGTCCTGCAACCGCTGGTCGAGATGGGAAATCGATGATATCATTTTTTTCAAATCAGCGGCATTCGCCTGCGGAAGCGATACGTCGTGCCGGCCTTCGGCGAGATCAAACAAAGCTTGGGACACTTGTTCGGAAAATTTGACGTTCCTACGGGAAATGATAAAACCAAGGATCAGGGATACAATCAACGCAATAGGAATCGTAATGAGGAACGTCGTCAAATGATTTCTCACCAGATCCGCGGTAAATTTGTAGGTCAAAGGAGTGAAAGTCAGAACGTCAACGGATCCCAGCCGCTCCCCGTTGTAGAACAGATCGACCGTACCGGTCACATCCTGAACCTCGACATCGGGAGGGAAAAGGACGAATTCATCCTTTCCTTTGTCAATGACCGTCATTTTGTTTTTCAGAGGAGCCGTCCCTGTCGACTTTCTGGCATCCGACACATTTTCTTTCGCGGCATATGCAACGTTGGTATCGGCAGATTCCGCGAATTCGGCCTTGTTGTGACTTTTTTCGGCGGAGTCGAGCGAAATCGGCTGCATACCCTCATAGCCGGGAGGAACGGGCAGCAACCCACCCCTGGAGGTCTTGCCGAACGAAGCGACAAGCTCGCCCTCATTGTTTCTCACCAGCAACCCGCTCACCCTGTCGTCAGCGGCCCGCAGAAGCGCCGGCCATATGTTCTCGATCGTCCAACCATCAGGGGGAGCTTCCTCTTCCACATACGTCTTCACCCGTTCCAAATAAGAATCGTAGACAGCCTGACTCCAGTCTTTCGACATACGCTCGTTCATGCTGAACACCAAACCCAACTGTATCAGGATGATGATCAACGTGATGGAAACGATGCTGAAAAACATTCGGAGAAAGACATTTCTCATAGTTCGGCGGACTCCTTGCATTGACGGCCGATGAACCGATAGCCATAACCACGGACCGTCTCGATCCACGCTATGTTGGAACCGAGTTTCGCACGGATATTCTTGATATGGGTGTCCACGATACGTTCATAGGATTCAAAACTGTAGTCGAAGCACTGCTCAAGTATCTGGTTTCTCGTAATCAGGATGCCGGCATTGTGAATCAGATACGCCAGGATACGCCATTCTGCGGCGGTCAATACAATGATACCCCCATTGACAGTCAGACGATGCTCCTGTTCATCAAAATCCATGATGTCGTCCCCCGCGCTCCATGTTACGGAAGTCTCGACTTTCGTGGTAACGGCGTCGATACGGCGAAACAGCGCCTGAACGCGAAGAACGAGCTCCTTTGGGGAAAACGGCTTCGTGATGTAATCGTCGGCACCGAGTTCAAAGCCGAGGATCCTGTCGCTTTCCGCAATGCGGGCCGTCATGAAGATGACGGGACAGTCACAGCTTTGCCGCAACTGCTTGACGAAGGCAAAACCGTCGCCATCAGGCAACATGACGTCCTGAATCAACAAATCCGGCACGATACGGGCGAATGCGTCACGGGCTGTATGGAGATCAGCGAAGGTCTGCACCTTGTAGCCTGACAGCTCAAGGTATTGCCGCACCCCCTCCCTGATCACTTCATGGTCTTCAACTATATATATGAGCTTCATATAATCCATAATCATGGAGACCTCGTGTGTAAGACAAGAGAAAAAAGTGATTTATGAAGAAAAATTCACAAAAACTACATATTGCGAACGTTGTTCATACCCATGTCTTCACCCATCGGCGCAACATCGTCATGCGGCTCCGATGGAAACAGTTCGGATGAGAGCGCCTGGGCGGTTTCGGACGGTTCACCTCCTTCGACCTCCGAGCTGGAACGAGGGCCGCCGCTTCCGTCCGTAGGATGTCCGGCGAACCGGTATCCATAGCCGCGAACCGTCTCTATCCACTGCGCGCCCAGCGGTCCCAGTTTGGAGCGGATGTTCTTAACATGGGTATCGACGATACGGTCATACGATTCAAAACTGTAGTCAAAGCAATGCTCCAGGATCTGAGCGCGAGTGATTAATATCCCGGAATTGCTGACCAGATACGACATGATCCGCCATTCCGCGGCCGTAAGTGGGATATGGCGTCCGTCGATCGTGAACAGATGAGAGACTTCATCCAGCAGCAGGATGGAGCCGTCCAACACCCAGCTGGAGCCGCTTCGATGCAATTGAGAAGCTCCGTCCAACCTGCGGAAAATCGCCTGCACCCTCAACACAAGCTCCTTGGCGGAAAACGGTTTTGTGATATAGTCGTCCGCGCCAAGTTCAAATCCGAGAATCCTGTCGCTTTCCGCAACACGGGCCGTCATGAATACCACAGGAAAGCTGTAACTCATACGGAGTTTCTTCACAAAAGTGAAACCATCGCCATCGGGCAACATGACATCCTGGATAAGCATATCCGGAACCTGCCGGGCTATCGCAGCCTGGACGGAATGCAAATCAGCGAATCCTGCTACATCGTATCCAGAAAGCTCAAGGTACTGCTTGACGCCATCCCGGATTGATTCATGGTCTTCTACAATATATATGAGTTTCATGCTTAAACTATTTCAGTGTTTCAGCACGGTTGACAAGGCAAAAATCATAGACAACATCAAAGTTCACACAATCCATACATTACATCAACAAAATAAACACAAACTGCAAAAAACGTTCATTTTGCATAATTTCTTTCAATTGTCGCGGGTTTCACAGCATCTTCAAAAACTGTATCAAAATCTACATCTACTCTACGTATTCAGTTCACTTCGTCAACAAAAACAAGGTCTAACTTCAGGCTATCGACCAACAGGAAAAGGTCGGGAGCCGGCAGATCCGGACAAAAACAGATTTCAATAAAGACTGTAAGCGCAGTCGAGGAGTGAAACATGAACAAGAAAAGAATGATCACCGTCGCGACGGTATTGATCGTCGCCACAGCCGCCTTGTTCGCAAGCGGCGCCACAGAGACAGACAAGCTTTGGTTCCATGCGGACAAGGTCGCCGACAATTCAGTTGTCTTCCTGCCAGGAACTCGTACCATCGAGTTGCAGACTTTTGATGCCGCGGGCAACGTCCTGGAGACTTCAGCGGCCACTGTCAGCCAGACTCCGGTCAATTACGGCAGATACCTTGAAAACCGTATTACAGGCGACGCCAGCGTGTTGGATATCCTCAACAGGTTCTTTGACGGCGGGGTGTTGACTCCGTTCGAGGACAATCTCTACGATATGGACTATGACGCCGTAGGAACGGAGGTCGTCAATGGGCGCACCTGCACCGTCTATGAAGTGGAACTGGCGTTCGACAGCGCGTTACTGACCTATGACCCCAACTACAGGGCCAGCGGGGAAGTACTTGGATGGGATTTTGACGAGGATGATTTCGACGGCGGTATCACTGCGACCATCTGGGTTGACCAGGAAACCAACGCACTGGTGAAGCTTGTGAACAAATGGAAGATCGACGACGTCATGTCAAAGGGCAAGCTCAATATCACCCAGACCGTGGACTATGAAATCTCCACGATAGAAGGCGCGGTAGTCACCCTCCCCTCCACGATCACCACGACCGGCAAGCTGACCCAGCGGGAAAGCGGAAGCGGCTACTATACAACCACCGATTTCTCGATCAGCGAATCTCAGAGCGACTTCTTCTACAACGAGAAGTTCGCCCGCGGTGAAATCGTAGACTGAGGAATATTTCGATACACAGCCCGCTACAGATGAGAAAGGGTATCGCGAAGTACGAGGACGCTCGTTCGCGATGCCCTTTTTTTGTATCCTCGGCATGGAATCCGGTTCCATCCGGTAGTCCTACGGCAAAACATGCAAGGCTTCGACTTCCGGTATTCGCCGACCGACGCAGAAACGACGCAATCCGACCACGGGCATTCCGATTTTCATACGATGGCATATTGCTTTTTCGCGCCTCCGCACCACAAACTCCAGAAAGCACTTGACGCATACACATATATTGTCCATCACCTTCACATGTACCAGCGGAAAGAAATTTTCCTGAACATAGCGGCCCCCGTTCACGGGTACGAAGAATCCGCAGAAAACACATAGAAAGACAATTCAAAGGCAGTCCTTCCGCTGATGGAAACGACCGGCTCCTATACCTGCCGCTTAAGAAGGCAAAGATTCCAGTATTATTCAGCTCAGTTGCCGTCACTTTCTCCCCTGACATACCCCTGATCGCGAATAATCTCTATAATTTCTTCCATTTCTGACATGTACAGGCCATCAGCAAGCCGCTTAGCCCCTTCCAGCAGACTCTCATTGACACTATGGAAAACGATAGAATCCATCCCGGCTTTGTATGCGGCCACCAGTTGGGAGAGCAACATAAGCGCTTCGCTGTTTCCAAACGCCCCGCAGCCAAAACGTCCGGTGTGAACTTCAACCTTGGCATCTTTGCCGCAGGTCTCGTGAGCCTGCTGGACGGCGGCGCCAAAACCGGTCAACAAGGTCCGCATGATCTTGTGTATGGTGGCTTTGGTATACTTGCTTCCGGCCCTTACCCCATAAACAGGCGCTGACATAGCCAGGATGTTGCTGCGGGACTCTGCATCGCGAACGGTTATCCCCTTTTCAAGAAGCGTCTCAGAGACATTTGAAAACATCCGGCCATAAATGCTGTGGGTGTTACCTCTCTTATCCTTTGGTGCGGTATCAACGTGAATCCAATATGGAACATTCTGGATAAGCACCGGTGTCGGAACCTCCTCTTGCTCGGTGAGCGGTTCAAGCCCTTTCTGTCGCACATCACACAAGTATTCTTTGACGCCGCCCAGTAAAGGATGCTCCAAACACTGAATCTCATCCTGAGCAAACAGGTCGCTTGCATAAGCGGTGAAAAGGCTGGCGTCCGCATAGTTCATATACCATGCGACAGTACCACGGTCTTTGGGTTGCTCATAACCAAAGAACCCACGGACGGACTGAACATCCATTGCCAGCCTTGAAGCTCCTGAAACAACCATGTCATCTGGCTTGTAGCGGCTGATGGAAATCTCAGGGTCGGAGGCATCTGCTGCGTGCCTGCCAAGATACAGATCCCTTGCCTTCATGTAAATCTTCTTTTTGAACGGATTGCCGTATACCGGAGGATGATTCTCCAGAAGTTCTTTTGTCCCAATGCTTGTTTCTCCAATCTTCCTGCAGATGCCCATATTGTTCTCCTTTGAATTCTTATGTGGTCTATTCCTTCATTCACTCGACAGATGGTTTTGTATTATTGAAAGCCTGTTCAGGATTGCTCTCCAAAGCTGTAAGCTGCTCTTTCTGATAAGCACCGGTCACCTCACTCATTTGAAGTCCCATAATATTGTGACTTAATCGCTTGTGTTTTCTGTTCTATCCCATCATTGACCATAGCAGAGCCATAGCAACGTCCTGCATAAGGGATGAACCGACTAGATTGCAGTTCCGGCATCCTATCAAGTTGAGCGGTAAATCCGTACTGAGGCAGAAACACCAAGGTACCTGTCACAGGAATACCATATACTTCATTCTCGACCTTGAGTTCTTCAGGTTTGAAATCTTCAATCAAATTCTCAGAATCCATGTATCGTCTCCTTGCTGACAGGGTAATAGTAAATCTTGGGAAGTCTCCGGGCAACCCCAGTATCATTTAATACTGAACTTTTATCATTTTAAATTGAATCTTTATCAGATATTCATTATATTTTTGAAAGGAGAAAAACCTATGAATGACAAGCAGATAATCAGGATGGCCATGGGGGCACGTGGGAAAACACAGAAACAGTTGGCGAAAAATATCGGGAAAAACCACCAATCCAGCATCTCAAATTTTCTCAATGACGAAACAGGCCATATGCGCATGGACACATTCATAAATCTGCTTGATGCCATGGAATATTCTGTGGTTGTTATCGACCGACGCACAGGGGAAAAATTCTGCGATGTTGGTTTGAAAAGGGTTTAATCTCAAGCAATGGCAAGAAGGTGGGATCATGTCAGATGAAGACAACGGGGGGCACGAGACGTATCGAGGGGCTTGTGCCGCATACGCCAAGCGAGGTATTGCAACCAGCCCGTGGCATTGGTACACTTCGGACATGGCCGCTTCGTCACACAAGTTCCGATGGGGGGACGCCCTGCTCATCGGACTGGCTACAGTCATTGTAATACTCCTGACAATCAACGCCTATGGCGGCGCGTCGGAACAGTCGTATGCGCTGGTCCGTAACGGCGATTCCACCTGGAGGTTCCCGTTGGACAAGCCTTTGCATGCGAATATCCCCGGCCTTATGGGGGATACCGTCGTCCATATATCCGATGGAAAGATTTCAATCGAGGATTCCCCCTGCCCCACGAAAAGCTGTACCACTATGGGAGGAATCAGCAGAAAGGGACAATGGCTCGTCTGCATGCCCAACGGAGTGTTCATCACCATAGAGGGAGCTTCGGAAGAAACCGGGGGGGTTGATGATGTCTCCGGTTAAAGCATGTCCACCAAACGGTCGGCCCACAAAAACGAAGTGGAAGGACCAGCTCCCGCAGTTAGAATTGACGGCCTTTCTGGCGGCGGTCGCATTGTTCTGCTCCACGCTGGAATACTTGATCCCGAAGCCATTGCCCTTCATCAGGCTCGGCCTGGCGAACCTGCCCCTCATGTTGTCGTTCCCGTTGCTGTCCTGGGGATACTATCTGTGGCTTCTCGCGCTGAAAGTCATTGGACAAGGACTTGTGAATGGAACCTTGTTTTCCTATGTGTTCGCGCTGTCCGTCGTCAGTACAGCGGCTTCCGGCCTGTTCATGCGGTTGCTGTGGAGATTCGGGGGGATGGGGAGACGACACGCTCGGCGATGCCAGGAGCCTCAGAACGGTACAGAGCTGAAAACGGATCAAGCCGCGGAGGAAACGAGGAAAGCCCCGCGCACCGTCGAGAGGAGTATCCTTCCCGTATTTTCCTATGTCGGAATCAGCGTCGCTGGCGCATTAATCAGTAATTGCGCCCAAATCCTAACGGCCCAGATATTATTTTTCGGTAATACGATATGGGTCATTGCGACGCCAATGCTCGCAGTAGGGCTGGTTACGTCCGTTTTGCTGGGGTGGATGGCTAACATCTATGCAGGCCGTAGCGGCTGGTACGTTTCATTGCTTGCCGGCAACGGTTTCGTCACCCGCTACAGGCGGACATTGGAAACTGCCGGCCCCTGGCGTCCTGACGCTCGCAGCGTACCAGTCGGTATCGGCCTCGCGTTGCTTCCGGCGATTTTCTTCCAGAGTTCCCTAAGTTTTCTCGCCGTGGATACGTTGCTGGCCATTTTTCTGGCGACCAGCGTCGGGCGGAAATTCAAACCGTTGCCGAATCTGCTGCTCCTGTTGTCAATGGCGCTGGTCCATCTCATGCAACCTTCCGGAAAAGTATTGTGGGATGTCGGTGCGTTTACATTGACGGCGGGGTCCCTTCTGGAAGGTACTCGAAAAGCTCTGATATTGATCAGCATGGTATACGTCAGCCAATACATGACCGCAGGAAAGCCGGATATGCCGGGAAAGCTCGGCAAGCTGCTGGCGGTACAGCTCGCATATTTTGGAGAATTTTCCCAGCGTTGGCGAAATGGAAACGGCACGAGGGAGCGCGGAGATATGGTCAACAGGCTCGACAGTCTCATGGAACGCGTGGGAACGGAAGATGTCCAGGCGGTGTCGAACAAGGAACTCTCTACTAGCGCAAACCGCAAAACGCATTTCATCAGATTGATTGGCGGTTTTACAACACTATCTGCGATGTATTGCTTACTTGCAATCAGATACATATAGCATGAGTATTCCAATATAAATATAACAAAAATCACATGTATTTGCGTTTTATTCATATTAAATTGCATAAAATCGTTTTTTTTCACTTTATCACAAAACAAGACCATTAAAAATATGATAGTTTTGTTACAATCATGCTTTTTCTGATTATAAGTAGTTGACGCAATCGATAAATTTTTATAAATTCAAGACCGTAAAGCAAAGCTCTCAAATGGGCATGCTGAAAATGCCAGTTTTGAAGAAATTCGCGTCTTTTGGGAATGCTGACTACTCCGAAGACGCGAAAATCGGAAAACGACAGATGAGCGGAAAACTGCGCAAGCGGGAAACATGCAAGTAGAAAAGGTGCGAAGCAGGGTGTAGGATAGACAAGTGTCCAAGCAACGAGCATATTGATATATGTGAATGAATGTGGCAACGAAGTATATCATGCAAGATGCGAGCAGAAAAAGTGCGAAGCAGGTTGCGGGACAGGCCAGGAGCAAAGTAGCGGGCATAGTACGGCTATGTGAGCGGATACAGCGACAAAGCATGGCACGCAAGATGCGAGCAGAAGGAGAATTTCATGGCGGAACAGACAGTACAAATCAAAACGGAAGCCTTCCCAGGCGAAAACGAACTACAGGCGTTGATTGAGCGGGTGAAGCGCGCCCAGATCAAGTATTCCACCTACACGCAGGAGCAGGTCGACGCAATTTTCCGCGCTGCGGCCATAGCGGCGAACGACGCCCGTATCACGCTGGCCCAGGATGCGGTCGCGGAGACCGGCATGGGCATTGTGGAGGATAAGGTAATCAAGAACCACTTCGCCGCCGAATACATCTTCCACAAGTACAAGGACGACAAGACGTGCGGCATCCTTGAGGATGACGCCGCTTTCGGCATCAAGAAGATTGCGGAGCCTATCGGCGTGGTCTGCGGTATCATTCCTACCACGAACCCGACATCAACGGCGATCTTCAAGTCGCTCATCTCCCTGAAGACGCGGAACGCGATTATTTTCAGTCCACATCCGCGGGCGAAGAAATGTACATGCGAGGCGGCGAGGATCATACGTGACGCGGCTGTCGCGGCGGGAGCTCCTGAGGATATCATCGGCTGGATAGAGGATCCTTCCCTTGAAAAGACTGACTACCTGATGAAACACCCCATGGTGAACATCATCCTAGCCACAGGCGGCCCTGGCATGGTCAAGAGCGCATACTCCTCCGGCAAACCCGCCATTGGCGTCGGCGCGGGAAACACGCCGGCGCTGATAGACAAGAGCGCCAACATCAAGATGGCGGTGAGCTCCATCCTGATGTCGAAGACCTTCGACAACGGAGTTGTCTGCGCTTCCGAGCAGTCCATCATCTGCCACAAGGACATATATGACGAAGTGAAAGCCGAGCTGAAGGCCCGCGGCGCCGCGTTCCTGACCAAGGAACAGGAGGACAAGCTCCGCGCCGTAATCATCGACCCCAAGCGGGGCACGGTCAATCCCGCCATCGTCGGGCAGCCAGCGCCGGTCATTGCGAAAATCGCGGGCTTTGAGGTACCGGCAAGCAGCAAGGTACTGATCGGAGAAGTCACCGACATCACTGCGGCGGAACCGTTCGCCCATGAAAAACTCTCCCCCGTCCTCGGCATGTACAAATGCGATAATTTCGGAGACGGCACCGCGAAGGCGGCGCATCTGGTGGCGATGGGCGGTTTCGGGCATACTTCCGTCCTGTATATCGATGAAAACGAGCAGGAAAAAATCGACACCTACGGCAAGACCGTCAAGACCAGCCGCGTACTGGTGAACATGCCGGCGAGCCAGGGCGCTATCGGCGATATCTACAACTTCCGTCTCGAACCTTCCCTCACCTTGGGATGCGGAAGCTGGGGCAACAACTCCATCAGTGAGAACGTCGGCCCCAAGCACCTGCTCAACGTCAAGACCGTCGCAGAAAGGAGAGAGAACATGCTGTGGTTCAAGCTGCCCCCGAAAGTATATTTCAAGTACGGCTGTCTGCCGGTGGCCTTGCAGGAGTTGCAGGGCAAGAAGCGCGTATTCATCATCACCGACTCCTTCCTGTTCTCCAGCGGCATGGTAGACAAGATCACCGGGCCTCTTGAAAAGATGGGAATCGAATGTGAATGCTTCCATCAGGTCAAGCCCGACCCGACGCTGGGAACCATCACCACGGGGATGGAGATCATGAACGCATTCAAACCCGATGTAATCATCGGTCTGGGCGGCGGTTCCCCGATGGATGCGGCAAAGATCATGTGGCTGTTGTACGAGCATCCGGAAGTGCAGTTCGAGGGACTCGCCCTCCGCTTCATGGACATCCGCAAAAGAATCTATTCGTTTCCGAACATGGGCAAGAAAGCGGAACTGGTCTGTATCCCGACCACCAGTGGAACCGGTAGCGAGGTCACTCCGTTCGCCATCATCACCGATGAGAAAACCAGCATGAAGTGGGCTATCGCCGACTATGAGCTGACCCCGTCGATGGCGATCGTTGACAGCGAGCTGGCGATGGGACAGCCCAAAGGCCTCACCGCGTCCTGCGGCCTCGACGTGCTGACCCATGCGCTGGAGGCGTTGGCTTCCTCCATGTCCACCGACTACACCAACGCCCTTGCGCTGGAAGCTTCCAGAATTATCTTCAAGTATCTTCCCGCCGCCTACAACAACGGGGCGGAAGACAAGAAGGCTCGTGAAAAGGTCCACAACGCCTCCACCATGGCGGGCATGGCGTTCGCGAACGCGTTCCTCGGGCTTTGCCATTCCATGGCCCATAAGCTCGGCGCCGCGTTCCATGTACCCCATGGCATGGCCAATGCCCTGATGCTGACCAATATCATACGGTTCAACGCCACGGACACCCCGACCAAGCAGGCGGCGTTCCCACAGTATGAATTCCCGTCAGCGATCAGCCGCTACGCCAGGGCCGCCGACTATATCAACATGATCGTCAATGACACGAAGAATACTCCGTACATTGAAATCAAGAAGAGCGCGAGCATGGAGGACAAGGTAGAGGCTTTGATCGAGGCGATAGAAAAGCTGAAGGACGAACTGAACGTTCCGCATTCCATCCAGGAATGGGGAGTTCCCGAAGCGGATTTCCTCGCCGCGGTCGATGAACTTGCCGTCAAGGCGTTCGACGACCAATGCACAGGTTCCAACCCGCGCTATCCGCTGATCAGCCAGATCAAGCAGCTGTATCTCGACTGCTACTATGGCCGCAAGTGGACCGAACAGGCGTAAACTGGTACAAAGCGAATTGAAGTGAACGTTTCAACACGTTCACAACGGATGATACCGCCAGAGTTCCAAAGGGACTTTGGCGGTATTTCTTTAACTATGACATTTTATATGATGATGGTCAGCGCCAGCGCTGATATGTGGCGACACCTTTGGCGTTTTTTTGTTTTTCTCAGTTTTTACAGGCCAAAGCATTTACTTTCGATGACACGGCCGGACTACTATGCTATCATAGGGTCACTGTCGGCCCGTAAAGCCATGACGGAATCTTCCAGGCGAGGGCCTTGTCCATGTTCAACGATTGCAAGCTCATCTGTTCCGATGTCGACGGGACGCTCCTTGATTCTTGCCATAGGCTTCCCACACGCAATAGGGATGCGATCCGACGTGTCGTCCAACAAGGTATTCCGTTTGCGCTGACTTCGGGACGAATCAAAGGAGCGTTGACATGCCTCCAGCGGGAAATTGGAATCAAGGGCCCGCTCGCCTGTCTCAACGGCGCATATATCGTCGATAGTGAACATCTTGTTTTTGAGCAGACGGTCCAGGCCGATGTTGCGCATGCCATCCTGCCAATTGTGGCACAGGAAGGGCTTCAGGTGTTCCTATATCAGGGGGAGCATTGGTATGCGGATGCACAGGATGATTGGACCGCTTATGAGCAAAGGGTATCTACCGTGCCGGGAATCATTGAGCCGTTCGACAGGCTGCTTCCCCGATGGGAGGACGCAGGCGCGGGCTTTCACAAAATGCTGTGCATGAGCGACGACCACCAGGCGGTCATCAGGTGTGAGAAATTGCTTAAGGAATTGTTTTCTGATACGCTGACGATTTATCTGTCATCACCCCAGTATATTGAAATCCTTGCGAAAGGCATTGACAAAGGTGTGGCGATCAGCAAGCTTGCATCGTATTTTGGGATCAAGACCAGGCAAGTGATGGCCGTAGGAGACTACTACAACGATATTCCCATGTTGGATATGGCAGGCATGGGTGTCGTCATGGCGAACGCCCCGGAACAGGTACGCGAGCATGCCGATCTGGTCACAGCCTCAAATGACGAAGGGGGACTGGGAATGGCGCTGGAACGAGAAGTACTGGGGATAGGTTCAGGTATATGCGACGGGTACAATCCGGTACGGTAGCCCAACGGCGAGCTGATTGCGCCGGATACGGAAAATACGTGACATCCAGGAAAGCACATGACGGACATATGGCGGCGGATCGTTTTCTTAACAATGCCATAAGATGTCAAAAACGCAGTCCTCATCAAGGACATTGAAGGTTCAATGAAATCCGAAAACGAATTGAAAAATAAAACCAGGCAATCGATCTGGCAGGTATACAACGGGCTGCCCGCCCCGATATATGTATTGTTCTGGGCGACGCTGATAAACGGAGTCGGTATATTCGTATATCCGTTCCTCGTCTTGTTCCTCACGCAGAAGCTTGGATATGGGGACGCCCAAGCGGGGTTGTTCATGACAATAGCCTCGATCCTCTATATTCCGGGCTCTTTTCTCGGCAGCAAACTCGCCGACAAGTTCGGGCGCAAGAAGGTCATGCTGATCAGCCAGGCGTTGGCAAGCTCAATGTTCCTTATCTGCGGCGTGCTGGGGGATTCAGAGCTGGTCCCTGCGTTCATTATGCTCAACCTCCTGTTTGATGGAGCCTGTGACCCGGCCAGGAGCGCGTTGCAGACAGATGTAACGAGCGAGGAGAACAGGCAGGCGTCTTTCTCCCTCACCTACCTTGGCCATAACCTGGGTTTCATCGTGGGACCGCTTATCGCGGGAATTCTGTTCTACAGAGCGCCGCAATGGCTTTTCTGGGGCAACGGCATCGCCGGTTTCATCGCGGTCATGCTGGTCATGTGGAAGATTCCTGAATCAAAGCCCGATACGGAGACAATCGAGAAAAGCCTTCACTCCAATTCGTTGGATAAAGCTGAACGGGGCGGCGTGTTCAAGGCCCTGTTCACCCGCCCTCGCCTGCTGATATTCGCCCTATGCCAGACCTTCATGCACTTTTCCTACAGCCAGACACTGTTCGCGCTGCCGTTGTATACGACGCGGCTGTTCGGTGAATACGGAGCTACGCTCTATGGAACGATGATGTCGCTCAACGGTGTCGTCGTGGTGGTTCTTACGCCATTCGCCGTATCGAAGCTACGGAGATTCAACCCATTGGCGAACATCGTGATAGCGGGAGTATTCTTTACCATTGGTTTTTCGTTGTTCGGCATCGCATATCTCCCCTGGATGTTCTATGTGCTGGCGGTCATCTACACGACGGGAGAAGTCATATCCGCGACAAACGTCAACTACTATGTGGCGAACAACACTCCTATCAGCCACAGGGCGCGGTTTTCGGCGATCATGCCGATCATCATGGGGTTCGGACAGGGCATCGCGCCCATGGTCGGAGGCGCGATTAGCGAACGTCATGGCCTGAATCTCCTTTGGGCGCTTGTAGGCATTACTGCCGCTATCGGAACGCTTGGTGTCTTCATCCTCTATCTCGTTGACAAAAGAACATGCAAAAAAGAGGCTGTTCATGGAACGGAGTCTTCCGATACACCGTAACGGATTGTAGATGTCAGGTAAAATCCTGTTTCCGCTTTCCATGTTGATTTAGCCGGTTCGATGCGGGAGGCTTTGTTTCCATTTGGGATGCATCCATGTTTTTTCCAGTGTTTTCTTCAAAATCGTTGCTTTCTCTTTTCAACGGAAAACATCCGATTCTCAATTGCCGCTGAAAAACAACGAATCGCATCAGCCCCGCGCCAAATTGGCGCAGGCGGTGCGGCGGACTCATGAATAACTTGAATACAGGATTTTTGACGATATGATGCATGAATCATGCGATACGACATTTATGGAAAAGCCATCAAAGCAGTCAGAAACCACCGCAAGTGTTCTCAAGAACAACTCATGGCCAGAACGGGTATGGCCAGAAGCCAAATATATTACATCGAATCCGGCGAGCGTCTCCCACGGATCGAAACGTTGGAGGCCATTTGCCAAGCGTTGGACATCTCCCTTTCCACATTCTTTCTCATCGTGGAACAGATCGGGAAACAAAGAGCTGAAAAAGACGCCGAAGTGCGAAGGGACGAAAATCCCGACGATGTCGCCAATCTGGCGGTTCTGGCGTTTTCTGAAAGAAATCTGTTCTGAACAAGGGAACGAAGCGAGGGAACCCAGATGACTATAGTGAACCTTCCAGCTTCAACAGGCGTTCCTTCACATCCAACCCTCCGCCGTATCCCACAAGCTTGCCGTCCGCGCCAATCACCCGATGGCAGGGAATCACAATGATGATAGGATTTCTGTTGTTCGCCAGTCCCACCGCGCGAAATCCTTTGGGACAGCCAATAGCTTCGGCCATATCTTTGTAGGTGCGCGTCTCTCCATACGGTATGTCCTGCAACGCAGCCCAATCCTTCTTCTGGAAGTCAGTCCCTTCCGGCGCCAACGGCAGGTTGAACCGCTTTCTCGTCCCTGCGAAATATTCTTCGAGCTGTTCGACCGCCTCGGTAATCAGCGGGGTCTTTTCCTCTATCAGGTCAAAATTGGCGGCGACCGGCACATCCTCATGTCCGGATTTCTCCAGACGGATGGCGGAAATCGCATGTTCATCGGCGATAATCCGCAAGACTCCTACGGGGCTTTGATACCGATAGGTGAATTTCATGTATTCCTCCCAAAACATTGGATATCGAAAGTGTACCATCCGAGCACGACAAGGGGAAGCCTGAATCGGCTGGGGATGGACAAGTCCTTCGTTTTTGTTCCGTTGCATACTGCTTTTAGGATGTGAACGGTTCCTCAGCAAGCAAAGAAAGTATTTCCCGTAAAAACAGCCAAAGGAAGCATACCCCGCCCTTTCGCCATTCTCCCGATGGAGAGATTGCAAAATCCAGATGAAAATTTTTATGATCATTAGCAAAATCCCAAATACATGGTGCGCCCGCATAGGTATGGCAGTCAGGAATCGTATATACTTCTACAAACGGGCAACTCGATCCGCGGTAACGGTAAAGAGGTAGTGAAATGGAAAATATGGATGATGATTTTATCAACCTGACGGCAGAAAACCTCGCCAGTGAACATTTGTGTTGTATTATCCGCAGCAAGAAACCTCACCCGGGCGTTGAAGCAAAGCGGCAATGGCTTTCCGAACGGCTCAAGGAAGGGCATGTCTTCAGGAAGCTAAACGCCAGGGCTACGGTCTTCATTGAATACGCCCCTCTTGAATCCGCGTGGGTCCCCATTGTCGGCGACAACTACTATTACCTGTATTGCCTATGGGTTTCCGGCGATTACAAAGGGAAAGGATACGGGAAAGCGTTGCTGGAGCATTGTTTGTCCGACGCCAGGGAAAAGGGCAAGTCAGGAGTCTGCATGCTCGGTGCGGAAAAACAGAAAGCATGGCTCGCGGACCAATCGTTTGCGAAGAAGTTCGGTTTTGAGGTCGTTGACACTACCGCCGACGGCTATGAACTGCTCGCGCTTTCCTTTGACGGGACTATGCCGAAGTTCGCGCCAAACGCAAAGAAACAAAGAATCGAAAACAAAGAACTCACGATTTACTATGATATGCAATGTCCCTATGTCCTTCAGAACATTGAAGCGATACAGCAGTATTGCGCAGCAAACGATATCCCACTATCGCGCATTCAGGTGGACACGTTGCAAAAAGCGAAGGACTTGCCGTGCGTCTTCAACAACTGGGGAGTGTTCTACAAAGGGAATTTCGAGACGGTGAATTTGCTGCTGGATGTCGAGCGTTTGAAAAGAATACTCAAAAAGTAAAATAACCGGCCATGAACGAATTGGGCAGGAGAGGACTTCCACCTTCTCTCACACCACAGCATGTGCCATCCGGCATACGGCGGTTCAACTGAGCAACAGGGCATGTCCGCCCTGCTACACAATAATCATGGCAACCGACGAGACCGCTTCTCCCACGGTACTTGGGTGCGAACACCATGTGGTATTTGCAATTCCATTTCGTATGGGCCAGACTTTCCTTGTCCATTTCGTCTCCTTGTCCCGTCTTCTGCCCGCGGTTGGGGAACCGCTTCCCGGTATACGGGGCCGGAAGACTTTTTTCACCATAGCTGGAAGCTTCCTGCCCCCCCGCTCGAAGCGGGGGGGGCAAAGAGACAAAAGAAAGGGCGGTCAGCCCAACAGGCCGACCGCCCCGGATATGTTCAACTATCGCTTAGTTGGCAGTGTAGGTAATCGTCACGACGCCCGAATACGTTCCGGCGGGAGCGGTGGCCAGGTCAAACACCTTGTCGGACTTGTCGGCATCGGCATCCACGGCGAGAGTGAACACCGCGCCCACGACACGCTTGCCGGTATTGGCGTTAGCCTCCAGCAGGGTAACGGAAGCGCCGGCGGCGTTGGTCGCCTTGGACGTGGCACCTCCAGCGGCAAGGGTATAGCCGATATAGTTGGCTCCATCGGCGACCGGCCCGGCGACAACCGTCGTCGTAGCCAAGGCCTGGTTGGTCTCGACAACGAACGCATAGCTTACCGGAGCGGAGGTCAGGGCCTGAGCCTCCCCACCCAACACCGACTCGGGAAAGGCCGCCGGTACTGCGCCAGCCACTACAATGCCAGCTTTCGTAACACCCGTAATTTCAGTGGACAGGTTCAGGGTTGAAGTTCCGGCGGCGAATACCGAGACCAGAGCGGCCACCATGACCAGCAGAACGGCGATTGACTTTTTCATTTTGTTTTTCCTTTTTGGTTCGTGCAAGCTTTGTGCTTTTTCCCAAGCACATCCGTAATATACCTCCATGGCGGACTTATGTCAATACTTCGCAAAATATTTTTCATTTTTTTGCGGCGTTTTTCATAAAACCAGCATAATTAACTATCATACAAACAAATAACTTGAGCCACAAGTTTCCGAACTCCTGACAAGCTGCCCATACCCGCAGGACAACCGGCGCGGCAAGCGCGGAACACTCCGCCCGAACCTCACCGGAAAACCATGAACATATGACATCAATATTACGCCAGTCCATAGACTGAATACAAAAAAAGAGCGAGAGGCACAACGCCCTCGCCCTTCTTCAAAGCCGCCCCCTGACGTCAAACCACTGTATAGCTCACGGTGATGGTCGACTGGTAATTTCCCGCGGGAAGGCTTGGAGCGGGCTGCCATATGACCATGAAGTCCGAACCATCCAGCAACACGGATGTAGAAACATTGCCGGCGGGCAAGGCGATCGGATTCAAATCCATTGAAGCGGGCAAAGAAGCGGTGCTCGTCGCAAAACCCTTATCGACATGATACAACCTGACGGGAGCGGAAGGGAGCGAGGCGTCCGCCAGATTCAGGAAGCTCGTAGCGGAGATGTTCACGGAAACCTTTCCCGCGTTCTCCCTGTTGCCGGAGTAGTATATTGAATATGGCCGATGCCCATATTCGGTTATGGTGACGGCCTCATTTTCCGGAGCGATCGCCCCTTCCCGATAGTTCTTGTCATAATGGATAGTAAACGTCGCGGGAACTTCCGCGACCTGCACCCCGAGATTCAACGTGCTCGTAGCACTAGCCGCAGAAACTGCGGACAACGCGCAAGTCAGGATAATCAGTATGTTGATGATGTGCTTTTTCATTTTTATTTCCCTTCCTATCACCACATTCCGTCAATACCGTGTGCAAGGCAGCATCGACTACGCCCCCAATATACGAACATTTATTACTTATGTCAACAATTTCTACAAACTTCTGCTAAACATTTTTTATCCCACCATTGGATATATATACTATTCATTTATAATAAATATAATTAGTTTATTAGCAACTTATGACATCAATAGCTTTTCATCATCAATCGACATACACGACAGCGAATAACAATGGGATAAAACGGAAGGACGTACATCATCATACCGAATTCTTATGACAGTAGTTTACCCAATACACAGACTGTCTGGGACTGTGCTATACTGCACCGGACGCAGGGAATCTGGAGGCCCGTGGAATGAAGCTCAAATTGGCGCGTTTCAAGGAGACTGAGAAGTTGCTTCGCAATGAAGCTGGTTTTGCCGGTCATTTTTATCCGATGGACGATGAAAACGTAGTCATTCCGTTTGAACTGGCAGATGTGGACGAGCTGTATGAACCGACATCGCCAGCGGACTCCCGGGAACCGGCGCAAGAGATATGCGACAGGATTGACCGGGCGCTCCTGTGCGTCCCCATACTGAGGAACATACGGTTGCAATTCACCGTTCCAGAAATAAGCGCGGAACAAAAGGAGACGGCGATACGCATTCTGAGAAATCGCTTTGCGCTGGATGTCAAACGGCAGCAGTCCGCCGACCGCTACGCCAAGTTCAAGGCGTTCTTCCTGCTCCTGACGGGGGCGGTCCTGCTACTGTTCAGCTATATGCTGGACAACTGGACTTCGCTCAGCCAGGTGTTCTATGATACGGTGAACATCTGCGGAACGTTCATGATATGGGAGGCGGCGGATACGTTCTTTCTGGAACGGCGCGCCCAACGGTACGATATGGCGAACCGGCTGAGGCTCTACACGAGCGAAATCATCTTCAAGGAAACATGAAACATATGGAATCAATCATAGACATCAGACATGCGACGGTCCGTCGCAATGGTACGGATATCCTCGACGATGTGTCGATTACGATAGAACAAGGCACCCATGTGGCGATCATCGGCCCGAACGGGGCGGGCAAGAGCACACTGGTACAGGTGATTTCCGAAGAGACGCATCCCTTGTGGTCGCCGGATTTCAGCCGCAAGCTGTTCGGCAAGGATCATTGGCAGGTCATGGAACTGCGAAAGCACATGGGCATTGTTTCCCTTTCGCTGCAATACTTGTGCAACAGCACTTATCTGGCGAAGGAGATAGCGGTATCGGGCTTTTTCAGTTCCATTGGACTTGACTTCCATCATCAGGTTACGGAAGAGCAGGAGCGACGGGTCGAGGAAGTCATGCGGGAGCTTGACGCCTGGCACTTGCGGGACAAGCAGATGAACAGGCTCTCATCGGGGGAGGCCCGGAGGGTGCTGCTGGCGCGAGCCTGCGTCCACAACCCGTCGGTCATGCTGCTTGACGAGGCGGTGTCGAATCTCGACTTCCCCGCCCGCAGGCAGTACAGGGCTTCGCTGGACGCTTTCGACAAGGCTGGCAAGACGATTATCCTAGTGACGCATGAGCTGTCCGAAATCATCCCCGCCATCAACAGGGTGGTCGTCATGAGCAACGGCAAGATCGTCGCGGACGGGCCGAAAGAGACCATCATGGACGAGGCGCTCTTGTCCGAGGTCTACGGCGCGAAGGTGTTTCTCGACAAGCGAGAGGGGTTGTATACGGCGTGGTGCTAGAACGCCGCCGTACATCGGGTCATTGAACTTTACTTCCACCTTGATTGACAGGCGGGTGTCGATGAGTTTTCCCGTTTCATGGCTTTCCACAACCCGTCAATATTAGCGTACACGCCGGGGTGTTTCCGTAGTATAGTATACATAACACATCCTCGGTGAAACCGAGGGCAAGCGAGGGCTACCATGAAACGATGTTCTATCATCATCCACAGTGTCAACGGAAATTCATTTTTGATGGGTTCGTATTTGCAGGAGCAGCTCCGAAACCGCAATGTGGACGCACGTCTGTACCGGGTCGAAGATACTGACTTGCACATCTGGGCGAACAAGCTGGAAACGACCAACGATTATTACGAGGATATCCTGGCGCTTCCCGAAGCGACTATTTCCACGCTCCGCAAGAGCGACATGGTTGTTCTCGGTTGTCCGACCCGGTTCGGCAACATGACGGCGGAAATGAAGGCTTTCCTTGATTCCACCTTCGATTTGTCCGAGGACCGCAGTCTGGAGTCCAAGTTCTTCGCTTGTTTTACCAGCTGCACCCACTCGACTTGTGAAGGTTCCCACGCCCTCGACTCCCTGCTCTACTGGGCGCAGAACATGGGGATGATCCATATTCCGTTCGGTGTGCATACGGAGATGCCGAACTGCAATCAGCCGGTGGCCGGTCTTGTGCATCTGGCTGGCAAGGAGAACATGATTCGTCCGTCCCAGCAACTGGGAGACGCGATGGACGTATATGCGGATATTCTGGCGGCGTATATCCAAGAATAACAGCGATCAGTCAGCCGAATTTGTACATAGGCAACAAACAGACCGTCGTTCGTGGGCAAAAGGCCTTTTGAGCGGCGGTTTTTGTTTTGATTAATGGTTGCCTCATGGAGTTCTCCGTGATATTGCATAAGGTTCGCTTAGTGTTTGCTTTAGGTTCTGCCCAGTGTTTACTCCGGGCTTGATGAGTGTTCGCTCAGCGATTGCTCCAGAGGGCGAACGCACCAAGGTTGTGGTGGGAAACATCGCTTCAACCTCAAGTTGTCCGCCAGGTTTCCGGCCGGCTTTCAGCGACGTCGCACACCCTCTTGCTTTTTCTGGCAAGGTTTCATATATTTCAAACTGAACGTTGTTCATTTTGAATTTAGCTTCCATTATGAAACCCATGCGCAAGGGGTGAAAAGCGGCATGAATACAGTCATCACTTCCAGAGAGGCGTTGTTGGACATGGCGAAGACAATCGTGCAGGAGCATGGTTTTGACCAGTTGAGCATGAGGAGGCTGTCCACGGCTTGCGGTGTCTCAGTCGGGTGCATCTACACCTATTTCCCGACGAAAGCTGAGTTAGTAGCCGCCATAGTCGAGGATTTCTGGAAAGGAGCTTTCCATGGTGTTGATTGGTCCGGTTCTGGGATGATGAGCTTTGAAGATTTTTTCGATGTGTTGTACCGGCGGTTCAAGGAGTATCTTGAGGTTTTCTCATCAGACTGGCTGGGAAAATTCGGACAGCTCGACGGCAAGGAATACCGCAAGTGCATGGAGACGCAGGCCTTTTACTTCGACCACATTACGAAAGGGCTTCTTCAAGCGTTGGAACGGGATGCTTCCATCCCCCAAGAAAGATGGACGGAAACGTTCACGCAGGAACGGTTCAGCCGGTTCGTATTCGACAATATGATGACCATGCTCCGCAAAAAGGAACGGGACTACGTTTTTTTTGTGACGCTGCTCCGGGAACTGCTTCATGGAAAAACAGGGAACGGACAACCGATGGGAATACATGACAAGGATACAAGGAGAACATAGACATGCAGGCAATTTTTGAAACGGCTTTTGACATCCTCTACCTTTGCTCAGTAGTAGCAATTGGCGTATACATGCTGGTCAAGGGACGGGAACGGCAATACAAGATGGCGGGCGCCATGGCGGTTCTGCTTGGCGCAGGAGACGCTTTTCATCTCGTCCCGCGGGCCATAGCCCTTTGTACTACGGGGCTGGAGGCCCATGCCACGGCTCTGGGCGTCGGAAAATTGGTGACTTCCATCACCATGACGATATTCTATGTACTGCTGTACACGATCTGGCAGGAACGATACGGAATCCGAAAGAAAGGGCTGACCTATACAATCTGGGGACTGGCGGTACTTCGGGTCATCCTCTGCCTGTTCCCGCAGAACCGATGGCTCGTCTACCAAGGGCCGTTGAGCTGGGGTATCTACAGGAACATCCCGTTCGCGCTCATGGGATTGCTGGTAATCGCGCTGTTCCACCAGCAGGCGAAACGGGGACAGGATCGGCATTTCCGGTTCATGTGGCTGGCGGTGCTGCTCAGCTTCGGTTTCTATATCCCTGTAGTACTGTTCGCCGAGGCGGTGCCGTTGATTGGAATGCTGATGATTCCCAAAACCCTGGCCTATGTCTGGGCTATCTGCATGCCGCTAACGAGCATGCTTGAAGCAAACGGGAAGGTCGGCAAGTAGATTTGACGCCAGGATGGACGATGGGCGGCGGCGCCAAGCAGCCAAGCGCCAAGAACGGGGCGGGACCGGGCGGCGGCATGGATATACACGACTCGCCGCCACGCAGGACGGCAGAAACGGAGAAGCAGACCGCAAGGCCGGTATCTGTGGGTAGCGGGCGACTGAACCCGGCCCGTCCGAGCATATGTGAAGTCAATCGTTTCCTTGAACTGCTCCCTGTCGTTGTGCAGATATGCCATGCATGAGCCCCGTTCTGTACAGATTTTTATAAACCCGATCAGGGCAATACGGAAGATACGTTTCAAGTTCCGGAAAATCGAGGTCAAGCGTGTCCGAAGGCGCCGCGGGGAATCGGGGCAATGGCTTGCCATAGTCAGTCTCTGGAAAGCACTTCCTTCATCCGGTCAACCCATCTCTGGAAAGTGCCCTTGCCAAATCGTTTCTTATAGTCCGAGGCCGCCTTATGGATCGAGACATCCTGACTGCCGGTAGAGTTCTTCAAGTTATCCCAGTGGCGGACAATCCACATGTAGAGGTCGCCCTCGGTGTGGCCGGGGAACGTGGAAAGCAGGCGTTCATGACGAATTTCGCGAACAATCGGCATATATACGTTGTCGAACCAGGATTTGGCGGCTTCCTCAAAGGAAATTTCTTCTGTCTGGTTCTGGTTGATGTAATACTTGTGGACGAGGATATGGTTGACCATTTCCGGGTACATGCCGGGGGCGGTAAATTCAATCTGGCTCATGTCGAGGTATTTTTCAGGATGATACAGCTCAAGGAAGCGTTCGCGTTCATAGTTGACGACCCGCTTGCTCAGTTGTCGTTTGGTCAGGCCCGGCTCGATCGGTATCTCGGAATCCAGCTCCACGACTTCGGCGTCGATGAACTCCACACCCTGTGTCTTGGCCACGGAGACGCGGTGGTTGCCGTCACGGACGAAGTACCAGTCGCCCAGCTTGTATACGCTGATCGGAGGCAGGTTCACATACTGATGATGAGCGCGGTCGATACTCTCCCATCGGGTTCTCAGCAGTTCTTTCTTCGGATAGAAAGCCAGGGTAAAATCATGATACCTGCCTTCCGAACCAATGATCTTGTCTATCGGGATGGTACGCATGCCCAGATAGGTTTCATGCTTCGGCTTGAGCAACGCCGTCACTTCGTAGAAGGAGAGCAAATCGGAGTTCTTCCATTGCAGGGTCGAGAGGATTGACTGCATACGGCCACGGGCCCGAGCTTTTGTAAAGTCTTCGCCGGACTGATACGAAAGTTCATCTTTCATACGTGTCTTCCTAATTCATCATCGTTCAAGATGTAGTTCTGATAGATGTTGATTACCGTCGTGTCACGGTAGACGATTTCCCTCGGCGAGTTCATATCGATCATATGAACATGCCCGTGCAGCAGATATTTTGGCTTGAACCAATCCATGAACCATAGGAACGCCTTGAAACCGGTATGGCAGGGATCAATATCGTCGTTGATTCCCAACGGAGGCGCATGGGTGACTAAAATATCAAGATACCGTCCGTAACGAAGCTTGTTCCATAGGAGGCGGGGGACCATGCGGATGATTCGCCAAAACATTTCATTGTCCGTGAACTGATTGCCTCCGGCGTTGTACCGCATTGAGCCTCCCAGGCCAGCAATCAACAGGTCATGGCGCTTGCTGTACAGCACCTTGCCATCCACGAAATCTCCGCCGAAGGGGGGTAGTGCGGTTGCGGTAATCACATCCTTGAAATTTGAGCGGACGCTGCCGTAGTATGGGTTTCCAGGCAGGAACATGTGCTGGTGTTCCAGATTGTGGTTGCCGAAGACAAAAAAGAGTGGTTTGTTCAAGGATGAAAGGATGTACTCATAGTACCTCAGCGGCAAATCGCCGGATGAAATGACACAATCGATATCCGCATATCGTTCGCCAATATTCGGGGAGTATACCAGAGGATCGGTCGTGTCGGAAATACAGAGTATCTTCATCATTCATCCCCAAGATTACCGCAATAGATAGCCGCAATCAACTACAATCGTCTCCCCAACGATTCCTCCGGACAAGGGCGAAGCCAGAAAGACCGCTACCGACGCTACGTCGGCGGGCTGGACCATCCGTCCAAGCACTGCGCGACGTCCATACATCGGCCCCAGTTCATTGTTGTCGGCGTGGAGGTATGGAGCGTCGAGCAAGCCTGGCGCAATGGCATTGACACGTACCCCGCCACCACCGATTTCTTCAGCGAGCGACCTCGTAAAGGACACGACCGCTCCCTTGGACGCATCGTAATGGACAGTGCCCCCGAACCCAGGATGGACTGCGTTGATGCTGGCGATATTGACGATGGCGCTTGGTTGGGAAGCCTTGAGCAAGGGCAATGCGTTTCGACAAGTACGCCATATTCCTTTGACGTTCGTGTCGAACACCCTGTCCCAGTCGGCTTCAGGCAATAGCTCCTGTTCAGAGCAAGTGAACACCCCGCCATTGTTCACCAGTACATCCAAACGTCCTTCAGTTTTCTCTATGGTACGCAAGGTCCGCTGTACAGACTGCTCGTTGCACACATCCATGGCGACACAGCGGCAGGCAGGCAATTCCTTTGCCAAAGCCTCGGCTTTCGTCCTGCCCGTTTCGGAAGCCCAAGTACAGACAACGATAGCCCCTTCATGGGAGAACGCACGGCAAATTGCCGCGCCAAGGTTGCTGGAGCCACCGGAAACCAATACGACCTTGCCAATCAAAGCACTATCCATAGCATTTCCCTTTTCCTTATCCGCTCAGCCTATCCTTGTGCGAAATATGCCCTTGTAGCCGCAGTATCCTTGTGTCATTGGATAGTCCGTACCATTGCGCAAGCAAGCATGTTCGCGAAAACCGGCCTTTCCCGGGACTTGCCGTTTTTTTAGGAGGGAAGCCAGTCCATGCCGCTTGCCCAGGTGGTCTGCCAGCTGACAAGTCCCGGCAACTAGTCGCCGTCGCCAATCGCCTATCCGAGAAAATCCCGAATCATAGGACAGTTGGGATATTGCAGCAACAAGTCAATATCTCCCTGCCGATATGTCGTTTCATCGTATGGGGGGCTCATCATCGTACAGCACAGGGCGTAACCGAATCGTTGGTGGTCATCGCATTCCACGGCCGACATACCGTCCGCCATGACATCTCCTGGCATGCCATGCGAAAAACCGGTGAGCTTCGTCCCCTGCCAATAGCGTCCGGGAACGATGGACACGGGACGTTCCCCCGCCGCAAGGTCGGAACCCAACCTTCTGCGGCAGTGCGTTCCGTCGGGAGCCAGCAACAGCTGATCCAACGGATCGCCTAGACAATGATACCAGACTTCGTCGGTCGGCAACCAGTGGAGTGAAGAATAGCTGTCGGGCGTGACAAGATACCAGATGGTTCCCGCCGACCGTGTCCCTTCGGCGTCAAGACAGGCGTGGACGAACTTGAAATAGCCGCCCTCCCCTTTCAAAGGTTCAAGATCAAGAAGGTCTATCACTTCCCGCGCCGTCAGTCGTTTCATAACGGTCCTCCCGTTTCGCAGTGGAACCCGACGGTCAGGCGACAGGCCAATGGCGGATGACGCTTTTCACCAATGCGGTGAAGGAAGACTTTACCCGCTCGCCAGTTTCCAGAACTTCTTCATGGTCCAGCGGCTGGTCGAGAATTCCGGCTGCCATGTTGGTCAAGCAGCTGATACCAAGCACCTTGATTCCGCAATGGTTTGCGGCGATGGTTTCCGGCACAGTGGACATGCCAACGGCATCGGCGCCGCACAGTCGCGCGAACCGGACCTCCGCAGGGGTTTCAAACGAAGGGCCGGTAAAGAGCTGGTAGACGCCTTCGCGCAATTCAAGCCCCAGTTCCTTGCCACATTTCAAAGCCATAGTTCGCAACGAGGGGTTGTAGGCCTTGGACATGTCAAAGAAACGAAGCCCTAGGTCGTCGCAGTTCGGCCCGCGCATTGGATTGTCAGCAATCAGTTTGATGTGGTCTTTGATGATCATAAGGTCGCCCGGTTTCCAATTCTCATTTACGCACCCGGCGGCGTTGGTCAGCAACAGGTTTCTGATTCCCAAAAGCTTCATGACCTGGATCGGGAATACAACTTTGTCCATCGAATAGCCTTCATAGAAGTGGAACCGCCCCTGCATGCAAAGCACCCGGCGTCCTTCGAGCAGGCCGACGACCAGCCGTCCGGCATGTCCGGGCACCGTTGAAACGGGGAAGTGGGGAATATCCTTGTAAGGAATAGCGATGGCTTCGGAGAGTTCATCGGCAAGGCCGCCAAGGCCGCTGCCAAGAACCATTCCGATTTCCACTGGGGTTTTGCCAATTCTGGCTTTGATATATACAGCCGCTTCCTGTAATTTCTTCATGAGATCTTCCATATGCATCCCTCCTAGTACGCCATGCGCTGAACCACGCCCCGACAGAGGGACGGATGGCTCTGACCGATGGATTATGTTGTTTTCAGTGTAGCTGTTTTTCAGGGAAAGGGAAAGTCACAAATGCAGGGTCCATTCCGTAGTAAAGCTATATTGTTTTTCCCATGGGTTCGCATCAAAAGAGATATCCCAATCGATATCGTCCGAGATGTCCAGTCTGACTCCGGTACGGCCGTCCTTGAGAATCGACGCGGAAAAATCCTGCCCCGTGAGCAACACCCCGGGCTCTTTCTCCGGAGCCTTGTCCTCGGCTGGCAAATCCGGCGATGCGTCACCATAGGTCGGATATTCCCGATTCAACAGATTGACCATGTTCAGAGGGCCTTCTGTCAACGAAAGGCCACCGAAGTCCCGGGGGCGCGACACGAACAGATAGATTCCCAGTCCCAAGGAAATCAAGGCGCAGAGGATCAACAAAATAAGGAGCAGACGTCTCACGGTAGGTTTCATATGTCTGTTCGATGATACACAAAATAGCCGAAAGCGAACAGTCGTCCCGTTCCAGCAGGCCTTAATGAGACTACACGGCGATGAACGAATATTTTTTACCTAATGGCTGTTTCTGATATGGGCGGCACCTGAGCGATATGGACCACTTCAGCGATACAGGCAAAATTTGAGCGATATGAGCGACCTCGGTGACGTGGGCGGAACCTGAGCGATATAGGAGAACTCTCAGTGTGTGAACAACAATACCGGGGAAACGCACTCCCCATATCGGCAAGACGTAGCACCGACATGCAGGATGCAAATTACTGTTTGTAGCCAACGATTGCTCATGAGGTACGCCCCGAATACAGGCCAAGAATATATGCGGAACATAAGACATCATCCACCCGGACAGAGTTAAACCAAAACTCAGACCGGGGGGACGTGCGGGAGACGTACGGCAGCCGGAAACAATCATCTGCCCAGAGAACGGTAGGTGCGGGCAATTGCGACAACGGAAATCAGGAATGTCAGGACATCGGACACCGGCATTGAGTACAGGATGCCGTCCAAACCGAAGAATATCGGCAGCGACAAGGCAAACCCCACGCCGAAAACAACCTCGCGCACCATTGACAGCGATGTGGAAAGCAACGCTTTCCCAAGGGACTGGAGGTAGATGAACGTAGCCTTGTTCACACAGGCCAGGATCATCATGCAAAGATAGATTCTGAATGATTTGATGGCGAATTCCGTATAGTGGACGCTTTCGTTCGCCGCGCCGAAAATGTTGATGAGCTGTCCGGGAAAGACTTCGGTGGCGAACAACGCCAGCGCGCCGACCACCGCTTCAGAAATCAGCAGATAGGTGAACAGTCTCTTCGCCCGGTCTTTCCTTCCCGCCCCGATATTGTAGCCGACGATAGGGATGCATCCCGCGGCAAGGCCGACCGCGGTAGAGATGACGATTTGGAAGAACTTCATGACGATTCCGACGACGGCCATGGGAATCTGCGCATACCGGGGCTGTCCGAAAATCGGGTCGAGCGCACCATATTTGCGAATCATGTTGTTGATCGCGGCCATAGCTGCGACTAGTGAAATCTGGGACAGAAAACTGCAGGCCCCCAGCGGTAGAAAACGGGAAATCACGTTCCGGTTCAAGAGGAAGCTCTCCCTGTTTAGTCTTACCGACTTCATACGACACAGATACCAGACCGCAAGAACCGCGGTAAGGATTTGTCCGATCACCGTAGCGACCGCCGCACCCATCATCCCCCACCTGAATATGAAGATAAAAACGGGGTCGAGGATGATGTTGATGACGGCACCCGCCAGCGTTGAAGCCATCGCGAAACGGGGGCTGCCATCGGACCGAATGACGGGGTTCATCGCCTGGCCGAACATGTAGAATGGAAGACCAATAGCGATGTATAGGAAATACTCCTTGGACAGGGCGAAGGTTTCAGCGTTCACTCGTCCGCCGAACGCGGCCAGTATCTGGTTTTGGAACACCAGATAGGCAGCAGTCAACAACAGGCTGCTGCCCACACAGAGGATGATGGCGTTTCCGACGCTTCTGTGGGCGTCCTCCTCGTTCTTCGCACCTAGACTGATACTGACGAACGCGCAACACCCATCACCGATCATGACGGCGATCGCCAGCGCCACCACCGTCAACGGAAAGACCACCGTGTTGGCGGCGTTACCATACGAGCCGAGATAATCGGCGTTGGCGATGAATATCTGGTCCACAATGTTGTACAACGCCGCCACCAGAAGCGAGATTACGCAGGGAATCCCATACCGCCGCATCAATTTGCCAAGCTTTTCTTTTTCAAGAAACCTGTTGCCACCAAATTCATTCATATACAGACCTCTCTTGCCGTCCAATCTACGGCCATACAAAAACAGCGCGCCGCCTAAAAGCTGGATTTACGCCTTTGGCAACACGCTGAGATTCATCGTTCCGCGATATAATCGTTATCTATACACCCGCCATCCCCCTCATCGTCGGTGACACCGCCGCATCATGCCTGAGCATGACCGGGCCGCGGCACAACGACAGGACGGGACGAAGATTCGTCCAAGCAAGCGTGCAATGGAGAACGGGAACGACCAGGAAGGAATCGACAGGCCTGCGCCATAGGAACGACAGGCTGAGAAACCAACGACACCCCCATTGTCCAAACAAAAAAAACGTGCGGCATGCAACTGGTTTTACGCAGTCAATGCCACACGTTGTTGTTGAGCTTATATCAGAAATTCAAAAAAAATTCAAATCGTCCACGATAAAAATGATGGATTTTCTGTCGAGGAGGGAGACGGGGGCGATGTAGGCGACCTAGGCCATGCTCCAGACATTCCGCGCATACTTCGGCGGCCCAATTTCGTACAGCTCCTACGTTCCGCGCCTACTGTATCCGCCCGGTCGTTTGCCTTGTCATTCTTTGTTTCAGTCTTCATCACCCATCACCAATAGACGGCAACACCCCGCCAAAAGAAACGACGGGGTGTCACATGGAGAGAACAGGCGAAATGGCCTACGCCTAGAAGGGTTCTCCCGAAGCCTTGGGCGCAGCCGATTTCTTTGAGAACGCGACCAACGCCAACAAGGTGACGACATACGGGAAGACCTTGAATATCACTGGCGGAACGACGCCGAGCTGTGGAATGACCTGGGACACATTCGCTATCGTCGTGGCGATGCCGAAGAAGAACGTCGCGCCAAGAATACCGAGCGGCTTCCATTGGCCGAAGATCAATGCGGCGATCGACAGGAATCCCAAACCGGCGACACTGCCGTTGAACTCTCCGGAATAGGTAATCAGGATGACGCCGCCGCCCAGACCGGCGAGCGCGCCGCTCATCACTACTCCGAAGTACCGCATCGCATGGACATTGATACCGGCGGATGCGACGGCGGAAGGGTGTTCGCCACAGGCCCGAAGCCGCAACCCAAACGAAGTTTTGTACAGCAACAGCCAAGAAAGGCCCCAAATCAGCAGGCACAGCCAAGTACTCCAGTAGCTCTGCGAGAAGAACAGCGGCCCCAATAGGGGAATCTTGGACAATATCGGGACATCGTTGCGGATAATGCCCATCATGATGCGGACGTTGCCGCTACCGGCGATTGTGCGGGCAAGATATACGGTCAGGGCGCTGGCCAACATGTTGATCGCGGTACCGCTGATTACCTGGTCCGCCTTAAGGTTGATTGCGGCGAAAGCGTGCAACAGTGAGAAAATCGCACCGGCGACCATCGCGGCCAACAGGCCGAGCGGCAACGCGACCGCATAGGAATACCCTTCCATGAACTTGATGGTAATGGCGCTGGCGAAATAACCGATCAGCATCAGACCTTCAAGGCCGAGGTTCGTCACACCGCTTCGTTCCGAATACAGACCGCCGAGGGCCGTAACCAGCATAGGAATGGTATATGCGATGGCGTATGGAAAAATCATTGTGATGGTATGCCACATATTATTTCACCTCCTTGCCGTCGTCTTTCGACACTGCTGATGGTTTTTGTTTCAGACGAGGGGCATTTTCCGTCGCAGGCTTCGGTTTTCCTTTGACGGAAGTCGAACCAGCCTTCGTGCTAGTTTTCAACCCTGCTTCCGCACCTGTTTTTGCACCGGCATCGGAGACCTTGAGCTCATAGGCTTCATCGGCGGCCTCCAACGCGACATTCCGTTCAGCGGCATCCTCGACCACCAGGGCTTCTTTCGCCTCTCTGCGAAGCGTCAGCTTCTTGGCGACGGAATCCCAGAATTTCTTAAACAGGACGCTAGTCGCGGTGAAATAGATGATTGTGGCGATGATCGTATCCGCGATTTCCGGCGGCACGCTCGTCATGGCGTTCATGAACCCCTTGCCGGACTGCAACATGCCGAAGAACAACGCGGAGAAAAAGACGCCGACAGGGTTGCTTGCGCCGAGCAAGGCGACCGCGATACCGTCAAAGCCCTGGCTGGGCATGACGCCGATCTGCATGTTGCGGCTGTAACCGGTGTAGTAGGTCAGTCCTGCCAGCCCCGCAAGGCCTCCCGCGATCATCATGGAAATGACCACATTGCGGTTTACCTTGATACCGGCGTATTCCGCGCAGAAACGGTTGGAACCGACGGCCTTCAGCTCAAAGCCGAGCGTGGTCTTGTCCAGTATCAACTTGATGACGATGACCGAGATAATGGCCACGAAGAAACCGAGGTTCATGTACGAACCATGGAACAGGTTGGTCAGCCAGCCCGTCCGAAGTGACTGGGTGAGTGCGATTGACGCCGATTCAGTTTCGAGCGACGGCCCTTTGAGATAGGCTGGAACGAAATAATATACCGACCAGTAGGCTATCCAGTTCATCATAATCGTCGCGACGACCTCATGCACGTTGAACTTCGCTTTGAGCAGGCCTGGAATCACGCCCCACAACGCACCGCCCAGCAAAGCGGAAAGAACGAGGACGATCAGGTACAACGGACGGGGCAGGAATACATGATGGGCGACCAAAGTCGCGCATAATCCGCCGACCAGCATCTGGCCGGAAGCGCCTATGTTGAACAGCCCGGTCTTGAACGCAAAGGCGACAGACAGACCTACGAGCATCAGCGTGGTCGCGGTGGCGATTGTATTGCCGATACGCTCTATGTTCATCAGGCCGCCCTTGAACAGATAGAGGAAACCGGTGAAGGGGTTGCTGCCTATCGCGGCCATCAGTATGGCGCCCGCGACAAGCCCAAGGACGACGGCGGAAATGGCGATCAGAAAATCATTGCTCTTGAATTCCCGTTTCTTCTTGTTCAATTGCTTGTTCACTTCGCACCTCCGTTGCCCTTGACTCCAGCCATCATCAGCCCGACCGCGTGTTCATCAGTTTCAGAAGTCTTGACGATATCAATCAGTTCTCCGGAATTCATGACCGCTATCTGGTCGGAAAGATTGAATATTTCATCAAGCTCGAAGGAAACGAGCAAAACGGCACGTCCCTTGTCCCGATGGGCGACCAACTGCTTATGGATATACTCAATGGCGCCGACATCCAGACCACGGGTCGGCTGTACGGCTATCAGCAATTCCGGATCAGCGACGATTTCACGACCGACGATCGCCTTCTGCTGGTTGCCTCCGGAAAGCTTGCCCGCGAAAGAAAAAATGCCTTCGCCACTACGAACATCGAACTGCCGTACAACATCCTCGGCGTATTTCTCTATGGCGTCCTTCTGAAGAATTCCATGCTTTGAAAAAGGTTCGCGATAGTAGTCCCTGATCACAATATTGTCAGCTACGGTCTCATTGAGGACGAGACCGCGTTTCTGGCGGTCTTCAGGAATATGACCTACCCCGGCCTCATTGCGTTTGCGAATCGGTTCGTTGGTGATGTCCGTTCCCGCGATGCTCACAGTGCCGGATTCTATGGGGCGCAATCCCGTAATCGCCTCGATCAGCTCACTCTGTCCGTTGCCGTCGACACCGGCGATACCGACGATCTCCCCCGCCCTGACGGACAGGGAGAAGTCCTTGACGCCGAGCACCTTCTTCGAGTTCATCACATTCAGGTTGTGGATATCGAGGATCACCCGGCCGGGCTGCGCGGGCTTCTTCTCCACCTTGAAGGAGACGGGGCGTCCGACCATCATGGCGGCCATTTGCGCCTGGCTTGTAGTCGCGACATCCACGACGCCGACCATCTTGCCACGCCGAATGACGGTGCATCTGTCCGCGACGGCCTTGATTTCATCAAGTTTATGGGTGATGAGGATAATCGACTTGCCTTCCGCCACCAAGTTGCGCATGATCTGCATCAGTTCTTCAATTTCCTGAGGTGTCAGGACCGCAGTAGGTTCATCGAAAATCAGAATATCGGCGTCACGATACAGCATCTTGAGGATTTCAACGCGCTGCTGCATGCCGACGGAAATGTCTTCAATCACCATATCCGGGTCGATGCTCAGACCATACTGTTCGGAAAGAGCTTTGATTTTCTTGGAGGCGCTTTTCCTGTCTAGGAAAAATCCACCTTCCTTGCCGAGGATGATGTTTTCCGTAACGGTGAAATTATGGACCAGCTGGAAATGCTGATGCACCATTCCTATACCAAGGTCGTTGGCATCGTTGGGGGAAGCTATGTGCACTTCCTTGCCTTTTACTTTGATAACACCTTTGTCGGCATGGTACAGACCGAACAAAATACTCATCAGCGTGGATTTTCCCGCGCCATTCTCGCCGAGGATGGCATGAATCTCCCCCTGTTCGACTTGAAGGGTGATGTCATCGTTGGCGACGATGCCTGGGAACTCCTTGCGGATATGCAACATTTCTATGACATGACTCATTGGTGGTAAAACTCCCTTTGAGGGCGCGGCCTCTGCCGCACGACAATAATGAATATCCCAATACCTCACAAGGGCCGCCTGATGGGGCGGCCCTTGTGCATGGCATAATGTAAAACAGCGACTACTTGTACAGACCGGCGATCTGAGAATCAGCGACCTTGATCTCGCCGCTCTTGATCTTGTCATAAACCTTGGCGACCTCGGCCTGGACATCGGCTGAGAGGTTCGGGTTTTCGACAGGGATACCGATACCGTTGTTGGTAGCGTTCAGGCGAAGGATCTGTCCGGCGGGGAAATTCCCGTTCATCTCATCGACGATCATGTCGTAGGACGCGCGGTCGAGATACTTCATGGCGGAGGTCAGGATGACGGACTTGCCGCCGGGGAGAATACCCTCGGAGTACTGGTCTACGTCAACGCCGACAATCCAAACGTTCTGGCCAGAGGAAACACGGCTCTTGGCTTCGTTGATGGCGCCCACACCTACGCCACCGGCGGCGGCGAAAATGACCTTCACGCCCTTGTCGAACATGGAGGCTGCGATCTGCTGTCCAGCGGCGATGTTGTCAAACGAACCCTGGTACAGGTCGTTCTCCTGCTTGAGGGTAATCTTGGTGCCGTAGTTTTCATTGGCGTACTTGATGCCCTGCTGCCAGCCCCAGTTGAACTTCTGGACGGCGGGAATCTCCATGCCGCCGATGAAACCGAACTCGGCTTCCTGCATCTGCAAGGAGGCTGCGATACCGGCGAGGAAGCCGGATTCCTGCTCGGCCCAATACAGGGCGACTACGTTCGGCTCAATCCTGAAGGTTGCGTAATCAGCGGTATGCGGCTCGCCGTCGAGAATGACGAACTTGGCGTCCTTCCACTTGTCCTGCGCTTCATAGACCGCGGTTTCGAACTTGAAGCCGGGGCAGACGATGAACTTGTAGCCGGCGTCGTAGAGGTTTCCCATTTCCTTCAAGTAGTCGGCTTCGGTGGTGCCGGCGGGCTTGAGGTATTTTACATCGAGGCCGAATTCTTCTCCGGCGCGCTTGATGCCTTCCCAAGTCCCCTGGTTGAAGGACTTGTCATCGATGGTACCGGCATCAGTAACCATACCAACCCTGAGGCTCTGTTTCGCGGAAGCGGCTTCCTTGCCACCCTGAGCGAAAGCGAAAGAACCAAGCATCAGCAGTACACAGAGTACAACAGCAAACTTCTTCATGTGTTCTCTCCTGTTAAGAGTATATTTGTAGCTATCATTCTACAGGTCATCTAGAGTGGTGTCAAATGTTAAGCATGTATGAATCGTTGTATATTTGTTGCGACAATTCTCTAAAATAAATAGAAATACAACAATATTACAACATGCTGCCTCTTTAGATGGTGATAAAAATCTATTTTTTTATTGATTAAAAGCGTGAAAAACGCTTTATATCTTCTCACAAGTGTTTATAAGCATCGGCGTAAAGTGGCTTGTATCAAGGCTTTGCGCCGTTTTCCGCTTAAAACCTGTCATATCTCTTCTTTATATCTCCCTTTTGTAAGCGCGGGCGTCAAAAAAGCGTCACGCGCAGAGGGCAGAAACAAGGAGAACGACATGGAAAATATGCTTTTTACTAAGAGCGCAGACTTTGGCGAGATTATTCAAGACTTCATAGCGGACGAAACAGAATAAGCATACCGCATAAGCGGCGTTTACTCACTCCCAAACGGAGAATAGGAAGGAACGTCGCTGTTTTTATGCCCTCATGTCACGCAATAGGGGCAAATAACGCCTTGTCCTATGCGGCTTTGTGGGCGGTCTTTGAGTGGGTAAGCCTAGCTGGTGACAATGAAGCGTTGACATTGGATTTATCGAGAGACTGATACCACGAAGCAAAACGGGTCGGAGAATTGGCTACCGTTCAGATCGATGGGGAAATGAAAGGAGTGAAAAAAGTTGCAAAAGCCATGAAAGCCTTTGGAATTAGTCTAGATATGATTGCTACATGTACGGAACTCAGTAAGGAACAACTCGAAGCACTGTAAAAACATTGAACCTGTCGTATACAACGCGAGGAGGCCCCCCCTCACACATCCCGATATCGCGCGAAAACTTGGAGTGCGATATCGAACAGGGTGAGAGCGTCAGCGACGCTATGGTACGGGAGAGGGGCGGCCAACGCAATATCAAGATATCCAAAGCCTTAACAAATGTTCTTAACAAGCGTTGCGAAGGATAACGGCCTCAGTGACAAGGCGGCAAGACGAAGACAGTACTATTGTACGGCTTTGTCGATGACAACGCCGGCAATGAACCGTTGCCGGGCAACCCGTTGCGAAGGAGAACGGATACAAGACAAGGAGGGAAGCCCCCTCACACATCCCGATATCGCGCGAAAACTTGGAGTGCGATATCGAACAGGGTGAGAGCGTCAGCGACACTATGGTACGGGAGAGGGGCGACCAACGCGGTATTGTGTCCGTTATCCGAGCAAGAAAAAAACATGGGCCCTGGGAGAACAGGACCCATGCGTCCGCTACGCGGACATCGAGGTAGCACAAAGAGGAAAGCGGACTGACCGCCTCTGCATGAACGGCTACTGCCGTTCTTCCTCTATGCAGGCAAGAATAAACGGACCGACTCCCTTGAAGTCGTCCTCTACGACGGGTTCCAGCACATAGTAGCGGAACGAACCGTCGCGATACGGATTGCCGCCGAGACCGGCGACCGAGCATATGCCCCCTAGATGCAGTTCGCCGGAAGGATCTTCGCGGAGATACTTGCCGCGGATACCCTGCATGCCCCTTTTCGCGGCGGCGATACAGGATTCCACATCATCCAGGATACCGAGACGGGAAGCCTTGAACAGACTGTAGCAGAACATCGAAGACGCGGATGTTTCGAGGTAATTGCCCTTCCGCCCCGCTTCATCGACTACCTGCCACCACATGCCGCTCGGATCCTGGAACTTCAGAATTGAGGCAAGGAGCTTCCGCAGCACCGATTTCAGTTCGGGAATACGGACATGGCCTTCCGGCAGATAGTCGAGGACATCGAGAATCGCCATGCAGTACCAACCGATGGCGCGCCCCCAGAAATGGGGGGAACAACCAGTATCGATATCCGACCAGCGCTGCCCGCGAGACTCATCCCATGCATGATAGAGCAAACCGGTCTTCGGATCGAGCAGCTTTTCATGGGTAACGAGCAACTGGCGGCACACATCGTCGAATGCGCCGTCATCGCCAAACGTGGCGCTGTATTCGACATTAAAAGGGCCTTGCATGTACAGGCCGTCGAGCCAAATCTGCCAAGGATAGATTTCCTTGTGCCAATATGGACCGGCAAGCGTACGGGGCTGCCGCTTGAGCTGGGACTTGAGTCTGTCGGCAGCCAGTTTGAAACGCTCTTCACCTGATTCGCCATAGAAGCAAAACAGATTACGTCCAGCGTTGATTTGGTCGAGATTGAACTCACCTTCCCGGTAGGTGGCGATAGCGCCGGTATCGGAAATCAGCGGATTGTACATCGAATAGCCCCAGTCATAATAGGAAGAGTCTTTGCACGTCTCGCCGACCCTCATGGCGGCCATGATGACCAGGCCATGCTCGTAATGCCATTTCATCATCCCAGGCCGATAACGGCCGATGACAGAATCCGCCATCCGCCGGGAAAGTGTTCTTGTAGTATCAAATTGCATGCCGCACATCCCCACGATTGTCTTCCGAAGCCGTCGCACAACCACATGACGTTCGCGGCGTGGCATGGACGACCCGGGGTATTATCACATAACAGACAAGGATACAACGGCCGCCCCGCCCAGATTCAACGCCCAGAACCCAAAAGACAGAATCCAAGGCGGCCGCCGATCAATGATGAGAAATGAACCGCGGAGTCCATTGAACCCCGCGGGACGCAGAGACAGTTATTTGAGCAAGCCTTGTTCGGTAGCGTAGGCAATACCGGACTCTTCCCAAGCCTTTCCACCGACCTTGTCGAACTCGGCGATCCATGCGTTCCAGTTGTCCTTGGTAAGCTGCCGCTTGCCAGTCAGGAACTCAAGGACGCCCTGCTCATAGAAACGCTTGACATCGGCGTTCGGAGCGGGCAAAGTATCGCAACCGATGGACGGCGTCCACTTGCGGGACTGCATGTCGCGCAGGACGGTCAAGGCGCTCATCGTCTTGCCGGACACTTCGCAAACATACTGGGGATACCGGGCGGCAAGCTCGATATCGCTGTTGTAGAACACCATGTTCCTCAACTGAGTGACGGTCTGTCCGTTCGGAGTGGAGAAACCAAGCTCAAGACCGGCGTCAACGGGAACGCCATTGGCATCCTTCGTGTAGTTCACGCCTTCGACGCCCCAGCCGAGGAGGTAGTAGCCTTCATCGGAGGACATCCATTCGAGCAAACGGGCAATAGCATCGGACTTGCCGGCCTTGTCAGCCTTGGCGGAAATCGCATAGATGCGGTAGTTGGCGGTATACGGACCAACGGAAGCCTTGCCGTTCGGCCCCTTCGGGGGATCGATGATGATCCACTCGCCATTGGGGAAGTTCTTGTCGAACGGAGCATAGTTCGCCTTGGCGGCATAGGCCGCGTTCTGCTCGCGCATGATACCGAACTTGCCCTGTTTCCAAGCGGCGCGGAAGTCGTCCTTCTTGTACGCCATCCAGTTGGGATCGATCACGCCCGCATCCTGCATCTGCTTGATGTAGACCATGGCATCGTACATCTCGGCCTTCTTCACGTTCAGGCCGGCGGTGGCGGTGTTGAGATCCCAAGTACCCTCGACACCGAACGCGCCATAAATCGGCTGGAAACGGCGGCCGAGGCCCTCTTCGTAGTTGTTCAGCTCAATGAACGCGCCGTACCCGTAGGTGTCGTTCTTACCGTTGCCGTCGGGATCGTTGAAGGTAAACGCTTTCATGACATCCATCAGCTCGTCGGTAGTGGTGGGAACGGACAGCCCAAGCTTGTCCAACCAGTCCTTGCGAATCAGCAGGCCTTCGTTCTTGATGATGGAACCGGGAGAAGCGAGGCCATAAGACTTGCCGTTGAGGGTCGTGAACGCAACGCTGTCGGCATCGTACTGCAAGGAGGTGCGGGTAGGCATCTCAGCGTACAGGCTGTCGACGGAGGCAACCAGCCCCTGCTGCACCAGACGCTTCCATGCATCACGGCGAACCATGAAGAGGTCAGGCAGGTTATTGGCTGCGCCAGCGGCCTGAATCTTGACGTCCTGGTCGCTTTCATTGGAAGGAAGGGCGGTCAGCTTAAGGTCGATGTTCAACTTGTCCTTGATGATCTGATAGCCGACCCAATCGGCCGGGGGAGGCCCGGCTTCAGTAATGGCCGCGCCATACCACAAGTCGATGGTCACGGGCGCCGCGCTTGTAACCGTAGCTTTCGCCTCCGATCCGCCCTGGGCGAATACAGGGGCTGCGACCAGAGCGAGCAACGCAATGATCGTCGCGACAGTCAGCAGATGTTTTTTCATGGTTATTCCTCCTTACATGGACACCAATCAATATCTATCCCGGATAGTCTAAAGCCATCCGGACACATCTCCACCGCATTCCACGGCGGGGACAAAAACCACTATCAACCCTTCACACTTCCAAGCAACGTGCCCTTTGTGAAGTATTTCTGAATGAACGGATAGGCGATGATCATCGGAATCGCGCTCATGAACACCGAAGCCGCCTTGATCGCCGCGATTGGAGCCTCACCGAACGCATTGACCTCGACATATTCATTCATACCGGATGCCATCAGGATGTTCCTCAGCAGAATCGGCAACGGCTGCAAGTCGTTCCTGTTCAAGTACAGCATGGCGTGGAAGAAGTCGTTCCAGAACGACACCCCGTAGAACAGGCCCACGGTCAGGATGATCGCCTTGGACAGCGGAAGCACGATCCGAATCAGGACGCCGATCTCGGTACAGCCGTCGATTCTCGCAGACTCCTTCAGCTCGTTCGGAATACCCTCAAAGAACGAGCGCATGATAATGCAGTTGTAGGTGCTGATCGCCCCCGGCAGGAACACCGCCACCAGCTTGTCAATCAAACCCAGGTGCGTGACCAACAGGTAGGACGGAATCATGCCCACGTTGAACACATACGGTACGATGATCAGCAGGTTCAGCCACTTGCGCCCCGGCAGCGTCTGGACGGACAGCACATAGGCGAGAGGAATAGTCAGCAGCAATGAGCAAGCTACGCCCATGACCAGAATCTTCAGGCTGTTCGAGAACGCCATGATGAACCCGTTGTTGCCCAGCAACGCCTTATACGCCGCGGTAGACCAGTTCCAGGGCATCAGGAACATGCCCTCGACATTGCTGCCGATGAAATCGTTCGGTCGGAACGACAGGGTGATGGTACTCCACATCGGAATCGCGATGACGAACAGCATCACCCAGAGGAAGATATCGACTAAAAGATAGAAAGCCTTGTCGGCGCCGGTCAGCCGGACCGTGGTACCCTTGATCACATGATGTTTCTTTGCCATGTCTCTTCCCCTCCCCTTAGAACAGCGAGGATCCGGAGATCCTCTTGGTCAGCCTGTTGGACAGGAAGATCAGCAGCATGCCGATCACGCCCTTGAACAGACCCACGGCGGTGGCGAGGCCGAACTGGAACTCCAGCAGGCCCTGGCGATATACCCAGGTGTCGATGATGTCGCCCACGCTGTATACCGCGGGAGAATAGAGCATGAACAACTGGTTGAAGCCAGCGTCCAAGATAGTACCGATCTTCAGCAGCAATACGGTCACGATGACAGGCGCGATGGACGGCAGGGTGATGTACCGGACCCGCTGCCACGAGTTCGCGCCCTCTACCATGGCGGCCTCGAACAGCGACATGTCGATGCCCATCAGCGCCGCGATGAAAATAATCGCGCTCCAGCCCATCTCCTTCCATGCGTCGGAGAGAATGACGATCCAAGGAAACGCCTTGGTGTTGGTCAAAAAGTCAACCGGCTGTCCGCCGAAGAACTTGATCACATCATTGAGGACGCCGTCGCCGGGAGCCAGCAACACCAGCAGAATACCGTACATGATGACCCACGACAGGAAGTGCGGCAGATATGTCAGCGTCTGCACGACCTTGCGGAGCTTGGTCCTGCGACATTCGTATACGGTGATCGCCAGAATGATCGACAACGGCAGACTGAAGATGATCTTTCCGAAACTGTACATCAACGTATTGCGCAGCAGTTCCCAGAAATAAAAGGAATGGAAGAACGCCTTGAAGTTGTCCAGACCAATCCACTTGCTCCCCAGCACTCCGTCCAGCGCCATGTAGTCCCGAAACGCAATCTGTCCGTTCCAGATAGGTACGTATTTGAAAATAATGTAATAGATGAGTGGTATCGCCAAGATTGCGTATACAGCGCGATGGCGAATGATTTCCCGCATAAGGGGGCTTCTCTGCTTGAGCTCCTTGGTTTTTGCCATAATTCTCCTACCTCGATATATGTACCTTACACCTGCTTGCGCAGAAAATGCAGAGAGCAAATTGTACTTTTCCGACTTTTCAACTTTTACTTCTTCGGATTCATAAAACATTTAACTATCTATTATACATACATTTGTATATGATTTGACAAATATTTATCAGATTCTGATGATGAATGATGAAAGACAGCCCGTCCATACCCCACACCCATACATCGCGCCCGCCCATGGCAACCCGATCCGTTTTCCAGGAGAAATTGATGTTGTCGTCACCTCCAGCGGGCAAGACAAACCGGCGAGACTACATTGGTGAAGGGATTCAGAAAAACACTCGACGCATTCAGCTCCCTGAATCTAGAGAAACAAGAAGATCGCAAACTTTTTGAAGCGCAACTTCCCGTGAACTCGCTCGTCCAGCGAATTTACCTGAAAAAACAAATTGTCCGGCAGGGAAGCATTTTGCTGCGCATCGGTGAAATACAGGATTCTCAGGAAGCGGGCGCTCCATTCCTTTATGAAAAGGACGGACACACGGTTTGCAATACGTCGTCACAATGGTTCGTTTTCCATAGATACAACCACGACACCAAGCCAAGGCACACAATACAGACTTCTGAATCTTCCCTTGTTCATCGTTTCGGACATCCGGCATCCGGCGGCATGCCACGGAATATTTGTCGATATAGCGCAACCGACGGCTACCGTCCCCTTACCTTTCCGGGAGGGCAACCCTTCACCTTCTTGAACACGCGGCAGAAGTAGGCCTGGTCCTGAAAACCGGTGCGGGAGGCGACCTCGTTAATCGTCATAGCCGTCTGGCGGAGCATTTCGGAAGCAAGGTGGATGCGATAACGGTTCAGATAGTCCCACGGGGACAATCCGAGTTCCTTACGGAAAATGCGGGTCAGGTAGTCCTCGCTGACGTTCACCGCCTCGGCAAGCTGCCAGCGGGAAATCTGGTTGGTGGCGTGCCTGCTCAGATATACTACGGCCCGTTTCACCAACGCGCCGGTCAGGGGCGGCAGGATGTCGTCTCCGCCAAGCAACCCGCGGATACGTGAGCTGAAACCGTCGCTCTCAGCCATACAGGAATTGCAAACCAACACGCGGGGGAGCAGACACAGCCGTTCGACATCGGCGACATCAAACATGTCGCGCATCAACAGGATCGGGATGGTTCCACCGACACGGAGTTTGCGGACCGCCTCAATGTCATCAACCGAGATATCGCGAGTAACGATAAGCAATCCGGGGGTATAGTCCCCGGCGAGCGAGGCGTAGTTCTCCAAAGACTCCAAGGAAATGAAATCGCTGGAAGGGGCGAGCTGCATCAATCCAGGAAGGACATCACCATACAGGAACACGGCGCCACCGCCGAACGACTGCCCGACCGACTCTATGGCGTCGCCAAGCGTAACGGCGTTTTCAGGTGCGCCGAAACAGAGAAACGGAATACGGTTCTTCGCCAGATCCTTGCGAAGGATACGCAACGCTGCAAACGTCTCATAACAGACGTCGCTGACATCCCATACTAGGAAGGAAGGGGCTGTCAATGGAGTTTCGTCCCGCACAAGCAGGGAAGCCGGAATTTTCGCGAAAGCAGGAAATCCCGCGGGCAGAGGCTCGCACTCCCGTTCCAAACCTGAAACGATATACCACACGGGGCCTTCCACCTCGTGCGGGACGCGCCGGTTCTCCCCCGACAGCGTCGGCCAGGGAAATATACATTGCACGGAACGGAAATCAATGGCAAAACAGCCGTCATGCATCATCATAATCCGTTCCGCCAACAGAAGCCCGGGATCTTGTTGCGTCATGCGCGGATCCCATCCAGATTCAGAGGAGGTACACACGAGCCGCAACCCCTCCGGCACCAACTGCACGGAAAGACGGCTGACACCACCGTTTTGAACGATTAGGCGGTTGATGATGTCAAGTATCTGGGACAGTCTTGATTCATCGACCCGCACGGCGGGAAGTCGAACGGGCATTTCCAACGCCATGTTGAGGGCGTGGCATCGTTCTTCCAACACCCGCATGGGATCGCAGATACGGATATCAAGTTCCAGTTCACCAGTCTGGGACAAGGTGAGGTCAATCAGATGGTTCGCCGTCGACAATTCTTTTTCGATAGCCTGCGCCATTTCAGCATGTGAAGTTTCTGCTGAGTTACCAATTTTCAGGACATCAACAAGCTGTAGGATCGCATGGAGCGGGTTACGAAGACCATCACTCACATTCGCAAAGAATTCGGTACGAGATCGTTCGGCACGTTCGGCCTGCTCCCTCGCTTGGTTGGCGACCTCCAGCAGGAACGTCCCCTTGATCGCGCTGCTCAGCGAAGAGCGGAGTTCTTCGAACATGCCGCCATCACGACTAATGGTCCGGATTACCAGATATCCTAGAGGCTGGTTCTCCATGAACAGCGGTTCAACGACATAAACGCCCCCCTCCAGTCTGGCGCTGATATCGGGAGGCAATAGCTCCCGATGAGGAAACTCCTGCCGGACACCAGTTACATAGTCGTCCGCGAACCCGCCGACAAACTGGGAGAAATCCTCGTCTCCGTTGAGGACCACGAACGCGGCGTCAACCCCCAGACCGGGAAGATGTGCATGGAGGACCTCGGCCAAGCCCGAAAGGGACCGGATGCACAACAGGTCGCATTTGAGGGAATTCAACCTGCGGGCCCGCCTCCCCGATTCGAAGGTGTTGAGGTTGAAGACCCTGTTCTGCGTCTTGCCGATCAACGGTTGAAGGCGTTCCGCCACAAAAGCCTTGAACGCCTCATCAACAGGCAAGAACAGGCAGAGCCACCGCAGGGCCTCGTACAACAGGTTGATGTCACCGTTCCGGCCAAAAAAGTTGAACAGCAGGGAAGCGAATTCCCGTTCCAGTTGTTTGGACAACGAGGGTTCATGGGAGATGGACACTTCCAGCGCGCAATCTATCAACGGGAGAATTTTCTGATTCAGGCTTTCTTCCGTCAGATGAAAGGTTTTCTTCACCCATTTCAGATAGGAAATTTTGTCGATGATCAAGGTCGCGGCTTTCTCCGGACCTCCGAGGGAATCTTCGCAACCGCAGGACCGGCGGACAAGCAGATCCGCGGGAAGCAGGACGTCGGGGCATCCTTGGTTCCATTTATCGGATCGGAGCATCTGTCCCAATGAATCCCATGCCATGATACCCATCTGGGCGAACGGCATGCCGACTGTAGTGCAGGGCACGCGAAGCAATTGGCTTTCATGGCTGTCGTTGAAGCCGACGATCCGCAGGTCGTCCGGAATCGTCACCCCCATCTCTTCCAGCCGTTTCCCCGCGCGGAACATCATGAGGTCGCTGGCGCAGACCAAGGTATCAAAATCTATGCCAGGGACAAGGTTCCGTTCAACTACGAGTTGTTCAAGAGCCTGCTCCCCGGACGACCAAGGGGTGGGGTCGGAAATCAGACGTTCATCGACGGGAATACGGCATTCACGCAGGGTGTCGAGATACGCATGATACCGGTCTTCCGCGGAAAGATGGTTCTCCGGGCCACGGATAAAGGCGATTTTTTTCGCTCCATGAACGCTGATACAATGGAGTATTTCGGATTTCAGCCCGGCGTAAGCGTCAAAGCTGATGTCCGGGTGCCCTTCTTTCTTCAAGCCGATGGTGACATACGGCAACCCTTCAAACTGTTCATGGAACCTGAGGACTTCGCTGACTGGCACAAATCCGCCCAAGCTGGAACCCCAACTGATCAGTCCGTCAAGGTTGTCGGTGTTGGCCAGTGAATAGACGCTGGAACGGAGATATTCAAAATCATCCCTGCACTCAAGACGACCGCCGGGAAAAACGTACAGGGCGTCTCCGGAACGGGAAGCCATGTCGGCGAGCACCGCCCAGAGGTTGTTTGACGAACCTGTATGGATGGAGGCCAGCATAAATCCGATTTTCCTTGGATGGTCGCTCGTTGACATCCAGCACATCTCCTTCTTATCCGTCATCATACCATAGGAACCGTTTTATCGCAAAGTCGGGTTGCAAAAAGAGCAAAGTTCACTTTTCTTGGTTTCTACAACAGCCGCCACCCACAGTGATCTCCGCCATGAGTGATATAAGAATGATAATATTGTGCTTCTCAAGCCAATTAAGCAGAATCATCCAGATTCAATAGTTTCATTCGGTCAGATGAGATAAATTCAATCGATGAAATTCGATACCGCACCATTGCGCGGGCCACCCTCGCGAAGCTTGTCCATGTCAGTGGAACCAGAACCAAAGAACCGCTACTTTTCCCATAAAAGTCGAACCAAATACGGCTATCTGTCGATTACGTCCTTTATGTTGTTGCTACGTCCTTTATGTCGGGATTGCGTCCTTTATGTCGGAGCTACCTGTCGTCTACGTCCTTTATCTATCGCCTACGTCCTTTATGTCGGGATTGCGTCCTTTATGATGGGATTACGTCCTGTATGTTGTTGCTACGTCCTGTATGTTGTTGCTACGTCCTGTATGTTGTTGCTACGTCCTTTAAGTGGGGATTGCGTCCTGTATGATGGGATTACGTCCTGTATGATGGGATTACGTCCTGTATGATGGGATTACGTCCTTTATGTTGTTGCTACGTCCTTTATGTCGGAGCTACCTGTCGTCTACGTCCTGCATACATGCCCTCAAAGTTCCAAAGATAATACACCAGTACGACCTCATCGAAGTTGACGCAGGAATTGGTGGTTCCCTACGAAGGGCAACACCCGCAAGACAAGGCGGACGAACAAGGACAGTGCGCGAGCACGGCCTTGTGAGGACACCGCGGTATGGGGCAGTGGTGACTATTTAGGCATTGACCAAGTAGTTCGCTACGAAGCAAGGACCGCCAAGACCAAGGAAACAAGATGGGGACAGTACTCCGGTACGGCCTCGCTGAAACAAAAACCAGCAGTCCATTTCCAAAGCGACTCCCTACGAAGGGCAACACCCGCAAGACAAGGCGGACGAACAAGGACAGTGCGCGAGCACGGCCTTGTGAGGACACCGCAGTATTGCGGGCGTTGCCCAAGTAGGACGGGATTGTGATAAGAAAACACGGCTTAATCAACTTGACAGCCCCACCCCCGAGGTTTAGAATTGGAACGATGTTTCATTTTCAGCAATTCGAGACATTTCAAAAGCGCGCCAACAAGGTATTGGAACGAAGCATGCCGATCCTCACCCCGACTGGGGTGATCATCGGACTGTTGCTGGGGACGCGAATCAGTTGGATGAAACCGGCGGTCACATGGTTGTTCGCGTTCATCACCATGTCGGGGGCGTTCGGTATCAATCCCAAGGATTTTTTTCGGGTGATCAGCCGCCCGAAACCGCTCGTCGCGTTTTTCATCGGCTCGCATGTGTGCATGCCGCTGTTCGCTTGGGCGATAGCGTCGCTGGTTTTCAGGGCCGATCCCGCGGTGGTCACGGGATTTGTACTGCTGTTCTCCATTCCGACAGCGGTAGTCGGGTATATATGGAGTTCGATATACCATGGGGATGGAGCGTTGTCTTTGACGCTGATTTTGCTTGATACGATTCTCGCACCGTTCGTTACTCCGTTCACGGTAAAGTTCCTGACCCATACCGCCGTGCAGATTGATACGACGGGCATGATGCTTTCCCTTGTATGGATGGTCGTGATTCCGTCCATGGTCGGAATCTGCGTCAACTATATTACGAAGGGCAAGGTGAACGACCATGTGGGCCCCTGCCTCAAACCGTTCGGCAAAGTCGCGTTGCTGATGGTCGTGGCGATCAACGTATCGCAAATCGCCGACGAGATACTGAAGTTCAACATCACCTATATTCCGACCGTCCTGCTTTGCCTGCTGCTCGCCTGCGTGGGATTCCTCCTGGGCAAGCTGACGGCGAAAATCTGCAAACTGGAGAAAGATCAGATGGTCAGCGTAACATTCGCCATCGGGCTGAGGAACATCAGCGCGGCACTGGTACTGGCGATATCGTTCTTCCCGCCCCACTCGGCGCTGCCCGTCATCTTTGGAATCGTATTCCAGCAGACCGTCTGCGCCTTGACCGGGCAACGGCTGTTCGGTGTGCGGGAAACGGTGAAGAAGTTGGAGAACAAAACCAAGGCAGGAGACCTGCAAGAGCAGGTACCCATGCTTAAGAAATAGCAAATGGATGATCCCGGACATCGTTCCGGAATGGATAGAGAAACAAAAGACCCAGGAGAGGACGGTTCCTCGATGGGTAAGCCTAAAGGAGATGCGAAATGAAATCCATCACAGAAGTAAAGAGCGCAGTTTCAAGACCGGAACGTATCCTTCAGTTTGGAGAGGGGAATTTCCTCCGTGCATTCGTGGACTGGATGATTGACCAGCTCAATGAAAAGACTGGTTTCAACGGCAATGTAGTGCAGGTGCAGCCGTTGGACCGCGGCATGGCCGACATGATCAACGCCCAGAAGGGACTGTATACGACGGTCCTCAGGGGAGTGCAGAACGGCAAGACCGTAGAAGAATACCGCTGCATCAACAGCGTCAGCCGCTGTCTCAATCCGTACCGCGACTATGCCGACTACATGGCCTGCGCTGAGAATAAGGACTTGCGTTTCATCATCTCCAATACTACGGAAGCAGGAATCGCCTACCACGAGGGGGACAAGCTGGAGGACAAGCCTCAAGTATCCTACCCCGGCAAGGTTTGCGCATTCCTCTACCGGCGCTGGCAGCATTTCTCGGGTGCGCAGGACAAGGGTTTGATTGTCATCCCCTGTGAACTGATCGACAAGAACGGCGACAACCTCAAGCGGATCGTCCTTCAGTACGCCGGCGAATGGAAGCTGGAACAGGAGTTCGTCGATTGGCTTGAAAACGCCTGCGACTTCTGCAACAGCTTGGTTGACCGTATCGTGCCGGGCTATCCCCGCGAGGAGGCCGAGGCACTGTGCGAGAAGCTTGGTTACAAGGACAACCTGCTCGACGCCGCGGAGATTTTCCATCTGTGGGTCATTGAATGCCATAAGAATTTCCATGGCGATGAACTGCCGTTTGATAAGGCGGGGCTGAACGTCGTATGGACCGACGACATGAGCTTCTACCGCACCCGCAAGGTACGGATACTCAACGGCGCCCATACCATGACCGTGTTGGCGGCGCATCAGGCGGGGCTGGATACTGTCGAAGAATGCATCAACGACCCGATGGTCTACAGCTTCATGCACAAAGGCATCTTTGAAGAAATCATCCCGTCGATGGACGGAGACAAGGCGGAGCTGGAGAAATATGCGGGGGATGTGCTGGAGCGGTTCGCCAATCCGTATATCCGTCATCTGCTCATGTCCATCAGCCTCAACTCCACCAGCAAGTTCAAGACCCGCGACCTCCCCTCCCTGCTCGGATACTTGCAGAAGAAGGGTGAATTGCCGAAGAAGCTGGTGTTCTCCCTCGCCGCACTGATTTCTTTCTACCAGGGCACGGAGAAGGACGGCGCGGCGCTGAAGGGCAACCGCAACGGCGAGACGTATCTGATCCAAGACAGCCCCGAGGTGCTTGACCGGTTCGCCCAGCTCTACGCCGAAGGTGGCGACAACGCTACAAAGGCGGCGAGGTTGGCGAAGGGCATCCTTTCAGAAAGCGCATGGTGGGGCCAGGATCTGACAAAGGTCCGGGGATTGGAAAAATTGGTCGCCGCAGACCTCGCATTGATCTGGAACGACGGCATGCAGGCCGCCATGAAGAGCATTCTGTAAGGGGACGCCATGCAAGTGAACAAAGTTTTGAAGATTCATCCGACCGACTCGGTAGCCGTGGCGATAGAGCCTCTTGTGAAAGGAGAGGTCGTCGTGGTCGCGGGCAAGCCGTTGACGGTCGTCACCGACGTTCCGGCGGGTCACAAGGTAGCCCTTGCGGACCTGCAACCGGGTACGCCGGTAATCAAATATGGCTATCCGATCGGAGCGGCTAAAGAGCTGATTCCCGCCGGTAGCCATGTCCATGCCCACAATATTAGGACGCTGCTGGCCGAAAGCGCCGAGTACCATTACGATGAAGCCGCGGCAAAGGCCTGCATAAAGGCCGCCGAACAACGCAAGGAAGAATGGGCGGGCAAGATTCCGACCATCCAGGCGTACCAGCGGGCTGACGGTCGCATCGGTGTGCGCAACGAGCTATGGATCGTCCCGACCGTGGGATGCGTCAACCAAATAGCAAACCAGTTGGTTGAATGGGCCAGGAAGGAATTCACGGCCTTGCCGCTGGACGGCATTCATGTCTGGAACCATCCGTATGGTTGTTCCCAGATGGGAGACGACCACGAGGCGACCAGAAGGATTCTGGCGGATCTGGTGCATCACCCGAACGCCGGGGGCGTGCTGGTACTCGGACTTGGCTGTGAGAACAACACCATGGCTTCATTCAGGGAACTGGTCGGGCCGGTCGATCCCCGGCGGGTCAAGTTTCTGGTCGCCCAAGAGGTTGAGGACGAGGTTGAAGCCGGACGGAACCTGCTCCGGGAGTTGGCCGATGTGGCGTCGAAGGACGTTCGCACACCTGTTCCGATGAACAAGCTCGTCGTAGGCTTCAAGTGCGGCGGCTCGGACGGTTTCAGCGGCATTACGGCGAACGCCTTGGTCGGAAGGTTCTGCGACGCCCTCACCGCAATGGGGGGAACGGCCATTCTGACCGAGGTCCCTGAGATGTTCGGTGCGGAGCAGATGCTGATGAACCGTTGCGTCAGCCGTGGAATCTATGACCAGACCGTGGCGTTGATCAACGATTTCAAGCAGTATTTCGTCAAGCACGACCAGGTGGTCTACGAAAACCCCTCGCCCGGCAACAAAGCGGGCGGCATCAGCACGCTTGAGGACAAGAGCCTCGGCTGTGTACAGAAGGGTGGACAGGCTCCGGTCGAGGCTGTGCTCGGCTATGGGGACAGGGTAGCCCATACGGGGCTGAACCTGCTCAGCGGGCCGGGAAACGATATCGTGTCCACTACGGCGCAGACCGCCGCCGGAGCGCATCTGATTCTGTTCACCACAGGCCGGGGAACTCCGCTCGGCGCTCCCGTACCGACGGTGAAGGTAGCGAGCAACGACATGCTGGCGCAAAAGAAAACGAACTGGATAGATTTCAACGCAGGACGGTTGCTGCATGAGAACGATGGCGTTGTGACCGAGGATTTCATCAAATTGATTGCCGATACCGCATCGGGAGTTTATCATACTAAGAACGAGCAGAACGGATATGCCGAAATCTCGCTATTCAAGGACGGTGTAATACTATGAAGAAATTTATGGATGAGAATTTCATGTTGAACAACAAGACCGCCGAGGTCCTGTACCACGATTACGCGGCCGGGCAGCCGATCTTCGACTACCACTGCCACCTGATCCCCCAGGAGATCGCGACCGACAAGCGGTTCACCACCATTACCGACGCATGGCTTGGCGGCGACCACTACAAGTGGAGGATGATGCGGGCCAACGGGGTTCCTGAAACGCTCGTCACCGGCAAGGACGCCGATCCGTACGAGAAGTTCCTCGCTTGGGCCGGAACGATGGAGCAACTGGTCGGCAATCCGCTGTTCCATTGGACGCACCTGGAACTACAGCGGTATTTCGGCATCGACCTGGTGCTCAACCGCAAGAACGCTCCGGAAATCTATAGAATCGCCAATGAGAAGTTCGCCAACGATCCTGAGCTTTCCGTATTCGGTATCATGAAGAAGTTCAATGTCTACGCCGTCGGCACTACCGATGATCCCGCCGACGACCTCCACTACCATGAAGTCATCGCCAAGGAAGGCAAGTGTCCCGCGAAGGTCATTCCGTCGTTCCGCCCCGACAAGGCGCTGAACATCGACAAGCCAGACTTCGCCGAGTACATCGCCAAGCTGGGCAAAGCGGCTGGCATGGAGATCAAGTCGGTCTCCGATGTCATTTCCGCATTGGAGAAACGGCTTGACTTCTTCGCCGCCCTCGGCTGCAAGGCCAGCGACCACGCCCTCGCCTACGCCCCGTTCGCAATCAAGAACGACGCGGAAGTGGAGGCGATCTTCGCAAAGAAGATGGAAGGAGCCGCTCTCTGCCAGTGCGAAGTCGATGCCTACAGAACCCGTGTGCTGATTGCCCTGGCGAAAGCCTACAACAAGCGGAATATCGCGATGCAGTTGCATTTCGCCTCCATCCGCGACAACAATACCCGCATGTTCAGGCAGCTTGGGCCTGATACCGGCTACGATGCGTCCCATGACATGGCGATGTCCCAGAACCTCAGCGCGTTGCTCAACGCCATGGCCGCAACGGACAACCTGCCCAAGACGATCCTCTACACGCTCAATCCGAAGGACTACTACCCGTTGGCCACGTTGATGGGCTGTTACCAGGACGGTATCCCCGGCAAGATGCAGCTTGGTTCGGCCTGGTGGTTCTGCGACCACCGCGACGGCATGGAGGAACAGATGAAGGTCCTTGGCAATATCGGCCTGCTCGGACGTTTCGTCGGCATGCTGACCGACAGCCGTTCGTTCCTCTCCTACCCCCGCCATGAGTATTTCCGCAGGATACTGTGCAATATTCTCGGAACATGGGTCGAAGCCGGGGAGATTCCGAACGACATTGACATGTTGGGCGAGATGGTGAAGAATATCTCGTTTGGAAACGCAAAGGCGTATTTCGAGGGCTGACATCGACCAAGACTGTCAGCCGGGGAGCAATCGCAAGTGAGCAAGAAAGAAATCGAAGAGCTGGAACAGACTGGTTCTGACAAGCAGCAGATCAGTTCGGTAGTACGGACCATTACCATATTGGAGAGGTTGGCACGGCACAAGAGCATCAATCTCGAACAGTTGGCGAAGGAGACGGAGCTGCCGAAGGCCACGCTTCTGAGGTTTCTTTCAACGCTCGCCAGTCTCGGCTATGTCTACCGGGATCCCGGTGACCGTTATTCGCTCACGCTGAAGATGTTCTCCGTGGGTTCGCATGGGCTGGAGCATCTGGATCTGATCAATCTAGCCCAACCCATCGCGGAACTGCTTTGTGAAAATCTCGGCGAGACGGTGCATATGGGAATCCTTGAAGACGACCACGCCGTCTACGTCCTGAAAAAAGAGTCTTCCTACACGTTGCGGATGTATTCGCGCGTGGGCAAGATGATCCCCCTCTACTGTACGGCGATTGGCAAGATCCTGCTTTCCGATATGTCGGAGCAGGAGGTGGAGGAATATCTGGCGGGGCGGCAACTCAAGCCGTTCACTCCCAAGACGCTCCGTACCCCCGAAGCGGTCAAGGCGGAGCTTGCCGCCATCCGAGCCAGGGGCTGGGCGATGGACGACGAGGAGCATGAGCAGGGGATCATGTGCATCGGCGCTCCCGTGCGCGACTATACCGGCAAGGTGATCGCGGCCATGAGCGTTTCATGGCCGTTGTTCCGTTTCGAGCGAAAGGGGTTCGATCTGACCGTCGAGATGATCAAACAGGCGTGCGGCCGTCTATCGGAGCTGTTGGGCTGGGAGCCGGAGAAACAATAATCACCCTCCAAGATATGCTGCGCGTACCTTTGGATCTTGAAGTAGTTTTTGTGCAGGACCTTCCAAAACAATACTACCGACCTCAATAACGAATGCCCTATCCGCAACAGATAGCGCCGCTTTTGCGTTCTGTTCAACTAATACTACGGTCTGTCCATCTGCGTGAATTCTGCTTACCACTTTGAACACTTCTTCCGTATATCTTGGCGAAAGCCCCATGGATGGCTCATCCAGCAGGAGCAACTTAGGCCGGGCCATCATGGCTCGTGCTATGGCAAGCATCTGTTGTTCTCCACCAGATAATGAACCACCCAACTGGGCAATACGTTCTTGAAGTCGGGGAAACAAAGACAGAGCATATTCGTAATCTTTTTCGATATCATTCTTGTCTTTTCTTAAATATGCGCCCATCATGATATTTTCTCGAACTGTCAACTGGGGAAAAATTCCTCTTCCTTCTGGGACATGTATAACACCTTCAGCGACCAATTTATATACAGGCACCGCCGTAATATCGAACCCCTCATAGGATATCTTTCCAAACTTTGGAGTAATCATGCCACTGATTGTTCGCAACAAAGTTGTTTTTCCCGCTCCATTTGCACCAATCAATGCTACAAATTCCCCAGCCTTTACAGAAAAAGTTATATCCTTGAGAATATGTGCGGCTCCATAATATGTGTTTATATGATCCAAAGAAAGAATATCTTTATGCTGTTCATATTCATTGAAGGAACTTTTCTTATGGACGGATATACCTTCATTAGAACCTTCTCCCAGATATGCCGCAATGACTGCTGGATTATTCTGGATATCTTCAGGTTTGCCTTCTGCGATTTTTTTTCCACAATCCAATACAGTAATTTCATCGGCAAGCCCACAAACCATCTTCATATCATGATCAATCAATACGACAGTGATTCCACTTTCACGTATTTTGTTGATTAAGTGTGATAGGTTCTGTTTCTCAGTAGGATTCATCCCAGCAGCAGGTTCATCAAGCAACAACAGCCGAGGTTCAGTCGCCAAAGCCCGAGCAATTTCAACAAGTCGTTGCTGTCCATAGGCAAGTCCACTGGCTGGATAATCCTTATATTGGATGATTCCCACAAACTCTAATGCTTGTTCAGCTTTTTTTCTAAAAGTCTGCTCGTCCCGTTTGATGACCGGAGTATTGAACATAACACCAAATGGCCTTGATTTTTCCCTACATTGTACAGCAACAGTCACATTATCCAGGACAGATAGACCCTTAAACAGTTCAATATGCTGAAAAGTTCTTGCTATGCCTTTCCGAGCAAGCTGATACGTCGACAGACCCTTTATCGTATTTCCCTCAAAATTCATGATCCCCGCAGTAACCGGTATATATCCTGTCAGAACATTGAACATAGTTGTTTTACCAGATCCGTTGGGACCAATCAACCCGCGAATTTCTCCTGTATGAACTGTCAAATCTACACCGTCAAGTGCAACGACTCCACCAAATTTTTTGACAATTCCTTGTACGGCAAGTATGGATTCCGACACATTAGTTTTCATTGTCAGCATCTCTCCCTATAAACGCTTTTTTGAAAAATTGGTAGACATCGACCCCTCCCCCGAGGAGTCCATGTTTGAGAAAAATAGTCGCCATAACTATGAGCAATGAATAAATCACCATCTGCCATGAACCGAGGAATCTCAAAGATTCAGGAAGGATAGCAATAACAAGTCCACCAAGAATGGATCCAGGAATTGACCCTACGCCACCGATGACAATCATTGTCAGAGCGAGGACACTCAAATTCATGTTGTAAATATCAGGACTGACCGTCGTCATATAATGCGCATACAGAGATCCACCGGCCCCGCCAAATGCGGCAGATATAATGAATGCGAGAATCTTGTAATACGCCAAATTGATGCCAAGGCTCTGCGCTGAAGTATCACTTTCCCTGATAGCTTTCAGACTGCGCCCAATCCGAGAACGTTCTATGCGCATAGCAATGATCATAGCTACAAACAAGAGTATATAGACAAGAACCATCCATTGATTCAGTGTTCTGACGGTAAAACCAAATAATGACGGTGATGCGATTCCGACGACTCCCATGGGACCATTTGTCAAACTCACCCACTGAGTCAAAATAGTCTGTATGATACTTGCGAAGCTAGTCGTTATCAAGACAAGATAGACCCCCCCCCCTGACCTTCAGCGCGGGATAGCCAATAATGAGGCCAGCAATTGCCGCAAATAAAATCGCTATAGGAAATGCAATCCAGAAACTCACGTTAAGTTTTGATGCCAATAAAGCCGAAGTGTATGATCCAATGGCATAAAAACCAGCCATACCAAGGTTAATCTGTCCACACAGTCCTGTTACAATATTGAGGCCGATTGCCATAAAACCATAAATACCGCCAATAATCACTATATGAGAAATATAAGGATCTCTGATAAGAAATACAGTCAAAACTAATAATATAAAAATAATCGGTAGATAAATATTCTTGTGTCTCTTTATTGTCTGAGTAAAATTCATGCTTTCCTCCCCGGTCCAACGTCAAACAGCCCACCAGGTTTAAACATCATGATGAGAATCAAAATAATAAACGAGACTGCATCTTTGAACTGGGAAGAAAATATTCCTCCCGCCAGATTTTCGACCATACCGAGCAACAGCCCCCCTACAATAGCTCCAGGAATGTTTCCGAAACCTCCAAGCACAGCGGCTGTAAAAGCCTTGGAATTGATTGACGCTCCCATCGATGGTGTAACAAAAAATTTTGGAGCTAGCAGAATTCCTGCAAGGCCAGCCAAAGCACTAGCAATAATAATCGTCAGAGCATCTGTAAGAACATGATTGATACCCATTAGTCCCGCGACAGACCGATTTTGAGAAGATGCTCGCATCGCCGTCCCGATTTTCGTCTTTGTCAAAAAAAACCAGAGCAATCCAGCCGCGACAAGACTAATTACCAAAATGAAGATATCCTGAGGAACGATGTATACTCCACCAATGTGTATCGGAATCATGGGGAATATCGCAGGATACGCCCGTCCTGTAGCACCCCAGATTAAGATAGCTATGTTTTGCAACAGCATTTGAACACCGACACAACCACCTATTACATATAGAAATCCAATTTTTGTTGTTGGCCTCATGACCAAGATATAAATCAAGAACCCGAACAACGCTGAGGCAAGCGCCCCGATTATCGCTGACGGAATGAAGGGGAGCTTTGCTCCCCATTCACCCGTTACAAACATGAGGGATACAGATGCCGCGATCATAAGTATCTCACCTTGCGCAAAGTTAACGACCCGCACGCCACTCCATATCATTGAATGGGCTAATGCAATCAATCCATATACGCTTCCTATCGCAAGTCCGCTTACAATCAATTGGATAATCACTGACGACGAATTCATATATCCCTCCTTATCCTTCCTATCCTAACCAAAAATCAATTATAGAAAGCAGTGGTTCCGTTTTTGATAACACCATATTGCATCGAATGCAACCCTTCACCTTTCTCGTCAAAATCAAAAGTCCCTTCGACGCCTTTGAAGGTCATCTCACGCAAAGCTTTTTGCAAAGCAGCAGGTTCTGTAGAACCAGCGCACTTGATTGCTTCCGCAAGGATATAAACCGCATCATACCCTGTAGCAGCAAAATCATCGGGGGTTTTCCCTCCACTGATTTTCTTGAATGATTCAACAAAAGAGACAACCTGAGGATCAGGATTCGCAGAAATGAAACCAGCGGCGAAGATCAAACCTTCCCCAGCACCACCAGCGGCATCTAGCGTAGTAGAACCTTCAATTCCGGCTCCACCAGCGAACTGTACATTGAGACCCATTTGCCTAGCCTGTTTCATGGCAAGTCCCATATCAGTCATAGGACCAATCAAGATCATTACATCAGGATTTGCATTCTTAACCTTCAGCAACTGGGAACTAAAATCCTTGTCACCAGGAGTAAAAGTCTCGTCAGCGACAACTAGAGAGGCTGCACTATCTCCCAATGCACCTCGAATTGATTGAATTCCACCCAACCCATAATCAGCAGAATCATGAAGGACAGCAATACGTTTATATCCTTCATCGACGAGGAAGATCGCGAGGGAGCCGAATTTCACAACATCGTTCGCACGAGTTCTGAATATCCAAGGGTTCCCCTGTTCACAGATATTCAGACTGGTACCATGAGGCAACATCGGAATACCGGCCTTTTCAATAACGGGCATCATACCCAGACATGGAGAGCTTTGACAATCTCCAACGATGGCAATGGCATTATCACGATAGATAAGCTTATTCAAAGCAGCTACCGCTTGAGCAGGAACCCCCTGGGAATCTTCAAGAATGAGTTCAATCTGTCTGCCCAATACACCACCGGTAGCATTAATCTCCTGTGCGGCAAGTTTGGCACCGTTCCCTTGCATCTCACCAAGCCCTGCGTTATCGCCTGTTCGCGCAGCTACCACACCAATCACGATTGAGGATGTTTCTTCTTTCCCTCCCTGCGCCAAAACAGGAAAGAGAACCGCAAGCAATAAAGCTAATACTACGAAGACACGAAATGGTTTGTTCATTGTGCCCCTCCTTTTATTGTTACTGAAATTCTAAGGCACAATGACAATTTGTCAAGAAAAATAAAACTGAGTTTTAAAAAACTATTTTTTTATCCACCCTAGGCTCTGAGAAATTTCACGAGCGGATACTACGACAAGATCTACCAATGATGCCATTCTATTATCATCAAGCCTTACGGTGGGGCCGGAAATGCTGACGGAGGCTATCACATTTCCATAATAGTCCCTGATAGGAGCGGCAACACATCGCACACCATTTTCATGTTCTTCATCATCAAAGCAATATCCCCGCTCCCGAATCTGATTCAATTCATTCTCAAGATCAAGCCGATTACAAATAGTTCTAGGGGTAAAACGTAAAAACGGACATTTTGACATATATTGCTCCAAATCATCGGCGGAAGCCCAAGCCAGCAGTATCTTACCAACACCAGTACAATACTCAGGAGCAGAACTACCTATACGCGACTGCATACTCACCCGCAGACTATGCGATGATTCAATTTTATGCAAATAAACAAGTTGACCATCACTTTCCATTGCAAGATGCACAGTTTCTTCAGACAAGAATGCCATTCGCTTCAATGTGGGCATCGCTTGATTTACTAAATCAATACGAGAATATGTACACATTCCGATTTGGAACAATTTTAATGTAGGAGAATAAAGATCACTATCATCCCGTTTCGCATACCCTTGTTCAATCAACGTACACATGAACCTATATACGGTACTTTTGTGTCCGCCCACAAGATCAGCCAAATCAGTAAGCGTTATTTTGTCGTGTTCCGCCAACGCCTCCAGAATTCGAAGCGTCTTAATGACGGATTGCACTTCTCCAGGTTCTTTTGAAACTATCCGGGTTGTATCCATTATATCATCCTATGTTGTAGTTAGTTCTCAGTATATCGCATCCAACCGATAGGTCAATGCGTGTATAATAAAAAATTATAAATATGCATAAAAATAAAACTGAGTTTTAAAAATGTTTGACAACTTAAAAAGAGTGTGCTTGTATATAAGAAAGTACCGTAGGAGGTGTCGAAGTGAAACATGTCGTAAAAGACCGGCAGATACTGGATCAAAAGATTCTATCCAAGTTTGCGGAACTAGAAAAAGTAATGAGTATATCCTGTGTTGTTGGAGATAGCCTAGAAAGAGATGGAATCATGCATAGTAGCATGAAGATGCGTAGCGTCAACAAAACATTCATCGGTCCGGCATTTACTGTTAAACTATCTTCGGGGTTTCTATGCGACTGCCTTGAAATCTTCAAATATGTGCAGGCTGGGGATGTTGTGGTAATCGATGCCTTTGGGGATACGGAAACATCCATATGGGGGGGACTCATGTCAGGTCTTGCAAGAAACGCAGGGGCGAAAGGAGTGGTTATTTGGGGTTCGGCACGTGATACAGACGAGGCTAGAATGCTTGATTTCCCAATCGTTTCAAAATCAGTATCGCCAAGGGAAGCCCATAGTGCTCTTACACAGATTTTTGAACCCATAGAACTAGGAACCGCCATATCTTGTGGCGGAGTGATAGTCAATCCCGGAGATATTATCGTTGCTGATGAAATCGGAGTGACCGTCGTGCCATATGGACAAGCGGAGGAGGTATACGAAAAAGCCGTAAAGCAGGCTACGAATGAAGAAGGTTGCAGACAGGAGATTCTCAAGGGCGCGACCGTACCGGAACTTTTAGCAAAATTTGGGAGAATTTAACAATGTCTTCAACAAAATGGGTTTTTCCAGAAACTCTCAAAACGAAATTAAAAAACGCGAAAATCATGGCGGTTCTCGTTATTGACGATGCTCAGGATGCAGTCGTAGCTGCACAAGCTTTAATTGACGGCGGTATAACCGCGATTGAGCTGGCCTTACGCACCCCAGCGTCAATACAAGCACTTATCAATATCAAGCAAGCTTTACCACAAATGATTACAGGAGTAGGGACTGTATTGACGCCAGAGCAAGTTGAACAAATTGCACCATATACGGATTTAATCGTTACTCCAGGTTGTAACCCAAAAATCATCAAAACCGCAAGCCAACACAACATTCCAATAGCACCAGGAATATCGAATCCCTCAGATATTGAGACTGCTGTAGAATTAGGTTGCAGAATTATGAAAATATTCCCCGCAGAAAATTTAGGAGGACTCTCGTACCTCAATGCAATCAATGCACCATATGACCATCTTGGCGTATCATACATTCCACTTGGTGGAATCAATGGTAAAAATTGCCGAGAGTACAGTACTCATCCAAAGATACTTTGCATTGGTGGTTCATGGATTGCTCCACGAAAACTGATTCAATCAAAAGATTGGAAACAAATTACCGAAAACGCACAAGATGCCATGGCACTTTGTTCCGAGCAGGAGGCTGTATGAAAGGAACTTTATTGACATTCGGGGAAGTAATGGGACGCTTTGAGCCAGACCCCCCTCAGTTGAGATTCCCTCAAAGCGTTCCAGGAATACTACGATGTACGTTCGCAGGGGCAGAAGCGAATGTCGCAGCATCTTATTCTATGCTAGGGGGCGATGTCAGATATGTAACAGCCCTACCCCAAGGCCCTTTGCCGGATGCATTCATCAAGCAAATGAAAGGTCTTGATGTTGATGTGTCCCATATTATACGTACAGATATTGGCAGAATGGGAATTTTCTTTCTTGAATCTGGTTCGGGACAACGTCCAAGCAAGGTCTGGTATGATAGAGCTTATTCATCAATTGCTATGCTTGGTCCTGAAAGTTACGATTGGAAATCAATCTTCGATGGCATATCCCAGTTACATATTTCAGGGATCACCCCCGCGATTTCAGAATCCGCAGCCAGAACATCAATGGAAATCGTCAAGCAAGCAAAACAGCTTGGGGTATCAGTCTCCATCGATCTTAATTTCAGAAAAAAACTATGGAATTGGAGAGCGGGAACTCCTGCGAAAGTCCTTGCGAGAGAAGTCGTAGGAGATATGTTGCAATATGCAGATATTGTAATCGGTAATGAAGAAGATGCTGCGGATATTCTAGGAATCACGGCCGGAGAATCGGATATAAACGCCGGAAAACTCGATATTGACAAATACCCTGATGTCGCCCGACAAATCTCTAGGCGTTACTCCAACGTAACCCATGTTGCATGTACATTACGGGAAAGTATTTCAGCGAATCATAACAACTGGGGTGCAATGCTTTGGGAAAAACACTCAGACAAAGCATTTTTCGCACCTATTTGGGAAAATAACTATACACCGTATAAAATCACAGACATAGTCGACAGAGTGGGCGGAGGAGATTCCTTCGCAGCATCCCTGCTCTATGCATTACAAAATGATGAGTTCATGGGCTCTCTCCAGACATGTATTTCATTCGCAGTGGCCGCATCTTGCCTCTGCCATACCATCAGGGGAGATTTCAATTATACCACGAAAGAAGAAGTTATTTCGTTAATGAACGGAAACACTTCCGGCCGCGTTAACAGATGAGGAGAAATTCACATGATTGATGTATCGGATCTAATCGGAAAACATATAAACCCCGAACAATTAGAAGCTTGGTGTAAAAAAGCAATGCTTGCAAGCGGACTCTCTGAACGCGACGCAACATACGCGGCAGATGTATTCACCGCCGCGGACACTAGGGGTATTCATAGTCATGGAACCAGACAAATCAGGCAGCTCATGAACAACATAAAAGACGGTAGAATAGACCCTAAGGCATCTCCAGAAATCTGTGTAAACTGTCTTGCCGCATCTATCATCGATGGACATAACGCCATGCCAACGACCAACGCGGTGGAAGCGATGAACCTTGCAATCAAAAAAGCAAAAAAGACTGGAATAGGTTTTGTCGGTGTCAAAAATTCCAGTCATATTGGAGCGTTAAGCTATTACCCTATCATGGCGGCAAAAGAGGGTATGATTGGGCTTGCAATGACTAATACAGATCCTTGGATGACCGTCCCAGGCGGCAAAGGTGCAATCATGGGAACCAATCCGATTGCCTATGCAGTGCCAAATGGAACAGATAATCCAATCTTCTTGGATATTGCCACCAGTTCTGTGGCTGTCACAAAAATACTTTCCATGAAAGCAGTCGGAAAAAAACTTCCAGAAAAATGGTTAGTAGATGAACATGGTATTCCTACCGATGATCCTTCGGAATATCCAGAAAAAGGGGCGCTGCTTCCAATGTCGATGCACAAAGGATATGGAATTGCATTACTGGTCGAAATTCTTGTGTCGACGTTGACTGGCGCCGCATTTCTCAGTGGTATAAACTGCTGGTTGAACGATGTTCCTAAATTCGCCAATGAAGGTCATGCATTCCTTGCCATCAACATTGACGCACTTGCTACCAATGAGGCGTTCCAATCTCGGCTTAAAGCAATGACAACAGAAATCCTCACGGCACCAAAAGCGGAAAACGGAAAAATCATGCTTCCTGGAGATATTGAACATGAAAAACGAAAAAAAGCATATCAGGAAGGACTTACCTTACCGGACTACGTACTTGTAAACCTTCGAGGATTAGCGCAGGATATCGGCGATGAAACAACTTTTGATAGTATGTTTTTCTAAGAAACTGTTATATAATCGAAATAGTCGTGCAACATATAGCAGGTAAGATTTAAATAGGAAGTAAAGTCTTTTCAAAAATGCGTTGATTCAGTGGATATTTTATCGTTGTTCATGTTAAACAATTTAGCATAAACAACGATGAACAAAACTAAGCGTTCAAATATGTGTGGAATCGCAAGAGAGAATACTAAACGTTAATTTCGACACTCCTTTTCAACAAGCTTTAAAAAAAGCTGGGAAACTACTACAGGCTTGCTGGCATCATTACTACCCTAAGAGCGGCGAAATCACCTTTGACAAAAAGTACCCCAAGAAAAGTTGAATAGTGTAAATTTTTCCGCGATCTCCAAGACCGGTGGAAAAACATTCATCTTGAACAAGGTCAAGTGAGACTGCCTATTTATCCAATTCATCGCTTTAATCCTGCTGCCAGCCATTAGGCTCATCATTCATGAGAAAGACACTTCTGTATGGGATGACCCGCAAGACCCTCTTCTAGAAAGTTGGAAGCTTCTGTAAGGTAAGTTTCAAAAGCAAAGATGTGTATAGTGTTCTGTCACAGGCATAGTAGCTGATCTTCGATACTTTTGGAATCGATGTTCCCGCTATAGATTCGAAGCCATACTCAACAAAACGCTGATATTTTGGTAACAATTCATTTTAACTTCAACTTTTTTCAAACATTGAGGAACTCCGGCTTCGGCGTCAGTTTCGCAAGCCGTTCAGCAATCATTCCCGCCACTTTCGCAGCCCCTTCGGGACGCAGGTGAGTATCGTCGGCCTTGCCATTGGGGTAGTTCTGATACAGTCCCGCGGAAAAGTTCATGAAAAAACGCTTTGAGGCTTCATCCCCGATACCAGACAGCCAGCGCATGGTTGCCGAAGTCATGTCAACGCAGGGAACTCGCAGGTCCTGGGCGACAGCCTGCATGGCAACAGGATAATCGCCATGGGTATCCTGCAAGACCAGGGCACCGTCAACCGGCAGGAACCGACGGCGGGCGATGGAAGTCACGAAGTACGGCGTCGCCCCATGGTTGCGGATAGAGGCGACCATTAACCTGAGATTGTCCTGGTATGTCGTCCAAGGCTCCGTATGCCGCCAAGCTTCAGGTTTCGGTTCGTTATGCCCGAATTGGAGCAGAACGGCATCACCCGGCTGCAAGACGTTCTCTACCGCCTGAAAGTTCCCTTCCAGCAGGAACTGGCGGGTACTGCGACCGTTGACGGCGCGGTTGTCCAATGTCCAGCCATCGGCCAGATAGGGATGGAAACATTCCCCCCACCCTGTTTCGGGACGGGCTTCGGTTCGTTTGTCAGCGCAGGTGGAATCTCCAAGCAAAAACAAAGTCGGCATATTTTTTCTCCAACACCATACCGGGGGACATCGCAGACGGCCACACGGCGGCAAAACTATCGGCTACAGGTCGAAGCCGATCTGCATGCCTACGGTGACACGCGGAACGAAATAGAATATCGAAGTAAAACTATCTTCCCACTTGGCAAGCTCTGAAAGCAGCAGTATGAGCTCTATCTTTTCAACTTCGGGAATCCACGTAAGCCCGCCGCTGACCAAAATCCGATAGGAGGCGTTTCCCGCTTTTAGCAAACCTTCGGGCAAAATGGACACACCGATTTCCGCATCCATGATAAATGTATATTCCACCCAACTGTACCATGGCGAGGTAGCCTTTGGAACCATATTATCCAATATGGCGATTTCCCAACGTTCAAAACCAAGGCTGAGGCTTACGAACGGAGTACACCAGCCTTTGCTCCAGGTATCAGGGATTTCATACTTGACGCCTACTGTCCAAAGGGAGAACCCTTTCTTGAGCCGGGGATACTCGCGAGGATCTTCTTCAAGTTCCGAGACTTTGTCAATCGGGTTTCCAGCGATATACCGGTTGGTACTCAACAGCGACCAACGGGAATCAAACAGACGATTCTGAATCTCCAGCGTGTGGTAGAAATTCTTCAGAAGATAGCTGAAAGCAAGCGTAATCGTGAGGTCGTTCTCCTTCCAGTTGCTTTTCTGGAAGAACGACATGACATCGACGCTATAGACGGTATAGCCGTCGGTACTTTGCAAGGCATGCCAGTAATTGACCGAAAGCGCACCGGCGTTGATCGCGAAGCCAAGCCGCATCCCCTGCTGGAACCATAACGTCAATTTCTGCGTCCGCCAGTCGGTATATTGCTGGTACCAGATATATCCGAAAGACAGCGAAAGTAGTTTTTTGGTATCACGCTGGAGGAAAAGCTCCAGCCCGACATGCTGCGAGGTCTCGAATCCGATGTTGTTGTCAGTATTGAAAAACAGACTGGCGCCGTAGTTCGTCGTTTTCTCCCGTTCTACGGGAAGTCCCCAGAAACCGCTGAACCGGAGGTCGGCGGACAATTTCGGAGCGAATCTGCTACCGGCCTCATATGGCAGATGCACCTGATGGATGTGGCTGACCTTGTGGACAAGGTTCTGAAAATACTCGAATCCGTAGTTGCCCGCCATCATGAATCCGACCTGCGGCGTAATATCCAGACGCCAATGAGCGGTGTTGAACGGCGCCAGTTTCAAGGCGAACGCCAGATTGATGACATCGTAGCGGCCATCATAGAACTTAGTTATATCTTCATCTGATTCCCCCGTATACCAAGCGTCCTTCCAACCACGGTTGGTATAGCCGTTCAGGTCAAGGCTGAGCGTCCAGACGGGGGCCTCTACCCGGATATTCCCGCTGTAGGAAAGCTGGTCGTCGTTGTTGCGGCTCAAACCGAACGCCCATTTGTCGTTTCCAGTCCCGAGCAAGACGCTTTCGGGGACCCAGGAACGCCCGTCGGAAAGGGCAGGGACGGAAGCTGCGAACAACTGCCAGACGGTAATAAGGCAGAGTAGAGTGCATATTATCTTTTTCATAGGGTACAATATAGCATCTAAATAATCGCTACTCAATTTTTACATGCAGAATTTCTTCATCATTTTTTGAACAGATTGAGTAGAATTGTCACTTTTAATCATTGCGGGGGTTCTGAATTTGTTCTATCCTATAGCTGAGACAAGAACAATATGGACTATTGGAACAGTGCCGCTAAAAAAGGTATTGGACGTTCCGGTATCATTGCCTGCATCCCATCAAGGGGTGGCGAGCAACTGACATGTATCGCAATTTGACATGCTTTTCATTATGAGGAGAATGAACACAATGAAAAAAAACCGCTTTTTTCTTTTGCTTGCAGCTATTATGGTGACGGCGGCATTTGCTTCATGCAATATGGGATCGTCCGACGTTACTCCGACTGCATTAAGCATTGAAATGTTTACCAATGCCTTTAAAGTGGGGAAAAAATATACACCAAATGACTATGAAGTCAAAGCGAAGGTCGGAGAAAAATCCTATCAGATCGTGACCGACAAGGCGAGAATCACAGTAAACGGCACGACGGTCGCAAGTGACAACGTAGTGTTTAGTGAGGGTGAAAACACACTTAGCGCTTCATACGGAGGAAAAACGGCTACAAAAACCCTCAAGGCGTACAATCGCGGCGACGTAATCAATGCTTCCAATAATCTGGAAACGCTGGATTTCTTCGTCGGGACGACGCTCCAGCGAGATTTCGTCCCATCATCTGTCGAATACTTTGACAAGGATTGGAACTCACGTTATACAACTTTTCTCCCCGACAGTACAAAAGTCTATGTTTATAACACTAGCCAGGAGGAACCAAGTTTGGTTAATTTGGGGACGTATACAATTCAGACAAATGACGCTGCGCTTCTCTATTATATCTATGAAAATGAGACGGTCGGAAGCGACACCATCACTTCCGTTCCAGATATGTACCTGCTGAATGTGTATGATCCCACTACTAGTCCAAAGCGAAGGTTAGGTCCTATCAGCCCGCGTTATGCCGGACAGGAGTTCAGGCCCACAAGACTAGCCATGCTTTTTTATAATGCCGAAGAAAAGCGCCTTGGCACAGTAATGGCAATAGATGCCGACGGCGTAAAACAGGAGAACTTTACGATAACGCTTGATGATGGTGCTGGCACTGTAACACCTATCGACAACACAGGAGCTAGACCTATCCTTGAGACAGGAAAAAACTATACGTTGACGGTGACATATACGTACAATGGTACGCCCGTACAGGCAACGAAAACGTTTATCGCTAGATGACAATCTCCTGCCAAAATGATTACGGCCTCCTTCGGGAGGCCTTTTTCATGTAGCCGCCAACACATGACATTGAAGTGAACGCTTACAACCGGTGCTTGTCCCCGCTTCCAAGGTTTTCCGCCAGAATCCTGCATGCCTGCTTTCAGGACTGCTTTTTATGGAAAAGTATAGCTCGTACCTACGTTTACTGGCGGCCATGCTTGCCAGAAATGCATTGGAGAAGCAATCGTTTCCCGTGTATCCTTTTGTTGACATTTCAGGCCTGAAAGCATCAGACGCAACCTTGTGAAAGACAAAAAAGGAACCACCGGCAAGCCCCGAAGAACCATGCCGATGGCTCCAGTTTGATACGATACCCAATGCGTCACGTCCAGTCCCGTCGGCAGGGCCATCGGAACGGAACATACGCGGTACACCCGTCAGCGCTGGACGCGACCGCTGCCGTCGCCCTTGCACAGAGCCTCCACTTCGCTCTTACGGGCGAGGTTGAAATCTCCGTTGATTGAATGCTTGATGCAGGAGGAAGCGACGGCGAAGTTGATCGCATACTGTTCGTCATCGGCATACTCGCTCAAACCGTAGATGATGCCGGCCGCGAAGGAATCCCCACCGCCGACACGGTCAACGATATCGGTAATCTCATAATGCCTCGACAGATAGAACCCAGTCTTGCCGGACAAGGCCGCGGACCAGCCGTTGTGGTCGGCGCTATGGCTCTCGCGGAGGGTTACGGCGACTACGGAAACATTGGGGAACTGCTTCTTTACCTCGGCGGTCAGATCCTCGTACACCTTGGTATCCAGCTTGCCGGAAGTAACGTCGCTGTTCGCTTCGATTCCCAGGCATTTCTGGATATCTTCCTCGTTGGCGATGATGACGTCGGCGTACTTGGCCAGCCCACGCATCACTTCGGGAGCCTTCTTGCCGTAGTTCCACAGCTTCTTGCGATAGTTCAGGTCGATTGAGACCGTAGCGCCAGCGGCCTTGGCGGCCTTCATGGCGGCGAGAGCGCAGTCCGCGGAGTTCTGGCTCAACGCAGGGGTAATGCCGGTCACATGGAACCAGGCGGCTTCGGACATGATGGACTTCCAGTCGAAATCCTCCGGCTTGGCGACCGCGATGGAGCTTTCCGCACGGTCATAGACAACGCTGCTGGCCCGCTGGTTGGCGCCGGTTTCCAGGAAATAGATACCTACGCGACCATTTTTCGGCCTGTTGATGCGGGAGACATCCACCCCGTACTTGCGTAGTTCGCGGACGGCGGCCTCACCGACCGCATTGTCCGGAAGCGCAGATACAAACTGGGCATCCTTGCCAAAAATGGCCAGGGAAACCGCCACATTTGCTTCGCCACCACCGAAGGTGGCTTCGAGAACGGGGGACTGGAACAAGCGTTCATGCTCAGGAGACCTGAGGCGCAACATGATTTCACCGAAAGTTACAAATTTCTTACCCATGAGGAAATCCTCCTTGATTATTTGCCGGTTCATAAAAAGACACAGGGCTCCCCCTGTATTTCAACTCCATGATATTGTCCTTGGACAAATCTGTCAACATTTTTTTGAAACATTGTTCCATTTTTATAAAAAACATGATATACTCCATGCATGTGATGAGGAAAACATCCTCCAGCACACTGTGTTCAAGCAAATTTCATTATATAACATTCATACCGGCTTGCATTGGAACGGGCAGCGCCGCCCATACAAGCTTTCGGAAAAGGAGAGTGTTTCATGTACGAAGATTTTTTTGAGAAAGTCCACAGGATCGGCCTCGTCCCCGTAGTAAAGATCGACGACGCCAGCAAGGCGGAAGGGCTTGCCGGAGCCTTGATCAAAGGCGGCCTCCCCTGCGCAGAAGTCACGTTCAGAACCGACGCGGCGGAAGAAGCCATCAAAAGGATCGCCGCGAAGTTCCCCGAAATGCTGGTCGGAGCTGGAACGGTCGTCAACGTAGAATTGGCGAAGAAGGCCGTCGCCGCCGGTGCCACCTACATTGTCTCCCCCGGCTTCAACCCGTCCGTCGTGGACTGGTGCATTGAAAACAAGATACCCGTCGTTCCAGGCGTCTGCACTCCCAGCGACATCGAGCAGGGTCTTGCGCGCAACCTCACCGTACTGAAGTTCTTCCCCGCCGAAGCTTCCGGCGGCATCAACATGCTGAAGAATTTCGCCGGGCCGTTCCCGCAGCTCAAGTTCATGCCTACCGGCGGCATCAGCCTCGACAACCTCGCCGACTACGCCAAGACCTCCAACGTCCTCGCCGTCGGCGGTTCCTGGATGGTCAAGGCGGACCTGATCGAAGCCGAGCAGTGGGACGTAATCGCGGACATCTGCCATAAGGCGGTAGTCGCCCTGCAAGGCCTGACATTCGCCCACATGAGCATCGACAACGAGAACGCCGACGAGGCCGAAGACGTCATCAAGGCGCTTTCCGCATTCGGCATGGAGACCAAGCGCGGCAATTCCTCCGTGTTCATGGGTGGTGCCGTGGAGGTCCTTCCCCGCATCTTCCGCGGCAAGCGGGGCCATCTCGCCTTCAAGTGCTTCGATTGCGAACGGACGCTGGCCTATCTGGAGCAGTACGGCTTCCATGCCGACGAGTCGTCCATCAGCCGCGACGCAAAGGGCAAGATCAAGGTCGTGTACTTCAAGGAAGAAATCGGCGGGTTCGCCGTTCATTTGATCAAGGCCTGAACACCTCGGTAGATTCTGGTTTTCACACAGACGGCGCGCACCCTGTCAGGGAGCACGCCGTTTTTTTCATCCTCTCCCCGGTTCTTGAGGGGCAATCGGATCACGGACTTTTTTCAGCTATGCGCCGCCAGAAGCCGGCGTCTCCCGCCGCAGAAACTTCGGACGTCGTGGGCCAGGGGCCGGACATCCTCATCATCCATATTAAATATTTAATATTAAAATTAAAAAATTTAATGTAGTACGATAAAAAATAGTTGACAACCATTATTCAAGCAGGTATAGTCGAAGTATCAGAAGAAACGCGGAGGTTCAAACATGAACATTACAAACAAATCGAAGAAGTTCAAAGCCATGGGAACCCTGTTCCAAGTCCTCACAATCCTCAACTACGTGGGACTGGGCATCCTCGTCGTATTTTCAACATTGGGCTTTGTCGTGGGCCCTCTTGGAAAGGCAGTCGCGGGACATGTGCCGGAAGACACCGAAGCAATTGCCATATTTTCGGAAACCGGACAGATGATGGTGAAAACGCTTCCCACGATTCTTGCGACGATAACCAGCATGGTTCTGTTCATCCTGATATTCAGGAAAGCCAGAAGCATTTTCAGGAGCATTCAGAACGAAGAGACTCCGTTCACCAGGGAGAACGCAGAAAGAATCAGATATATTTCTCTGACGATGATCGTCGCCGCAATTCTCCCGGGGATTGTCCAAGTCATTACCGGCCTGATCGTCAGGGCGATGGATTGGGACAGCGTGTTCAGCGTGGTATCCCTCGTAATCGGACTTGTCCTGCTGTGCCTCTCGGAAGTGTTCAACTACGGCGTCCGGCTGCAAGAAGAATCGGACAATACCATCTAGGGAGGACATCATGGCTATCATAGTGAGATTGGATAGGATGATGGCGCACAGGAAGATGTCCCTGAACGAACTGTCGGAGAGAGTCGGGATCACCAATGTCAACCTATCGAAGCTCAAGACGGGAAAAGTGAACGCGATCAAATTCACCACGCTTGACGCAATCTGCAAGGCGTTGGACTGCCAGCCGGGAGATATCCTGGAATTCAGCCCGATGGCGATGGACGTAGAGCCATTGGAAGGGGAACGTTGACACGGCGCAGCCACCGGAACTGGTACGCATCTTAATCCATGGTACCGGCAAAACGGTGGCTTTTTGTACGTGAGCCGCTACAAGACGCCCTGAACCGTTCAGTTCGGGGCGTCCATGTACAGGACATAGCACACAGAGTCCTGCGTTTCACAACTGAACGTAATGGTTTCGGGCGCTTCCTCGAAGTAATTCAGCACAAAACCGTACCCGGCGATCTCTGAGGTATAGGAAATCTTGCTTGCGGGAATCTTATAGTCGATGAGATGTCCTTTGTAGGTTTTTCCATCGAACTCAGTCAGAACTCTGTCGATGTCCTTCCGCAGCTCATAGGTTTCCGGGAATGTCATGGCGGCCCGTCCAGAACCGATCGGTTCTCCCGCGATAGCCGAGAACGTCTCGAACACGAAGTCCCGGTACAGCGTCGTGAATGAAATACCCGTGGCCTCCTCTATCGGCTGGACCATATTCCCTTCAAGCTTGACGAGCCTTTCCACGACGACGGAGCCGAACTTCTCCTCCATGTAGGACATCATCATCGCCCCGACTCCGTAATTGGCAAGTTTGCCGTCCTGGGTCAGCGGATGATAGGTTTTCATCAGCTTGATTCCACTCAACAGATTGCTGGATGTGGAGCCAATTACTTTGCCGGTAGCGCTCAGGGCGGCATAGTTCGCCCCTCCTTCAGAGAAGAAATGCATGGTGTTCTTCGTCCTGTACCCCTGCCGTTCCTTGAAGTCCCGCTGAAGGTAATGAAAATATTCATGGGCGATGGTCGAGGCAAATTTTTCGGCGGTGTCCTCAATCCCCAAGTACTCGAAATTCCGTTCCAGGACATCATAGTTGAAATAGACCATGTCAGAATGGTTGGATTTCGAGTAGTTCCCCAAATCAGAGGCGCGGAACCATCCGTTTGTCGTCGTCGCCTGTTCCCCGAAGCTATGGATAAGCACCCTGAAATATCCGTCTTTATCGGTATCCGTAGGGTGGTTGAGCCCAAACATCCTGCGTTCTTTCACAAGAAGTTCGGTCGCCAGCGGATTCGGACTTTTTTTCAGCTCCGCGATGAGGGCTTTCCATAGGGGGTTTTCTTCTTCATAGATGGAGTCGTCCGCATAGAAGCGTATGCGGTTCGTCTCATCCGTATAAATCCCCTTCGCGTCCGTATAATACCATTCAGATTCTTCGGGCTCGTCTTTGACCAAAATTCCGACATCCGTCCAGTCCGGCGGTTTCACTTCATTGGACGACTGGAGGAAGGTCCGGGCGAGGGATCTCGATCCTGGATACTCGGCTTTAAGTGTAAAGGCCGTTTCATAGTCGTCGTTTTCCGCGGACGTGTTGTAGTTTTCCGGGAAACAGACGGTCAGGGCATATACGCTTTTCCCCTCAGGCACATCAAGGACAAGGCTCCCGCCGTCTTCAAGTTTTCGCCCCGCGTCCACCTTCAGTATCTTTTCGTCCAGACCGGCGGGTCTCGCGGGGATGGGATCCGTAGTACCCGGCGATGGATCGGGGGAGAGGGAGCAGGAGGCGACGGCGAACAGCAACACCCAGATGATGCAGGTCAGACGGAATTTCCTACGCATGTTCATACTCCTGTCGCAGCCGGTGCGTCGAGATAGAGGATATAGCGTTCAATATTCCCATCCTCAGTTTCCAGCGTCAGCGTTTGCGGCGTGTTTTCATAGTAATTAAGGACGAATCCTATTTCACCGAGGTACAGTTGCGGGTTCCAGCGGCCTTCTTGGCTTCGGTACTGTTCAAATACTTGTCGAGGTATTTCCTGAACTTGAACTCGTCGGGGGTATCAGGGTTGCGGACGGTTATCGACAATAGGACCAACAATATGACCAGTAAACATTTTCCACAAAAACACACGTTGTTTATATGGTACATATTATTGCTATTGGCACAGTTGTTTCAATATCGCCCTACGATATATTTTTAACTTGCAGAAGTCGGAAACACTGGATTGATTTCACAGACGCACTGCAAATATAATCGGGAAACCATAATACTACATCGCGCCTGCGGCGACTTGCGGATTCCGTTATTCTCATGTCGGCGCATACCGGGCGGCAGGGACACTGGCTTATGGTACACGGTACGCAGTATGACGAGGTTCGACGGCGACCCGCACTTGTTGACAGCCGTACCGGAAACCTACGACAATGGGCATCGTGATATTTTCCATGCAAGCCATCCATACAGGTTTCAGGCGCATCGCCCAAAAACGGCGAAACCAAAGGAGTACGGTACGAGCATCATTGAAACAGCCATCTTGACCGACGTCCAGAAATGCGAGGTACAGACACTGCAAACCATCTGCAACGCCTGCGACGACCTGCACAGCGAAACCATGCTGACAAACAAGTTCAACCTCGACAAGAAAATGCCTTGTTTTTTCCTGGGGTACGACGATGATTCTCCCGTTACGGAGAATCCTACGGAACAACACGACCTTACGGCGTTCCTCTATCTATTTTTCATAGAACCCTCCACGATTGAGATTACCGCCTTCACCGCTCCGACAACTCGCAGACGGGGCTGGTTCACGCGGCTGTACCAGACGGCCCTGCCCCATATACGGCGATCCTCAGCCAATACGGTGCTGTTCCAGATAGAACCGGACAGCGGCTGCGGGATGGCGATGCTCCGCCGAAGATTCGCCGACGCGACGTTGAGCCACTCGGAATATCAGCTTTCCTGCGTTACACCGCCAGCCAGAGACATCGCCCCGCTCCGGTTGGAAAAAGTCACGCAACGAAACAAGGAGACCGAGATACATCTCGCCATTGAGATATTCCAACGCAATGAAGCCGCTGAAAGGAGCCATATCGAATCAATCCTGAACGAGGACGGGAACGATGCGTTCATCGTCTATGACGGGAATCACGCGGTGGGGCTTTGCAACCGTGTGCTTGAAGATGACTCCGCAGGACTGTTCGGCTTGGGCGTCCGGCCTTCGCTGCGATATCTGGGCTACGGCAAGCGGTTGCTCGCCAGCATGTTGCGCCAGTCGTTGCAAGAACGCCCCAAGGTAACGCTGGAAGTCGATTCCCACAATCCGCCGGCGCTGAACCTCTACCTGCACAACGGGTTCACCATCGACTTCCAGATGGACTATCACGCAATACCGATTGTCTGATACTCGCCGCCGGTACTTGTGATTATCATCAAAACAAGGTGCTTGCCGCATTTCAGGATGTCCTGACGACAAGGGGAATCTGAAGTGCGGAATAAGGTGTTTTATGCTATCAACTGCACAAAAGTATTATTTTCCAGGACTTTGTGCAGTGTGATGATGAAATCAGAACGGGCGAACTCTGCTTACAGCGGAAGTCATCGACATCAAAAAAACCACCGGGGCCGGTACGGGAGGAATCAGAGCCCCGATGGTAGGGGATTGCCATGGAACGAAACAACAAGCACCATAAGGCAAACACCAGAAACAAACATAGATACCGATACCACAAATCAGCTCTATCACGAACTACTTCATGATTCAGGGTTCATGCGGGGGAGGTATCTCCAAAGCCCCCTTCCCTACATCATCAATTTATCTGAACTGTACTGCCCCGCTCCAAGATGAACGGCAACTCAGCGCCGGAAACGGTGACATTGGTGAACACAGCTTCCACATTCCGGCACCGGACGCCCCGTCCATTGACGGAGGGCAGCCCGCAGTACATTTCAGAATCTTCAATAGCCGCGGTGGCGGAGGAATCGACATTGAATGAACAATCGGATATGACCAAGCCGCTAATCGGGCTTTCCGGCAAGCCGACGATAAAGCCCGCGGAGGAACGGCTCCCTTCGGCATGGCAGGAAACTACCCTAATACGCTCGATACGGGGCGTCTCGCTTTCCAACGGCAACGGTTCAAGGGAGAAGAACCGTTCTTCAAAGCCACCGCAACGGTAGTACATGTTCAATGTGATGGGGCAGAGGTTGTCCTTCATGGACAAGCCAATGAACTCAAGATCGTGGATATGCCCCCCGCGACCGCGGCGGGTCTTGATCCGGATACCCCGGTCAGTCCCCTCGAACTGACAGTCAACGGCCCTGATTTTCCAGATACCGGCGGCGGTCTCGCTACCGATCACGATACCGCCATGGGCGCTACGGACGGTACACCGCTCCACCAGGACGGAATGTGTCGGACGGGCGACGGCGATACCGTCCGGGCCGCTGCCGCTCTTGAGTGCGATGCCATCATCCCCGACATCGACAAGACAGTCGGAGATTGTCACATTCGTACAGGAATCGACGTCAATACCGTCGGTATTGGGGGCGTCGGCGGGATTCTTGATAAGGACGTTCCTGATCGTCACCCCATCAGAATACAACGGATGCACCGTCCAGAAAGGACTGTTGATGATTGTAACCCCTTCTAACAATACATTTGAGCAATTCTGGAACTGAACCAACGGCGGGCGAAGGAACTGGCACTGCCGTCCGCCGCCACCGCCGGGCTGGTCTTCGTACCCGATGTTCATGGAGGCGAAACGCTTCTCCAATTCAGTTTCCGGCGCATTCTGGGTCATCCGCTTGAATCGGGAATACTCCCACCAGTCCATGCCGCACCCGTCAATGACACCTTCGCCAGTAATCCGTACATCATGGGAATCATGGACATATAGACAAGGGTGCATGCACCAGCAGTTGACGCCCTCCCAGCGGGACTGGACCGGGACATACAGGTCAAAATCAGGTATGAACTTGATGTGGGAATCTTTCAACAGACGCAGTTCGACTCCCGATGAAATTTCCAATGGCCCGCAGGACCAGGTTCCTTCGGGAACAACCACCCGGCCACGAACCGGGACGGCAGCGGCAAGCGCCAGGCGGAACGCATCGGAATCATTGTGCCGACCGTCGCCCACCGCTCCGAAATCCTTTACCGAAAACATATGCATAAGGGCCTCCATGGGCTTTCCATTTCTTTACAAACCGCTTCCTACCCGCTACAATCCACAATATGTTGCAAATAGGATTCCGTGCTCATGATTTTGGCAAATTCGCCACGGCTGATGAACTAGCCGCCACTGTCGAGACTTTCCAGAAACCGGCTGGCATCCAGCTCGCGTTGAAGAAAGTCATCCCCTCCGCCCCCGACGCTTCCGAATACACTTCGGAATATATCGACGGCATCCGCCAATCCCTCGCCGCGCATGGGGTGCATGTCGCGGTTATCGGAAGCTATATCAATCCAATCCATCCCGATCCGGAGCAGCTTGAAGCGCACCTGAAACGGTTTGAGACCCACCTACGGTTCAACAAGGAGTTCGGTTGCCGCGTTGTCGGAACAGAGACCGGTTCAACGAACGCCGATTGCTCCTATAATCCAGACACCTTCGAGCCAGCGGTTTTCGATGCCTTCTGCCGCTCGATCGAACGCTTGCTGAACGCCGCGCAGAAATATGACGGCATCGTCGCGGTAGAGGCGGTCGCCCGCCAGCATACCATCTGTTCCGTCCCGCGGATGGCCCGGTTGCTGGACAAATTCGACACCCCGTACCTGCGTGTCATCTACGATCCGGTGAACCTCGCCCCCTGGACCGGTATTCCCGAACAGGACGGCTCGGTACGAAAACATCCAACGCAGGAGGCCCAGCGGAGTTTCTTCCGCGAAGCGCTCGACGCATTCGGAAACCGTATCGTGGCAATCCATGCCAAGGACTACGTCCTGGACGCCAAGGGCTGGAAAATCGGAGACATTCCATTGGGAACGGGGGTGATGGACTGGAAAAGCCTTGTGCAAGAACTCCAGGAAAGACACATCGATGTACCCGTCTTGTTGGAAAACCTCAATCCCGCGACCTTACCGCAGACTCTGGATTATCTATACCAATTCTGAACCCAGTTACCGCTGGGCGCAATGTCCGTTATCGCTCTGTTTTTGTACTTTCCAGACGTGAACCGGGCAGCCAGCCGATGGCCGCCCGAACAGCCGGGAATAGGTTTCTGGCAAGGCATGGGTATGTCGGACTGAAACGGAGAGTCGAATATAGGCAGTATCAATCATCATTCATTTGACTCGATAGGTTTTCTGGGAGCCTTTGCCTTCCGCCACAATCAAACCGGAATCAATCATCTGTCGAGAAATTGTGTATGCTCTTGTCTTCCTGACTCCCAGGAGTTCCTGAAGCTTCGCATCGTCGATAGTCTTGTGTTCGTCCAGATATTTCAGAATTTCCTTAAACTGGGGCTGAACATTTTTTTCCCCCCGTTCCGCGTTCATCCCATAGACATTCATGTTCGGAAGAACCATCTTGAATGTTCCAGGTGTTATTTCCAAACGGGGTGTCTTGGCGCAATTCTTAATTCCCTGCGACGCAGATTGTTCCCGTAGCAAGGACGACGCAACAGGACAGTACATACTGTACGGCCTGTCAAAACGGTATCAGTATAAAGCAAACAGTTTTTTTCCGTCCCCGACGGAGAATCCATCCAGGACGAGGCACGGGAGGACAGACAGTACACAGGTACGGCTGTCCGACCGTAACGCAGTCATGGGCGAACGTCAATACTCCCTGCGCCGCAGATTGTTCCCGTAGCAAGGACGACGCAACAGGACAGTACATACTGTACGGCCTGTTGCGGAGGACGCTGCTACAGGAACAAGATGCAAGCAGGTTAGAAGAGCAGGGGCTGCTCGAACGACACCGGCCTCCGATTATCCGCCAGCACCTTCCCCATATACTCCCTATCCAGACCGAGGTCGTTGACTAAACGGATCAACACCTCCTCCGGTACGAGATTCTGCTCCGCGAACAGGAAGATCAACGCCTTCTCCGCGATATTCGCCGGACGGAGGGAATTGAAATAAATCTCTTCATCGGGAAGCCCCGCGTATCTGTCGCAGATATTCTTATGGAGCATCGACCGCTGGATATCGTGCTTGAGCGCGTCAAGCTCAGTCCGCAACGGCTTTTCATCCCCCCTGGCCGCCTGTTCGCCAAGCGGCTTGAGGTGGAAAAACGTATACTCCTTGCCGGGCAGATAGTGGTGCTCGTCGCAACGGGAAGCGTAGTTCGGGGCGAAAGCGTCGGATTTCTGAGTGTCGCCGCCGACGATGATCAACGGGTCGAAATACAAGGCCGGACACTCCCGGCCCCCGACCTGATAGTACCGATAGGTGTAGAACGCATTCTTCATGCAGTCGGGATGCTCGCAATAGGCGGTAAGCGGAATGACGTCCGTCGCCATGTCCAGCATAAGCCGAGCGGTCGAATTGAAGATGTCCCGCCTGAAATTGAGAATCAACGTCGGGAAAATGAACATGACCCCACGTTCCACACTATGGTTGCGAACTACGTAAGCCAGCCGTTCATCGAAGAAAGACCCTTCATCGATAATGAACGTCCCCACCGTAGGATTGTCGGCGAGCACCCGTTCCAGACCGAACGAATCACGGATTCGGGCGATATTGTCGCCGCAACGGATATATCCGCCCCGGTAGCACAACGCATCGTCGGGATACTCGGAAAACCTGGCGCCGTCGATTTCTGAACGAATGAAGAACACCTTCCGGCGGTCCACATCGCCGGTACTGGTCATGGCGCGCACCTTGTCGCTCTTGCGCTGGGCAATCGCGGCGTCACGCCAGACCCGCGCCGAGAACTCCGTCTTGCCGGAACCCATCGGCCCGATCAGCAGAACACGGCGGCCTGGAGAAGTAAAATCAAAGTGAGAGAACGTTTCATGGACGTCTATCGTCGGGAAGCCGAGGCTTTTGAGAAAATCCTCGGCTACCGCCTTCTGCTCAATACGAGGCATCCGAGGCAGCCCCCTGGACAATGGCGATTCCGCTGCTGGTCCCCAACCTGGTGGCGCCGGCTTTGATCATGGCGCACGCCGCTTCGTAGGAGCGGACACCACCGGAAGCTTTGACACCAAGTTCCGGCCCGACGGTCTTGCGCATCAAGGCGACATCCTCGACGGTAGCGCCGCCAGTGGAGAAACCAGTGGAGGTCTTTACATAATCGGCGCCGGCGGCGACCGATAGCTTGCAGGCACGGACTTTCTCATCGTCCGTCAGCAGGCAGGTTTCAATGATGACCTTGAGCAGCTTGCCGTTGCAGGCCTCCTTCACAGTACGGATATCCGCCTCGACCAGATCGTCGCGACAATCTTTGAGCCAACCGACATTGATTACCATATCGATTTCCACTGCGCCTTCCTCGACCGCATGCTTCGCTTCGAACGCCTTGGCCGCAGTGGACATCGCCCCCAAGGGAAAACCGACTACAGTACAGACGTTCACTCCGGTTCCCTTCAACCGTCCAACGCAGAACGGCACCCAGCAACTATTCACGCATACGGACGCGAAATGCCATTGAGCGGCCTCATCACACAATTTTGCAATCCGATCCTCAGTGGCGTTCGCAGCCAATACCGTGTGGTCGATATACTTGGCGATATCTTTCATCCCCCTACCCTCCATCATATGCATTTCATCATACGGTCAACTACGTATCCACAGGAAAAACATCCCGCCATACCGGGGAGACCGTCAGTCTAGATTACTCCAAAACAGAGGGGAACGCAACGTATGACTGAGAAAAACCACCGAAGGAAGTTTTCATGCCCTCCACCCCTTGCCCTTCCTTGACGGAGGCGATAGAACTATAGCCGATACTTCACGATATAGGCGGGAACCATACGGAAATGAGCATATCGGTACGACAATATCGACGACGGGATTTACCGGGCATGGTCGAAATATGGAACCATGTCGTGGAGGAAGGAAACGCATTCCCCCAGCTCGACACCTTGACGCAGGAGACCGCCCAGACGTTTTTCAACGCCCAGTCCTATGTCGGCGTTGCCGATGATGACGGCCAGATCCTCGGCCTGTACATCCTCCACCCAAACAATGTCGGCCGTTGCGGACATATCTCCAACGCTTCCTACGCGGTCAACGACAAGCTCCGTGGCAAAGGGATTGGAAAGCTTCTGGTTCAGGACTGCATGGAGCAGGCGAAACGGCTTGGGTTCCGCATCCTCCAGTTCAACGCGGTTGTCGCCACGAACATCGGCGCAATCCATCTCTATGAAAAGCTGGGGTTCCGCAGGCTCGGTACGATTGAGCAAGGCTTCCTCAAAAAGGACGGCGCCTATGAGGACATCATCGCATTCTATATCCCGTTGACGCAGCCCCAAGCCCTCTAGGATACCCATGAAACGGATGCGCAGGCGGATCGGCAAGTTCCTTCTTTGGGCGGTCTGCGTCCTTCTCATGGCGCTGGCGGGGCTGACCATCTATCATCAGACGGCGAAAACCATTGAAGCCAGCCGACTGACTCCCACCGGACGCCTATACGAGGTGGACGGGCATATGCTCCATGTACGGGTGATGGGGGAAGCCGCCGCCGTCCAGACGCTAGTCCTGTTGTCAGGTTCAGGGACTGCAGCCCCCGTCTATGACTTTCAGGCACTCGCAAAACGGCTTTCACGCACGTTCAAGGTGGCCATCGTGGAACGGAGCGGATATGGCTATTCACCGGCCAGCGGCGCATCACGCGATATCGATACGGTCATGGAGGAAACCAGAGGGGCGCTCGCCCAAGCGGATATCCAGGGGCCATATATCCTCATGCCCCATTCGATAGCCGGAATCGAGGCCCTTTACTGGGCGCAATGCCATCCACAGGAAATTGCGGCTATCATTGGACTGGACATGACGGTCCCGCAAGCGAAGGATGACATTCCCGATGTTCCGTTGGCGAGGCCGCTGCTCAGTATCATCGGAGACATCGGCATTCAGCGAATTCCCTTCATCTACCCGATTGAATATATTGAACTTTCCGATGATGAAGTGAAACAGGCGAAGTATCTGACGTACAGGAACGCCTTTGACCTGGACATTCGCAATGAATTGACCTATACCCAGGCGAATATCGACAAGATTGACCTTTCATCAATCCAAGGCCTGCCAATCCTAGCCTTCGTCTCAAACGACCGGGACAGCCAGAAAGAGCATGAAGCGTTCTCCGAACAAATTCCATGCGAGCTATACCGGATTGACGCGCCCCACTATATCCACCAGTTCGCGCCGACGGAAATCTGCGAGGTCGCCACGCGGTTCATTGAGGATACGGTACTTCATTCTCTTGACCACGGCCCCGTTGCACTATAGTCTGTGAACCATGTTGCAAAAGCTAGCCGATCAATATCTGTGGGTCATCTGTGCGATCCTCTTGGTGAACCTGTATCAGCGTCGTATCGCCGACTCTGAGAAAAAACGTTTCGCGACGATCTATATCGCCGCGTTGGCAATGGTGTTCGACGTGTTCCTCGTCATCATCATCTCCCAGAACTGGCCCCGGTGGACGGCGATCATTGCGCTGGCCGTCGTTCTTGTGCTGGGCATCGTATTTCGCAAACGGGTGTGGCCGTTCCGGCTTCACTGCGCATCCTGCGGGACAAAGCTCAACCTCGACCATATCATAGGGCATGACGACAATCTCTGTCCCGACTGCTGGGCGAAAGCGCATCCCGAAGAAGCTGCGAAACAGACGGAAGAAGACGCAAAGAAAAACGCCCCGCAGCTTGCGGAGGAACAGGATTACAGTGCGGCGAACGATGTACGGGAGATTGACTGGGATTTGTGGGCCCCGAAGGAAACCTGCGTAATCACCTACCTATTCCAGGGCGAAGGCCCCGACAAGCAGGTGCTGCTAATCGACAAGAAACGTGGGTTGGGAAATGGTCTGGTCAACGCCCCCGGCGGTCATGTGGAGTTGGCCGAAACGGCTGAGGAAGCCGCAATACGGGAATTTGACGAAGAAACCGGCGTCAAGGTCTCAGACATCCATCACATGGGGATCCTCAATTTCCAGTTCAAGGACGGCCTGTCGATGCGAGGGCATGTATTCTTCGCCTACAGTTACGAGGGAGAGATGCATGAGACGGACGAAGCTCGCCCATTCTGGTGTCCTGTAGATGAGATTCCCTACGAAAAAATGTGGCAAGACGACCATCTATGGCTACCCAAGGCCCTTGAAGGCCAGCGTTTCCAAGGCTTCTTTATTTTCGATGACCGGCTAATGACGAGCAGCAAGCTCGACATCCTGCCCATGCAGGAAAACGAGGAGTAGCCTCTCCATGCCCGCCGATTCCCTTCCGGAACTTGGTCTTGGATGCTGGCAGTTCGCCGGTACGTTCGGTTTCTGGGAAGGACAGGCGCGGGAAGATTCAATCCGTACCGTCCACGCCGCCCTGCGAAGCGGCGTGCGTCATTTCGATACCGCCCAAAGCTACGGCAACGGGCGGAGCGAACAGTTGCTCGGACAACAGCTACGGCGGTTCAGGACGGAATTCCCCCGCCAGACGCTCACTATCGCCACCAAGATCATGCCGATGCCGCCGCACCGAATCAGGGCGGCCATTGAGACGAGCCTCCGGCGGCTCTGCGCTCCGTACCTTGATATCCTATATCTCCACTGGCCCGATTCCAGATGCGACGCGCTTCCCCTGCTGGAAGCGATGCGGGCGGCGCAGGCCGAAGGGTTAGTCCGCCAAATCGGCGTCTCGAATTTCCCCCCCGCCCTGCTGGAACAAGTCTACGAACAAGTTCCGCTCAATTGGGTGCAGTGCGCAGGCTCGTTGCTCTGGACGCGAAACCTATCCTGTACGCTGGACTTCTGCCAAAGCAGGAATATCCGCACCGCCATCTACAGCCCGCTCGGCATGGGGTTGCTCAGCGGCCGCTACCGTACCACCGATGACTTGCCCAAGGGCGACGCGAGAAGGAGTCTCTTTTGTTTCCAAGAAGAATGCAGGGAGAGCTGGAACGGCCTTCTCGATACCCTGCTGGCTTGCAGCGGGCGGATGGGCTGTACGCCGGGGCAACTGGCGCTGGCCTGGACGTTCGCCCAGAACGTCTCCGTCGTGATCGGGGGCGCGCGAAACAAGCTCCAGCTTGCGCAGAACCTTGCGGCGAAAGAGTTGGTAATCCCCCCGGACACGATGAGCGAACTCTCCGTCGCCGCCCACAATCTGGAGCGGGACACCCCCCCGCGGCAGGACAATATCTTCGGCCATATCTGGTAATGGCTTTTGCAACCCGAAGGGTGTTTCGACAAGCCGATCGCCATCTCTGACAAACGGCGCATCGCGCATGCCCGCTACATTCGCCAAACAGCGTACCCCGCAGGTTCGCTCTGGAAGTCTGGCGGATACCTGTGCTATCATGGCTCCATGAACATTCTGTTGCACAGGCATGAAGCGGAAATAGAAATCAAGAAATCGCGGTTCATCGCAATCGCCTATCCCTGCGAATCGCCCCAGCAGATCAAGGAGCTGGTCAGCCAGACAAGGAGGGAACACCCGCAGGCGACCCATGTCGTCCACGCCGCAGTCATGGGGGCGCAGGGAAATTCCTTCTCCATGAGCGACGACCATGAGCCGAAGAATACGGCGGGCCGACCGGCGCTTGAAGTACTCAAAGGCAGCGGCATCACAAATATCGCCGTCATGGTCGTCCGCTATTTCGGCGGAACGCTGCTCGGCACCGGGGGTCTGGTAAAGGCATATGGAGATAGCGTCAAAGCGGTTCTCGATGGTGCGGAAACAGAAGAACTCATAGAAAAAAGCACTTTCCATGTCGTAACAAGCTATGATCTTTACGAACAGATGAAGAAACTCCTGACAGAGCACGGCTGCACCGCCATTCAGGAGGAGTTCACTACGGACATCAGTTTTTCAGGAACATTGCCTACAGCCAATGCACAAGCCCTCGCCACAGCGGTGACGGAGCTGTCGTCAGGCCGGAACACAATCCTAATCCAATAATCGCCAATACCACGCTGCGGTATCAGTAGGCTACCTCGTACCGGCAACATGTTGTATCAGCGACAGACTCCTGTAACGGGTAACGGCACCGTACAGGCTATATGCCACCGCATATCACGGGCTAACATTGCGCCCTTCATCTCGCACCTTGCCCAGGACCGTCCCAGTACGTCAAAGATTCACTACCGTTTGGAAAGACGGCGAAACCGTAGGTTCGGCATCGGCGGTTCGCACTCTTCGGTATCAGAAGACTCAGGCGCGCCGTCCGCGGCGGCTTCAGCAGACGGGGCGTCCATCGGCACGCTCCACGGGGAATCAACCGGAAGCTTTCCCGCATCGAGCAAATCGACGAATTTGATCGCGATGGACAACGCCGCCTCGACTACCGCCGGTTCAATGGCGTCGGGCAAATCCTGCGGGGTATGGTAGACGGCGGGCTTGCTGGTGTCATCCCATGGAATGGCGGTGAGCGTGACCGCATGCAGCCCGGCACGCGCGCCCTCGGCGGCATCCGTACCACCGGCGAGGAACGGCAACGCCTGCGACTTCGCCTTATAACCCATTGATTTAGCGATCTCGACACACCCGGTGGCCATCTGCTGGGAAAGCTTCACCGTTCCGTTCACATCGCGGACAAGGAACGTCAGGTCGTCTGCATAATAGGGACAGTCGAAGTTGAAATGCCATCCGTTTCCCGCGACATCATCATACAGATCCGTATTATGGGAAAACCATTGACGGGAACCGCGAAGCCCGACCTCTTCAGCGTCAAAGCTGGCGAAAACCAGCCGGGTATGCTCCAACGGCTCGCCCCTGTGCCGCTTCGACGCATAGAACCGGGCCAGCTCCACTGCCATGGATGAAGAAACAAGATTGTCGCCCGCGCCGGGGGAGACAGAATCGGACAGGAACTTCCATAGCGGCAGGACGAACGGGAAAGCCGCGGTCAAAGCAGCCAGGATGACGATGAACGGTATTTGAGGAAGCCCCACCCCCAGCAGCCTGCCGGAGAACAACTCCACGCACAGTTGCAAGACGGACACGAGACAGAGCAACGCCAGCAGGCCGAACGGCACGCCGACTTTCAGGAAATAGTTCTTTTTATCCAGCTTGTTGTACCGATAGAGACGGGCGCTGTCGTGATGCCCGCTGAAAACAATCGTCCGCAGGACTTCCCCGGACGGCTCCTGCACTCCATGGACATTGCACCCCGTCTGTTTGGGATAGTATTGTTCAAGCCAAGGCCTGTAGCAGATGAACTCCCGGAAAACAAGGAACAGGAACAGCCCGCACAACGCCGTCGCAACCACAGGCATGCCGAACCACAGCGCCAATGCTACCAAAGGATATACGACCACTCCGACCTTCAGCCATCCGGTGAACGCGCCGGGGCGCATCCGGAATTCCTGCAAATCGGTAGTATCGCAGAACAGCGAGAGATCCTCGCGAAGACGCCGGGCGCAGTCGCGGGAAGCCTGCCCGCCGGCGACACGTGGGCCAAGCTCGGAAATCAGCTTCGCCGTGCGGTCCATGGCGAATTTCGCGAGCTTCCCGGCTTTCAGGGATTCCATGCCGGGCTTTTCTTTCTTAGGCTCCTGAGGGGGAGTTTCTTTCGGTTGTCGTTTGCGTCTGAATGAAAAGAAAGCCATCACCAAGCATCATGCCAATACGACCGAAGACTGTCAACGAACGGACGCCGTTCCTCCCGTCTTTTCGCCCGCCACCTTGCCGGGCGAGGTTCGTCCGAAGCCTGTCAGAACCTCGCCAGAACCAGAAATCCTTTGCTTGCAGTAAGGCTTGACAAAGAACGGGACTGTCAATATAGTAGAAACCCGACTGACAAACCGTTTCATTGGAGAGATGTCCGAGCGGTCGAAGGAGGCGGTCTTGAAAACCGTTGAGGCGCAAGTCTCCGGGGGTTCGAATCCCTCTCTCTCCGTTTTGGCATCCTACTGACAACAGGCTCGATGTCATTGGAGAGGTGCGAGAGTGGCCGAATCGGGCTCCCTGCTAAGGAGTTGACCTGGTAACGGGTCCGGGGGTTCGAATCCCCCCCTCTCCGATTCGTTTTTTTGTAGTTTGATGATGAGACCATAGCTCAGCTGGATAGAGCATCAGTTTGCGGAACTGAGGGTCGGAGGTTCGAATCCTCTTGGTCTCGTATACGGTAAGCAATCACCGGGAGAGATGTCCGAGTGGTCGAAGGAGACGGACTCGAAATCCGTTGTATCGTCTGACGGTACCGAGGGTTCGAATCCCTCTCTCTCCGAATGCTCGGAAATTTTTTTGGGCTGTTTATCGACTTGAGGAGGGGTGTCCGAGTGGTCGAAGGTGCACGCTTGGAAGGCGTGTGTGCTCACAAGGCACCGGGGGTTCGAATCCCCCCCCCTCCGTTGTTTTCCCCAGTCAGATAGATTCTGTGCTATCGGCATCCACCCAACCCCGTCAGGACCGGAAGGTAGCAGCGGTAAGTGGTTTGTCGATGAGCCACAGGCGATTTATCTGCTGGGGTTTTTTATACCCTGACGCCATCCGGCATTCCCATTGACAGCCTCCCGTCATCCTATAAAAATGAACAGGAACACAGGAGGTACAGGCTCATGCTTAAGAAACTGGCGGAAAAGCTCTCGTACTTGGACATGATAGACGCGGTAGTCCTTTCAGGCTCCATGACCAGCCCCATACACGACGACAAGTCCGACTACGACCTGTACATCTATTCGCACGCGGACGTCCCCCGCGAAGCAAGGGAGGCTATCATCCGGGAATTCTCCGACGAATACACCGTAGGCAACACCTTTTTTGAGGAGGGGGATGAATTCTTTATCGACGTTCCCCGCAGAACCGCCGTGGACATGATGTACCGACGGCTCGAATGGGCGCGGGACGAGATCGACCGGGTATGGGCAAAGTGCAACGCCAGGCTCGGCTACACGACCTGCTTCCTGTACAACCTCAAGACATCGGAACCTCTGTTTGACCGCGACTGCGCATTTGGACGGCTGGTCGCGCCGTTGGATGAACCATACCCGGAAGCGTTGCGGCGGAATATCATCGACAAGAACCGCATGATGCTCCGCGGACATCTCGAAGCCCCCTACTACGCCCAGATAGAACTGGCGGCAAGCCGGGGCGATATGGTCAGTCTGAACCATCGTACCGCGGCGTTGCTGGCGAGTTATTTCGATATCCTGTTCGCCTACAACCGGCAGTTGCATCCGGGAGAAAAGAAGCTGATGCCCTACGCCCATATGTTCTGCACAAAGCTGCCGAAGCGGTTCGATGAAGACCTCACCACAGTGATACAGACGGTCGGAAATAGCGAAAAACTCCTTCCTGCCCTCACTCGGCTGCTCGACTCCTTGGACGACATGCTCGCCAACGGCTGACGGGCTTAGGCAGCCAGTATCGACATGAATACAGGACATGGACCATCACGCTGTTTCTCTGAAACAGGCGTTTGACCGCGCCATCTTCCACTACACGGGAAAGGATATCATCAGGGATTCCCGCTTCTCGGACTTTTGAAGGACTTGGACGACCTCTTGTTGTCCGCACCACGTCCGATATGATATACTTGAGGATGAAGTCCGCGACGTGCCGGAGCAAGCCGGTTCCATCGGTGCGGCACACAGCGGGAGACGACAAGGCCGGAGGAGTTCTACATGGCATATGAAGTGACGGCGACACGCAAACGCCCCCAAGCGTTCGACACCCTGGTCGGGCAGGAGTTCGTCGTCTCGACGATCACCAACGCGATTGAACAGGGACGCATCGCCCACGCATATCTATTCTCCGGACCACGGGGCGTTGGAAAGACCACCTCGGCGAGAATCCTCGCGAAAGCGCTCAACTGCGTCCATGGCCCTACCCCGCACCCCTGCGGGGAATGCGCCAACTGCCGCGAGATCACCCAGGGCAACAGCATGGACGTCATAGAGATCGACGGCGCGAGCAACACCTCGGTCAACGATGTCCGCACGATCAAGGACGAAGTGCTGTTCCCGCCCCAGAGCAGCCGGTACAAAATATACATCATCGACGAAGTGCACATGCTCTCCACCAGCGCTTTCAACGCCCTGCTCAAGACGATTGAAGAACCGCCGGAGTACGTCATATTCATTTTCGCCACAACGGAGACACAGAAAGTCCCCGCGACCATCCGTTCCCGTTGCCAGCAGTTCCATTTCCAACTGATTCCGCTGGAGATCATCAAGGGGAGGCTGGCGGAAGCCGCCGCCGACTTGCAGGTCGAAGCGGACGACGACGCGCTGTTCTGGATCGCCAAGGAAGCGACCGGTTCCATGCGCGACGCATACACGCTGTTTGACCAAGTAGTCTCATTCTCCAACGGACACATCACTTTGGCCCAGATACAGGACAAGCTCGGGCTGGTCGGCGTAGACCAGATATCCGTCATAGTAGCCTCCCTGCTCGGCGGGAACAGAAGCCAAGCCATCCTCGACCTCCAGGCCCTGCTGGGAAAAGGCGTTTCCGTAGAGCAGTGCATCAAGGACTTCGCTGAATATTTCCGTTCCCTCCTGCTGATGAAAAAAGGGGTGACGGACGCCGACGTCCTCGGCGAACAACCCCAGCGTTTTCCCGATGCAATCAGGAACGCCTATACGGAGGAACAGCTGGAAGCCGCCGTTGAACTGTTTCTGCGGCTGTACCGCGATATCCGCTATTCCCTGAATCCGCGGCTGGAGCTGGAGCTTGCAGTCAGTCGGCTCGGCTCGCTGCCCTACCTCGTCTCCCCCGTCGTGCTGATGGAACAGCTCGCCAGAATGAAGAACGACCTGCTTTCCGGCAAGATCACTCCGACGAACCCCGCTTTGGCGGACATCCCCCCGGTCATGGCGAACGCATCCGCATTGCAATCGGTCCGACCGGTCCAACCGGCGCAAGCCGTACCACAGCAAGCTCCGGCTGAGCGTCAGGCGCCTACGGTACAGCCGACACAGGGACAAACCCCACCGACACAGACCTATCAAGCGAAACCGCGGCCAGCGGAGACCCAGCAACAGCAGACCTTGACCTTCGGCAGACCCGAACCATGGCAAAGCGGACAGCCCGCTGAGAATCCATTCAAACGCGAGACGATAGCCCCTTTTCGGCAACCGATAGCTGAGAATGCCTCGTTGCGACCATCTCAGACTATCGTTTCTCCAACAATATCTCGGCCACAGGCTCAATCGCAAACACCAGCTCAACCACAACCGAACGAACAGCCAAGAGCGTTCACGATGGAGGACATACCGAATCTCAAAGTCTTGCTTGATGAAACCAAGGAACGGGCGGCAAGCCTCCTGGGACAGATTGTGGCCTGTCCGGTTGAAAACGGAACGCTGAAGCTGGTATTCGCCAGCAAGTTCTGCGCGGACCAGGCGAAGACTGACGGAATCGTGTTACGCAAGGCGATTGAACGGCTGTGCGGCTATACCGGACCTCTTGACTTCATCGTCCAGAAAAAAGAAGAACAGACACATCCCACGGCGCAGGACGACCCTACGGTCAACAGGATCGCCCAGATGTTCCGTGGAGAAATCATAGGCTGACGATTATCCCCGACACCAGCAAACAGGAGTATTCATTACCATGAACCCATTTGAAATGTTCAAGAATGTACGGACTCTCCAGGACAAGATGGAGCAGATGAAAAAGGAACTTGAAAACAAGACCTTTACGGGAACGGCGGGCGCCGGGATGGTGACGATTGTCATCAACGGACAGCAGGAAGTGGTTTCGGTAAAGATTGCGCAGGAAATCGTCGATCCCTCGGACGTCTCGACGCTGGAGGTGCTGATCGCGTCGGCGATGAACAACGCCCACAACCAGCTTCAGGAATACCTGCAGCAGGAAGCGGTCCGCCAGTCCAGTGAAATGGGACTCGCAGATCTGATGAAAGGCGGGTTTCCGCAATGACAGCCTTGGAACAGCTGGCCCGGAATCTCAGCAGGCTCCCCGGCATCGGGCCGAAAAGCGCGTCGCGCATCGCATACCATCTGATCAAGACAGACCCGACGTACAACCAACTGCTGGCCGACGACATCAGCCATATCCAGGAAGTAATCTTCCCCTGCTCCGTCTGCGGCAGCTATACCGAAACCGACCCCTGCCCGTTCTGTACCGACCCGTCCAGGAACCAGTCCCTGCTTTGCGTCGTGGAACAGCCGCAGGACGTCGTGACCATTAGCGCGTCGGGTGCGTATGACGGCCTGTTCCACGTCCTCGGGGGGGCGATCAGCCCGCTCGATGGCGTAGGCCCTGAACATCTCTCCTTCGACAAGCTGATACGCCGCATCGACGAAGGAACCTTTACGGAAATCATCATCGCCACGAATCCCACCGAAGAAGGCGACACTACGGCCCTGTACATCCGACATCTGCTGAAGGATAAGCCGGAACTTTCAATCACCCGCCTCGCTTCGGGCCTCCCGATTGGCGGCGATCTGGAATACGCCGACCGTCTGACGCTGGCCCGGTCGCTCAGGGGAAGGATCAAGTTCTGAATGGCAAGCAGCAAAGAATACGTGGACTACATCGTTGACCAAGCCTCGGATGCGGGAACCGTCGCCTGCAAGAAGATGTTCGGGGAATACGGGCTCTACTGCGACGGCGTGTTCATAGCCATGGTCTGCGACGACCAGTTGTTCTGCAAGGTTACGGAACAAGGGCGGGAGACTGTCAGGGACGCGGGCAAGGAGGAAATGCTCGCCCCTCCCTACGAAGGGGCGAAACCGATATTTCTGATTGAGGACGTTGAAGACCGAGAATTTCTCTCGGCGCTGTTTCGCGCCACGACGCTGGAATTGAAGAATTCCGTGCAAAAACAGAAGAAATAGACCGTTTTAGGTTCAAAACATCGGCGATATCCCGGAAACTCTGACAGAATCACATGCGGAAACGTAGGCGCGATGTACGGAAGCCGTAAAAGAGACATAAGCGAAATGTTACGTGCGGCTATTTGATTCCCCGCTCCCGCTTGATGGACTCGTAGGCTTCCTGAATCTCCCGGAACTTCTCCGTGGCATAGGTCGTGAACTCTTCGGGAAGCCCCTTGCTGGCGACCGTATCAGGGTGGAACTCGATGCTCATCTTCCGGTAGGCCCGTTTGATTTCATCGTCCGAAGCCTGGGGAGTGAGCCCAAGCACCGCATATGCCCTGGTGGTTGCCGACGCACCGCCGTATTTACGGCTGATGCTGTCCATGATGGAATCGGAAAGATGGAAGATTTTTCCCGCGGTACGAATCAAATCGTTCTCGGCCCTGTTGATTTCACCGTCAGCGACCGCGACACGATAGAAAATATCAATCATCAACTGGAGCAAAGCTGGTTCACGTGAAAAATTCTGATAGAACTGGGTGGCAAACTGTTCAAACGTACCACCGCCATTGATGGCCGCCTGGAACACGCGCATCGCGGCGGCATGCCCCTGCGTATCAAGCCGTAGATCCTGAACAATGAATTCCTCGACCTTTTTCTGTTCCGCGGATGAAACCTGTCCGTCCACGGCGGCTATGCGGGCGAGCATCGAGAAGGCGCCGACGAAAAACAGCATCTGCGTCTGGTCCATGCCATACGCGACAGGGCCGGAACCATAGTACCTCCCCTGCTGCCGTTGCGATTGCCCGTCCTGCCGGGATCCCTGTTGCCCAAGCTCCCCCGCCTTGTCGAACATATGGCCGAAAGCGGCGCCGGCGATCAAGCCGAGAGGCCCCCCGAACATGAATCCGAGGGTTCCTCCGATAATCTTACCCAACCAGCCCATAGTAGTACTCTATCACAGCTTGTCGATGAGCATGGAACACTTGCCCGAAGGTATCGGAAGAGTTTTCTTCTTTTGCTCATCAAGAATTTCGATGGTGAAATAGTAGAGCTTTTCGGATTCAAGGCGGATTTCCCAGCCCCTGGCGTTCTTATTGCTCAGGATAGTGATAAGATTCCGTTTGAGGGAAAGGCTTTCGATCCCCATCGCTTCAAGACTCGGCATCGTCCAATTGACCGTCTTGCGGGGCAGGGAGATATCGAGGCCGATGATATTCTCAATCATCAACGTAATCGTCACAAGACCCGCCATCGGCATAAACCGCCTCCGGGGGAAACCGGGAAGCTTGTCGCTGACGGGACAACCTTCCTTGGTCGGCAGGTACGCCTCCCAGACATCGCCCATCTTATCCCCGTCGGGATGCAAGGTATCGAGGATGAAATAAAGGTGGCGAATCGCACATTCCCTAGCAAAAATAAATTCGTTGTATCGCTCCAGCCCTTTGATGACCATGTAGGTATAGAACGGAACAACGCCTCCGCAATACCCGTCGCTCGTCTCGGAATAACCCGGAGAATCGACCGACAGGCAGGGGAACGGATTTTCCGTACCGAATTTCTGCGGATCCTGGAGATATTCAATCATTTTGGCGGCACGTTCATCGTTTGGAATCTCCGCCAGCATTGTCCAATACGCGCCGATATGCTTGCAACCTATGCGGTTTTCCTTGATATCCAGATCATAATAGAATTCCGTTTCGGGATCCCACATCAACGAATTGATCCTTGTTTTCAGAGAGAAGTATATACGCTTGTACCTGAAACTCAGTTCCTTGTCGTTGAGGATGTCGCCGATCGCGGACATGTACAGCGCGTTCACCGCAAGCTCCGCGTTGAAATCAACGGGATAGTAGACCCGCTCGCGAGGAAGGTTCCCGGTCATGCAGGCTTCCACAGGAACGGAATACAGGCCGTTCTCCCGCCGACAGGTGGACTGAATCCAAGAGAAATGCTTTTCTAGGACGGGAACGATTTCTTTCAGCCGCTTCTTGTTGCCAATCTTATGATAGAAGCTATACTCCACATAGGCGAACAACGGAGGAAACACTCCTTCGGGATTCAAGGGGTCAACGACGGGAGTTCCGTCCTCGATTGAGTACTCACCGCGTATCGCCCCGTTTTCCTCTTGCTTTCCATAGAAAAAGTCAAGCAACGGAAAAGGCGAATACGCCTGATTGCTATACACTAGGAACAACGCGGCCATACAGGAGTAGAACTGGCTGAAACTCGTTTGATCAGGAAAAGACAGGTAACCACCGGGAAAACCATTTTCCTTGGTCCCTTGTCTCCACAGCTCGTCAATCCACACCCAAGAACGGTCGTACATATCGACGAAATCCTGATCATAAAAATGTACGGACGGTACCAAATCCTTTATCAAAGCGGGAAACTCCTTGTATTTTTCCGACAGATTGTTGCCGACATGACGCTTAGTATATAAAATACACCGCAATTCGTCAGAAGTCAACAAAAACTTGTTTTCCCAGTTTTTGGAAACTGGAATTTTTCTTTTGGCCGAAAGAAATTAGAACCAGAATCAATTTGTCCAAAATCTTTAACAAATCTTCCAAGACACACCACTAACGGCTCCACAGACCATTATACCATGATTGTCAAGGCCTCCGGGACCAATTCGACCCGGACGCTGGAACAATTTCGGGAAATGACCTCTCCGTCCGCATGGACGGGCATCCCGCCGGCAGGAGCTTCCAATGAGATGTTCTTCGTCCTCTGTACCTTGAAATACCGGTGGCCGGTCTGCTTGCCCTTGAAGAACAGTAGGGCCAGGGGAATCAGCTCGGAGCCCTTGATCGGCTGAGCGGCGTAGACGATATCCAGCAAGCCGTCGTCCAAGATAGCGTCCGGCCCCATCAGGAACGTCGAACCCATCCTCCGACCGTTGCAAATCGAGACCTGCTGCGTCGCGAACTGTTCTTCTCCGTTGTCCGTCCTCATGGTCAACTGGATGGGGGCGGGATAATGGCACATGATCTTGATCAGGGCCAGCACATAGCTGGGCATGCCGCTCAGCCGCTTGAAATCCATCGCGCAGAAATTGACCAGCGGCTCGAACCCCATGCCGACGCCGTTGATGAAATGACGGCCTTCAGGAAAATCTCCCCCGTAGACCTTTCCTACGTCGATTCTCCGGTGTTCGCCACTGATGATCCGCCGGCAGGCGGTGGGAATATCCTTTGAAATACCGGCGGAAAACGCAAAATCGTTTCCACGACCGATAGGAATCAGACCAAGTACGGGAGCGTCCGCCAAGGGAACGCCAAGCTCCTCGACGACACGCAACGTCCCATCGACGACCTCATTGATCGTACCATCGCCACCGGCGGCGACAATCAACTTCCGGCCGTCTCGTACGGCCCGGGACGCCAAAACCGCGGCATCCCGCGGCGCAGTCGTACAGACGATCTCACAACGATATCCCGCGCCGGTAAAGCACGATACAATTCTATCCCGCTGACGAAACGCCTTGCCCTTCGCCGCATTTGGATTCAAAATGACATACACTTCGGGAGAACGCCTACTCTCTTCTTCCATTTATCCTATCTTCTCTTTGCTGTGGCGGACAGTACACTAAGTTACATCACCACAATTGGTTAATGTACCCTATTTACACCCTGAACGCAATACCATATCATGTTAATAATGCACAAGTCACCAATTGTCACAGGGCGGAATACCGCGGATTTCCTACCTGTCTGCAAAGAGGATATGGAACGGCGGGGATGGGATCAGCTTGACATCGTCTTCATTACGGGCGACGCCTATGTTGACCACCCTTCCTTCGGGGCGGCCCTGCTCGGACGGCTTTTGGAGGCGAACGGCTGGAAGGTCGGAATTATCGCCCAGCCCCGTTGGGATAGAACTGACGATTTCCTAACAATGGGGTGTCCGAAGTTATGTTGCATGATCAGCGCAGGCAACATCGACTCCATGGTGGCGCATTATACCGCCGGAGGGAAACCCCGCGGCGACGACGCATATTCACCCGGAGGAATCTCCGGCAGACGGCCCGACCGAGCGGTGATCACCTACACAGCCCGCGCACGACAGGCCTATGGCAAGGGAATCCCGCTGATTATCGGCGGACTTGAAGCATCGCTTCGACGTACCAGCCATTACGACTGCTGGTCGGACACCGTCCGCCGCCCGGTGCTTCTGGACGCGAAGGCCGACTTGCTGGTCTATGGCATGGGAGAACTGCAAACGGCGGAGATCGTCTCCAGGCTCGCCGCCGGAGAATCCGTATCTGACATGACCGACATCAGGGGGACCGTCTGCAACATCTCCGCGAAACGGTACGAAGAATTTTCCAAAGTTTCGGCATGGCCCATCGTGGAACTCCCCTCGCATGAACAAGTCTGTGAACGGGACGTCAAATCAAATACGCCGACACAAGAGGGAAAACTCGCATACGCGAAGCTGTTCCAGATGAAGTCCACCCACGAGAACCCGATGCGCCCACAATGTCTCGCCCAAGCCTGCGGCGACAGGATGATCATCCAGAACCCGCCTGCGCGTCCCCTGACGACCAAGGAATTCGACGACCTCTCCCAGTTCCCATATACCAGGAACTGGCATCCCATGTACGACGAAGCGGGGGGCGTCCCCGGCCTTGCGGAAGTACAGTTCAGCATTACCAGCAACAGGGGTTGTTACGGAGCCTGCTCCTTCTGTGCAATCACCAGCCATCAGGGAAGGATGATTCAAGTCCGTTCAAAGCAGTCTCTGGTCAGGGAAGCCCAAACTCTCGCGGCGCATCCCGACTTCAAGGGCTACATCCACGACCTGGGAGGCCCAACGGCGAATTTCCAAGCCCCGGCATGCGACAGGCAACTTGAAGCCGGCCCTTGCGCCGGACGGCAATGCCTGTTTCCTTCCCCATGCCCGAACCTCAAGGACTCCCATGAACGATACCTTGACATACTCGACGCAGTACAGGCGGTCCGGGGAGTAAAGAAAGTCTTTATCCGCTCGGGTATCCGCTACGATTATCTGATGCGGGTCGCTGACGAGAAAACCCGCCGGAGGTTCCTTGAGCATCTGGTCCTCCACAATGTCAGCGGGCAGCTGAAGATCGCGCCGGAGCATGTCGCCCCGGAAGCGCTTGACGCGATGGGCAAGCCGTCGGTCGAACTGTACGATGCATTCCGTGAGGCCTACTCCAAGGCGAACGAACGGTTGGGAATGAAGCAGTATACGATTCCCTACTTCATAGCCGCGCACCCCGGTTCCACCCTCGATTCCGCCATCACCCTAGCCCTCCATCTCAAACGGGAGGGATTTATTCCCGACCAGGCGCAGGAGTTCTACCCCACGCCGGGAACGGTGGCAACCTGCATGTACTATACGGGGCTCGACCCCCGGCCGGGAAGGAATTTTGCCTCGGTCTACGTACCGAAAGGACGGGAGAAGCGGCTACAACGGGCATTATTGCAATTCCATAAGCCTGAAAACCGGGAGTTGGTGAGAGAGGCATTGGAACAGGCGGGCAGGCGCGACCTGATTCCAGTGCTTCTCGGCGGACACGCCCCACGGCCTCAAAACGCCGGACGACAGACGCAGACAAGACCGAATCGGGAGCGACCGCGAAACAAATCACGGCAGGACTTCCGAAAACGATAGAACGGCCAACGCCCTGGAAGTACAAACGCGACTTGCATTTTCACGACACCAAGCCTACCATGTATATATTCTCGGAAGAGGAATATCATCAATCCAAAACGGGAAATGATAGTTTTAAAACTGGAGACGTAGTTTTCCAAACATCTCGGCGAACCGTCACAATGGCACGGTAGACGAATCAAAAGGAGCTGATATGAAAAAAACACTCGTAACCACACTCATCGTCCTTGTAGTGTTGTTTGCTTTAGGATCCTGCGCTACCAGGATGAATCAGAAACAAACAACGGTTGTTCCAGGAACATATGATGTCACGTATCAATCCAGAGGCGTGGACATTCCTGCCACGATAGTAATCCCTAAGGAACAAAACGCCGCTTCATATCCGTTGGTCGTGCTGATTCATGGACATGGAGGCAATCGGGATGAGAACGTCGGATTCCCGGCGATAGCCACGGCACTGGCAAAGCGGGGCATCGCCACCATCCGAATGGATTTCCCCGGCTGCGGAGACAGTACGGAAAGTTTCCGGAACAATACGCTTTCCAACATGAACCATGATGTCCGCGCAGCCGTTGACTACATGGTTGAGAACTACCCAATCGACGCAAAGCGTATCGGACTATTCGGCTATAGCATGGGGGGAAGAATCGCGCTGGAGCTTCTCAAAGAGAAAGCTCTTGATATCAACGCCGTAGCGTTCCTGGCGCCAGCGGCTGATACACAGGATTTGAAAGCCCTTTTCGGCGGCGCAGAGAATTGGGAAGCGTTGAAGGCCACCGCTATCCAGAAAGGCTTTACACCTTTCACAACGATCTTCGGCCAAGTGCAAGAGCTTAGCAAACAATGGTTCACCGACCTTGAAGCCGACATGAATCCGACACAGGCCGCCGCAAAAGCATACAGGGGAAAAGCGCTCGTCATCTACGCTAAAGATGACAACTGCGTTTCTCCGACCATATCCGAAGAGGTCGCGCTGCGGTTCAACGCACAGGTAACGCTTGCTACGGGAGACTCCCATAGCTATGGATTCTACAGTGATAGAAAAGACATTCTCGCCACTGTCGTGGAGAGTACCGCCGATTTCTTTGCAACGAATCTGTAGCAGGGCATCAAATCCGCCACATCGCCGGAGACCTGACCCAGAAGGCGCTGTAATCTCCGGCGACTTCATTTCCTATAAAATACCCGCCCATGGCTTTCGGCAAAGACAAATGACCGCCCCAGCGAAAACTTGACAAACCGAAACCTACAAAAACTGATTAAAACCACGACGTCCCCTTGACTCTTATACGATGACGCTATAGAGATGAAAACATGTCCATTACCCAGACCAACATGACACTTCCTCAAGAAACCCAGAAAGAATTCTACCGGCGCATGATATCGATCGCATTGCCTATCATGCTCCAGAATCTCCTGATCTCGTCCCTCTCCTTCGTCGATACCCTGATGATTGGTCAGCTCGGCAGCAATGAAATTGCGGCGGTAGGACTCGCAAACCAGATGTTCTTCCTGATCAACCTGTTCTATTTCGGAATCAGCAGCGGGGCGAGCATCTTCGTTTCACAATTCTGGGGCGCGGGAAACAGGGAAAGCATCCAGAAGGTGATGGGGCTGGCCTTGACGACGGGCATGGTCGGCGCGGCCATTTTCTCAATCATCTCAATTGTGTTTCCGGAAGCGGTCATGCATATCTTTACGTATGATGAAGCCGTCGTTCTCCGCGGCTGCCAATACCTGCGGGCCGTAGGCATCAGCTACATCTTCTCCGCTGTCACATCCGTCTACTCCACGACGCTCCGTTCGACAGGCGATGCGAAAACACCGCTCATCGTCGCCTGTTTCGCTCTTACCTTCAATGCGCTATTCAACTGGCTTCTGATCTTCGGGATAGGGCCTTTTCCTCGCATGGAGGTCGCTGGCGCGGCGTGGGCCACTACCGCCAGCCGTTTTATCGAGATGACGGCACTGATCGTGTGGTCGCAGGTTCGCAAGACCCCGGCCTCCCTGCACCTGAAGTTCGCGATGAAATGGGACAAGGCGTTTCTCAGGGCCTTTTTCCCGACCTGCCTGCCCGTCGTATGCAACGAGGTTTTCTGGGCGCTGGGAATGACGACCTACAAGATAGCCTTTAGTCGGATGGGTATCGACGTCATAGCATCAGTCAATGTCACCGAAGCCATCAACAGCCTTTTTTTCGTGGCGATGATGGGTGTCAGCAACGCCACGGCCATCATGATCGGTATCAAAATCGGAGAGGGAGACCAAGCAACGGCAAAGCTCTATGGCAAGCGGTTCGTGAAAATCGGCCTTGGACTCGGCACGTTCATAGGCGTATTCATGGCGGTGGCGTCGCCGTTCATCCCCCGGTTGTTCAACGTATCCAGCGACATCTATACCATGACCTCCCGCTCGCTGTTGGTCGGAGCCTGCTTGATGCCGATTAAATCAGTGAACATGAACATCATCGTCGGCATACTGAGAAGCGGCGGTGATACGAAATTCTCGATGCTCGCGGAAATGCTGGGTGTCTGGGGCGTTGGCGTGCCCTGCGCGTTCCTGGGGGCGCTGGTCCTGCATCTGCCGATCTGGTGGCTCTACCTGCTGCTCGGCCTTGAGGAGTTGAGCAAGTTCATTATCGGCACGGCGCGCGTTCGTTCCGGCAGATGGCTCAACGACCTCGCAAGGAAAGGGGCTTAAGTACAAACTATTTCCTGATTCCCAGGACTACCGGCGTGGATTTGTACCCTACGCCCATGCGGTCTATCCCCATGTCGATCAGCCGGAGGAAATGCTCCCTGGTACGGATACAGCCGGAACCCTTGACCTTGCATCTGCCTCGAGAAACGTCAAGCATCAGCTTGACTATCTCAGGCGTCGCTCCGTTGACCGGGCCGCCCGTATAGAACCCTGTCGAAGTCTTGACGAAATCCACTCCAGTCCGAACCGCCGTCTCGGTGGCCTGCGCTATCTGCTCCATGGTCAACGCATCCGTCTCGAGAATCGCCTTGACGACGACCCCGTGTCCGTGGCAGACCTCGGTCACCGCCCGCAGGTCTGCTTCTACTTCGCTCCACATTCCGCTACGAACCCATCCATAGTTCGCAACGATGTCGAGCTCGTGGACATCCCCGCGCCTGCAATACGACCCGGCCTGCAGAACCTTCGATTCGGTCGTGGACAAGCCGAACGGAAAATCGCAGACCACGCAGACCTTCGTATCGCTTCCCGTCGTTAGTTCTGCCGCGATATCCAGTGACGAGGGGTTGACACATACCGTCGCGCAACCGAAATCGACCCCTTCCTGAATGTACCTTCTGATTTCATCCTGTGTGAATTCCGGTTTCAAGACCGATTGGTCGATATATGAAGCCAATTCCCGAACGCTCATTTCCTTCGCTTTCCGATTAGGACGCATGGTATACCTCCGTTGTGTTGGTAAAGTATCAAATGTATGATACATTTAGAACATATCATAAACCCACATCCCAGTCAACAGAAAAACCAAAATCAGAATTTTTTCAATTTGACGCTGTTCCGCCGCAATGTTATTTCAAGCCGAGACCGCAGGCCGGGCATTACTGACCGCGTATACTCGAACACACGTCCATCAGCGGCATATCCCTTGCGGCAGATGGAGAATGCGCAGGGATTCTCATCGACCGCGAGCAAACGCATCGTTTCATCATCCATCAGAACCGGCTCATAGGATTCCGTCGCACAATCCATTTCCAGTCCGTTCTCCAGAAGAAGAAGGTACAGGGAACCCGTTTCAACACGGGATTGATTCAGCGAGGGACAGAATTCCTTGACGATGCAGGTTCGTTCCAGCAGCAGAGGAACGGAATCCGCAAGCCTGATCCGTTCGATATGATACACAGGGGTACCTACCGCTATACCGCTCGCCATGCTTTTTTCGGCGGTGACGGTCTCTTCCGCGAAGACGAGGATACGAGAGGAAGTCTCATATCCCATTTCTCCAAGTTGCAGGGAGAAGCTATACAAGGAATCCAGATTCCGTTTGATTTTCGGTTCTGAAACGAAGCTTCCCAAACCGCGACGACGAAGGATACGCCCGCTGTCTTCAAGCAGCTTGAAGGCTTGGCGGACGGTGGTGCGGCTGATCCCATAATGGGAGCAGAATTCCCCTTCGGAAGGGATTGTGTCCCCGGGCTTCAATTCATTTTCAACGATATACGACGAGATGATTCGCTTCAGCTGCATGTACAGCGGCGTTTCATCGTCCATGTCGATCGCCTGTTTCCAGATATCCATCATACCGTAAACTCCCCAATGACAATCCGAGAATCAGGAAATGTATCGGACATATCATACATCCAATTTACTTCGGCGCGGACATCACGTCAATGAGGGCCTTCCCTTCATTGACGATTGGCCCGGACAATCGTATAGTTGAATCAAGGGGCGAGGAATCGACTATCCTTCCTTGTCGGCGTTGTATCCGCGGTGGGGAACGGATGAAAGGAGCATAACATGAGTACCCGGACAGTCTTGATCAACGGAACAATCATCACAGGTTTCGCCAAGCTGAAAAATTGTGGCCTATACATAGAAGATGATGGAACGATAGGCGATATCTTCAACATGAAAAGGCTTGCGGAAAAGAAGTTCCCGCCGGAAACCGTCATGATCGACGTAGGCGGCGCATATATCACGCCGGGTTTGATTGATACGCACATCCATGGAATCGGCGGTTTCGGAACAGAGGACTGTGACAGCGACTCAATACTCAATATGTCGGAACGTCTGGCCGATTTTGGCGTAACAGCCTTTCTTCCGACCGTTTATACGGACACCCTGGACAAGATGCTCGCCTCTACGAAATCCATAGTCGAGGCGATGGGCCAAGAGAAGGGTGCGAAGATACTCGGCGTCAACCTGGAGGGGCCGTTCATCTCCCCAGAACGAATCGGGGCGCAAAACCCAGCGGGACTCCAGACAGTGGACATTGATATATTCAACGAATTGATTGCCGCTGGACAAGGCCAAGTCGTCTGCATGACGGTAGCCCCAGAATTGAAACATATGCGTGAATTAGCTCTTGCCGCACGAAAAGAGGGTATCATTCTCCTTGCGGGACATACTGACGCCACCTATGAGAACATCATAGAAGGCATGCAGTGCGGAATACTCCATTCCACCCACTTCTTCAATGCGATGAGCCGGTTGCACCATCGGAACCCTGGAACGGTGGGCGCCATCATGATCCAGCGGGACATGCAATGCGAGATCATCTGTGACGGCGTGCACGTACATCCGGAACTGGTAAAACTGCTCCTGAGGGAAAAACCGCTTGGCAACGTCGTCATGATCACAGACTCCTTGAAACCAACGAAACAGCGTACCGGGAAATTGCTCGCGAACGGAGAGCCTTGCGTACCTGGTCCTGACGGAGGCTTCGTCAGCGCAACAAACCCGGAACTATTCATGGGTTCATCGCTCACGCTCCTGCAAGCGGTGAAAAACATGGTCGGTTGGGAAGTCCCTATCGAGCAAGTCATCCAGATGTCCAGCACCAATCCTGCGAGAATCTACGACTTTAATAGGATAGGAAGCCTCGTCCCTGGCTACAAGGCCGACATTACGATATTCGACGAAGGGTTCCAGCTCAAAGGGGTGTTCATCGACGGCGAGCTGGTCAGGGACCGCTTCGCCTGAACGAAACTGCCAGAATCATAGAGCATATACCGATAATCCGAGGAGGGGTTCATCATGTCATCATCGCTGGATGCAATCAAAGGTCTGAAACCAGAAAACCTGTGGAGATATTTCTACCAGCTTTCCCAGATTCCACGAGAATCGGGGAACGAAGAGGGGATGCGCCAGTGGCTGGTGACCTTCGCGAAAGAGCATGGCATCCGCCACGCCGTAGACTCCGCCGGCAACGTAATCATGTACAAGGAGCCTACTACGGGCTATGAAAGGATTCCATCCTTGGCGTTGCAGGGGCATATGGACATGGTGTGCGTCAAGACCGCCGACAGCACCCATGATTTCACGAAGGACCCGATAGAGTTGGTTCGAGACGGTGAGTTCATCCGGGCCAAGGACACTACCCTCGGAGGAGACAACGGCATCGCCATCGCCATGATCCTCGACATCTTCACCGATCCATCGGTCAAGCATGGACCGCTGGAGGCCATTTTCACCATCAGCGAAGAGACTGGACTGACCGGTGCGTTCGGACTGGACGCATCCTTGATCGACAGCCGGCGCATGCTGAACCTCGACAGCGAGGAAGAAGGCGTGGTCTATATCGGGTGCGCGGGCGGTATTGAAGTCGATGCCACATTGAAAGCCGAGCTTGTAGAACCTCCCGCCCATTGGGAGACTTGGACGCTCAGGGTCGACCACATGCTCGGCGGACACAGCGGCGGAGAAATCCATAAGCAACGGGGCAACGCCATCAAACTGGCGGCGAGGACGCTGCACCAGATCAACGGGCTCACCCCCGTCATGCTGGCGCTGTTGCAAGGCGGGACAAAGCGCAATGTCATCCCGTCCATCTGCGACGCGGTATTCTTCGCCCCTGCATCGGCGCACGGGGATATTGAGAAAGCGGCGCAGGCAATCCAGGACGCGGTTTCCATTGAATATGGTGTAGCTGACCCCAACGCGACCATCACCGTTGCCTGCAAAGGGGCTGCGGAAGGCAAGGCAATGGAGATCAACCAGAGCCACAGGTTTATCGATGCCCTCTTTATCGCTCCCCATGGCGTGGATGCAATGAGCATGACGATTCCGGGCATCGTCGAGACCTCCTCGAACCTCGCCATCGTTACCTATGAAAACGGAGAGTACCACGTGGTGAGCAGCCACAGGTCGTCGATCCTGTCGGCCCGCGACGATGTGGCGGCCAGAATGGGCGCCGCGTTGGCTACCAGCGGAGCGGACGTCTCGTTTGAAGGGGCCTACCCTTCCTGGACGCCAAACCCCGATTCAGCCATGGCGAAGTTCTGCGCCGAAGCCTATGGGCAGCTTACGGAGAAAAAGCCGGTAGTCACCGCCATTCACGCAGGACTCGAATGTGGAATCATCAACAGCAAGATTCCCGGCATGGATTCCGTCTCCTTGGGGCCGGATCTCTTTGGGGTTCATTCGGTCGATGAGAAGCTGTCCATCCCGTCTACGGAACGGACGGCCGCTTTCGTGAAGCAGTTGCTCGCGATTATCAAGTGATATATGCGTGACAACGTATTACGACCGGTCATCGGGATAGCGGGAACGCTGGACAGACCTCCGGCGGACTCGCCGTTTTCCGACATTCACCGGGATATCACCAACGAAGCCTATACAAGCTCAATTCGTCTGGCGGGAGGAACGCCGATTCTCCTGCCGGTTCCCGTCCATGCCACTGACGACACGGAAGTGGCCGAATATCTTGCCCTCTGCGATGGGATACTGTTGCCCGGCGGCTATGATATCGTCCCATCTTTCTACGGACAGGAGCGTCATGAACTTCTTGGTGAAACCGACGAAGAGACGGACCGGTTTCAGCTCGCCCTTTGCAAAGCGGCGCGGGCGAAAGGTCTTCCGGTACTCGGCATTTGCAAAGGATGTCAGGTTATCAACGTCGCCTTTGGGGGAACGCTCTGGCAGGACCAGAGCCTGCGCCCCGTCGAGGGTGTCCGTTTAAACCATCAGCATTACACGAATCCCAAAGAAGGCTTTCATCAGGCGTTCCTTGAACCCGGCTCAAAATTGGCGACGTTATTTCCCGGCCCGCATCTGTTCGTCAACAGCCTGCACCATCAGCAGCTCAAGGACGTCGGCGAAGGGCTGGAAGTAGCCGCACGTGCGGAAGACGGGGGGATTGAGGCCGTTGAAGCGGTAGACGGCGGACCTTGGACTTGCGGCGTGCAGTGGCATCCCGAGGTCATGATGCTGCGCAACGACATGATGTTCCCTATTTTCGCGAAACTCGTTTCCGAAGCCCGCAACGCAAGGTAACCGCGTCCGATGCCGGATCTCGTAGTGATTGGAGGCGGCCCCGCAGGATTGTTCTGTGCGATTCGGGCGAAGGAACGGTCTTCCCTAATGTCTATCCTCATCCTTGAGAAGACGGACCAATGCGGACGCAAGTTGCTCGTCTCAGGAGGCGGGCAATGCAACCTCACCAGAGATGAAGAAAGCCGGGATCTGGTCAAAGGGTATGGAGACAACGGTCGTTTTCTAGGGACGGCACTCTCCGCCCTCTCTCCCGCTGATACCAGAGAATGGTTCACAGCCCATGGACTGCCCCTAGTCAGGCTTTGGTTCTGGCGCATCGGTTCTGCGCCTGGCCCTTGAAAATATCCTTTGAAGGCGCATTCAAATCCTGCATGGCCACCGCGGGGGGAATAGCCCTGTCGGAAATCGATTCCAGGACGATGATGTCAAAACTCATCGACGGGCTCTATTTCGCCGGCGAGGTAATCGATATAGACGGCGAATACGGAGGCGACAACCTCCAGGCGGCATGGTCAATGGCGGAGCTGGCGGCAAAAACGATTGCTTCGTAGGGGAGCCGAGAAGCTCCTTGTTCAAGGACGAAGACAGCCAATGGGTATCACATACACGCCGTCCGTCCTTCTGTATGCATAGCCTTCGCCGGTAAGGATCATGAGAAAAGCAGGAGCATGCATTACGATAGTTTCGGGTAATACATCATCTATTAAACATCTCTAGTATTATTGCTTTTGTTATAACATGATATCCATATTCTGCTAGCCCCGTTGCGGCAAATGGCAAGGTTTCGTTGTGGAAGTTGGCAGCGATATGGACTAACGGCGTCCCAGTTGTTTATTCAGACGGTCAAGAAACATGTCCTTGGATTCGGGGTCGGCATGACCCGGAAGTACCGTCGTAAAATCAAGACGCTCCAATTCCCCGACTAATACCGCCAGCTTCTCAGGATAGTGCTTCGGCGGCCAGCCATGATGAAAATCCTCACCATAGATATCACCGGCGAACAAGAATCTTTCTTCGGGAACATAGACGACGCAACAGTCGTCTGAATGGGAGTTCACTATTCGACGCATTTCGCAATGGACAGCGCCAAGGCCAAATCGGATACACGAATCGAACAGGATATCAGCCGGGACAACGACAATTTCATTGCGATCAGGGTATTCCCGCCGGATATGTGTATCACAGAATTTGATATCTTCCCCAGTCCGCACCCGGTCTTTCATTGATGCATCATCCCATTTCCAAGCCATCATTTTCTGTAGATATTCATTTGTCCTTGTGCAGGCGACGGTACAGGAACCGGAAAAACCCGCCATGCCGTAGGTATGGTCCCAATGCCAATGGGTAAGCCCGACAAAGGACGGCGCAGGAAGCCCATGGTCGGAAAGCTGGTCAAGAAACAGACTCGCGTGTCGCGGCGAGTTACCGGCGTCCACGGCGAACGACCGGCCATCCCCCAGCACATAACCGAGGTTTGGGCGGTCGGTAGAGTCATCGAAGGGAAGATAGAAAATACGGTCGGATAGTTGTTTCAGCATACAGATACCTTATTCAATCATATCATAGCCAGTTGATAATTTGTATACATACAGTGATTGTCCGTGGCAATGGAACAAAATGAGGCAAAGAGGTTCGGGTTATAACCCGCCATATATGCCGGATATCGTCATCTCGCCTGTTTAGATGATAACATTATTTTGCCTTTGCAACTCATCTGCCTGTCTTTAGCGGCACAAATAAAAAAGGAGGCATCGCAAAACGTCATATTTCATGACCTTTGCGACAGCCCCCTGAGCATAGTATTCAAGCGCAACCCAACGGACTACTTCGTCGCGCACCAGTCCTTGACCTTGCGGGCCAGTTCGGCGGCCATTTCCCTGGCCTTGGCTTTGTCCTCGTCGGACGGAGCGCCCTGAAATTCGACGTTGCCGACATGCTCCCACTTTAGGCTTTCAACAAACGGGTCGAACTGCTTCTGCGCACCGCCGGACCAGCCGAAGGAACCGAAACGCATGACCTTGCGGTTGTTCACATGGCTGCGGTCCAGGATATCCAGGACATGGTACATCGGCGGGAACATCTTGTATTCATATGTCGGCATGCCGAAGATCAACCCGCTGGATCTCCAGGCTTTTTCAAGCACGAAGGACTCATGGGTCTGGGGAACCTCCAGGACATGGAGCTTCACCCCCTCCGATTCCACGCCGGCCTTTACCGCGTCGAGCAACGAGGCGGTGTTGCCGTACATGCTGCTCCAAATCAGAGCAATCTCGGGCTCGGCGGGGCCGTTCATGTAGGAAGCAAGCTTCTGATACCAAGCCACAACCTTGCCGGGCTCCTTGCGCCAGACAATGCCATGGCTCGGCGCCACAATTTTTACGGGGACGTCGGCAAGCTTGGCGATACCACGTTGGACGAACAAGGAGAACGACGAGACAATGTTGGCGTAGTACCGCTCCGTCTCAGGACCAAGACGATCCCACTCATCCTGAGTCAGCTCATCATCAAAACAATGCTCATACTGACCATAGGCTCCGAAAGCATCGCAGGAGAACAGCGTCCCGCTCTCCGGCTCGAACGTCATCATCGTTTCAGGCCAGTGGATGTTCGGAGTTTCTGTGAAGATGAGGGTCTTGCCACCGAGGTCAATCGAATCCCCGGTCTTTACGGCGCGGACACCCCCATGCACCTGATAGAAGGTCTGCACCAACGGAACGGCCTTCGCCGTACAAAGGATCTCCATACGGGGATTCTTTTTCTTGAAATCGGCCAATGCGCCGGTGTGGTCCGGCTCCATGTGGTTGAGGATCAGGTAGTCTATGTCGGAGACCTTGATGCCAAGCTCGGCCATCTGGCCGGTAATCTCATCCTCCGCGCCTTCCCAATCCTTTACCAAATCAATCAGCGCGATTTTGTCAGAACCTTTCACAATATATGAATTGAGCAACACCCCTTGGGGAATCGGCCAGATACCCTCGAACAAGTCGCGGCTCCCGACCTTCGCATGGACACGCCAAACGCCGTCAGCGATTTTATCTGGATGCATAGAAACCTCCATATCTCAATATTTTTCGTTTCCGATAAAAATATACCAAAATGCGCCGAACTCGTACAGGGAGGGGATCCTCCATACCCTTGAATACCGGCTATTTCGCCTCAAAGCGGAGATCCGACAGTGCCTGATGGTCATACAGCTCCCGTTGACGGCTTTTCCAGTCAGGCATCTGGCTTGTCAGCAATCGCTTGAATTCCACGCCATGGTTGAAATAGACCAGATGCGACAGCTCATGCAGCACAAGATATTCAATCAGCCGCTCCGGCAACGTAGCGATCCTCGCCGCAAATGACAGCTTTTTCCGGGAACTACAGCTCCCCCATCGGCTGGTACAATTAATTACGGAAAATTGAGGTGCGGGCAAACCCATCAAGGACGCTCTCCGAGGAATTGATTCAGAGAGATACGCCAGTGCCTGTGAACGGTAGAATGAGATAACCGCATCATATACTTGTCTTGGATTGATGTCTTCCAACGCAGTCATGACGATGATTTCATCTGCATTTATCATTACCGAGGTCATTTTTCGTCCCAACATCAATCCACATTCTATCCGCAGAATGTATCGATTTCCAAACAGCAGGAGAATGTCTCCGTTACTCCAGGTATGGGCAGGCAATTGAGGACGGGACTGCATCTGGGCGACATGTTCTTGAATCCAGCCTTCCTTCTGCCGCAGGAAAAGCTCAATATTAGAAAGAGGCTCGCTCAACGACGCAGACACAAAAACCCGACCATCCGCCTTGATCCTGATGGTAATCCCCCGTTTCCCCTTCCGCCGACTCAGCGTATAGGATATCGTCTGTACTTTGCCCGCCGTTTCCACTACAATACTCCGCATGCAAGAAGAGTCCAGACAGATGATACTCCATTTATATCAGGCGATTCCATATCTCTTTTGTAAAACCCGGCCAGTGGTTTCTGATATCGCCGCCATGTATGATGTGTCGTTGCGCATGCTCGATGCAGCTCCCGTCGGCAGCGAAGCCTGCCTCACGTGCCGGTACAAACGCTCAGAAGACGGGATACGGTTCTCCGTCAATCAAACGGGCTGGGCGAATCCGCCGGACGAGACCATGCGGCGGGCGGTAAACGAGGGTGCAGTCCAGCCTACCCCCGCCACGGACGAAACCGCTTTCGCGATACCAGCCGCCGACTACCGTTTCACGCAACTTCCCTGGACGCCGGAAGGTTCTTCCCTGGTCATGGCGCTGCTCCCCTTTTTCGCGACTCCGGCGGAAATCCATGATGCCGAAGGAACGTTCTTTCTGAGGATGATCAAGGAAAACATGCTGGAAGTCGTTGTACAGTTGTTGGCGCCGTTGGCAGAGAAGTAAAGCATTATTCTATACCTCACCCATCCAACAACACTGTACAACAGGACTGTATATCTAGAAAAATAGAGGTATCAGCAAGGGTGCGGAGAGCGATATCGCCACTCCATGGAATATCGCCGCTCCAACCGCCTGAGAGCCGAACCTGCTGGTAATTAGCGGCAGGGTCACGTCCATGCTGGTCGCACCGGCCACGCAGACGGCGGGAAACAGGAATTTGCTTCCCAGGCGAGCCAGCAGCGGAATCAGGAAGAACGCCAGGCTTTCACGAAACAGATTGCTGAGAAAGGATACGGAGCCAAGCAGGGGATATCCGAGGTCGGAGATCAGCACGCCGCTGAGGGAATACCAGCCGAAGCCGCTCACCAGTCCAAGGGAATGCAACAGGCTGTAGCCGGTACATACTGGCAACAACAACGCTCCGAGCCAAGAGCCGAGGATTGTACAGACGGGGAGCAACAGCAATATGGGAGATGAGAACATCGCCTTGAAGTCTACACGTTGCTGAACCAGCGACATGCCGACGAAGGTCAGCATCCCGTAGAGCAGATACGTAATCAATGAATCATCGAACCAATTGAACAAAGGGGTATAGAGCCTCGACAACAGCCCGGCCAGCACAATGGCGACAAGGAACAGCGGCTCCTTGAAGATGTCCCACAGCTTGCGAAACGGGTTCTGCCCTTTCCGGGACGCTACCGGAGAAACGGCGGGTTCATCATCCCCTTTTCGGAGATGGAGGACAAGGACCAGCAGGAACGACACGACGAACGTCCCCAGAACGGCGAACAGGGAGCAAAGCAGGGCGTTCAGCCCGATCGACGCAAGTTCGCTGGTGATATTCGGAATACTGCCGGTGTTGACCCCCATGAAGAACAGCAGCGTCCACAGCACAGCGGTCTGGAGCAGGGAAGTCGCCCTGACAAACCGGTTCGGGCCGAGCAAACGGGCAATCAACATGCCCAGGAAGAGGAAGGAGAAGAGTTTTACCAGATAGATGATGGTCGCCATGGCGGGGATAGTGTATCGGTAAAGGAACGGGATGGCAAGCCGGACAAATGTACTCCACAGGGGACGGGAAGTACCTAGTCCCTCAACGCGGTAATCGGAACGACATACACGCCGTCTTCCCTGCGGTATGCGGCATTGACGCAGCCACAAAGGACACAGAGAAAGCAGGGGCCTTTGCCCGTACTGGAACTTGCTTCAATTTTGTTCCCGATCTTTAACAGGCTTTTTGCCGCTTCATCAATCTGATGCGCCCCAAGCTTGATCTCGAACGCACCCCAACGGCCATCTTCAAGGCGAACGACAGCGTCAATCTCGTCGTTGTCATAGTCTTGGTAATGAAAGAGTTCCCCGTCGTTCACTTCCGCATAGATTCTTAGGTCACGTTCACACAAGGATTCAAACAAAAAACCAAGAGTCTGAAGATCATTAAGCAACATCTGTCCGCTCGCTCCTAATAGTGCGACAGCAAGGGAAGGATCGGCAAAGTGCCGCTTCTCATTTTGTTTTAACCGAAGCCCTGATCTGAAATTGATGGCAAAGGGTTGCTGGTTGTCAAGCAGATACAAATCTTCAAGAATATTCAAGTATTCGGGAATCGTTTCAAGATCAATCTTGCCACCATTGGCGATAATGTCATTTCTTAAAGTGGACATGGAACATGTTGTACTCTCATTACGGGCCAACGATTGCAACAACAACTCAATTTTTTTCAAATCGCGTCGTTTTTCGTCTACTCGTCGGATATCGTCGGATATGACCAGCCGGATATATTCTTTGGGAATCAAGGCAGCCCGATTATCTGTGAACTCCAGATTTTCCGGCCATCCTCCTCTCACAATGAAATGGATGAGCTGTTGTAGATGGACTTCTCCAGTAAGCTGTGCCTTAAAGTCTCCTTCAAACAGATGTTTCAATGAAACGACTCCCGAAGAATCCCGGGATTCATACAAAGACATCGTCCGCATCCTGAGTTTTGCAAAACGGCCAGCACCGCTATGTAATATTCCCGTTCTATTAGGTGTGGATGAACCCGTAAGGATAAACTGGCCTTTTCTCTTTCTCCGATCGACTTCCGAACGCACAATATCCCACAACTCCGGTACAACTTGCCATTCATCGATCAAATGAGGAGCATCACCCGCAAGCGCCAATGATGGCTCAATCCGGACAAGTTCCGTCGTATGCGCATGTTCCGCTGTATTGGATAAATAAAACACGCTGTTCGCATGATGTAACGAAGTCATTGTTTTCCCGCACCATTTTGGGCCTTCGATACAAATGGCACCGAACACATCAAGATACAACGCAATCTTCTTATCAATCAGTCGCGGCAGGTATTTTTCAGGGTTGAAATCAAGCATGACAAGACTCCTCTTACGATATAGAATATTCCAACCTGATAGATTTGTCAAATTCAACCCGATAGATTTGTAAAATTTAACCCGAAAGATTTTAATATTCCAACCCGATAGATTTTGCAAAAAGGGATTTTATCCTGAAAAAGCTAGAGCATCTGGTCTGTATAAGAACATGAAGAACTCGCTTACTGAATCATATCCCCGATTTCTTCATGACCTGTCCTCCCCCCGACAGAACACAACTGGTACTCCAAGCCGCTTCGCAAAATCATCATATGCAGCCACACATTCAGAAACCGCAGGTATTCCATCGGGGCAAGCCAATACGATGATAGTCTTTGTCCGTCTCGCCAAAGCGAACAAAAAAGAAATCCCGGCGGTATAGGATTCAAGCGACTCGTCCCCTACCACATAAAAGCAAGGCAGACCTTTCTTATCACAGAACTTCATTATTGTTGCAACGGCGCAATCCAATGAGGATGCCGTATATCGGGGAAGAAGAAATCCTGGAGAAGTTCCAAGAAGGGAGCGGACTGTTCCTCCTCAGCGGAATCGTGGAACGCAAACGGTACATACGGATACGGAAACTCTTCACGAAAGCACTTCGCGAGCCCACATATTACTCTTGGACTATGATGCCCCAACACGTTCAAGAAACAATCCAGCCAGAACGCGACACGGAATAAGGGGAGAGCCTGTTCATCATCCTCCGTAATACGGATATCGGAAAAAGATTGTATGATGGAAAGGGCTTCAAGTTCATCGATAGCGCAAGCGTTCATCCACAGGCCATGTATAGTCGGTACTGGCTAAATACAGAAAACATGGCAATTCAGCGCCGATATCAGAAATGGAAAGAAATCGCTGAATCGAAGAAAAAGCAAGGGAGTCGCACGGAGAAGTACTGTCCATCATGAGCGCTGATACGATATCATCACTATACCCGACGGAACGAGGATCGCGCTAGGGCGGTTGGAATTTTCTGCTTCTTCATGGCAATTCAGAGGAGAGGAAGATCCATGGAGCGACAGTACGTAAGAGGTCGCCAAGCACGGAGCACAGTCTGTGCAGTCGTGCAGGTAGTTTCAACGAGACGGACGAGGAATGTATTCCCGACGTTAAGATTGGCGTATTCCACTTGTACCTTTGGCGGTTCACAGGTATAGTTTCCTCTATGACGATTGAACAGGTTAGCGATACGGTACGCAAACTCCATATGGCCGACGGGCGGGAAATCATCCTGGTCGGAACGGCCCATGTTTCCAAAGACAGCGTAGATGAAGTGGCTGCTACGATCGAGACGGAGCGGCCGGACCATGTCTGCATTGAGCTCGACAAGGGCAGATACCAGACGAAGACTCAGGGGCAGTCCTGGTCGAACATGAACGTGAGTAAGGTTCTCAAAGAGGGCAAGGGCTTCCTGCTGCTCGCGAACATGGCCCTCTCCTCCTTCCAGAAGCGGATGGGGGCGCAGACCGGCAGTGCGCCCGGCGAAGAGATCATCGGTGCGGCGCATATCGCGGAAGAGAAAGGAATCCCGTTTTCATTCTGCGACCGGGAAATCCAGGTCACGCTCAAACGGGCATGGCGCAAGTCGAACCTCTGGAACAAGGCGAAGCTGATGGCTACGCTTATCTCGGCGGCGTTCAGCAAGGAAGAGATCTCCGAGGAAGAGCTGGAACAACTGAAGCAATCCGACATCCTTCAGACGATGATGGATGAAATGGCCAAGGAGCTTCCAACGGTCAAGGAAGTCTTGATCGATGAACGGGACAGGTTCCTCGCCACCAGCATCTACGAAGCGCCGGGCAAGAAGATCGTGGCGGTCATCGGGGCAGGACATGCAAACGGCATCATCGCGACCATGGAGAAGCTGGAAAGGGGGACGATCAGCACCGACCTGACTGAAATTTCGGACGTTCCTCCATCAGGCAAGGCGGGCAAGATCATCGCCTGGGCGATCCCGACCATCATTGTCGGAATCATCATCTTCGGCTTCGTAAACGCAGGATGGACGCAAGGGCTGAAGATGTTCCTCTACTGGGTCGCGGTCAACGCGGCGTTTACGGGAATAGCGGCGATCATCAGTTGGGCGCATCCGTTGAACTGGATTGTGTCGATGGTGGCAGCTCCGTTTACGAGCCTCAATCCGACCATCGGCGTCGGTATCGTTAGCGGCATACTCGAAGCAAACCTACGCAAACCGCAGGTCAAGGATTTTGAGGGATTGTCCGACGATGCACTCACCTTCAAGGGATGGTATCGCAACAGGGTACTCCATGCGCTGCTGGTGTTCTTCATGACCAGCGTAGGCAGCATGGTCGGCACGTTCGTCGGGTTCCCGGTACTGGTGGGGTTGTTGGCAAAATAACGGCCTGAATCTATCTGATAGTACGAAATTTCGCTTTGTTATTCCATGATACGGCCATCGAGTAGTCGGATATGCTGATCGGCCAATTCCATAATCCGGTCGTCGTGCGTGGCGAATACAAACGTAGTTCCGTACTCCTTGTTCAACTGTTTCATTAGGCCGACGATATCCTTTCCAACCTGTGAATCAAGGTTGGCCGTAGGTTCGTCGGCAAGGACGAGCAAAGGCTTCTTGACCAAGGCGCGGGCGATGGCTACACGCTGGCGCTGCCCGCCGGAAAGCTCCGCGGGACGATGATTCTCCCATCCGACGAGGCCAAGTTTCCTGATCAGCTCCTTGGCGTTCGCCTGATACTCGGACATGGGCCGACGGTCGTTGCGCATCCCGACGATAGCCCCCATCAGGATGTTCTCCATGACATTCAATGATGCAATCAGGTTGAACGACTGGAAGATGAACCCGATCCGGGTGAACCGGACATCGGAGAGCATGGAATCGTTCATCTCCGTCCTGGTGTCCATGGATTCAAACAAGATGTCTCCGCTTGTCGCGGTATCGACACAACCTATCAGATTCAGGAGCGTGGATTTGCCACTTCCCGACGGCCCGGCTACGGCGATGAAAGAGGAATAATTGATGTCCAAGGTGACATCCTGCAAGGCGGGAACTTCTACTTTGCCCATCCGGTATGTTTTGGAAACATGTTTGAGCTGAACCATAGGTGTATGTTTCGGATCTTCGATTCTCCAAATAACCGCTTTTTGCATATCAATGTCTCCTCCATTTAAAATTGCCTATCGACGTACAAAGCCAAAAGGCATTGTACGGTACGAGCGGGTGCAGAACATAATTGCCAAGGATCATCGTGAAGTTGGTCTCCCCAGCCTCCACATATCTGAAATGAAAGCGATACAACATCAATGGGGTTCCAGTTGATCGTCACGCGCCAAGATCCGACAAACCGATCCAACCGCGCCCGGACCTGTCCCGTGACAGAACCAGGGACCTTCTCCCAAGGGGAAAATAGCCGAATCTGGGCCAAGGCAAATTGTCCATGTTCCACACGCTCTCCAGTAGAAAGATTCGGGAAGGATTCCACAAGGAACTGGCCGGAAAGCTGGAACAGGCGTCGTCCTTTCGTTCGCCAGGAGAAATCGAGACTGGCACTGTAATAGAGATCGGAATATTGGATCAACGGCCTGCCGGGAAAGCCATAGGTCAGAACACAAAACAAGGATGTCTGTACTGGTCCTAGGGTTGTCGCGACCGAAGCCATTCCGCCCGACACTTCCTGGTATCTGTACTCCCCCGCGAATCGCAGGACGGCGGAGGACAAGGAGAGGTCGTAGGAAACCGCCGCCCCCCATTGTCTTTCAGAGATCATGGTGACGGTGGAGGGCATCAGCAACCACATATCAAGATGGTGCATACTGGAGAATGATGTGGAGAAACGGGTCGCAAGCGGTGCTTCGCCACGGTTCCGCCCATTGAGATTCAGCAGGTTTCCCCGTTCCCAGAATCGCCCCGTCCCCCAATCGCCACGTTGTTTCCCAATCCTGAGAAACGAAGAGGTTCCAAGGGCAAAATCCGCAAACAGTTCCGCCAACGACAGGTCAAACGGGTTCATTTTTTCCAATCTCGACGGTAGATCCACTTCTGCGGCCGCATGGAACCGGAAGGAATCGCCAGTACGGATATCTATGCCAAGAACACCCAATATCTCCGGGGCTATCGTTCCTTTGTCATCGACCGATATCATACTGGTAAAACGCCCGGACAAGGAAAACGGATCGGACAGCAACAACGAATCGGCGGAGAAGGGAACTGCCGAGGAAGGCAGGGAGACAATCAAAGAAGATGTTTCAGTGGGGACTGCCGGAACGAAGTTTTCCAGTTCCGTATCCGAAAGACCGAACCCTGGCAACAACTCGTCCAATGGCGAAGCCAGAAGAAACGGTATGCTCAGAATCAAAACACACAGCGATGTGCACCAGTTCCTTTTCACTGAGACGCCCCCTCCCCCGTTCCCGGCAACCGCAACGTATCCGTAGCCAGATGATCATAGGTATCCCGATGGGTGATCATAATAATCAACTTGGTGTTCACCAGTTCGGAAATAATTGCGAGCAAGGTATCGACACTTTCCTTGTCCAAGGCATTCTCTATTTCATCAAACAACAATAGACAGCTATCATGCAACAACGCACGGGCCAAAGCAAACCGTTGGCTTTGCCCCTGAGAAAAGCGAAATCCATCATCCCCCATAATGGTATTCAAACCTTCCGGTAGTTGTTCGATGATCTGAGAGAGATGTACGCGATGCAATTGCTCCATGATATCCGCGTCACGGACCTCTTTCCCCATTGCGATATTATCCCTGATTGTAGTTGAGAAAAAGACAGGCCGCTGAGAGACATACGCAACCTGTCCCCGCGTATCATTCATCGGCATACCCGTTCCACATATGCCTTGGTAAAGTAGTCGTCTGGAACATCTTCCTCACGAATATCAATGATCCGATCCCGCCAGAGAACGTTGGGCTGAAGATAAGACCAAGTCTTTGACGAAGACGGGTAATATGCACCAGAGGAAAGTTGGACATAGGAGAGTATCTCCATACGACTCAAACGCGCACCTCGTTCATTGAAGCGGTCTTCCAAAAGTTGGAGTCCGGTTGAAACATCAAACCAGATTTCAAGAATCGCCGATGCTTCTTTATCATGAATTCTGACCATATGGGCTTCATATCCATTGCACGTACCATGATAATATCCGGTAACCTCTCGCTTTGTTTCATCGCCAGACAAAAGACTACCCAACTCCGTACTGACATCGATGGTAAGGGTAAAGGACCGCTTTACAGGATTGTAGGTCCATATGTTCTTTCCGATAATCAAACGGCCAGTCCCTTTCTGCGCCTCTGGTTTCATAGTAAACGACAGAGTTTTGTTTTCTTTTCCCCCTGTGACCATCTCCAGATTTTGAAAAATTTCCTTTTGTCCATCCGTATCGTTCCATCCTTCACGCAAAACGACTATATCTATCGAACGCCGGGTTATATCAAAATAGGTCTGTAGTTCCTGCAATGCCGCGGCTTTGGCTACCTCATCCAAAGGAATCTCCTGAGAAACGCTTGTCGCACCAGCCCATAGCTGTGTAGAAAGAATCAAACAGGCGACAATGAACAATATATATTTTTTCATAGGAGATCTCCTTATCTAGCCTCGGCCAAGGCCCGTACAGGGGGTTTTTTGAGCAGCGGAAGCAAGGCGGGCAAAGTACCCAACAAAGGAATCATTATGACAGCAAGACCACAAATAACGGGTAGCCACCACGGAGGGGAAAATACGTAATGGCCTTCTCTTCCCAATAGCTGAACATACATGTCACTTGGAAAAATAATCATCTTGAAAAAAAAGCCGGCCCCGACCTGCACAGCGATACCAAGAAACAAAATGATGGAGGAGAGAAACAGATGCTCTTGCACGACCATCCAGAACACCCGGATTTTGCGAGCCCCGATGATCCGGCATGTAGCCAATTCCCTGCTACGCAAGTCAATACTGATATACATGGTTACGAATACAGAAAAGGCGACCAATCCAAAAAGCAACAATCCCGCCATTGAAAGCTGGCGTTGGAGGTCAAGGACTGTTCTGACATTCTGGAAGAATCTCATAAAGTTGTCAGTCGAGAATTTTGACGAGCCATCCAACCCAGCTCGGACATCCGGCATCATGAAACGGATTCCATCCATCGTGATGGTCTCGATCTTGTTGATGGGCATCGTCTTGAAATACCCTTTTTCAGAGACTGGAGCGATAGTTTCCAATGCCTGCACGACATCCAGATACGGAGGATTTGACTTGAACAAAAGTGAAAGTTTTGAGCAAGCGGTTTCATCTTGCATCCCTAGGACCTTTTTAGCGATTGCAGGCGAGGTCTTCACACTGAACGGTGAGACAAGCAGATAGGGGACGTGCATTTCAATTTCCAGTTCTGCCAAGCCTTTGTTCGCAAGCATCAGGATATCGCCATCCGATAGGGAAATATTGAGCAATACGTTCGGAGTACACTGTATGAGATTGTCAGGAATCAAAGAATCGGAGACGAGTGTCACGTTGAAGGACTTCGGCCCATTTGCAACATTTGCAGATGCAACCTTTTTCGCAGTCCTGCCGCTTGGTACGATCTGTCCGACCATTTCAATGGTCTGGACGAACAGTCCTTGTTGGGTATCATCTTCTTCCAAGAAATCAGGAATGGCTGCGCGCGACGCAGTCGTCATGTTGACTACACGTGCATTACCTTCGTAAATACGGTCAAAACCGATATAATTCAGAGGGAATCGTTCTTTCATTATCGTATCAATTTGTGTTTCAAGTTCTTGAGGAATATTGGAATGGAGGTTTTCCGGCGTATAGGCGGACACCACGAAATAGCCGCCGAACATATCCGCCATGTTTTGGACGCTGGAGCTTGTCGCACCGTTCGTCAGGCCGATGCCCACTACAGGAATCACATAGCATCCCAGCAATAGCACCCCTGTACAGATATGGAACCGCCAATGATTCCGAAGATTCTTCCAAGCAAGCAGCATCATGTTCATCTGAGCATCCCACCCTTCGTCAACGCTTGTATCGGCGAAACACGGACGACCAAGAACAATGACAGCAGTATCATGGCTCCAGACAGAGCCAGCAAGAGCCCAAAGCAGATGAGCGGTATCCACAGGCTGAAGAACACCATGCCAGTCTTCATCCAAACCCCGAACATTCCCATTCCCCAGCCCAAGACAAACCCAAGCATTCCCGCCGGCGACAGATAACAAGACACCTGGAGGGAGATGTACATCCCCAGCCAACCCTTGCGGCAACCCAACAAGCGGCAGACACTGTAGACCTCCACCTCCTTGAAATACAGCAGGTACTGGAGTTCCCCTAAAATCAACAGAGCGATGATTCCGACTGCGATGCAAACGTTCATAATCCGTTCTTGTCCCGCTTCCATTTCAACTAGATATGAATGCGAGGCCTCCATCACCTTTTCAGAACGGAGCGCGACCGTGTAGTTGCCATCCCCGATCATCCGTCCTTTGTCAATCGTTGGGAGGAACTCCTGGATATCTTGAACCGCGGCGTCCACGTCCGTACCGGGCTTCACCCTCACGCAAAGCTGATGCCATTGGACGGAGGCGTCCACATAGCCGGAACGGGAGATGCGCAGCGTATCCAGATTGATCTTGTCCAGACCATCCAGCCCGGAATCCCCTTTCACCCGCTGGCCAGAGTTGTATCCGAGTAAGGTGAGGAAATTCAGGCAGTCCATGTATATGACTCCTTCCCGACGCCTCGGAAAATCCCAAATCATATTGGCATAGGGTATTTCTCCGAGGTATGGAACCTCTATTTCCCTGTCCCCGCCGATTTCGCCGCTGTAAGAGATTTTCAGGGAAGTTCCTACGGACAGTTCCTTGCCCGTCAATTCCTCGATCGTCTTTTTCAACTCGGATGACATGACGATTCCTTCGCCATCCTGGGGGATCGCTATGCTCTTTCCGTACTTCCCCAGCGCCTTGTTGAAGCCAAGGTATGAAAACAGGTTGACGCCGGCCATCGCACAGGAGATAGAGTATCCTTCCTGCTGTAGCTCGACCCAGAAAGTACTCTGGTCAAAAATCTTGATCGTCCGGGGTTCAAGATCCAGGCACCAGGAACGGGACGCCACCCATTCCGCCAGTTTGTCGTAGTCAGGCAGGAACCACTGCCGGATATTTTGTGGACCAATAACAGGCCACCCATCAGATCGACGTCCTAGCAATCCCATATCGATACCTATCGGCTTATCCTCCACATGAGATTGCGTCTGGATGATTATTTCGCCAAAAGGTAGTTCTGATGCGTCAGCGAACTGAGTCACCCCCAAGACGGAGGTACTCACAGCCCAGCCAAGGACAATGCAGGCTGTGAGAATCGTACAGAGAGTCGCCACGGTGACGATCCTCTGCGCTTCCATTTGTCGCAGAACGAGCCTGAATCGGGTCATCTACTTCAGGGAGTCCCCGGAAGGACAGGCGATACTGCAAGAGGAGCAACCACCAAGGCAATCGTCATTGCAAGAAGAACTGCCACTATGACAACTAACACAGCTTGTACACGAACTACAGTTGTCGTTTGTACAGGAAGAGCATTGCGACCAGCAACCGGCTTTTGCAAGGGTTCCATCCAAGTCACCTTTCCATGCAACCAGGCCAGAATCAGCAATATCCTTTTTCAATTTTTCAAGATTCATACTACATCAGTCTCCTTTCCATAATATTGTTTCCTGCGGATTCACACCGTGAGGAACATCCCGTACTCGGACATCCATTTGAACAAGAACTACTACAGCCAGAAGAACATCCTTCGGGGCAAACTTCTGCGAAAGAACATCCAACAACACCATCATGATTCCCAAGCCCAGCTTCTAAAATCAATTTCTTCAATTTCTGTTCATCCATTACATCATCCTCCTATACAATTCTTGTTTTTGGAAACGCCGCGAACGGACATTTCGTATCGGGACCTTCGGTAGTCCCTGTAAACTCCCTGATATACCGAAGGCATCTGCTATATAACTTGTGACATTCCTGATACAAGGATTCCTCACAAGAACGACAGGGAGAATCCACTGGAAATATCTCCCGACTGGGAGGGGAAAGCCATTCGTTCCCTTGGAAATCAATAACATAAGAAAAACTTTTTGAAACCTCTCCTATTGTTCTACCATTCTCAAACAAAAGGAGCAGTATTACATCCAAAGGTGTCATTACCGTCAGGTTTTCCACGGCATGGAAGAACTCATCGACTGTATATAGAAAACATTTTCCAGCGTCTTTTCGAAATCGAATCGTAGGATTCAATACATACTGAACGGAAGCGTCAAATTTTTGCATGCTTCCCCCCTCTCCTCGAGTTCACACTATCCATGCAGGATTCAATTGTCACGAAAACTTTGGTTTTTAAAAGGGGACAATCCAAAATAAACACAGAAAGATGTTGTATAATGGATCTGGTTCTATAAGTTGATAATGGGAGGCTAGAGTCTTGAGGAAAAATATTGAAACTTTTTCTGAATTCTCATCCCAACGAATAATCGGAACAATCTATATTGTGATAGAATTTTATGCTATACTCTCCACCCTTGTTTCCGCAAGTCAACAGTCATTTCCCGAACCCGTCTATACGTATCCTATGTTCTGGATACCCATTATCATGGTGGTGCTTTTAGCGTCTACTTCCTATATCAATACCCAACTCGCTCGTTTGATATTTTCGCTGTCTTTCCTCTTCTTTGGACTTGCAAGCATATACCATGTTCGCGCCGATCTTTTTCAGGGATGGGGTTTCATACTCGTTTCTTTCTTCATGCTGAAACGGTATGGCTTTCTGGAACATCATCCTATCCTAAAAGTGGTTCCGATCATCGTCTCTATTCTTGTCGCGGTAGAATTATGGTATTTCAAATATAGGGAGAGGTATCAATACATACCCGTAGTATCCACATTGGAGGTCTGCTCTTTTTTCTTCATAATCGTCCTGTTTCTCTGTATCCTCTACAAAGAAGAGACACGGGACTTCTTGTTCGGAAAGAAAGCCCTCTCGGAAGAACGGAGCAAACTCCAGAAAGAAAAAGAGGCTCTGGAAAAACAAATCAATGCCATTGAGGCGACCATGCTGAAAGGTTCATATTGGGCGGATATCCTTGCCAGACACTGGAACCTTGATACCGCCCATACAGAAACCCTGCATCAGTTTCTTTCCAACGCAGGCCAGATATCAAACAAGGAAATGGCATTTCAACTCAATGTGTCCGAACAGGTAGTCAAGAATAGAATGCATAGACTGTTTTCCATGGCGCAAGTCTCTTCACGCATGACATTCCTCAACGCATGCACAGTACTATCCAAGAAGCTTTCCCCAAGAAATTACGCCGACCACAGTGGAACAGACAATGAACAGAAGCAACACTGAGTCTGCATCAGTTAGCAAGGAATCCTTATAAACTATATCATAGAAAAACTTCACCATATCCCCCCAGACTGTCCGAAAAGTATCTTTTTTTGAAGATTATCCCTTCCTGATAGGCTTGAAATACATGTTTTTCTATTTTCGAGCCGACTTTTCGGACAGGCTCCCTCACCGATGAGGATAGATAGACCTCTCACCTCTTACTTGCATGACCATGAGTTGCTTTATTAGTTAGTTTTACTTACTAAATATTATTTCATCTGGGAACAGGCTGTGAGCGCATCCTTGACCGTATTGCACCGGCACACTGACAGCCGCTTGCCCGTCACCATGGACTTTGGAAGCAACAGACGCCTGAACCCCATGTCGGAGGCGGCCTTTTCCCGCTTTTCCCCGAATCCGACGGAACGGGCCTCCCCCGCGAGGCTGAGTTCCCCAAAGCTTACCAGCTTGTCAGGAAGGCTCTTGCCGGTGGCCGCGGACCACAGGGCCAGCGCCAGAGGAAGCTCAATTGAGACTTCGGACAATTTCATGCCGCCAGCGACGTTCACATAGATGTCCTGGTCGTTCAGACGGACGGAAGCATGGCGCTCTAGAACGGCGGCCACACGAGTAACGCGAGCGGTGTCGATACGGTCGGAATAGACACGCGAAAAACCACCTTTCGCAGGAACACAGAGGGCCTGAATCTCCACGAGGAACGTCCTGGAGCCCTCCACCACAGCGGTATAGGCGATTCCAGGAGGGACTTCGCCTTCGGTACGCTCTGAAATAAAGAATCCCGCGGGATCCTGCACCGCCTCCAGACCTGCGGAGGTCATCAGAAAAATGCCGATTTCATCAACCGAACCGAAACGGTTCTTCGCGGCGCGGATCAGCCGGACGCCGGTTCCGGCCTGGTCAAAATAGAGGACGGTATCGACCATATGCTCAATGACCTTCGGTCCGGCGAGAACCCCCTCTTTCGTAACATGTCCGACGAGAAACAATGCAATGCCGAGTTGCTTAGCCTGGCTAATCAACTCCATGCTGCAACACCTGATCTGGTTCACAGACCCCGCTACTGAAGCGATGTCGGAGGATGTCAGCGTCTGCAAGGAATCGATGACGACCACAGCGGGTTTCTCATTCTGCATCACCTGGGAAATCTCTTCCAGCCGGGTATCGCAGAAAATCGTAATGGCGTCGAGGGGGAGTCCCAGCCGTTCAGCGCGTAGACGGACTTGGCCGGGGGATTCCTCACCGGAGATGTAGAGAACCTTCCGTTTCGACGTACCGCCGCCGCATTTCGCCAGCACCTGCAACATGAGCGTCGATTTGCCGATACCAGGCTCACCACCCAGAAGGATGGAGCTTCCCCGCATCACACCGCCGCCAAGTACGCGGTCAAGCTCGGTGATGCCGGTCTCGAAGCGGAACTCCGGCTCGACCACGACCTTCGCCAAAGAACGGGGCTTTTCCACCGTTTCAGTTCCGGAAGCTGAAGCGGAAGGCGATACCTTCCCGCCCTTCTTCGGAGTCTGGCGGATGGTTTCTTCGGTGAATGAGTTCCATGAGCCGCAATCAGGACAGCGGCCGAGCCATTTCGACTCGATCCGTCCGCACTGGGTGCAGACAAATCGGGTAACGAGTTCCTTCATACAAAACAACCTCTTGCAATGCAAATAATAAACTAAAAACTTATCAACTCTACGTCAAAAATGAGATACGAATTCGGCGGTATCAGACCGGGATAGCCGTGTACGCCATATCCAAGCTCAGGGGGAATGATCAACGTGCGTTTCTCCCCTTTCTTCATCTGCTGGAGCGCCTCGTTCCAGCCTTCAATCACCTGACCGATGGCGAACTGGGCGGGAGAACCACGATGCACCGAACTGTCGAACATCCGTCCATCCATCAGCGTCCCGGTGTAATGTACAGTGACGAGCTGGCCGTACTTGGGGCTTTTTGCGCCTTTTCCTTCCTTCAGTACGACATAGCGAAGTCCGGAAGCTGTCTTTACGGCATTGGGCCACCGGTTGTTGATTTCCGTCTCAACAGAAGCCTGTGCGGCCGCCTCGCGTTCCTTGGCGACTTTCTCGGCCTGTTCGACGAGCTTGCCGAAGGTCTCACGATCAACAGTAAAAGCCTCCGCAGCCTCGCCGATACGGACTATTTCGACGCTATTGATTGTATCGTCCTGTTCAATGGCGTTCACCACATCCTGCCCTTCGACGACATGTCCGAATACCGCATGCTTGCCGTCCAGCCAAGGAGTCGCCACATGGGTGATGAAAAACTGGCTGCCATTGGTTCCAGGCCCGGCATTCGCCATGGAGAGCGTCCCAGGACCCGTATGCTTCAGAGAATCGTCAAATTCATCGGGAAAGCAATAACCAGGGCCGCCAGTACCATTTCCTTTCGGGCAACCACCCTGAATCATGAAATCCTTGATTACGCGATGAAACTTCAGACCATCGTAATAAGGCTTTCCTTCATTCTTCAAATTCAAGGTTCCTTCCGCCAGACCGACAAAATTCGCCACGGTCATCGGAACCTTCTGATATTCAAGGGAAAGCACAATGTCTCCCTTGTTGGTATGGAGAATGGAATATACACCATCCGCACGTTTTTCCTTCATTAAAAATACTTCCTAATTATATAATATATAACAAATTATTCAAATTCATACAAATCATGTCCAGGAGCAAGCAACTGATAGAGGCGTTGCAGGTCGTCCTGTGAATGATAAGTAATCTCAATCCGTCCGTGATCAACGGTTCCCTTGATTTCGACCCGCGTACCACAAGCCTCAAGGAATTTTTCCTCCAAAGCAAGCATGTCGGCCGATTTCATCGGAACGACATCGTCTGCATTACCCCCCTTCTTTCTCTGGAACGCAGCCCGTTTACCCCTGTTCAAGTCAGAGGCAAGCTGCTCCGCGGCACGAACAGACAAATCCTGTTCCATCATTCGCCGGTACAGGATCTCCTGATCCGCTGGATTGACTACAGAAAGGATGGCTCTGGCGTGCCCTGCGGTAAATTTACCACGAAGCAACGCATCTTGCATGCTTTCGGGAAGCTGCAACAGACGAATGCTATTGCTAATTGTAGATCGGTTCTTGCCGACACGTTGGGCCAGTTCGTCTTGTTTAATTCCTGCTTCTTGGAGAAGATATGAATACGCCTTCGCTTCTTCAATCGGATTGAGGTTTTCTCTTTGGATGTTTTCAATCAAGGAAACCTCAAGCCTCTGAAGATCCGTAAAATCCTTGACAATCACGGGAACCTTTTCCAGTCCAGCAATTTTGGAGGCTCGGTATCTTCGTTCACCAGCTATAATACTGTATTCTCCTTCCGCAATCTTCTCAACAAGTATCGGCTGCAACACCCCTTGGTTCTTAATGGATTCGGCCAATTCTCTAAGAGCATCCTCATCGAAAGTTTTTCGCGGCTGCCGCGGGTTTGGCCTGATATGGGAAAGTTCAATCTCCTGTACCACCACATCATCCGACGTTTTTGCCGCACCATCTTTGACCGGCGCGACACCAAGGGCGCTTTCAAAAACAGCGTCAAAGGAATAATCATCCATCAAAGAACTGATACCCTTACCCAAACCATGATGCTTTTTTGTAAGATTATTTTCTGACACGGCTGACAACCTCCTCGGCAAGACTCATATAACTCTTTGTCCCAGCGCTGCTTGCGTCATATGCATTGATAGGCAGTCCATGTGACGGAGCTTCAGAAAGGCGAACATTACGGGGAATAATCGTCTTAAACACAAGATCAGGAAAAAAGGCGGTGATATCTTCCACCACATCGTTCGCCAGTTTCGTCCGCTTACTATACATAGTAAATAAAATACCAAGTACAGTAAGGCGAGGATTCAGGGATTTTTTGATATTGGCGATTGTTCGCATCAACATATTGAGGCCTTCCATAGCAAGGTACTCACATTGCATCGGAATCACCACATATTCAGCCCAGCACATTGCATTCATTGTTACCAGCCCCAGCGAAGGCGGACAATCGACAAGGATATATTCCCAGTCATTTTCAATTGGAGCAATCGCATCTTTAAAAAAAGATTCACGCGAATCTTCGTTGACTAATTCAATATTCAATCCTGCAAGATTGATATTGCCGGCCATTGCATAGAGGTTCCTTACAGGTGTCGGTTGGCAAGCGTCCTGCGGGGAGCATTGGCCAACAATGACCTCATACGTTCCCGGCAGACGGCTATCGGCAGAAACAGCGCCTGTCATGTTACCCTGTGCATCCAAATCAATCAGAAGGACCCGCCTGCCCATCTGCGCCAGTGCAGCACCAAGATTGACAGCGGTAGTTGTTTTACCAACTCCACCTTTCTGGTTTAAAAAGATAATTTTTTCAGCGCTCATGCATCTACTATAAAGAATAAATGACTAAATGTCATCAGAAAAAAACATAGGGGAGGAATGCCTTGACCTCTACCATTCTGTGATGTATCTTCAAGTTACCGAGAAGGAGAAAATCATGGAAGATAAAGTCAAGGATGCAATTGAAGCAATCCGTCCCTCCCTCCAAAATGATGGGGGAGATATTGAATTCATCAAGCTTGAAGGCAATACAGTAACTGTACGGCTAGTCGGGGCATGCGCAGGATGTCCGATGTCTCAAATGACACTCAAAAACGGTGTCGAACGATATTTGAAACATACTGTAGATGAAAACCTAGTAGTTGAGAATGAAATGCTGTAATAGCAATCGTTTCTTGTTTTTTTTAAAGTTTCACGTGAAACATTGTCAAAACGGATGATTCCGAATGTTTCACGTGAAACTTTTTTATTTTACTTACCCATAAGTTAAAATCATCAACAATCAACACAACATCGACCAAAAAAACCATTGCATCAACGGCGCATTGTCAGTCAACCATATAAAGCAAGCAACACGCCCAGCATCCCCACCTCATGCAACAGAACATAATGATATTGGAACAGGAGCAGTTTTCCTAATACCACATAAGTTCTTCCGATTTTTTTGTAAGTATTATCTCAAAAGTACAAAAACCGCAAAATTCATATCAAAAACGCAGGTTTTAGCTACCACGTTTCTATTAATCAATACAGATTCATGTAAAAAAAAGCGGCAAAAAGGATCCCAATTTACCCACACATTCGTATAAAAGAAAACCATAAAAGAAAATCTTCACTCAGTAGTTTCATACGAAAAAACAAACAATATTAAATGTATTTTATAAATCAATCACTTGTAACGAATATATAATAATTGAGAAGAATCCCAATTCTTTTCAGTACAAAAAAAGATTTACCATACGCTCGAAAAGAAGGGTATTTGCCATATATTTTGCAATACCATTATCAACAGTTCTCTCGATTCAGAAAATTCGGTCTAATACTATCCAACAGCCAATTCACAAACGCTTCCACTCAATTCAGAGTCCGATTTGACCATTCATGCGTGGACATGTCAAAACAACAAGAATTACTTTCCATATTGATTTATGTAAGAACCAAACACAATCCGTCAGGCAGCAATCAACAAATTAACTACTCATTCAATTATTACACAACTTCACACCAATGCAATATCATTTGAATACTAGAAATAAATCCAAATGAGCACTACAATATTACACATACATCGGCACATAAGCTTTTACCTAATCTCACAAACAACAAAGATGGTATTTTTTCATTATTGCATATAGAATTATGCAATAAACCGCCAAAGAAAATCAATTACAACACAATTACATATCACACTATACTATAGCAAAAACACCTCATAATAATTCAGCCTCTGCATGCATACGATTTAATGCTCCAGGTTTCAGAAAAAATGTTTCACGTGAAACATTTCACAGGTAATCAACCACCCCATCTAATGATTAGTAGACGGTATACTATTGCTTCACTTGACGACATACATCTACAATCACGCAATCGCTAATGAAATAACAACAAGTTTCTGAAAAATGTACGCAGCAATTGCAACAAACATCTTTGTACATAAAAAAACTGGCCGGCTTATACAACCGACCAGTAAATAATTTTTTAGAATATAACTAGTTATTCTTCTGACTGACCGCTTGAAGAATCAACATCAACAATATCACTTGCGTCTGTTTTACGTGAAACATCCGTATTGGTATCATCGACGTTCACCTCATCTGCGGATTCATCTTCGTCCTCATCCTTCGCATATTCAGTAACAGCCATAGCAACAATACGGTCTTTGGCACTTCTCAGCTTAACCACGCATACGCCACTGGCATTACGCCCTTGAATGGAAATCGTATTGACATGAACCCTAATTGTCTGTCCGTTCAAAGTGATGCAAACGAGATCATTATCATCGTTAACTGCAAGTGCATTAACGATTTGACTTGTTTTTTCACCTATACGGTAAATCTTCTGCCCTTGAGTGCCACGACCATGACGCGAGAACTGGTTGAATTCAACCTGTTTGCCCTGACCCAATTCAGTGACCATCAGAATACGCTTTGCAGGATCAACCTTGACCAATCCTGCCACTGTATCGTCGCCAAGCAACCTGATGCCGCGCACGCCACGAGAGGCACGCCCCATTGCCCGGACGTCCGTTTCTGCGAAGCGCAACCCTTGACCCTTGCGAGTGACAAGCATTGCTTCATCGCCATCGGCGACAAATTCACACTGCATCAGCACATCGTCCTCATCGAGGATAATTGCCTTGACACCGCGGACCTTGGCATTTCGGAAGGCATCCAAACAAACCTTCTTAATAACACCAAGTTTAGTTACCATAAGGAGATAAGTATCTTCTGAAAAATCCTTGAAGTTGATAATTGAGGAAATTTCCTCACCATCCTCAAGTTGCAGGAGGCTCTTCATGCTGCTGCCTTTCGCCGTTTTGGAGCCTTCAGGAAGTTCATGAACTTTAATCCAGTAAGCCTTGCCAAAACTTGTGACGAACATGACATACTCATGCGTTGAAGCAACAAACAGATGCTCGACGAAATCCTCGTCACGCAACGCCGCCCCGCGAACGCCTTTTCCACCACGGCCCTGCGATCGGTACTCATCGACAGGAACGCGCTTCACAAAGCCTTTGTGGCTGATTACGACGACAACATCCTCTTCCTTGATAAAATCTTCAATTGAGGACTCTCCGATCTCCTCCACACGGATTTCCGTACGGCGCTTGTCACCATATTTCGCAGTGATATCGCGGGTTTCCTGCTCTACCACTCCGAGGATTTTCTTTTCATCGGCAAGAAGTTCCTTGTAATAGACAATCTTCTGTTCCAGATCAGCCAGTTCATCAAGGATTTTCTCAGTCTCCAGATGAGATAGCCGGCCGAGTTTCATATCAATGATTGCCTGTGCCTGGACTTGAGAAAGACCAAACTTCTTCATCAGGTGGTCTATGGCGATATCGTTGTTTTCCGACTCCTTGATTACCTTGATGACTTCATCGATATTCTCCAAGCCGATTTTCAAACCCAAGAGGATATGGGCGCGCTCTTCCGCCTTGCGCAAGTCGTAGCGGGTCCTCCGTTCAACGACGATCTCCCGGTGATGGATGTAGTGGACAAGCATTTCTTTCAGGGAAAGGAGCTTCGGTCTTCCATCGACCAAGGCGAGGTTGTTAACGTTGAAGTTGCTCTGCAACGGAGTACGAAGGAACAGCAGGTTTACCACCACCCGCGCGACAGCGCCCTTCTTCAACTCCACGACGATACGCATACCATCACGGTCGGATTCATCACGAACCGCGGCTATGGCGGGAATATCCGTCTTGCGCAGTTCATCGATCTTCTTGACCAGTTCAGCCTTGTTCACCTGATAGGGAATTTCGGAATAGACAATCTGACTGTGGCTGGCATGCTCTTCAATCTCATACCTGGCCCTGATGACGATCTTCCCACGTCCGGTGGTGAACGCATCCCGAATCCCGCGGCGACCACAAATAACCCCATAAGTCGGGAAATCCGGCCCCTTGATATAGTTCATCAGCTCATCGATGGAGATGTCGGGATTTTCAATTACGGCGCCGATAGCGTCGCAAATCTCCACAAGATTGTGGGGAGCCATGTTCGTAGCCATACCGACGGCGATACCACTGCTGCCGTTGGCGAGCAGATAGGGGAACGCAGCGGGTAGAACAAGCGGTTCCTGAAGGGAATCATCGTAGTTCGGACCGAAATCAACCGTTTCCTTCTGGATATCAGTCAGCATCTCTTCACCGATGCGGCTCATCTTGGCCTCGGTGTAACGCATGGCCGCCGGCGGGTCGCCGTCTACGGAACCGAAGTTGCCCTGGGGCTTGACCACCGGGTAACGGAGAGAGAAATCCTGGGCGAGGCGCACCAGCGCATCATAGACGGAAGCGTCGCCATGCGGGTGGTACTTACCAAGAACGTCGCCGACGATCCTCGCCGCTTTCTTGAACGGAGTGTTGGAACGCAGCCCCATCTCGAACATGTCGAAGAGAATTCTCCGGTGAACAGGCTTAAGACCGTCCCGGACATCAGGGAGCGCACGGCTGACTATGACGGACATGGCGTAGTTGAGATAGGATTCCTTCATCTCCTTGGACACGTCCACTCTGATTATCTTGTTTGTTGATTCTTCCACGTGACTATCCTCTGCTATACATCCAAGTTGGAGACGTATACTGCGTTATTTTCAATAAAATCCTTGCGAGGCTCGACTTCCTCTCCCATCAGCATGGTGAAGACCTTGTCAGCCTCGACGGCATCTTCCAGACAGACCTGGGTGATCATTCGGGTATCAGGATTCATGGTTGTTTCCCAAAGCTGATCGGGGTTCATCTCACCAAGACCCTTGTACCGCTGAATGGGAACCTTGCTATCGTCCGCCCCTACTCCGTTTTCCTCCAGAATCCGCTGGCGAGCGTCTTCATCATAAGCATAGTATATCTTCTTGCCGATAGTAATCTTATAGAGGGGAGGCATGGCGAAATACACGTATCCCGCCTCGATAAGAGGCCTCATGTATCGGAAGAAGAACGTCAACAACAATGTCCTGATATGAGAACCATCAACATCAGCATCAGCCATGATAATGACTTTATGGTATCGAACCTTTTCAACGTCAAAGTGTACGCCAAGACCGGCGCCGAGGCTTGAGATAACCGGCTGGAGCTTGTCGTTGCCCATGACCTTTTCCTCGCGGGATTTCTCGACGTTCAGCATTTTTCCCCAAAGAGGAAGGATCGCCTGACATTGACGGTTTCGCCCTTGTTTGGCGCTACCGCCTGCGGAATCACCCTCGACGATGAATATCTCACACTTGGCGGGATCTTTTTCACTGCAATCGGCCAGCTTGCCCGGCAACCCGCCGCCCTCGCTCGTCTTCCTGATGCGCATCCGGGCGTCGCGGGCGGCGAAACGGGCCTTCGCGGCGAGAATGGACTTTTCAAGGACCGCCTCGGTAACGGCGGGATATTCATCAAAATAATTGGTGAGCTTTTCGTACACCATCGATGAAACGATACCCATGACCCGCGGATTACCGAGCTTCATCTTCGTCTGCCCCTCGAACTGCGGATCGGGAATCTTGACGGAGATAACGGCGGTCAGGCCTTCGCGGAGGTCATCTCCCGTCAGCTGCTCCTCAAACTTCTTCGACAGCTTGACGTTCTTCTTAAGCTGTTCGTTGACAGCGCGCGTCAAACCGGCGCGGAAGCCGGAAAGGTGCGTACCGCCCTCCCTCGTATTGATGTTGTTTACAAAGGTATAGAGCACCTCGTCGTACCGGTCGTTGTACTGTACGGCCACTTCAACCTTCACAGAGTCCTTTTCCCCCTCGAAGGAGATAGGATCTTCGTGAATGACCTTCTTGTTCTCGTTTAGATGCTGGACGAAGCTCTTGATCCCCCCTTCAAAATGGAAGGACTGGCTGCGCTTCTCCTCTTCGCGATTATCGGCGATGGAAATCGTAATGCCCTTGTTCAAGAAGGCGAGTTCACGAAAACGCTCGGAAAGGACTCCGTAGCTGAACTCGTTGGTCTCCATAATCGTCATGTCGGGCTTGAACCGGACAATAGTGCCGGTACGGTCGGTTTCACCGACTATCCTTACCGCTTCTTCAGGGATTCCCTTGTGGTAGACCTGCTGGTAGATATGCGGGGCGCGATGAACCGTGACTTCCATCCAGTCGGACAGGGCGTTCACGACGGAGACGCCTACGCCATGGAGCCCTCCGGAAACCTTGTAGGAATTCTTGTCGAACTTGCCGCCGGCGTGAAGCTGGGTAAGAACGACTTCCAAGGTGCTTTTGTTTTCAGTCGGGTGAATGTCGACGGGAATGCCCCGCCCGTTGTCCTCCACGGCCACGATCTGTCCCGGTTCTATGCTGACTTCAATGGTATCGCAATATCCCGCCATGGCTTCATCGATACTGTTGTCGACAACTTCATACACCAGATGATGCAGACCGTCGATACCCGTAGAACCGATGTACATGCCGGGGCGTACACGAACGGCTTCAAGTCCTTTCAGAACCTGAATGTTGTTCGCGGTATAAGCCTCAGTACCCTCAGTCTGATGCTCCACATCCAAGTGCGGAGCCGGCTTCAGGGAAGCTTCGTCAAAATTGGCTTCATTCATGCTTTATATCCTTATGTACAAATAAAAAGTTGGCTAAACCACATTTATAGTAGAATAACATTTTTTCACCCTTTATGACAACCCTGACGCACAAAAAAAACGGATTATTAATTATATATAATAAATATAGTTATATTACTTTTCCACAAGTAGAGGAATCATAGGGCCGACAACTATTGCAAGGAGACGTTCGACAAGGTAATATAGGGGGTATGCCACAGAACAATTTGAACTACTTGCTGTTCTGGCAGGAAACCGATTCACGCATGAAGGAAACCCTGCCGGAACAAGACTACATCGCCTGGTTCGCCCGGATAAACTACGATTCTTCCCAGAATCGCAAGCTTATACTTTCCGTGCCGTCGCAGTTTATTCTCGACAAGGTTTCCGCGCAGTTCAAGAGTCCCATCGAAAACATGATGAGTGAACTGACCGGCGAGGATATCCTTGTCGAATTCATCGTAAAACGGATGAATCAAGACCAGCGAGAAAGCCTTGAGCAAATGGCGGAAAAAGCCGACAGCAAAGATGAGGCTTCCCTCAGCCGCCAGCGGAACACAGAACCAACGCCGATACAAACGGTATCACCATCAGCGCGACAGGCAAGCAATTTGAACCCTGTATACCGTTTTGACACCTTCGTTACTGGAGACAATAGTTCCTTTGCCTATAACGCAAGCTTGGCAATTTCCAAGAATCCTGGTTCAAGCTACAATCCTTGTTTGATCTATGGCGGAGTAGGTCTGGGCAAGACGCACCTGCTCCAATCCATTGGCAACTACATTCTTGAACATACTCCAATGCTGAAAGTAGTTTACGTGACAGCCGAAATGTTCACCAACGAATTCATCCAGGCCATCAGCGAAAAGAAAACTAATTCATTTAAAAACAAGTATCGTAAAGTAGACGTCCTGTTGATCGACGACATCCACTTTCTGCAAGGAAAAGATTCTACCCAAGAGGAGTTGTTCCATACATTCAACAACCTGTATGACACGAACAAGCAGCTCGTATTCACCTGCGACCGTCCAATCAGCGAGCTGAAGGACCTCACCGCCCGGCTGAGAAGCCGGTTTGAAAGGGGGCTGAACGTAGACCTTCAGCCGCCGAACTACGAGACGCGAATGGCGATACTCCGGCTGAAGTGCGAAGAAAAGAACAGCTATATGTCTGATGATGTCCTCGACTATATCAGCCGGAACGTCAACACAAACGTTCGTGATTTGGAAGCATCACTTACTAAATTGATAGCCTACAGTGACCTTCTTGGACAAGAAATCACATTGGATATAGCCAAGGAGCAGCTGAAAACTTCATACCCAATCATCAACAACAACCAATCGCTGTCGATAGACACCATCATTAAAGTGGTTGCTGAATATTTCAATATCTCCCCATACGACATCAGGGGGAAGAAAAGGACGAAATCCCTTGTACAACCACGACAGATGGCCATGTACATAGCGAGAAACATCACGGATTATTCAACTACGGAAATAGGATGTGAATTCGGGGGAAGGGATCATACCACGGTCATGCACGCCATACAGCGTATAGAGGGCTTGGTAAAGAGCGACAGCGGAATGAACACCACCATCCAGAAGCTTGAACGGGAGATACAGAACTACAAAAAGAATTAGTCAGGATTCCATATTATATATGGATAAAGGGATTTTTATAGTTTTTCATCAAAAAACAACCTGTTGATAAACACTGGACAAATGGTGGATAACTCATAAAACCTGTGGAAAGCGATTAACTCATGTGGAAGACTTGTGGATGAAAACACCTGTCCTTCCACAAGTTGTCGTTTGATTAATAAAAATCATAGTAACGAATTACTGTATTTATCCACATAAAATGTGCTATTATTACTATGATTACTAAAAAAGAGTAACAATATAGGAGTAATCCGAAATGAAATTCGTCTGCCAAAAAGCCAATCTGCTCAAAGAGATCACCCTTGCCCTGGATTTTACAAGCCAGCGCAATTCGCTTTCAATCGTTTCAAACGTCCTCCTTGAAAACTACGGCGACAAGCTGATCATAAAGGCGACGGACCAGAAAGTCGGTTTTTATTCGGAAATAGAAGTACAGACCATCGAACCCGGTTCGACTACGGTATTCTGCGATAAATTCCTCGGAGTCCTACGTTCCCTGCCTGAAGGGGACGTCCAATTTGAAGAAAAAGACACAAAGCTAATTATCCGACCTGTAGGACAGACCATAGACTTCCAACTCAGAACCATCGAAGCTGACAAATTCCCCCAGCTCCAGTCGATTGACGACAGTAAGTATTTCTCCATTTCGCAAAGCGATTACATCGAAATGATCAATCAGACGATTTTCGCCATCAGTGAAGACGAAACGAGATATTTCATGAATGGCGTATTCTTCGAACATGCGACGGACTCCTTGACTATGGTAGCCACCGACGGAAGAAGACTTTCCATCATCCAACGGAAATTCATGGAGAAAATCACGCAGTTTCCATCCGTCATCATCCCTGCCAAATTTCTCAACCTCATAAAAAAAATGGGAACGGGAGAGGGAATGTTCGATCTTGCCGTAACCGACAGCATGGTATTCGCCCGTTTCGACAACCACTGCATCTATTCAACTTTGATCAACGGACAATTTCCCAACTACAAGCGAGTCATTCCTGATAGCCAGACTTTCTCATGCAGAGTCTCCATTCAAGAAATGCTGGACGCATTGAAGCGTGTTTCCCTATTTGTCGAAAACAAGTCCAAGCGACTGATCCTCGACATAGAGCCTACCGGTATCATGCTCAGCTCAGAGGAAAGCGACCTTGGAGCGGCCAAAGAAATCATCCCCTGCGAATATGACGGCGATTCCTGTAAGCTTTCATTGAACTACACATACTTGTACAGTCCGTTGCGCGTCATGGAAGGGGAACACTTCTTCCTCCAGTTCAGCGGTCCTACGAAAGCCATGACGGTGAAGCCGGATCCTGAAAGGGATTATTTCCATATCATCATGCCGATGCAGCCGCAGTCGAACTCATGAGGTTCACTTCTGTCCGGTTTGACCGGTTCAGGAATATTGCGAACGCCTCCATTTCCGTAGATTCCCGACAGGTGATGCTCGTAGGTCATAACGGTCAGGGGAAGACTAATTTTATTGAGGCTCTGTACGTATTGTGCTATGGTTCTTCGTTCAAGGCGATGAACAGCAAGGAAATGATAGCTCATGGAGAGAAAGAATTTTCCCTTGCCGCTACTGTTCTCAACGATGATGGATTTGAACAATTGGTGGAGTACTCGTTTTCCGAGGGACGCAGGACTGTCAAGATCGACGGACGTGAAATCAAGGATCGCAAGGAACTGATTTACAACGTTCCCTGCATTGTATTCAGCCATGATGACATTTCATTTGTCAGGGGTGAACCTGAATTCCGCCGTAGATTCTTTGACCAGACCATGTCGATGTACAATCCGCTGTTCTTTGACGACATGCGCAGATACAAGGCGGTACTCAGACAACGGAACGCGGCTATCAAGGAGGAACGATCCTCGTTGGTGCCTATATATGACCATCAACTCGCCACGTATGGAATCGACATACAACGGGAACGAATCAAGGCCGTCTATGAATTTAACAGGATATTCCCCGCCATGTACAAGCAGGTGTCCCGCACGGACAAGGAGATGCGCATCGAATATCTTCCGTCCTGGGGAGATTGCGCCACCGCTGATGACGCCGAGGACAAACTTGGCCGAACGCTTCAACGTGATTTCAAGCTTCAGACTACGGCCAGCGGCGTACATAGGGATCGGTTCATCGTCATGGATGAGTATGGCCCCTTCGCCTTGACGGGTTCGACAGGGCAACTTCGTCTTGCTTCCCTGATTTTCAGAATGGCTCAGACGGCCTTTTTCAGAAACAAGACGGGCAAGGAGCCTGTCCTGCTTGTCGATGATGTCTTGCTTGAGCTTGATATACAAAGGCGAGGAGCTTTTCTTGATCTGATGGACGGCTACAGTCAGGCGTTCTTTACATTTTTACCGGAAGAACAATATTTTTCTTCACTGGCGGATGTCGGTTCCCTTGTGTATGATGTCAGTGACGGGAGGTTTTCGAAGCATGAGGGACGATAGGCCACACAGAAGTCCGGACGATCCGTTGGATATCAAGGAATTGCTGGACGCGACGTTGCTGAGGCTCAATATTACCGACGCTGATCCCTATCTTAATTTTTGTAAGAACTGGCAGCGGTTGATTGGGCCGAGCCTATATCCCCATGTCAAGCCGGTGGATGTCAAGAACGGTACGCTGATATTGCGGAGCGATCATCCCAGTTGGTCTTCTATCGTTCAGCTTCAGAAAAAACAGATCATTGCGAGAATCCGCCGCACATATCCGTCGTTAGGAATTTTTACGCTACAGATTGTGTCCATATAGGCTGAAAGTCATGGTGGATACACAAAAAGACAGGTCGTATGACTGAATGCCTTGTAGGTATTGTCAGGGAACGTACTTGACTGTCTGGGCATTGCTCATTATACTGCAAAACTCGGTGGCTTATCGCCCGACATCGTAGAAAAATCCCGCGTAAAAGCGATGAATATTTGGAGAATTATCCCATGAGCAACAAAGGAAAGAGAACTTACCAGCCTAGTAAGATGAAAAGAAATAGAACATTCGGTTTCCGGGCCCGCATGGCAACCAAAGGCGGCCGTCTTGTTCTTGCTCGTAGAAGAGCCAAGGGTAGACACAAGCTTACCGCTAGTGATGAGAAGAAGCCTTACTAAAAAAGAAATCGTCAAGAAGCAACCAGAGATCAACAGGATCTTCAAGACCGGGCGGGAGAATTCCTGCCGTGGTCTGCGGTTGATAGTTTCCAAGAACCAGTTGCAGTATAATCGTATCATCGTCATTCCTGTGCGCCATTACGGTACCGCCGTCCAACGCAATAGGATTAGACGACAGATCAAAGAGATCTGGAGAAACGAAAAGCCCAAGATGGTTCCTGGTTATGATTTCGCGTTCGTGGTGTATCCAGGAAAGGCTCTTGATCATGAAAAGCAAGCGAAGCAGATAGTGACTCTTTGTGAAAGAGCCGGGGTTTATCTTCCGACGGAAGGCTGACCTCCGGTTCGTTGGTAGTATGTCCAGTTGAAATAGATCTTCGGTTCTTGTCTTTCCTATACATCATCACCTCTTCCGCGATGCGGAAACATATCAAGTCTACAAGACGTTGAGTTTTGTCGATGAGGAGTAGAGATGGATAAGAATACCATTATCGCCATTGTATTGTCTGTCATTGTCATTACTGTGGCGATGACGATCCAGACGACGTTTTTCGCCCCAAGTCCTGTAACAACAGATGCTTCCCTGACGGAGAACGTGGTTTCCGCCAATGATCTTTCGTCTTCCCCCGAACTTCTTCGCGCCAGCGCCGACATGGCCTGGAATTCTGGTCTGCCTGGATCATTCTCCTGCGTAGGCGACCAAAGTAAATCCCAACAGTTTGAATATCAGACGGATGTATTCCAGATTACCTTCGATCCCACCGGTGCTTCGGTGTCCAGCATCAAGCTGAAGGACCACCTTGACGACGGTCAGCCTGTGGAGTTGCTGTTCAAGGGACCGGAAGACAATAACGCCTTTCTGATGTATGCGGGTGACGACAGGACTAACCCGATCAACGCCGTGTTCAACTATGAAGTGCGCGGCAATGAAGTGATTTTCAGCCAGACTTTTGCCCCTGTGAGCGAAGACGGTTCCTTGTCCGACGAAACCTTCACCATTACGAAAACCTATAATTTTGGTCAGAAGGAATATCTGTTTGAAATCAAAGTCGATATCGCGAACAGCGTCAACAAGTCTATTCCTCTCTCCTATGACAATTTTGCCTATACCCTGGCGTTTGAACCGCAGATTGGACCTGCGTTCGACGAGATGCCGAACAACAACTACAACTATCGCAGATTCTATATACAGGCTGACGGGGGCAAGAAGGCTACTCCGAAGATATCCAACGGCCAGTACAGGACTTCCGACTACCTTACATGGGCTGCGCTGTGCGGCAAATATTTCTCGCTGATCGGGATTCCCGATGCCACCCGTTATACGACAACGCTTACTGAAAGCACTTCGGGGGATATTGCCCTTGCTTCCAAGATGTATTTCTCCCGTCCCGCGGTTCGTAGCGCCTCCAATACTGATACATTCCGTTTCTATTGCGGCCCACAGATCAAGAATCAGATGACTATCTACAACGAATCCGCCATGAATGGTTTCGGTCTCGCCAATTTGCATCTTGAAAAGGCATTGGACAGCAGTTCCTGGCTCGGATGGCTTGAGAATGTCCTGAAATGGATTCTCCAGTTGTTCTACAAGCTTATCCCCAACTACGGTGTGGCTATCATCTTGCTGACGATTTTCATTAAGCTGATCCTCTATCCCCTTACCAAGAAAAGCATGGACTCCACCGCCAAGATGAGCATGCTCGGTCCCAAGATGGAGGAAATGAAGGTCAAGTACAAGGACAACCCCCAGAAGCAGAACGAAGAAATGGCCAAGCTCTACAAGGAGGAGAAAATCAATCCCCTTGGTGGCTGTCTGCCCATGTTGCTCCAGTTTCCGATCTTCATCGCCCTGTACGGGCTGCTGAACAAGCACTTCGAGCTTCGCGGCGCCATGTTCATTCCCGGCTGGATTCCCGACCTCTCCGTACCCGATACAGTCTTTACGTTCCCGTTCAACATACCGTTCCTCGGCAACGGTCTGCATATCCTGCCGATCATCTATACCGCCAGCATGATATATTCCATGAAGATTACCCAGACCGGAGGCACTCCGCAGACAAACGGCACTATGAAATTCATGACCTGGGGCATGCCTATCATATTCTTCTTCGTCCTGTATGACGCTCCTTCCGGCTTGCTCCTGTACTGGACGGTGATGAACTTCCTGTCCATCGCCCAGCAGTACTACATGAACAAGAAGAAGCAGAAGGAGGCTGTAGGGGGAGTTCCCGCGAAGACTTCCAATGTATCTAAGTTTCCACAGCCAAAGAACCAGAAAGGCAAGAAAAAATAACCTCACATAAGAAAATACCTATGAGGACGCTCGAAAACGGGCGTCCGTGGAGTGATATATGACGAAAGAATTTGAAGGACGAACCGAGCAGGAGGCTATCGCCAAGGCGATTGATGAACTGCACATAGAACGTGAGGACTTCGACGTGGAAATCGTGGATACCGGTAGAAAAGGCCTGTTCAAAAAGAATCTGGTCAAGATACGGATTCACATCGGTGAAGAAGAGGAAGAACAGGACAACGCGCTGTTCACTAACGACCCCTACGATGATCATTACGAAGAGATTGTCCCTTCTTCCCAGCCGCTTGTTCCGGAAGGGGATATGGAAGAGCGTGTCCTTGAGTTTGTGGCTACGTTACTTTCAAAAATGGGCTATCCAGGAAGCGTTTCTATCAATTTTCGCAAAGAGCGCAAGCTTGGGTTGAACATTGACAGTGAGTTCTCCAGCATCATTATCGGACGCAAGGGAAAGAACCTTGATGCGATTCAATTGCTTGCCAACGTCTATGCGGGGCAAATCGACCCAGACCAGAAGATTATCGTTGACAGCGAGAACTATCGGATGCGCCATGAGGAACAACTGATTCGTCTGGCGTACAAGACTGCCGAACAGGTCAAACGCACTGGAAGAAGCAAGTTGCTTGAACCGATGAATCCGTTTGAACGCCGTCTGATTCATTCTGCGTTGAACGATGTTGATGGCGTGGAGACCAAGAGTGAAGGTGACGGCCTATACAAGCAGGTACGTATCTCTTGTACGAAACGCTAAGATTCAGGACTGACTTTAGGAGCGCATGAGAGCCGCTGGCCTGCTGGTTGTCGGCAACAATACCGGCTCCTATAAAAAACGCTGATACCAATCGGGCGATTTCTCAACTGGTATCAGCGTTTTTTTATCGGGAGGGTCTGCTCTCGTTTGACGGTCGGGGACAGCCCTCCTTGAAATACGTGCGCGGGACGTACAGCAGTACGGGAGACATTCGGACTACAAGCTCCAATTTGAACTGATTTCCTGAAGTTCCAGCATATGTTTGAACAGACCTTCCTGTGATTCCAGCTCCATTGGTGAACCTTGCTGGACCACCTTCCCGTTTTGCAAAACTACGATCTTGTCCGCTTGTGTGATAGTCCTGAGTCTATGGGCGATTACCAATACAGTCTTGCCCTGAAGCAATCTAGAAAGTGCCGTCTGTATCTGCGATTCATTTTCAGCGTCCAGCGATGCCGTCGCTTCATCGAATACTACCACTGGGGCATTCTTCAACAATGCCCGTGCGATGGATATCCGCTGCCGTTCTCCGCCGGAAAGCTTCTGTCCGTTTTCACCAATCATGCTCTTGTATCCGTCAGGCAGGCGTGCGACGAATTCGTCGCAGCAGGCGGCTTGTGCCGCGGCAAGGACTTCTTCATCGGTCGCTCCGCGTTTTCCCAGCCTGATGTTCTCCATGACGGTATCATTGAACAGCACTACGTCTTGGAAAACCATTGCATAGGACGTGAGCAGAGTTTCCGGATCCACCGTCTTGATATCGGTACCGCCAAGAGATATCGTTCCCGTCGTCGCATCCCAGAATCTGGCAGCCAGTTTCGCTACTGTACTTTTTCCTCCTCCTGACGGACCTACCAGCGCCGTCACCTCCCCCTGTTTCGCGGTAAAGGAAACATCTGAAAGAACTTGTTCGTCCCCTAGATAGGAGAACCCGACATGGTTGAAGGCGATGTTATAGTTTTTCGGAGCGAAACTCGTGGTTCCGTGCTGTTCTGGTTCCTTGTCGAGCTGTTTCATCCGGTCTATCTTCGCCTGAGTTGCAAGCATCTCGGCGAGATTCTGCAATGTCATGGAGAGAGGGTCGTAGAAACGTGTCGCGGCGAGCAAGAATACGAGGAATTCCAACAGCGACAGAGCATTTCGGGATATCAATATGGAACCAGCCAGTACGACGCTCGCGATACCGATTTTGAGGACCATTTGCGCTGAAGTGACGAGGATTCCCGTACCAAGTTCACCTTTGACGATATGTTTCTCAGTATTTTTCAACGTATCGTCGAGATGAATGAGGTATTGGTCCGTCTTTCTGAACGCCTTGAGGTCTCTGACATTTTCCAAAGATTCCTGGATAAGCTCAGTACCTTTTCGTTTTTCCTCCAAGTTTTTGAGACTCAACTTCTTGATATATCTGCCGCCGAAAATCACAAATAAAAACGAGACCGGCACCACCCAGACCAACGCCAACGCCATCCTCCAGTCGTAGAAAAAGATACCGATACTGATCAAGATCGTCGAGACAACGGAGCCACAGAACGTCGGCACCGCATGGGAAAAGGAATGCTCCAGGGCGGTACAGTCGCTCATGATGGTGCTGGTCAAGTCCGAGAGATTCTTTTTCCCGAAGAACGCCAGCGGCAGCCTCCTGAGCTTTTCCGCGAGATTGATCCTTCTATTCCCGCTCTCTTCATATGTCGTGTTGTACAGGTATTTGTACTGGATGAAATGAGTGATGAAAATCAATGCCAGCGATACGGCGCAAGCCGCGATATAGAAGGGGAGGTTCAGTGAAACGGGTTGTCCATACAGTCCCGGCAATATATCGCGGAGGAACAGAAAGCAGACGCAGACGGGCAGCATGAACATGAAATTGACGATGGCCGACCATACGATGCCTTTGACAAGGTCTTTCGCGCCCTGACGGGTCAAATTGAATGTACTTTGAAGATATGTATACATGCTCAGGCCTCCTTCGCCACTTTCCAACTCAATGAGGTTGTGAATTCTTCATAAAGTCGTGCATACTCTTTTTTCGCTTTCATCAACTCCTTGTGCGTTCCTTCTTCCACAAGCCGGCCACGGTTCAAGACGAATATCCTGTCAGCGTTCTTCACCGAGGAAAGCCTATGCGCAATCATCAGTACGGTTTTGTTCTGGACCAAAGTTTCAAACGCCTTCTGTATCTGGTATTCGTTTTCAGGATCCGCGAAAGCGGTCGCCTCATCGAGTATGACGATAGGAGCGTCCTTCAATATCGCGCGGGCCAGGGCTATCCTTTGTGTTTCCCCTCCCGACAGATAGGTTCCTTTCGAGCCGAGGACGGTGTTTATCCCATGCGGTAAGTTGGAGATAATCTCGTCGCATCTCGCCGCGGAAAGTGCTTCGTTCAGTTCCTCGTCCGTCGCGCCTGGTTTCGCCATGAGCAGATTTTCCCTGATGGTGGTCTTGAATAATCTATTGTCCTGGAACACGAACGAAATGTTGTCGAGGATATCCTTTTCCGACATGTCCCGTATATCGATGCCCCCGATGGTGATCCTGCCGGAATCGGGATCCCAGAAACGGAGAATCAATGCGGCGGCGGTTGTCTTTCCGCTGCCGGAAGCACCGACAAGAGCATAGGTTTTGCCCGGTTCCATGGTCATCGAGACATCGTCCAGTGCCTTGTCAGTCGTCCCCGGGTATGTGAATGAGACATTTTTGAAGCCGATTGACATGTTCCTTGGCTGTAACGGTTGCCTAGGCTGTTTCAGGGGTTCAAAGTCAGTGAGCTGGTCGAACTTGGTCAGGACTATCTGCACTTGCTGCATGCTTTCCGTCGCATACATGATCTTGTTCATCATGACCGCGCATACTGGTGTGAAGAGTATGTAGAATACGATGTCCAGCAAGGTCGCGGCAAAATCCGCGCTATGGCGTAGCAGAATAATGCCTACGGGTATCAGCAGCGCGAAGAAACCGTTGATGATCATGATGAAGCCGGTATATGGAACCCTGCATGCGTGGGAATATTCCGTAGCCCATTTTCCGTAGGATTTGATTGCTTCGTACAGATCCTTGAAGGAGTATACCGTCTGCTGAAATGTTTTCACAACGGGGATTCCCCTGACATATTCAACAGCGGAACCGCTCATGTTCTCCAGGCTCGCTTGATATTTTACCATGCTCTTTGCGTTGTCCCCGGTCATCATCTTTGCTAGGATCAAGAAGGAAAGAACGAAGGGAACCAAACAGAGGAGTCCCAGTTTCCAGTCGAATACGGCGAGGAATACGAGTACCGCCACTGGAGTGACGAACGCGCCCACCAAGTCAGGAAGATTGTGGGCTAGCAGGGTTTCTGTCATGTCTGCGTTGTCGTCAATCTGTTTTCGGAGTTTGCCGCTGTCTTTTCCTTCAAAATATCCCAACGGAAAATTCAGGATGGTATGCATCGCGAGGCTCTTCATGTTCCTGGATATTCTGAAAGCGCTGAGGTGGGTACACATCAATGCGCAGAAATAGATGAGCATACTGACCAGTGTCAGCCCGAGGGCCCATAATCCGTATCTGATGATTCCCGTAGCCATGGAAATGTCCGGAACCGCCGTGAACAGGGATTTGATGCACAGCCATATGAAGATGTAGGGGAGCAGCCCCATGATTGCGCTGAGGCCGGATAACAGGCATCCCGTATAAGTCAGGTACCGGTAGTTGCCGGCGAAATTGAACAGTCGTGTAAATGAAGTGTTTTTCTTGTCCATATACCCTCCGCGTGTAGGTATGGAAAAGTATATGGACACCTCTCGGTCGCCTCTACTCCATGAAGACGGCGTTTTGCTCCAAACAGGCGGAGGGAATCCTGGAGGTGTTTCCGCACAATGCGCATTGGACGCAGGGACTGGTCTGTCCGCTGCGCATCTGCTTCTGGTATTCCAGCGGAGTCTTACCAGTTTCCGCTTTGAATGCGGCGGAAAACTTGCTTGGGTTTTCATACCCTACCGACAAAGCCACATCCATTACCGACATATTCCCCGTGGTGAGCCTGCCTGCGGCTACTTGGATTCTATATGTCCGCAAATAACCGCCGATACTGGTTCCATAGATAATCTTGAAGCCTGTCTTGAGCGTTGTTTCCGCCATGGAGAATTGTTTTGAAAGCTGTTTGATGGTAATGTGCTTTTCAATATTTCTGACCATGTAGGCGTGGATTCGTTTGATACCGTCCACCTGTTGTCGAGGGATGTACGCATCCCTTGTTTCAAATAATCGACCACTTGGCGTATGGTAGATGAAATACAGAAGTTCCAGAATCTTGATTTTCAGATATGTCGGCCGGAATTCCTCCTGTATTTCATACATCTCGGAGAAAATATGCTCTATTTTATCAGTTGAACGCATATAGAACGGAGATGTATCAAGGTGAAGCATCTGCGGAAGTTTATCCAGGTCTATGCCAAGGTCCTTGAGTTGTTTCTTCAATTTTGGTTGTATAGCCGATAGTTCCACCAAGACGGAAATTCCATAGTAGTAGCCGAGCGGGAAGTTTGGATTGATTGGAAGGAAACTCCTTTTATGTACCGCCAGATCACCTTTACCCATGTATGAAACCCGCCCGTCCTGCGTGGAACATTCGAAACGTCCTTCCTTGCAGTGGTTGATTTCTATCAAGTCCGCGCAGGGCGAGCCGTTGGAAGGGCTACTCTTCATCGCGAATTCGTTGTAGCTGAGCATGATGCCGGGATAGACCTCATAGATTGTCATGTAGCCGACCCCATGTTCGGACAGAAAACGGTAGACGGTGCATGGGCCTTTTTGCCCGACTACGTTGACTGACGGCTCCAGCCGTTTTTTTTCCGCGGGTGTCGTCTTCCTCAAGGGACAGCATTTTCCGAATTCTGTTCCAAGAACTTGTTTTGGATATTTTGGGGAGAAAGTAGTAATTTTTGGTGAATTTGTGTTAACTGTAACTAACATTATTTTGTGTATATGAATGCCTCAACATTTCGTTGAATTATACTAATTAATGCCATAATATAGATAAATCAATACAATAATAGGATATTATGATCCGCATTATGGTTACATTCAGTCCTGTTTCCATAACTTTTTAAAAGTTTCCATACGCTAATATTATATCAACACACTGCCCTTAATGCAAGAAGGGGCTGGTTGAAATCAAATGAGACGCAGATATATAAAAAAAGCTTCAGGGTCGTTAGCCCTGAAGCTGTATGGATCGTTGCCGGATGTATTTATCAGTAGAGCATGTCCAAACAACAGGCGGCTGCGCCCGCACATCCAATTCTGAATACCTCTTCAGTGATTTCTCCTATTTTAAAACGCCTGACACTCCTGTCATATTTACGTTGGATCACTTCTATGGATTCTTCTGAATCTATATAGACATTGATTTCCTTTGCGCTGAGATTTATGAGCATTCTAGTGAGATAAGATTTCACGATTTCCTTGAACTCATCAAATGTAGGCATTTATTTCCCCTCCAGCGCACAGTCTCTCGTGACCATTACAGTGTAATATTCTCGAGGGACAGCCGCCCGAAGGCGGCCGCCGAACAGATACGGAAGAGGTAGCTCCCTAATCCCCTAAGAGGATTAGGGAGCAAATCTCATTTCAGATGGGCGGACCCGTGTCAGTTTCCTACAATGGCCTGACCTCTTCCCAAGGGACGCCAACTTTGCCGAAGTGCCCGTAGTTCATGCTCGCCCGGTAGATTGGCCGTAGCAAGTCGAGGTCTCTGATGATTCCCTTTGGAGAAAGATTGAATTTTTCTTGTACAAGCTGTTCCAGCTCCCTGTCGCCGACAGTCCCCGTCCCGAAGGTATCCACTAAGACGGAAATCGGGAACGGAACACCAATCGCATACGAGAACTGTATCTCGCACCGTTTGCACAATCCCGCCGCGACCAAGTTCTTCGCCACATGCCGCGCCATATAGGCCGCTGAACGGTCAACCTTCGACGGATCCTTGCCGCTAAACGCTCCGCCGCCATGCCTGCCCATGCCGCCGTAGGTATCCACGATGATTTTCCGTCCGGTCAGTCCCGTATCTCCATCAGGACCTCCTATGACGAACCTTCCCGTCGGATTGATGAAAAACCTGGTTTTATCGTCTAGCATGCCGGTAGGGCCGAGTACCGGTTTCACGACGGACTCCACAAGGAATTCCTCGATTTGCTTCCGCGTCGCTTCCGGCGCATGCTGATGCGATATGACAATGGAGTCGATGCGGATTGGCTTTCCGTCCCGGTATACGACTGATACTTGGCTTTTCGCATCCGGACGGAGCCAGGAAACAGCCCCGTTTTTTCTGAGTTGCGCCGCTTTTCTGAGCAGCGCATGGGAGAACATGATCGGCGCCGGCATCAGCTCAGGAGTCTCATCACAGGCGTAGCCGAACATCATGCCCTGGTCACCCGCCCCCTGTTCTCCGAACAGGCTGCTGTCCGCGGTAACTCCTAGCGAAATGTCCGGGGACTGCCGTTTGATCAGGTTCTCGACGACCAGTGAACTGGCGTCGAATCCGCAAGCGGGATCAGTATATCCGATATCGGTTACAACAGTACGGACGATTTCTTCAATATTGAGGTTTGCGTTCGTGGTGATCTCTCCGCCGACGATTACCCTGTTGGTCGTCGCGAATACTTCACATGCGACCCTGCTGGATGCGTCCTGTGTAAGACATGCATCAAGGACCGCGTCGGCGATCTGGTCGCAAACTTTGTCAGGATGTCCTTCACTGACCGATTCCGAAGTAAAGACATGAGTTCCTGTTTCAAGCATTGTAGTTGTTCCTTTCCCCCAGAGACCGGGCTTCTACCGAACATACATGGTACAAGCCATGAGACAACATTGGCGGCTATGCCAATGAAACCAATGAGACGGACACTTCCGGGAGATCAGCTACTGTGGAAAGTAAGCGTAGCGTCCTTGTTGAGGAGCGATACCAATGCGTTCATAGACGCACCTCCCTTTTAGCAATTTTGTTTTGCGACGTCTGCAAGCTGGGGGGCTTTCAAATCGACGTCGTTGATAGCGGCATCATACCACTCCTGAAAAAACTGCACAATAGTGATTTTTACAGATCGTGTTATTTGTCTAGAAGCGTATATCTAGCGTATTAGAAACGTTTTCATATGAACGGAGCGAATCAAAAAACGCTACGTGGCGGGCTCCCCGCTTTCACGTCGTTGAAAATGTAGACGGGGAGTTTTCCTCAGTCTCACCGTTGATGTCATCGTTTGCATACAGTCTCCAAGTCTGATGGCTTCTGTTTTTTGCTTGGCTGAACCTTGGAATCCTGATTTTCAGACGGATTTGACCGTCCTGTGTCCATTGCCACTCATACAATTTGGCAAAGATATGAAGCGGTAGACTGGTGGGAATAGAATAATATTCTGATATGTAAATATACAGAAATATAGTTCATGATATAATTTTCGTTATTGTTGATTTACGGAAAAATCTACGGTATTATTTCATTGATGATTTCCATTACTGGGAGAACTGCCATATGAACGACAGGGCGGGAACATTCAAAAAAAACTTGTCTGGAGTTATGGCTTATCAATCCTTCATGCCCGCTCCATTGCCTCCTGCTCCTCCAATAGTGTTGGACGACCACTGTCTGCATCTGCTGATACAGGCGAACCGGCAAATCGCCCGCCTGGAAGGGATTGTTTCCCATGTGCCGAATCTGGAGTTGTTCATCTCCATGTATGTACGCAAGGAAGCGTTGCTTTCCTCTCAAATTGAAGGGACGCAGGCGACGCTTGACGACATCTTTGATCCGTTACGGAAGGAGAACGCAAATCAGTATGTCGCGGAAGTGGTCAACTATATCAAAGCGATGGAATTCGCGGTTGCCCGGTTGCGCACGCTTCCGCTCTGCAACCGCCTGTTGCGAGAAACCCACGCCGTATTGATGGAGCATGTCAGGGGACAGGAGGAAACTCCCGGAGAATTCCGATATTCCCAAAACTGGATCGGAGGGGTGGGGTGTTCCCTAAAAAAAGCCAGCTACGTTCCTCCAAATCCTGAGGACATGTGCATCGCCATGTCTGATCTTGAAAAGTACATGAATGGAAACGATGGCTTGGATCCGTTGATACAAGCCGCTTTGATACATTATCAGTTTGAAACCATACATCCGTTTCTTGACGGCAATGGCCGTATCGGTCGGTTGCTGATCATATTGTTTCTCATTCAGAAAGGGCTGCTGTCTACTCCTGCAATGTATATCTCCTATTTTCTTAAAAGAAACCGTATTGAGTATTATGATCGTATGACGGAGGTCCGGCAGAAAGGAAACTATGAACAATGGATACGTTTTTTTTTGCTGGCCGTCATGGAATCCGCCATGGACGCCATTGAAACGATAGACCGGCTTGTCGGACTGCATGATGGGAATGCCGCCCTATTGGAACGGATTGTACCGCACAGGCAGATGGATACTGTACAACGATTGTTCCGCTATATTGAAATGCATCCGATTCTTGAAATTTCCAGGACCGCGCAGGAATTGTCCTTATCCTACAATGCGATAGCGAGAGCCGTTTCCATCATCACGTCGCAGGGGATTCTGAGACAGTCGAAGAAAGTCGGAAAGGCGCGTATCTATTCGTATGATGCCTATCTGGACATTCTTAGAGAAGACACCTGATCAGCTTTTTGAAATTCCGAACGGGGACTGTTCAGGGGTTTTCGTCCTTCTGAGCCACCTTTCTTGCCAGACACAGACACTGTTTTTTGCTTGGCTGAACCTTGGAATCCTGATTTTCAGACGGATTTGACCGTCCTGTGGACGCCTAGATGACGCTCCGCCACGCGTCTCCCGCAAGAAGCGTTCTCAGTTCAGCAGCCTTTTCGATGGAGAACTGCGCTCCTCTCTGGGTGATGATTTGTCCGGCAAGAATCGATGCGATAGTCCCGGATTCCTCGATACTCATGCCCTTGCACTGGCCATATAGGAATCCTGCGGCATATACGTCTCCCGCACCGGTGGTGTCCACAGGAACGACCGGCCCTTTCACCGGGATTGTCATGATCTCCCCCCTATAGGAAATGAAGGAGCCCCGCTTGCCGTTTTTGACGATAGCCGTCTCACACAGTTTACCCATGCTCCTACAGCATTCATAGGCGTCATAGTTGTCGAACAGAATACGGGCTTCCTCGCTGTTGGCGAATACTACGTCGCATTCATGCTTGATCAGATTGAGGAACGTTTCCCGATACCTACCCACGGCGAAAGGGTCCGCAACATCGAATGTCACTCTGGTTCCGTTCATCTTAGCTTCGTACAGAGCCTTCCTAATCGCCTGTTGTTGACGGACCGTATCCCACATGTAGCCTGTGAAATGAAAGAAATCGGCCTGTCTGACAGAATCGAGAATGACATCCTCCTCCCCGTATTCCCTGTTAGCGCCGAGGTAGGTGTTCATCGTTCGCTCGGAATCCGGCGTCACGAGGATGATGGAGGATCCCGTTGGCTCGCCGCATACAGCCAGTTCGTTGTGGACTTGCGACTTGTTCAGATTTTCTTTGTAGATGGTCCCGTATTCGTCATCGCCCACCTTGCCAGCTATCGTCGCGTCGATGCCAAGCGCGGCCAGCGCTATAATCGTGTTCGGGCAAGATCCTCCGCAGGAATAGGAGGTCTGCCTGCCTTTCACATAAGAGACGAGCTCCATGCGCCGTTCCTTGGTGATCAGGTGCATCGTTCCCTTGTGGATACCTAGTTCGGAGAGATCCTTGTCCTCGATATTGACGATGACGTCTATCAGCGGATTCCCTATTCCATAGACACGGGCGGCTTCATCTTTCATACGAGTATAGTATACGTAAACCGTCGCCTTTTCAACGCCATGACGCTGATAACATGATGGTTGTAAATTCGCCTGTTCACGGATAGGATGGAGATGTGACGGACTGACTTCTTTTTGCTTGCCGGGTTGCGATGGCGTAGGGAAGAAAGGAGGGTGAGATGAGCGTGTATCGTATCAATGGGGGAACCCCCGTATCAGGCGTTGTGCGGGTGAGCGGCAACAAGAACGCAGCTTTGCCTTGTATCGCTGCGACGCTTCTTACCGATGAACCGGTAATCCTCCGTAATATTCCCGCCATCGAGGATGTCTCGGTGATGCTTTCCCTGTTGCAATGTCTGGGTTCTACCGTTGTGTATCTAGACGACCACTCTCTTCGCATTACCTCCGGTTCCCGGACAGGAAGACTTCCCGCCGAACTGGTCGACGCGGTGCGGGGATCAATCCTGCTCGCCGGGCCGTTGGCCGCTTCTACCGAGGGCGTCCGGTTGCCTCCCCCTGGCGGGGATGTAATCGGGCTCCGTCGGCTGGACACCCATTTTATCGGACTGTCCGCGCTGGGCGCCGCTTGTACGGTAGAGGCTGGCGGAACGCTCCATATCTACGCTCCCGGACGGCTCCATGGCGCCGATGTCTTTTTGGACGAAGCTTCCGTCACTGCGACGGAGAACGTCATTATGGCGGCAGTTTCCGCCAAAGGGCGTACTGTAGTCCGCAATGCGGCCAGCGAGCCTCATGTGCAGGACCTGTGCGTCCTGCTCAATGGCATGGGTGCCTCGATCAGCGGCATCGGGTCGAATTTGCTGACGATTGATGGTGTGGATGAGTTGCATGGTTGTGATTTCACCATTGGCTGTGATTTCATGGAGGTCGGCTCCTTTATCGGTCTTGCGGCTGCTACTAGGGGGGATATCCTGATAGAGGGCGTCGATACCTACCAATTTCCGATGATTCGCCTCGGATTCTCCCGGATTGGCGTTCGGTGGGAGGATGTCTCTCCCGATACGATTCATGTGCCGTGTGTACAGGAGCGCATTCTTGCGAAGGATCTTGGCGGCAAGACCGCCAAGATCGACGATGCGCCATGGCCCGGTTTTCCCGCTGACCTGCTGAGCATCATGACGGTAGTCGCGACCCAGATGAACGGTTCTATCCTGATTCATGAGAAGATGTTTGAATCAAGGATGTTCTTCATTGACTGGCTGATTCGAATGGGTGCCGATATCGTGTTGTGCGATCCCCATAGGGCTGTCGTGAATGGACCGTGCAAATTACATGGCGCAATCGTCACCAGCCCGGATGTCCGTGCTGGTATGGCGTTGGTGATCGCGGCCTTGTGTGCCGATGGACGGACTGAGATACAGAATATCTATCAGATTGAACGAGGATACGAGGGGCTTGCCGACAAACTGCTGGCTTTGGGCGCCGATATTGAGCGGCTTGCCTAATCCTTTGTTTCTCAATAAATTCACAACTCATAGCGACAAGTTATCCAACACTATTGCACAAGTTATCCACAACCTTTTGATATGGCTGTGGATAACGGTGGGAGAAGGGGTGTAAGATGTTATAAGTCATCGTATTCTTGACACAGGATTATTATGTGTATAATTTGTTATTATATATATAATTATATTTCAATTTATGCTTTTATTTTGATGTAATTCTTATATAATTTTTAATATGAAAAAAGTTGAAATAAATACCGTCGGTAAAGTGTTTTTTATACGGCGATACACAAGTTATCCACAAGTTGTCAAATAGGCGGATGATCGTTACAACTCCCATATAATACAAGAATTATCAATGAATTTCCTGTTCTTCTGCCATGGACGGCACAAAGCCGGGGTTGTGGAAATCTTGTTGTGGCGAAGTTCGTCCGTAGTGGTGTCAGTCGGTTGTGAAGCAAAATGGCGTTGTTGGGATTTCCGATGAAAAATGATGCGGGCAACAAAGCATGGCAAAGCTCCTGTACCAAACAATGAACGGCAGCGAAAAACGCCGCAAGGGAAAACCTTGCGGCGGAACTGTGCGATTTGAGAACACTATACTGTTTTAATCACCCCTGCCGATCCGCCATCAGAAAACCCAAGCGCGCCCCAGAGCCTCTCCTGCTGTCGTGTCCGTCATGCCGCCATACTCATCTTGCTGCCGTACTGTGGGGCGTGCTTGGATCATATGTATCTTGTCCGTCACCTGGAAATGAACAGTCCCCCGTTGACATCCATGGTGTCGCCGGTCACATAGCCCGAAAGGTCGCTTGCGAAGAACAGGACCGCATTGGCGATATCCTGCGGTGTCCCGAAGCGTTTGAGGGGGATCGTAAGGGCTGGGTCGTCCTGGGGATTCTTCAGCCAGCTGAGCCCTTCGGCCATCTTGGTGAGGGTGCGGCCCGGGCACACCGTATTGGACGTGATGTTGTACTGTCCCCCGTTGAGGGCGAAGGACTTCGCTACGTTGATCACGCCCGCCTTCGCCGCGGAATACGATGCGGAAGAACCACGCCCCCCGCGTTCTCCGGCCATTGAAGCGATATGCACCAGCTTGCCGTAGTTCTGCTTCTTCATAATTTCAAATACAGCCTGGGTGCAGAAGAACACGCTCTTGAGATCGATGTTCTGCAACAAGTCCCACTGATCCTCCGTAATATCCTCGATCTTCGCCGACTGAGTGATGCCAGCATTGTTCACCCATATGTCGATTCGACCGAAGAAGGACGCTATCTTGTCAACATTCTGCCGTATATTCTTGAAATCGGCGACATTGAACATGATATGGCGCGCTTCATGGCCAAGACCGTTCAAATCGTCGGCAACGCCTTTCGCGGTCGTCTCGTCGATATCGGTAATGACGACCTTCGCGCCATGCTGAGCAAGAGTCCTGGCGATCGCCTCGCCAATGCCTCGTCCTGAACCGGTCACTACCGCGACCTTCCCTTCCAATAGCCCGCTCATCTTATCTACCTCCAATAACCATTGCCAGCGCCTTGTCCCATCGTGCGATCACCTCATGCCGCCATTGCGGCTGACGCTGGGGGACAAACTCCGTCTGTAACGTATAATTAAAGAAATCTTCTTCATACAAGCCGATTTTCTTGCCTGCGATCAGGGCGATGCCCGCGCTCGTCATTTCCTCGTCCATCGGCATTTTTATCGGACAGTCGAGGATGTCGCTGAGGAACTGCATCAGATACCGGTTTTTCGCAGGGCCACCGCTTGCCTTGAGGCAGGCGATTCCCACTTGGCCGCAATCCTTGGCCATGCAGTCGATCACGTCCCGGCACTGCAACGCAATTGATTCCAACGCCGCCTTTACCAGTTCCTTCCGGCCGGTACGACGTGTCATGCCGACGAACGCGGCTTGCGCGTCATCCGCCCAATAGGGAGCGCCAATTCCATTGAACGCAGGAAGAAGCACCGTCGTGTCTTCCTGATTCGCCTGTCGCACGATTTCATCGCTTTGCGCGGGATTGTCGAGGATTTTCAGATCCTTGACCAGCCAAGTCACCACCGCTCCTGAATAATTGATAACCCCGTCGAACGCATAGGTCGTTTTTCCATTGAGCTTCCATGCCACGGAAGTGAGCAACCCGTTTCTGGAAAGGAGCGGTTCATCCCCGATATTCATCATCAGGCACGTACCAGTTCCCATACCGGCGATGCACGAGCCTTTTTCAAGGCACTGTTGTGCGTACAGCGCCGCATGGGAATCCCCGATACAGGAGGCAATGGGAATGTTGCTTGGGAAGAAGCCGTTCACATCCGTGTAGCCCAGAATCTCGTCCGAAGCGCATACTTGTGGCAGCATGTGGAGGGGAATGCCCCAGAGCTCGCACAACGTGGGGTCCCAGTCCCCCGTCTCGAGGTTGAACAGCATCATCCGTGAGGCGTTGGAGGCGTCTGTCCTGAAACTTCTGCCTCCAGTGAGGCAGAAAAGCGTCCAGCAGTCCATCGTTCCGCAACACAGTGAACGGGGATTGCGGCGTAGCATGGACGTGTCGTAATGCTCCAGCATCCATAGAATTTTTGGCGCGGAAAAGAACGGGGAAAGCTTCAAGCCGCAGGTTTGCCGGATATAGCTTGCTTGGTCCGCTATTTCAGGACGCTTGCATATTTCCGTTGCTCTGTTGCACTGCCATACGATGGAATCGCAAAGTGGTTCGCCTGTTTGCCGGTCCCACAGGCCGACGCTCTCCCGTTGGTTGCCTATGCCGATCGCCAAGACCTGTTGTTTATCAATCCCGGCCTCGGTCACCACTCCTGTGACCACCTCGAACAAGTTGCTCCTGATTTCCCTCAGATCATGACCCACCCAACCGTTGGCGTCGATGATTTGAGCATGGGGAAGAAGCTTGCGCGCGACCAGGACGCCCGTTTCATCGTACAGGGACGCCTTGGTGTTCTGGGTGCTTTGGTCAATGGCGACGACATAGCCGTGTTTCATGGCGGATCCTTTCAGGCGGGGAACTGATGGACGGTCCCCTGGAGATATTCGATACCATATTTCGCCGCGAAGTCCGTTGGCTTGAATCCGGCGATCTTGACGTAAGTGTTCTTCAGGCTTTCCTGAAGATGTCCGTCCTCCCCCCATTTCTCGATGGAGAACTCCCCGTTGTCCTTGATGCGCATTTTTGTTACCGACGTGTTTTCCAGCCTGTAGAGCCTCCATACGTCGTCGATGGGGATATCAAACAACTTGCAGATGATCAGCTGGATGGTGAGCATATGGGAGACGATTGCGACATGCCCGCCGTGGTTCGCCGCGATGATTTCCTGGAACGCCGCCATTCCCCGTTGTTGGACTTGCTCGAAGGTCTCTCCTCCCGGCATATGGAGCTTCGAGGGTTCTTCCTGCCAGTATTTGATCATGCCGGGCCATTTCGCTTCGATTTCTTCGCGATTCAGCCCTTCCCACTCTCCGCAGTTAATCTCACACAAACCTTCATTGCGCAGGATGGGAAGCCTCCTGCTTCCCCTGACGGCCTCGGCGGTCTGCATCGTCCGAAGGAAGGGGCTTGAATAGATCGCCGTCAACGGAACGCCGCTCATCGGTTTCGTCAGGCAGGCCGCTTGTTCAAGACCCCGCTGGTTCAATGGTTTGTCGGTGAATCCGATAAAACGATGGGCTTTGTTGTTGTCCGTCTCCCCATGCCTGATGATGTACGCTACAGTATCCATGAATTACCTCTTCATACCTTGTGGATCGCTTTGCCGAATGCGTCCAGCGCCGCTTCCTTGAACATCTCCGTCAAGGAAGGGTGGGCGATAATGATTTTCTCCCAATCCGACAACGTGTACTTCTTCGTTACCGTTGTCGAGGCGAACGCAATCATCTCCGGGGCGTTCTCGCCGACTATCTGCGCTCCCAGCGTCGCTCGGCTGTTCTTGTCCATGATCATCATGACGAAGCCGGATGCGTTCTCCGCCATCGCCATGCCGTTGGCGTCATAGCTGAACCGGCCGGTAACTGGTTCGAACCCGTTTTTCTTCGCCTCTTCGCTGGTCATGCCGGTCGCGGCGAAGGGCGGGATGGTATAGACGCACCGCGGGATCGCGGGTTTGTCCCCGTCATGGCCCGCACCCAGAATCGACTGGAGGGCGACCTCTCCTTCGGAGTAGGCGACGTGGGCGAGCTGGTATCCGCCGATGACATCGCCAATCGCATACACATGATCGGCTGACGTTTTCATGTCGGCATCGACGACAATGCACCCGCGCCGGTCCACGTCGAGCTTCACGTCCGGGGCGAGAACTCCGTCGGTGTACGCTTTTCTGCCGATCGCCATAAGTACGACGTCCGCTTCGTCCTTGGCCGGTTTGCCGTCCTTGTCCGTATAGTTCACAGCTTTCGCGTCCGCGCTTTTTGTGATGGATTCGACCTTGCAGGAGGTGAGTATCCTGATTCCCCGTCCTTCCAGTGCCTTTCGAAGGTACGCGGAAGACGCCGGTTCTTCGTTGGGAAGGATCTTGTCCGCCATCTCGATAACCACGACCTCGCTCCCGAAGGATGAATAGGCGCTGGCGAGTTCAAGTCCGATAACCCCGCCGCCAATGACGGCCAGGCGTCTGGGAATGGATTGAAGGGCGAGGGCGGAGGTGCTGTCCACCGTCAGTTCGACTCCCGGGATCGGAATCATCATCGGCTGCGAGCCCGTGGCGAGGATGATATCCTTCGCCTTGTATGACATCCCGTTACACATGACCGTTCTATCAGCTTGGAGCGTCGCCTTGCCGTTGACTACGGTAACGCCCGCCGCCTTGAGCAGGCCCCCTACGCCGTCGGTCAGCTTCTTGACGGTGGCGGCTTTGCCCTCCTGTATCTTTTTGAAGCTGTACTGACCGGCCTGTTTCACCACGCCGTTCTTTCCAAGGCTTCTGGTCTTTTCCAGGAACGCGGCCTTGTCCAACAGGTATTTTGTCGGAATACAGCCGACGTTGAGGCAAGTCCCGCCAAGCCTGGTCATTTCAAAGAGGGCCACCTTGAGGCCCGCTTTCGCCGCCGCAATGGCGGTGGAATATCCTCCCGGACCTCCACCGATGACTATTACATCGAATACGGGTGCATCTGGCATCGCAAATCTCCTTAGCAGGCCATCATCGCCGGTTCTTCCAGCAATGCCTTGATATTATTGAGAATCTTGATACCATCGACACCGTCCATCATCCTATGGTCGAAAGAGCCGGTGATATTCATCTTCTGAACTTCCACGATGTCGTCGTCGACGAGCTCCAGCTGTTTGAGAATGCCGCCGATACCCAGAATAAAGCTTTCGGGTGGGTTGATAATCGGCGTGGTCATGGTCGCGCCGAACATGCCGAGGTTGGAGACCGTGCAGGTGCCGCAGCCCATTTCTTCGGTAGTCAGCTCGCCTTTCTTTGCCTTTTCAATCAGAACCTTGTTCGCGGCTGCGATGTCCAAAATGCCCTTGTTCTCGATGTCCTTCTGCACGGGGACGACCAGGCCGTTCTCTATGGATACGGCCATGCCCACGCTCAGATGCCTGTAGATGTGGATTTCATCGTTTTCATAGCGGGCGCGGACAAGAGGGAAATCTTTGGCGGTGACAGCTATCGCCTTCATGATCAGGTCGTTGTAGGAGATTTTGCGTTCTTTTTCCGCAAGCAGCTTCTTCAAGGCGATGGCCTTGGTCATGTCCACCGTAACGGTCACGACGAACGCCGGGATGCTCTGGACGCTCTGGAGCATCCTCTTGCCGATGATCCGCCTCATTCTGCTGAGCTTCATCACCTCGAATTCAGCTTCTTCCCCCGCGGATATCTGTGCGTTTTCCAAATACCTTTGTACATCGCGCGCTTTGACCAGCCCATTGTTGTCGCTTGTGACGCTGTTGATGTCGATTCCGGATTCCTTCGCCAGCTTTTTTGCGTTGGGCATCGCCTTGACGATGGTTCGTCCATCTGTATGTCCGGCGAAGGCGGGGGCTGAGACTTGCGCGGGAGCCGGCTTTGTGGTCGGTTTGACGTCCTTGAAGATTTCGATGAACTCATCTTCTTCGACGAGAGGAGCCTGAACAGGTTCCTGTGTGGCTGTGGCGAGTGCGGTGGCCGTAGCGGTCGGTGAACTACCGCCTTTCGCGTAGCTCTTCATATCCTCCGCATCGCCAATGATCGCGAGGACGTCCCCTGCGTCCACCGTGTCCCCTTCCTGGGCGAGGATGTCGATTACTTGCCCTTTCGTAAAGCTTTCTACGGGAAGGACGGCCTTGTCGGTTTCCGCCTTGAGCAGGATATCTCCACGGTTGACGGAATCCCCGACTTTGACAAGCCACTCGCATATTACCGCTTGGTCAGTGGTCTGGCCAGCGCTTGGGAGCTTGATTTCCTTGACCATGATGTCCTCCTAGGCCTTCATTAGCTTGCGTACCGCGTCGATGATCCGGGCGGTGGACGGAATGACATGGTTCTCCAATGGCGGAGAGAACGGAATGGGGGTGTCCAGCGCCGCGACCCTGCCAATCGGGGCGTCCAGCAGATAGATAGCGTTCTCCGCTACATAGGAAGCGACCTGAGCGCCCCAGCCGCAGGTGTAGTTGTCTTCGTGGACGATCAGGAGGCGGCCTGTCTTCTCCAGACTTTTGATGACCGTATCGTAGTCGAACGGCACCAGGGTTCTCGGATCGATGACTTCGCAGGAGATGCCTTCCTTTTCCAAAACCGCGGCGGCTTCGAGGGCCTTGTAGTTCATGAGGAGGTTCGCGACAATCGTTACGTCGGTTCCTTCGCGACGGATCGCCGCCTTTCCAAATTCGACGGTATAGTCATCTTCCGGAACCTCTCCCATGGTGTCGATCGCATCCTTTTCCTTTCGCTTGCTTCCGTACAGCAGCTTGTGCTCGAACACCAGCACGGGATTGTCGTCGCGGATCGCCTGTTTCATCAGCCCTTTCGCATCGTATGGCGTGGAGGGGCAGATGACTTTCAGGCCGGGAACATGGGTGAAATAGCTTTCAAGGCTCTGGGCGTGCTGCGCACCGCGGTTTGAAGCGCCGCATGGCGCTCGCATGACCATCGGCACATGGACGGTCCCGCCTGACATGTAGCACATCTTGGCGGCTTGGTTGACGAGCTGGTCCATCATGCAGAACAGGAAGTCGCCGTACTGCAAGTCCGCTACCGGGCGCATGCCCATCATGGAGGAGCCGACGCACACGCCAGCGATCATGATTTCAGAGATGGGGGTGTTGATCACCCGGTCGAAGCCGAACTCGTCGGCCAGCCCTTTTGTCACGGTAAAGGCTCCGCCCATACCGCCTGGAATATCTTCATCTTCGCCGATGCAATATACGTTCTGATCGCGTCTCATTTCTTCCGCGATAGCGAGTTTGAGCGCGTCCGCAATGGATAGTCTGGCCATGTTATTTATCTCCTTCCCAATACACATCGGTCGTGGCGGTTTCCACTGACGGGAAGTCTGCCTTCTGGGCGAGTTCGACGGATTCATCGATCTCTTTCTCAATTTCCGTTTCAATCTGTACAAGCGCGTTTTCGCCGATGACTTTTTTGTCGAGGATTACGGTCCGGAAGTTTTTGACCGGGTCATGGTCGAACCAAATCTTCTCCTCTTCCTTGGGACGGTAGCCGCAAGCGTCGTTTCTGGAATGCCCGCCGTGGCGGTAGGTCTTCAGTTCCAGGATCGTGGGGCCTTCTCCTGCCCGGGCGCGCGCTATGGCCCTCGTGGCGGCTTCGTTGACGACAAGAACGTCGTTGCCATCCAGCACTTCAGCGGGGATGTTGTAGGAGGCCGCCCGGTCGGCCGCGACGTTTTCCTTGTTGCACGTGAGCTTGATCGACGTGGTGGCGCTATAGAGGTTGTTCTCGCAGACGAACACGACCGGCAGCTTCCACATCGCCGCGGCGTTCATCGTTTCGTGGAACGAGCCTTCGTTGCTCGCTCCGTCACCGAAGAAACAGACGACGACGTTATCCTTTTTCTGCATCTTGTAGGCAAGGCCGATGCCCGCCGCGATAGGAAGGTTCCCTCCGACGATCGCATTGGCGGGGATAGCCCCCACCCTGATGTCTCCCGTATGCATCGCGCCGCCCTTTCCCTTGGCGCAGCCGGTGATCTTGCCGAACATCTCTCCCATCATGGAATTGACCGACACTCCCTTGGCAAGGTCGTGGCCGGCGGGGCGGTGGGTGGATGCCATATAGTCGTCGGGACGAAGGTCGTAGAGCATGCCTACTGCGCTGGCCTCCTGACCTGTGCTTTGGTGGATGGTTCCCGGCATGATGCCTTCCAGGAACAAGTAATAGATACGCTCTTCATACTTTCGGATGAGGTACATCGATTTGTACATGCCGAGCATCTTTTCTTTTGATGGCTGTCCTTTCATTCTCTCTTGTCCTTGTTTATGTAATTACATTTAAAGATTCAAAATTTCTTCGTGATAAACTCTTGTATCTCTGTATATATCCATTTTAACGCGGATATACAATATGTCAAACATAAATTACATTAAAAATATAATGTAATTACAATTCTGAATGGGCACATTTCCCCTGTTCTGATTTTCTTGGGAAAGCAATCTACCGATTCTGGAAGTCGCCTACGACCCTCCTTGGCACGATGCTGTGGATTTTGGCGTCAATCTTGCCGTCCGGCCAGACATCCGCCTCCATGAACCAACCGGGGGCGTCCGTCCTGGCCGGGTGCGCCGCCGACAGGGGCGGGTTGACGAGGTACGTACCTTTTTGCGAAACCCGGAAGCTCCACCAATGCAGATGTCCGCTTGCATGTAGCAGGAAGTTGCGTCCGCCTTCAAGGATTTCCCGTACTGTGTCGCTGTTTTTCACCTGCATGAGCGGGACCGTCTCTTCGGGAATAAGAAAGTTCCTATGTATTTCATGGTAGTTCACCGGATGATGACTGAATGCCATCTTGGGCAAGTCGTCGTTGTTCATCTCGTTTCTCAGCCATTCGAGCTGGTTTCGGGATACTTCGCCGCCGACACCTTCGATCATGGGGTCGAGGGAGTCGAAGAAGATGCATTTGTACCCCTTGAAGGTCATGGCGTAGGGCAGTGTGGGTGAGTGAAGTACCTGCGCAAGCTGTTTCTTGAAGGCGTTCACGAAGTCATGGTTTCCGTCCACATGGAAACAGGGACATGAAACCCTCCTGTCTATCGATTCAAAGACGGTTCGGGTATTTCTCAGGTCGGTCTGTTCATCAACGTCGATGATCCTGTCGCCCAGCTCCATGATGACATCGGGTTTGAGTTCATTGTTCACGATATCCACGAAACGATCCAACAGGCCGGGGATTTCTTCGTTGGGAGTGTACTTCCAGATGCATTGGCTCCAGTCCTGGTTCGGGGAGAGGTGGATGTCGGAAATGAAAACGATTTTGATTTTTTCCATGGTGCGCCTTCCTGATGTTTTGGTTGTATTCAGACCTCTAGCTATGCAGTCCCTTCTTTCTGAAATAGTCCAGCATCTTCTTCGGGTCATCGGCCATGATGATCCTGCTTCCCCAACGGACGGCATCGTCGTAGGTCTCCATACTAGTATAGAATGATGTCGTCAGAGGCATGATTCCCTTGCGAAGAAGAGTTGTATACCACCTTTGAGGGCATGGGACGGAGATTGTGGACGTATCGAACGTGCCATCGTCCCGCATCTTCCAGTTGAGCATGCAGGCAACATCGCAAAAACTTTCCGGTTCCGTGTCCATCGTTCCCATGATCGGCCATGGATAGAAGCCATGATAATGAAATTCATCTCCATAGACATGATGGATATGCTGTACCAGCGCGCCCGAGAAAGAGTTGATCCAAGTGCGTTTCCCTACGCCATGTCGGGCGAGCGTCGATGCGGTTCTGTCGGCGCTCTCATAGGCGAAAGCTCCATTGACCGAAGGCATGTCCTTCAATTCTATGTTCAGCATGAGGTCTGGATGATCCGCCGCAAGCTCCAGCAATTCGTCAAGCGACGCGATCGGTTCACAGGATGGAACGTCGAAGTCTTCCGTGGGAGAAGCGTGTACAGCCGCGTTCATGTTGCGAAGTTCTTCGTAGGTATGGTCGCTGACGAATCCGCTTCCACTGGTCAGGTCGGACAGCTCCTTGTTGTGCATGAGGAACAGATTCCCGTCGCGGGACATGCGGACATCCGTCTCAATCATGTCGACGCCGAGATCCACAGCGCGTTTCATTGCTGTCATCGTGTTCTCCATTCCATGGACACGTTCGCCCCGATGTCCGCAGACCGCGACCTTTTCCTTGCATTCAAACACTCGGTTCCTCCCGTTTCCCCAGGCTATTTCAGAAATTCTTCAATTGCTTTTCCTTGCGCATGGGGGAGTTCAACGCCAAGCAACCGTGCGAACGTAGGGGCTTCATCGACGATAGGTCTCCTTTTTACGATGACATCTTTTCTGAAGTCCGGTCCAATGGCGTTGAAAACCGGTTGCGGACCCAAATCCGGATTGTAGCCATGGGTCGCCCTTCCGAAACGGTAGTCAGTAGTGTCGTATGGTTTGATGACGGGCCGGACGCAGGAATCGCTGAAGGAGGTATAGCCGTCGGTCTCCAGCACGAACGAGAAGTCTCCGTTCAGATGCTCCCGCTTGTCAATCTCCTCGGCGGTGAGAACCTCGTTGAACCCATAGATGCCTTCCTTTGCAAGTTCTTTCAGCAGCTTGTATACGGCGTCATAGGTTTTCTTGTCATTAGGATTCTTCAGATAGACCAAATCGGACATGGCGTCTGAGAGGCAGAACGCTTTCCAGTCCCTGACGGTTCCGTCCTCGTCGGCATCTATGAAACCATGGTCGCGAAGAAATACATTCGGTTTGATGATGCGTTTGGTCTCCATCTGCCCATGGTCGCTCAGCACCGCGATGTTCGTCTCATCCAAGACTCCGGCATCCTTGAGTGCTTCGATGACCATGCGAAACTGTTCTTCCACAAAACCGATGCCTGCGTCGGTTTCGCTGTTGAAGACGCCATATTTGTGCCGCGTACCGTCCATGATGCCGTTGTGGATGAACATGACCTCCGGGGCGTACCGCCGTATGATGTCGCAGGCGCAATGGATCAGGAACAGGTCGCTGTATGGTTCAATCATGAAATTGGCGCGCCCGGTCTTGGTATGGGATTTGGGTAAGAAGCCTGCGTTTTTCTTGATGATTTCGATGACATCTTCCGAAGAACCGCTGCGCCTGAAGGATTCTTCCAGCGTGTCGCCTGGGAACGGCATCCAGTATTCATTAATTAGATAGTCGATGTCGGGATGTCCGCCCGTCACGGGCCAGAATACCGAACCGGTAGTGTATCCTCCCTTTTTGGCCGCGTTAAAGATATCCTCCACCTGTACATGGTCGTGGTCCCATATCCAGTTTTGCTCCTTGTCTCCTGTCGTCAGCTCGAAATTGCTGACGATTCCGTGCTTGTTGGGATAGCAACCGGTCGCGATGCTGGTATGGGCGGGGTAGGTGATCGATGGATATACCGTCCTGACATGCGTAATTTCGCAACTACCCTTCATTACGGAGCCGAAGTTGTGCAACTGCATCAGCTTGTCAACGTCTTCCCGGACCATGGCGTCCACGGAGAATACCAGAAGTCTCTTTTTCATTTGTCAGCTCCAATCATGTAGTGGCAGTCGGCGGCAGGTTCTCCGTAGAATGTCTTTTCCCGAATCCGCTCGCACTGGATGTCGTAGGTACCATCTCCGGGTGTGGATACCGAAACCGCGCCATCCTGGCAGTTGTAGAACGTCAAGGCTCCGAATTTCAAGGAATATCTTAAGCCAACTGTCTGGCTGGTGATGCTTTCATGTTGGGCGACGGCGACCTTGGGACTGATCGCGGCGATAAAGGTGTTGCCATTGGAGGTGTCATAGCCATGATGGTTCATTTTCATGATATCGGAATCGATTTCATCACCATGTCTTGCCACTACTTCCTCTTCTCCTGAGAGGTAGAGGTCCCCGGAACTCCAGAAACTGGAGTCGCCGTAGGTCAGTTTCATTGCAAGGGAACAGTTGTTCGCTTCCCCGACATTCATCGCGGCGCGTTCCTCAGATCCTTCCAGAGGGTTATAGACGGTTACTTCGACTGAATTTCCAAACTTGAAGGAGTCTCCGTCGTCGAGGACGGTACAGGGGATATTGTGTTCCTTGATGCTGGACATGACCTTTGCATATGTCCCGGAGGAATATTCATGGGAATTTTTGTACACATGCCCAATGGGATATTTCTCAGCGAGAGCCGGGAAACAGCCGATATGGTCCGCATGCGGATGGGACATCACGAAGATATCTATTTGGGAAACGTTCATCCTGCGCAGTTGCGCGTCTATCTCATCAAAACTGTTTACATTACTGCAATCAATCATCATGACAAGGCCTTCGGGGGAGGTGAATACCGTGCAATCGCCGGCATTGACCTTGTCCTCGGGGGAGTTGTATACATCCTTGAGCGCGAGGTATCGCGCCGTAAGTTTTCCTTGGTCGCGGGAAGTGTCAAATACCGTTGAAGTATATGGACTGTCTACATCTGTCGCTCTGGAAGCATCAGTTGTCCGGCAGCCGGTGAAGAGAGCCAGGATGATCAGCGATCCAGCGAATATTTTTCTATAGTTCATGCGTTTCCCCTATTGGATGCAGGAATGGAAGGGTGGAGACGATTCCGCCCTTCCATTCATCCATATCAGAAATTCAGGTTAGTTTGAGAGGTTGTACAGGTCGATCGCATCCTGAATCGTATCATGGGCGGTCTTGATTGCGCTCTTGATTGATTCATCGTTAGGATAATTGGCTACGGTTTCGATGGCCAGCTTGTTCGCCTGTTTGATTGTCGAGGAAATCGCGCACAAGGGCATCTTCGCGGAGTCGTCGGACTTGGCGAGGCTGTCGTATACGACGGAGATCGCCGGGAAGGTATTCTTCAAATAATCCTGATAGACGACACTGTTGTACGCATCGGTGCTTGGCGCAAGATATCCAGTCGCAGAAGCGAAGTATCCTGCCTGTTCACCCTTGCTACAGAATTTCATGAATTCATATGCGCCCTGCATGGCCCATTTCTGTCCGTTGTCGGCAATGAAGAGTCCTGTTCCTCCGGCGGGTTCACCACCACGTTTTCCAGCGGGCGTTACGGACGGGCAGGGGATGACGCCGACTTCAAACGCGCCGTTGACGGTATTGAGAACCTTGGTCGTCATGGAGATGACGCCCATCAACATGGCGCAGTCGTTCGCAGCCATCAGCGGGAGGACTTCAGAACTATAGTTCGCGCCATAAGCGACCGCGAGCCCTTCCGAATAGAGATTCTTGTAGAATTCGAGATACTTGGTAACGGTGTCCTGGACCTTGCCGCCGTCGGTGTAGTAGCACTTGGTGATGTCTCCGGTGTACCCGTCTTCATTGTCAAACGCGAGAACCGCTTCGCGGGCCATGCTTGCGTTGAAGTAGTAGCCTCCATCACTATGGAAGCCGATGCCGTAGGTGCAATAGCCCCCGCTGACCAGTTTCTTACAGGCTTCGTACACTTTGTCGAGGGAAGTCAGCGAGAACGGGTCGATTCCGGCTTTTTCAAGCATATTCTTGTTATAATAGATTGTAGGATAGCTGACACCGTTCGGATAGCCGACGAGATCGCCGTTCTGGTCACTGTACGCAGCTCTGAACGCCGCATAAGTATTGTCGAGTTCCGGCCATCCTTCTTTATCCTTGTCAAGGAAAACCTGCGCGTTGATGCAATAGTCGGCTGGAATCAGCATGCCGATATTCTCAATCGCACAGTTGAACATGGCGGGAAGGTCGGCTTGGAGCGTTGACTGCATCTTCGCGATCATCTCCAGCTGGCTACCCTGATATTCGATGGTTACATGGTAGTCATTCTGGCTGGCGTTGAACGCATCGATAACCTTCTGAAGGTAGTTGATGTTCGCCTGTCCGAAATATGTCCACCATTCGACCTCTACCGTTCCTGCTGGCTTTACCTCTTCCGCCGCGGCTTGCGCCGGAGTTTCGCTCTTGCCATTTGCAAATACCGAACAGAAAACGAGAGACAGCATCAACAATACAGCAATTAGTCTTTTCATGATATTCTCCTTTTTTAAAGCGATGATTTCGCTCTTTGATCTTTGTCTGTCGGGTGTCGGCGCGTTAGCCCTTGATGCCACCGGAAACCATTCCCTTGATGATGTAGTCCTGTCCGAAAATGAACGCCACCACCGTCGGAAGCATCGCGACGATCGCCGCGGCGAGAACCTTTCCGTATTCCTCCACATCGCCGGTAACGAGGTATGCGATTCCGACCTGAATCGTCCTCCAGCTATCCTTGTTCGTGACCAGCAACGGCCAGAAATACGCATTGTAGATGTGTACGAACTGGTAAATGGCCAGCGCCGAGATTGTCGGGATTGAAAGGGGGACGGCTATCTTCGTCAGGAACTGGATATCACCGCAGCCATCCAGCGTGGCGGCCTCCTTGAAGTCCCTTGGAAGCTGCATGTAATATTGCCGCATCATGAAGATTGAGGTTCCTGATATGAGGGATGTCAGGAACAGGCCGGCGTAGGTGTTGACCAGATGCAGATTCTGAATCGTGACATAATTGGTGATCACGACTACTTCTCCTGGAACCATCATCGTCGCCAGGATCAGCGTCCAGAAAAAGTTCTTGAGCGGGAACTTGAAGAACACGAAGCCGTAGGCCGCAAGGCTTGCGAATACTATCTGCGCCGTTATCGCGACCAGACATGTGACCAACGTATTTTTCAGATAATGGAATATCGGAACATTGGTAAATACCTTTGCGTAGTTCTCGAGAGTCGGATGCGGCGTGAACAGCTTCAGCGGCAGCTGGCTCAGTTCCTGTTCCGTATGAAGGGAGAACGAAACCCCCACTATCAATGGAAAAATGAAAACCAGTCCGACGGCCAGTTTGAGCAGGAAGGACAATGCCCTTCTCAATTTTTTTTGACGTTTAGCGGTTATCATTGGTAATGTACCACCTTCTTTTCAAGGATGAACTGGATGCGGGTAATTCCGAATATCAGTAGGAACAGGAAAATTGCCTGAATGCATGCGGTCTCGAATCTACCGTTGATCATGGCGTTCTTATAAATGGAATAGATAAGGGTCATTGTCGAATTGACTGGTCCTCCCTGAGTGAGAAGCTTGATCTGTGCGAAGCTCTTGAAGGAACTGTTGATGTTCAGGAACAGGACGAAGAAAATCTGGGGGGATGCTACGGGAACCAGTACATGACGCACCCTCTGCCATGCGTTCGCGCCATCGAGGATGGAACTTTCAAGCAATTCGTCGGGAACGTTCCTGAACCCTACCAATAGGAAGATGAAGCTCGAACCTATGTGCATCCAGACTGTGACGAGACAGACAACCCATATCGCATAGTCTATATTTTGCAGCCATGCTATGTTCTGGCCGAGGACGCTGTTGAGCAACCCGTTCTTTTGCCTGAAGATAAACACGAAAATCGCAGCGGCCGGGGATGACGCGATCGCCATCGGAAGCGCATACATCGTTTGATAGATTTTTCCGCCCGGCGCGGGAGTCGTGGCGAGCAATGCGAATACCATCGCTATGAAAAACGTTCCGCAGAGGTTGATTGCCGCCACCTTGAGCGTTACGGCGAGGACGTTCCAGAATTCTTTCTTCGTCAGCACCCTTTTCCACATTTGCAGTCCGACGAACTTCGTTGGATTTCCATATTTGTTCGTCAACGTGAACGAGAGAATGAACGTTCTGATGAACGGATAGATCGTGAACATCCCGAACAATATGATCGCGGGTGCGATAAACAGGTAGGGAAGCAGTGGAATCTTTTTTCGTTTGTTGAGGACGACTAAGTCTTGCTTTTTCGCTAATGCCATCAGATGCTCCTGGACAGTAGTATGCCATACCGCTTTGATTGTGTATTATCAATTCAAAACTAATGTAATTACAGTAAAAATTCTGTGATATAACATAGTTTAGCACATTAATTCGTCTCGTCAATCAAAAAAAATGTTAAGTTATAGGTGTGGAGATGGATTTTTTATTGTAATTACATCATTCTTTTGACATATGAACGATTTCTGCATATAATAAATAAACAAATATCGGAATGCTGAGGTGGCTTCAATGACCTTAACTGAATTGTCCAAGAAGATCGGTGTGTCTACCGCTACTATCTCACGAGTCATCAACAATGAGAACAATGTCTCCGAAGAGACCAAGAAACTTGTCGAAGATGCGATCAAAGCGCATGACTATCAATATAAGCAACGAAAAAGGACTGGGATATGCAAGAACGCCGATACTGTGCTGATTATCGCGGGCCAAGTTACCAACCCCATAACCTTGCAGTATATAGACGGAATCCGGGAGACGCTTGAGCCGGAGAGGAAGATGGTGTTCATTGCCGTCAGTGATTACTCGGAGGAGAAGGAACTTGAATATCTCCGTTATGCCAAGGAAACGGGTATCGCTGGTATTTTCATGCTCAATATTATGGAGAGCGACCAAATGGTACGGTTGCTCAAGAGCCTTACGGTACCTGTGATTCTTGTGAACCGCTATCTCCGTTCGATGGATACCGACTTGGTGACGATTGACAACTATCGTTGCGGTTATATGTCCACCCGGTATCTGATAGACCAGGGGCACAGGCATATCGCGAACCTCGCCGGTCCGGTGAATACGTCCATCACCTGCCAGAACCGGACGCAAGGCTATCTCGATGCAATGCATGGAGCTGGGCTGCCGGTTGGAGATGACAGCATTTTCTATGGTGATCGCTCATATCAAAGTGGGTATGGTTTCGGAGAGAAGGTCGCCCATATGAAGCCGGAGGAACGTTTTACCGGCATCTATTGCATCAGCGGAAAGATGGCGGATGGATTGGCCGATGCATTGAAGGCCAACGGCTTGTCGATTCCCGACGATATCAGCTTGATCTGCAACGATGATTCCAACCGGGAATATGTTCGCAAGGAAAAGATTACTTGTGTCGAACCGAACCATCATTCAATCGGTGTCGCCGCGGGAGAACTCTTTTTAGACAGGATGAAGAACCCTGACGCTTCGCCCAAACGAATCGTCTATCCGCCGGTTCTTTCCGATTACGGCAGCGTGAAGAAGTTGGATGCGGACTTGGATGGGGATGATGAATAAGCCTGTCACCCCCCTAAATCAAAATCCTCGTCGCATAGCGTGATCGTCTCCCGGCTCTCGTCGCACCTGATTCGCCCCCGGCACAGTACGGAGAACAGTTGGCGGACATTGCCGGGCCAGTCGTACCTAAGAAGCAAGTCAAGGCTTTCCTGCGTGAGGCTTTTTGTCTCGCCTTGTTGTCTGAAGTAGTGCGCCGCCAATTCCGGGATATCTTCCTTGTGTTCTCGGAGCGGTGGCATCCGTATCACGAATTCATTAATACGATAAAGGAAATCTTTTCGCAGGCGATTGGCTTTCGTCAGTTCCGTCAGCGGTTCGTTGGCTGCCGTGACAAGGCGGAACGTCGCATATTGGGAGTGCGGAGAACCTACCGGACGAAATTCTCCCGTTTCCAACAATCTCAGAAGCTTCGCCTGCGTGGAGAGTCGCAGGTTCTCTATTTCGTCCAGGAACAACATCCCCTGATGCGCGGCCGCCACCAATCCTTGGCGATTTTCATGCGCATCAGTGAAAGCTCCCTTTTTGTGCCCGAACAACGTCGCCTCCACCAAAGTCCCTTCTAGCAGGGAACAGTTTTCAGTGATAAACGCACCGTCGGGATTTCCCAACTTGTGCATCGCCTTGGCAGCCAGCTCCTTGCCCGTCCCCGTTTCCCCTGAGATATGTACCGTACAGCGTTGACGTCCGAGTTGGAGGATGGTTTCCCGTATCGTGAGCATTTGAGGGCTGGAGCCTATAAGTGTCCGTACATGATATTCTGGTGATGATTCTCGAACGATATCCTTATCTCCTAAAACCTCATTGAAATTCAGCCTTAAAAGTGCGTTCTGGAACTCCGAATCGGAAAAAGGCTTTGCGACCAGCGTAATATTCCCAAACGATTCCAGCGTATGTTCCGTTGATTTTTCCGCCTTCTTGAACAGCTGGATGACCGGTTTCTGAATCTGCTTTTTTGCAAGATGGTACAGTAGTTCCGCCGATGTGCCGTCCGCGATTTTATCATCGATGATAATGCACGTCTCTGGATGGAACAGCGGAGAGTGTGAGGCTAGCATGTCGGAGAGGCCGTTTGCGGTCTTGCAGGGCCGGGGCAGCAGTTTGTTGATGCGTGTGCGCAGATGCGTGTCGGAGGAAACTAGGAGATAGTTCATGGAGACAGCCTTCCTTGTCTGGTGATGTCTTGAGAAAAGCTGAGTTGCGATGTGGCGAATGCAAGGACGACTATATACCATTCCCCTTCCTGCCGCCACTCTTGTTCTGAGAGGGGGGGGAGACTGTCCGAAAAGTCCGTTTAAAACAGAAAACTTGCATTGTGAACTACTGACTTACAAAAAAGATATTCTTTGACAGTCTGTAGGGAATTCTTTCAGCCGCGTCAGAAATGTTGTCAGTTGTGATTGCCGATCCTAGGATTTTGGGGACGTTAGTCCTCCGTCATCAGTGTCTGGACGGAGGCCAAGGCGTAGATCGCGGCGGTTTCGGCCCTCAGTATGTTTGTCTTGAGCAATACCGCGTGGAAACCTGCTTGTTCCAAGAGCGTGACTTCCTCCGTTGAAAGCCCTCCCTCTGGACCGATTACCACGGCTACGGATGCTTTGGGGCCCTGTTCAAGGCGGTATCTCCGTACTATGGATGTCAGATCTTCCTGACCTCCGACTTCGCTTTGATGGAAGAACAGGCCTAGGCCCCGCGAACCCCAATATGAAGGAATCTCGGAAAACGGAATCGGTTGCGTTACCGACGTGGGGATTCTGGAACCACTTTGCTGGACGGCTTCCTTGACCATGGCGTCGAGCCGTTGGATGCGCCCGTCGATGCTGTCCTGCTTTTTGTTCGCCATGTCCACGACGCAGAACCGGCTCTGGACGGGGACGATCTCCATGGCGCCGAGTTCGGTAGCCTGCCTGACGATCTGCTCCAGCTTTTTTCCCTTGCAGAGGCACTGGAACAGACATAACGAGGGAAGCGGTCCCTGATAATCAGGGAGGGAATCCGTCGTCTCCACCGGCCCCGTATCTTGCGCAGGCTCGCAGGCTAGGACGCAGGAATCTCGTTCTACGGTGAGCAACGAAAGATTCCAGAGCCTTCCTGATACATCCCTTCCGGCGAACCGCTGTCCTGGTTTCAGACGAAGCACGCGGGTAAGGTACTGCGCCTCCTTCCCTGAAAGAGCTATGGTGGTCTGTCCTGAAAATGAAGAAGGGAGGAGGTATAGCCGCATGTCAGTTCCCTGTATTCAGATAATCAATCGCCCGTTTGAGCTGGAGGTCGTAGACAGGATCGGCTACCGGCCTGTCGTCGTAGTCCATCCTCGCTAGGTATTCATTCCTCATCAACAGGGACATGACATACGAATCCAAACCATACTCGGCATGTTCTCGGACGAACAACTGGATGTTCGCGTCGGAATACTCGGGATGCTCGTCGGCGAATCTGTAGATGGCCTGGTCGTCCATGAGTTTCTCGAACGCCGGTAACTGGTCCTCCGGAACCTCTGGCGCCTCTACGAAAATATGGGGTTCAATGCCGATTTTATGGATGTCCTCTCCATTAGGCAGAAGATACTTCGCGTTCGTCACCTGTACGACGCCCCCCGCGAACGGGACCGCGATTTGGGTGATGCCCTTTCCGTATGTGGTAGTACCGATCAACGTCGCGCGGTCATCTCCCTTGAGGATTCCTGCAAGAATTTCAGACGAGGACGCAGAACCCGCGTTTACGAGGACCACCACCGGGAGCTCCTTCGCGACCTTGATACTATCGCTGGCTATGTACCGCACGTCCCCTACGTTGTCCTTGTGGTTGATGGTGATCAACGGGCGGTCCTGGATGAACATGTCCGCAATCGACAGCGCCGAGTCAATGATACCTCCGCCATTGTTCCGCAAGTCGATAATGATGCCCTGTACCTTCGCTTTGTTGAAGGAATCTATGGCCAGAGAGGCCTGTTGAGCTGTCTTGTTGGTAAATTCGTAGATGCGTAGATATCCATATCCACCTTCAAGGATACCGTTTTCCGTCGTAGGCGTGTTGATGACCTCGCGTTTGAGCGTCAGGTCGAAAACGCTGTTCCCTCTATGGACGGTGACCGTCACAGCGGTCCCTGGCGCTCCCTTGAGCGCTTTCGAGCTTTCGGTCGCGGTCAGGTCGTCCACCGGTTCTCCGTCGATATGGCTGATCAAGTCGCCCGAGCGGAGGCCTGCGCGTTCAGCCGGCGCTCCGGGAAACGGCGAGATGATCTTGACCATCCAGGTTTCAGGGTTTTCAGGATCTTTCCTGTCTGGAGAATACTTCGTCAGGTATGTTCCGATTCCTCCATAGGTTCCGCTGGTTTCCGCCATGAAATCTTCGGCATATTCGCTGGTGATATAGTAGGAGAAATCGTCATCCAGGGAATCCAGCAGCGCCTTGGCCATGTTGTCGAACGCTTTCTGCCGGTCTATGTCGTAGAGATACTGGCTGTCCACATACCGGTACAGCCGTTCCAGCGTCGCCATGTCGCTGCCGATCCCGTCTTCGGTCCGGGCTGTCGTTCCGGCGGACGCCGTAACGTTGTTGGTCAGGAAGGCCGGTATGGAAAGACCGGTCGTTTGTTCCGAGCCGCCACCGGCGAACAACAGGGACATGGTCGCCAGACAGAGGGAAACGCAGATGATCCATTTGATCCGTCGTTTTTTCATGGGTTCAATAGTACTGAAAAAACGACATGTTGACCACTGCCCGACCGCCTTGAGTTTGTGGTTAAAGCCTGTTTTCCCGGTTTTCCCGATTGTAAGCGTCAAAGTATACGTATTGACCATGCTACAGTTGGTGATTACACTTTCCATATGTCGCTTTTTATCAACTTCCCAGCCTGGATTTCTCCAGAAATTATTCCTGGTTTTCCTGTACGATGGTACGGTCTCATGTACATCGTGGCGTTTTCCATCACATATATGCTGTTCAGGTATCAGGCCCGGCATGGTGAGATCGATATCGACAAGGACGATTCCCTGAGCCTGTTCCTCTGGACCATTGGCGGCCTCCTGATTGGCGCCCGGCTCTTCTCCGTCCTGTTCTACGATGGAACCTCCTATTATTGGACTCATCCGTGGATGATTTTCTGGCCGTGGCGCAACGGTCGTTTCGTCGGGTTGCCCGGAATGAGCTATCACGGGGGCTTGATTGGAGCCATCATCGGCGCATGGATTTTCTGCCGTGTGCATAAAAAAGACTTTTTCACCATGACGGACGCTTTGGTCGCGGGCATTCCTCTGGGCTATACCTTTGGCCGATTGGGAAATTTCATCAACGGAGAACTTTGGGGGAGGGTCACGACAAAAAGCTGGGGAATTATATTTCCCGACGCTCCGAGGTTTTCAACAAGCTACCAATGGGTGCGGGACATCGCGGACCAACTTGGAATCGCCTATTCCCAAGGCATGTCGCTGAATCTTCCCCGACACCCCTCTCAGTTGTACGAGGCCCTGTTTGAGGGGGTGTTGCTGTGGCTTGTCCTTTGGTTCGTGCTCCGTCCGATGCGAAAGAAGAAATTCCCCGGTTTCATGCTCAGCGGGTATCTGCTTGGATACGGGCTTGTCCGGTTCGTAATAGAGTATTTCCGCGAGCCGGACAGCAATCTCGGTTTTATCGTGGCATGGGGGAAGGAGACCGAGCCGCTCGCATTGTTCCATTCCTTCCTGAACATATCCATGGGGCAGATATTCTGCCTGATGATGATTTTGGGCGGCATGGCGCTGTATTTCATCCAACGGAGCCGGAATAAGGCGGAGCCTCTGGTAACCGCCGTTGCGGATAATACGAAGAAAAAGAACAATACGACGAAGAGAGGTCATTGATATGATAGATGCGCGCGTAAAAGAATTGCGTTCCATCATGAAACGGGAAGGGGTGGACGCCTGGATTATCAACGGGACGGACCCCCATGAAAGTGAATATGTCTGCCCCCGGTGGAGGACGCGAGCTTGGATCAGCGGTTTCAGCGGTAGCGCGGGAACTGTGGTCGTTACGCAGGACCTGGCTATCCTCTGGGTTGATTCCCGGTATTTCATCCAAGGGGCGAAGGAGATTGAAGGTTCTTGTTTCACGTTGATGAAGCTTGAGGCTCCCGGTGTCGTGGATCCCGTGACCTGGCTTGCGCAGAACATGCCCGAAGGTTCGTGCGTCGGCATCGATGCGGCTACGCTGATGCTTTCCGCCAAACGGAAGATGGAGGGGGCGTTCGCGCCGAAGGGGCTTCGGCTCATCGGTACGGCTGACTTCCTCGATGAAATCTGGACGGACCGTCCGGCGGTTCCGTCATCTTCCGTAATTCAGTTGGATGATGGCCTTGTTGGTTACAACCGGGCGCAAAAATTCATGTTCCTGCGGAATAAATGCCATCAAGCGGGCTGCAACTATACATTAATTTCCAGCTTGGACGATATCGCCTGGGTAACGAACCTCCGGGGAAACGATGTGGTGTACAACCCTGTTTTCCTTTCCTATCTGCTGGTCGGTGATAAGAAGGCGTGGTTGTTCACCGACTTGGCGCGGTTCACTCCAGAGTCGCTTGCCAAGGTTTCCGAGGATCTTGAAGTCCTGCCGTATGACGCGGTGGTCGGTGCGGTGTCTTCGATATTGAAGGTGGGCGACGGTCTCTATATCAGCCCGGACAAGACGAACCTCAAGCTCTATGCGGCGATTCCTTCCGGGGTTTCCGTCGTCGAAGGCCGCGACTTCACCACCGACATGAAAGCTGCTAAGAATTCCGTCGAACTTGAAGGCATGCGTCGCGCTCATCTGCTCGACGGCGTCGCCCTGGTCAATTTTCTCGCTCGTGTACCGAGGGATGGGGGCGGGTACGACGAGGTGACGTTCGCCCAGGCTTTAGCCGACCAGCGGGCGAGAAGCAAGGAGTATCTCGGCCCTTCGTTCGGGCCGATCGCCGGTTTTGGCGAGCATGGGGCGATGTGCCATTATTCCGCGACGCCGCAGAGCGCATCCAAAATCGAGGGCGACGGTCTGCTGGTACTCGATACCGGCGGCATGTATGAATCCGGCATGACGGACGTTACCCGTACCTTGTTGTTCGGGAAAGCCACCGACGAGCAGAAGCGCGACTATACTCTGGTGCTGAAGGGCAACCTCGCCTTGGCAAGCCAGCGTTTTCCAGAGGGAACTTGTGGTTATCAACTAGATGCCCTGGCCCGCCAATATCTGTGGCAGACGGGCATGACGTTCTACCATGGTACCGGTCATGGCATCGGTTTCCGTCTGAACGTCCATGAAGGGCCGCAACGTATCGGACCGAATCCGTTGGCCGTACCCCTCGTGCCAGGTATGGTGGTCAGTGACGAGCCCGGCGTATATAAGGAAGGTCGCCATGGTATCCGCATAGAGAACGTCATCTGCGTAGTGACCGACGCCAAGACGGAATTCGGCCAGTTCCTCTCTTTTGAGACATTGACGCTTTGTCCGTTTGAACGGGAACTGATCTCGAAGGAGCTGCTGACTGAGCGGGAGGTCGCCATGGTGGACAGCTACCACGCTTGGGTCTACGACGAATTGAAGGATTTGGTGGACAAGGATGCGTTGCCGTGGCTCAAAGCGGCGACTTTACCCCTGTGAGATAATCCGTTATATTCTCGATGGCGTTGTTTTTGATGATGAATGATGATAAGGAAGAAGGAGAAGATAGCAATATGGTTGATGCATTGAAGAAATCGGGCAAGATTTCCCGCAAAGGCCCCGTCGTACTGGTAATTATGGACGGCGTAGGCTTCGGTAAATATAAGGAAGGAGACGCGGTGGCTTCCGCCATGACGCAGAATCTCGACAAGTTCTATGGGACTTGCCCGTGGACGAAGCTCAAAGCGCATGGTACGGCGGTCGGTTTGCCTTCTGACGACGATATGGGCAACAGCGAAGTCGGCCACAATGCGATGGGCTGCGGCAGGGTGTTCGCCCAAGGGGCGAAGCTGGTTGCCAATTCCATCGACACCAAGGCGATGTTCGCGGGGGCCACGTGGAAAAAGCTGGTCTCCAACGTCAAGGACCATGATACCACCTTGCATTTCATCGGGTTGCTTTCAGACGGCAACGTCCACTCCCATATCGACAACCTGAAGAAGATGATCGTTGAGGCGAAGGCCGAAGGCGTGAAAAAGGTCCGCGTTCACGCTCTCCTTGACGGCCGCGATGTCGGTGAGGTCTCCGCCTTGGATTATTTCGACCCGTTCGCTGAATTCCTCGCTTCCCTCAGTGGACCTGATTTTGATGCGAAGATCGCCAGCGGTGGCGGTCGCATGGTCATTACCATGGATCGCTACAACGCCAACTGGGACATGGTTCGCAAGGGCTGGGAGACCCATGTGCTGGGCGAAGGCCGGCAGTTCCCCTCCGCTCATGACGCGATTGTCACATTGCGCGAGGAAACCCATGCGATCGACCAGGACCTGCCTCCGTTTGTCGTTGCTGAAAACGGCAGGCCCGTCGGCACGATCGAGGACGGCGACAGCGTGATCCTGTTCAACTTCCGCGGCGACCGCGCGCTGGAGATAACAAAGGCGTTTGAAGCCGAGACCCTGACGGAATTCGACCGCAAGCGGCATCCGAAGGTGGAGTACGCCGGCATGATGGAATATGACGGGGACCTCCATGTCCCCCGCCAGTACTTGGTCAGTCCCCCTGCGATCGACCGGACGATGGCTGAATACCTGTGCGCTTCCGGGGTCAGGCAGTTCTCCATCAGCGAGACGCAGAAGTTCGGGCATGTCACCTATTTCTTCAACGGAAACAAGAGCGGCAAGTTTGACGGGAAGCTGGAGGAATACGTAGAAATTCCTTCTGATATCGTTCCGTTCGAGCAGCGCCCCTGGATGAAATGCGCTGAGATCACCGATAGGGTCATCTCCGAAGTCGCGTCCGGCAAGTGGGATTTCATCAAGCTGAATTTTCCCAACGGAGACATGGTCGGACATACCGGCATCTATGAGGCGGTCATCTGTTCCATGGAGGCGCTGGACCTACAGTTGGGCCGTATCCGCGAAGCGGTGGAGAAGGCCGGCGGCGTCATGGTGATCACCGCCGACCACGGCAACGCCGACGACATGTTCGAACACGACAAGAAGTCCGGCGACGTGTCGCGCAAGGCCAACGGCGATCCCAAGGCCAAGACGTCCCACTCCCTGAATCCCGTTCCCTGCATCATCTATGATCCTTCATACGATGGTGAATACGGCAAGGAACTCAAATCCGGTCTTGGAATCAGTTCTATTGCCGCGACCTGTATGACGTTGCTTGGGTATGTGCCTCCCGCCGACTACGATCCGAGCATCGTGACGTTGAACTAATTTCTCGTTTGTTTGGTATGATGAAGGGCGTCGCAAAAGCCATGGGGCTTGCGCGACGCCTTTTTTTCATCTCATGAAAAACGCATCTGATTCCGATATGATCAAGCATTTCATTATGTTGTAGATAACTACAATAATATTCCTCGATGAAGTTCATTGCCCATTGGTGGTACGTTCATCCCCCATTGGTGGTACGTTCATCCCCCATTGGTGGTACGTTCATCCCCCATTGGCGGTACGTTCATTGCCCGATGCTTTTCGTGTTGGCTATCACCGATTATATGCCTGACTTTGTCTATTCATGGATTACAATGACGGTTGGCAAGAAAAGTCGAGAGAATTATTCTGAGAGGAACTATAACAAGTCTCGATAGGGAGGTGCAGGAGCATGCAGGAACAGGTGGAGGCGGTTCAGCGGATGCAGGACTATATTGAGGCTCACTTGGTGGAGGACATCACCTTGGCGGATTTGTCGAGGGTATCCTTGTTCTCCCCCTGGTATTCGTACCGCTTGTTCATCAAGCATGTAGGAATGAGCCCCGCTGACTATATTCGCAAATTCCGTTTATCAAAGTCGGCCATGAAGCTGCGAGACAACCCGTGCAGGGTAGCTGACGTCGCTTTTGAAATGGGATTCGGGAGTGTGGACGGGTATCAGCGGGCGTTCGCCCGTGAGTTCGGATGCAACCCGAAGGAATACGCCGTTCATCCCGTTCCTGTGTATCTGTTCACCCCCTACGGAGTAAAATTCAGACATATCGAGAGGAGACTTGTCATGGACAACCTAAAGAATGTGTTTATTCAGGTAATTGAAAAACCCGCACGGAAAGTCATCATAAAAAGAGGACGCGCCGCGACGGAGTATTGGTCGTATTGCGAGGAAGTCGGTTGTGACGTGTGGGGGCTGTTGCAGAGCGTCAAGTCGCTTGGAGGGGAACCTGTCTGCCTGTGGCTCCCCGCGATGTACCGCCGCACGGACACTTCTGAATATGTACAAGGCGTTGAGGTTGATTTGCAATACAACGGCGTTGTGCCTGAAGGGTTCGATATGATTGAACTGCCCGCGGCGAAATACCTCATGTTCCAGGGAGAGCCCTTTGCGGAGGAGGACTATTGCCTGGCTATCGAAGAGGTACAGGCTTCCATTGAAAAATACGATCCTTCAGTAATCGGTTATGTTTTGGATGTCCGTAATCCACGCATCCAGCTTGAACCGATTGGAACCAGGGGATATATAGAACTGGTTCCCATCAGGCAAAAAGGGTGAAATAGACATTGAATCTCGCATCGCCATACGCTGGACGCCACTGGGATATCCGTATGGCGACGAGGCGTCCGACATCATTGGACTTCAGCCGGCGGTTTGTGGAAAAACTCCATGTCCGTCGGCTTTTTTATCCAGAACAAGCATTATGTACGACATTCATACCTCTTCATAATAAAAATACAGACTCATATATTGATTTTGTTTGTAAAATGCTGGTTTCGATGTTCTAATATTACCTATAGAGTATCGTTTCGGTTTGTGGGAATTTGGATGTCTGCACCGTCGTAACGAAAATATTTGAACATCGACAGACGAATGGTATGAATTACAGGGGATGAAAGATGGACTTTCATCTTCGATGGAGATGATGTTCAGAGAAAATAATTGTCATGTCGATTTTGTAAATGCTGTTTTTGAACTTGTGTACAAGTTTGTGAAATAAAGCTTGTACTCGTGTACATTGTGCTGTAGAATATGTTTTTGAATAGCTTTGCATAGTGCAGGGCGTTCGGAAATTTTCTGTATTTTGACGCAGAAGGAGGAAACTATGCGTTCAAGTCACAAGTTGATCGGCGTGTTGCTGATCTTGTCGTTTGCGATGTGTTCCGTATTCGCTCAAGGTGGAGCGGAGTCCGCTGGTTCTGTTGTTCTCAACAAGGACAAGCCTTTGGTATGGTTCAATAGGCAGCCGTCAGACCCTACTACTGGCGCGATTGATATGGACAGCATGAACTGGAACGCCAAGACCTACTATGTCGGTTTTGACGCCGCTGGTGGCGGTGCCGTCCAGGGCAAATTGATTACCGATTATCTCGCCGCCGCGGATCCCGCCAAGCTGGACCGCAACGGTGACGGTACCATCGGATACGTGCTGTGCATCGGAGACGTCGGCCACAACGATTCCAAGGCTAGAACTGAAGGTATCCGCAAGGCTCTCGGGACTTGGAATGGTTCCACCGACCCCGGCAAGACCAAGGAAGGTTCCGCTGTCGTCGGCGGCAAGACCATGAAGGTTGTTGAATTGGAAGGCAAGGCGATGACTGGTACCGATGGGTCTACTTGGAACGCCAACGCCGCTACCGAGGCCATGGGTGGATGGGCCACTAAGTTCGGTACCCAGATCGATATGGTCGTCTCCAATAACGACGGTATGGCGATGGGCTGTCTGCAAGCCTCCAACTATCCCGCCGGCGTTCCTATTTTCGGCTATGACGCCAACGCCGACGCCATTGAGGCTATCGGTGCCGGACGACTTACCGGAACCGTATCTCAGAACGTTGACGCGCAGGCCGCCGGTACCCTCCAGGTACTGAGAAACCTGCTTGACGGACTGTCTGGCGCCGATGTCTACACCAAGGGTATCTCCGTAGCGGACCAGTGGGGCAACAAGATTTCCGCTCCTCTGGACTACTGGGCGGACCAAAAGGCCGTCATGGCCGCCAACTCCGGCGTAGACAAGTCCAACTGGAATCAGTACACCGAAGGCTCCAGGGACCAGGGCATCAAGCAGAGCGCAGCTCCCAAGAAGAAAGTTTTGCTGACCATCTACAACTCCGGCGATAACTTCCTGTCGTCTTCTTATCTGCCCGCATTGTATTACTATGCGCCGCTGATTGGTATCGATTTGACAGTTGTGCAGGGTGATGGACAGAACGAGTCCAGTTGTCTCGATAGGTTCACCAACCTCAACAACTTCGACGCCTATGCCATCAACATGGTCAAGACGAACTCCGGTAGAGACTACACTGACAAGCTCAGGTACTAGTCCAGAAAACCTGGAATGTGAAGCATGCGGGAGCGGGTGTTCCCGCATGCTTTTTCTACAATCGGGCTGGAAACCGCGACGGGGTTTTCCGGCAAGCGCAGGTGAGGAAGTGTATGGATGAAGTAGTACTTGAAATTAAAAACCTGTCGAAATCCTTCGCCAAGAACAAAGTCCTTGACGGCATCAACCTGACGGTACAGAAGGGGACGGTGCTGGGGCTGATGGGCGAGAACGGGGCAGGCAAGTCAACAATGATGAAATGCCTGTTCGGGATCTACGCCAAGGACGAGGGGCAGATGTTCCTCTCCGGTAAGCCGATCGACTTCAAGAATCCAAAGGAAGCCCTGGAAAACGGGGTCGCCATGGTTCATCAGGAGCTTAACCAGTGTTTGGACCGAACGGTGACGGACAATTTGTTTTTGGGCCGTTATCCTATGCGTTTCGGGGTAATAGACGAAGCACGGATGCTCAAGGAAAGCAACAAGCTCTTTGCATCCCTGAACATGAACGTAAACCCTCGGACCATCATGCGGACCATGTCGGTCTCGCAGCGTCAGATGGTCGAGATAGCGAAAGCGGTGTCCTATGATGCGAAGATTATCGTGCTAGACGAGCCGACATCGTCATTGACGGAGCGTGAAGTCAAAAAACTATTCTCCATTGTCGATGATCTTCGTAACAAGGGTGTCTCTTTTGTATATATTTCTCATAAGATGGATGAGGTCTTTGAAATCTGCGATGATGTGGCGGTTCTTCGGGATGGTAAGATGATCTTGGTCAAACCGGTGAAAAAGACGAACATGAACGAATTGATTTCGGCCATGGTCGGGCGGTCGCTGGACAAGCGGTTTCCCGATGTTGACAACAATCCAGGAAGGGATTATCTGGAAATACGGAACCTCACCACGAAATTCGATCCAATTCTGGAGGATATTTCCTTTACTGTGAAGAAAGGTGAAATATTCGGACTCTATGGGCTTGTAGGTGCGGGGCGGAGTGAATTGCTTGAATCATTGTTTGGCATCCGTACTATCGCTTCTGGGGAGATCGTCCTCAACGGCAGGAAGCTCCGGTTCCATAATAGCAAAGATGCGATGGACTATAACTTTGCATTGGTAACCGAGGAACGCAAGCTCAATGGCATGTTCGGCAAAGATACGATCAAGTTCAACACGACGATTACCAACCTGGACAGTTACAAGACGATGAAAATCCTTTCCAATCGTAAAATGCTGGAGGCTGCGAACAGACAGATCAAGCAGATGAAGACAAAATGCGTGTCGGCCGAAGAGCTGATTACGGCGCTCAGCGGCGGAAACCAGCAGAAGGTCATCATCGGCAAATGGCTGGAGCGGCAACCGGATGTATTCCTGATGGACGAACCTACCAGGGGCATTGATGTCGGGGCGAAGTACGAGATATACCAGTTGATCATCCAGATGGCGAAAGAGGGCAAGACGATTGTCGTTGTATCGAGCGAGATGCCTGAGATTCTGGGGATTACAAACCGTATCGCGGTGATGTCCAACCATCGGCTGGCCGGTATCGTGAACACGAAGGATACGGATCAGGAAGAGCTGATGAGGCTGTCAGCTAAATACTTGTGATGAGGTGAAGCAATATGACCAAAGAAACTAAAGACATCCTGTCGCTGGATGAAGACCGCAGGATAGCCGAGTATACCAAGCGTCTGAACGGGCTGAGAAGCACGGGCGTCAACCGCATCACCGAGCTGAGGCAGGAGATAGTGACCCTGCGCAAGAGCAAGATGGTCGATCCTTTGACGAAAAAGAAGACGATCTCGGATCTTCAGCAGCAAATCGGGTTTGCAAAGCGGGACGCTGAGGAACATAAGGCGGAAATCGACGCTTTGACAAAAGAAGCGGTGGCCTATGCTAATACGGCATCCGATGCTTATATCAAGAAAGTCACGACCTTGGAGAACGAGGCTATCAAGGCGGCCAAGGCGGAATATCAGGTCGAAGCGGAAAAAATCAGGCTGGAAGGCGTTGAGCAAGAGAAGAAGATTGTTGCCAGCTATGAGGGAAAAACTTCCAAAGAGGAACGAAAGGAACTGCGGGAGGAAATCGATACATGCCGATATGAAATGAAGTCTGCGCTGTTTGATGCGAAGAGTCGTTGCCAGACGCTCATCGACCGCAGCTTGGCCGCCAAGAATCAGGCGTTCGTTGACCATGTGCAGACGAACCGGAGTCTGAGGAACGGCAAGACGAAGTTTTCCGAGAATATGGAGTTGAAGTTCAAGAACTATATCTTTAACTTCAAACTTTCAAAGTTCCTGCTCAATAATGGGCTGTACATCGCGATTCTGATTTTCTTCATTGTCTGTATCATTCTCGCTCCGTTGTCGGGCAGTGGCAACCTGTTGTCGTTACCCAATATACTGACGATTCTGGAGCAGGCGTCCACCAGGATGTTCTTTGCCCTTGGAGTAGCCGGTCTGATTTTGCTCGCCGGTACTGATCTGAGCGTTGGGCGAATGGTCGCCCTAGGCGCGGTGACTACTGGCTTGATATTGCATCCGGGTATGAACATCGTCACGGTATTCGGCATGGGACCATGGAATTTTACGCCGATTCCGATGCTGGTCAGGGTGCTGATGGCGCTGGTTATTTCAATCGTCCTGTGCGTGGTGTTCAGTTCGTTCGCCGGTGTGTTTACCGCTAGGTTGAAGATACATCCGTTCATCTCGACGTTGGCGACGCAGTTGATCATCTACGGCCTGCTGTTTTTCGGTACGAGCGGTACTCCCGTCGGCTCGATTGACAGCAGTATCAAGGACATGCTTGGTGGACGATGGATACTCGGCATGGTCAATGGCCAGCTAATCACGTTCCCGAAGTTGATCATCCCCGCCGTGATAGCAATCATAGTCGCTTGGTTTATCTGGAACAAAACGACATTCGGCAAGAACATGTACGCCGTAGGCGGTAACGCCGAAGCTGCCAGTGTCAGCGGTATCAGCGTGTTCAAGGTGACGATGGGCGTGTTCATCATGGCTGGTATCTTCTATGGTTGCGGTGCGTTTTTGGAGGCGTTCAGGGCCAATGCCAGCGCCGGTACGGGGCAGGGGTATGAGCTTGACGCCATTGCCGCGTGTGTTGTCGGTGGTATCTCCTTCAATGGCGGTATCGGCAAGATAGGTGGAGCGGTAATCGGTGTCATTATCTTTACCGGTCTGACTTACTGTCTGACGTTCCTGGGTATCGATACGAACCTCCAGTTTGTGTTCAAGGGCTTCATCATCATTGCCGCCGTCGCCCTCGACAGCGTCAAGTATCTGAAAAAGAAATGATGTCCTGATAGGAAACGTTTCTCACGATTTCATTGACCGGACCTGCTTTTTGCGGTCCGGTTTTTTAGGCTCGATTGGTGTTTGCTCGGTGATTGCCATGGAATCGAGTCTTCATGAGGCAGTCGAGCGGTTGGTGTGTCCAAGCAATCCACGCCGTATGTGCCGGAGCCTCTGAAAGATGAAGGTGCGTTGGTTCGTTCCGGTCTCCCTCCTCGGTGGTCGTTGGGAGGTACGTTGTTAATCTATGCCCAGATATGGTATGTCCGGGTCACCAGGATCAGCATGACCACGCCTGCGGTATAAAAGACAAGCCCCAAGGCGTTCATTGCGATTTGCTGGAAATTACTAAGCAAGCTATTGCCTATGATTAACAGAATGAAAGCTATGCAACGCCCTGTATTGTGTCTGTTTTTTTCCCGTATCGCTACAATGGTGAAGTTGGCGATTGCCAGCAGCTCAAGAATATAGATGATATTGGCGAACATGCCGTCTGTAAAGCTGATTTCCGTCAGGAATTGCACTGTACTCAGGGATACCGGCGTCAGGACGGTCAGGAAAATTGAAAGTACCGCCCCCAGGACGATATACTGGGTTAGCTTTGAGCTACTGATTCCTTGTTGGAACAACCCTGACCCCACAAGCAAATATGCTGTGAACAGCGTGGCGAAATGATAGATAAGAGATAGGCTATATGGAGACAACAGCATAATATGGGTAATCGACGTATACAGTGGCATGACCTTGATGTTGGATAGGGTAATCACCAGAAACAATGTAGGAAGCAACTGTGCTTCTGCTCCGGTATTCGCTCTGTAAAACAGACAGAGTAGAACGGCGGCTACCATCGATACGATGATATGAAGCGTCGCTGGTAGAAAATATTTCAATACGACTACGACGGGTCCTTCTCCGTTCGGTAACGTAGAAGGACCTACGGGACCAGCCAGGACTATGACTCCATGGAGCATGAACCCGATGAAAATGAGCGCCAAAGTTGCTTGAACAGCCAACAATATATACCGGAGCGACTTGTTCATTGGTTCTACAGGATATCCTTGTAGGGTGCGGGAGCGGCCGTTCCCATGATATCGCAAGTTGCGCTGGCTCCCAGTCCTCCGATGAGCGTATCAATCAATATACCGGCGCCGTTAAGCAACGGCAATAGGCCAAGCAACGTCATTTCTGCGCCATAGAGATTGATATGGAGCAGTCGAACTGAGACGACCGCGATGAACACTACTTCGTAACCGAGATGCAACGAAGAACCATAGGAGACCACCGCGCACATGGCTGCGACCGCGAGGATCACGCTCCAAGAAGGAACGCCGCCCATCGCCGCATACAGCAAAGCACAAACGGAAACCGTCGCAACCAGTGCGCTACCGCCTCTTCCGATAATCGTATAGAGAGGAATCGCAGTTCCCGCGACCCGTTTCTGGGCTCCAAGGTTGTGGCGGGTACTGGCTATCAGGCTTGGTCCTGCAAAGAAGATGTTTCCGCTGAATAGACCAGCCAAAGCCGGCGACAGCAGCCGGTAGATATCCCGATAAGGGTTCCTTTTGAATTTGGTGAAGCAACAATAGACAAGAGGGATGATTAACAGGATTACGACCGCTACGGAGACGAGGAATGTGGTCATGAACGGAATTGCCACAAATACCGTACCGTCCTGCCACAGCATGGAAAACCATGAAGCGGAGAAAAATGCGATAAATATGTATCCGATGCACGTAAAGATATAAGCTAGACGGAACATCACTTCACTGAAAGAATTCATGACCACGTATGCCGGACGAATCACTTCGACGTTCGGTTTGATCGCATAGCCAAGAATCCAAGCAAGAAAAATCACCGGCAGGAGAAAACCGTCGCTGATCGCAAGCGTATAGAACGGATTCTGCTGGAAAATTCCTGAGAAAACCTTTGAAATGCTTCCAGTACCGATGCTATTGACGAAAGAAGCGTCCGCACCGGCTGAACTGGTAGCGGGGAACGCGGAGGGGAGCAATCGGAATATGACGGCACCGATGACCGCAAGAAGGAACGTCGTGCAGAGACTCCACAAGATGGTCGTTCCAGCGAGAAGCCCGCCTTTCGCATCTTTCCTCAATGAAGCTGTCCCCGCGGTAAAGCCAATGAATACTAGCGGGAAGAGAATCAGACCGCCGAACTGAACCAGCAAAGACGAAATGACATACATCAGTTGCTGAAAAGCTGCGGTTTCTCCGAACAACAACGTCGCAGCCAATCCCATGGCGGCCGCGGCCAGGTAGGTTATCCAAGTCTTCATATCATCAAGAGTATACCAATGCTAGACGCAAGTCAATGAAAGGGATGAAGAGGGAATCGCAAAAACCTGCAATCCCCTCTTTTTTATGTATCACGAACAAATAATATGCATTTGAGCCAGATTCACGCCGTTAGTCAAATAAGCCGCTGATCTTATATTCCGACTTGGAATCCCTGGCGAGCATCTCCGACGAGAACCGATCGATACTTCCAATATCCGCTCCCTCGCAAAAGAGCATGGTGGAAAGCGAAACTAGGAATATGGCATCTTGTAACGATTCTTTCGTATACCAGGTGACATTTTGGTATTCGTTGCACCCGATATAGTCCCTGAACGCCCTGTCCGCCAGCAACGCTTCAAACGCTTCCTTGACATCTCCCGTCAGAATCGTATTGCCTACCGCCGCTGCCGCCGATGCGAACAAGCCTGCGCCATGACATGCTTTTCTCGCGGCATCCCCTTGAAATCCTTGGAGCGTAAGCTCTTGTCGGTAGAATCGAGGTAGCAACAATTTATCCGCCGCCGTCAAGGCGTCCGAAATAGAATCTGTTTCCTTGATGAACGGTTTGAGGAACATGGCCGCGGATACGATGACCGGCAATTCATCCATGATTTCCCCTCCGTTGAAGAAGAAATCGCTACGATTTTTGCCGGCTTTGAAAAGTTGGGCGAACCGCTGGACCTCCTGAAGCATCTGGCTCGGCCGGATTTCTTGGGGAAGTCGTGGAAGACATTCGGCCGCTGCCGGATGCATTGTCTCTACGACCGCGCCAAGATGGGTGTATGCCTCTCCTACCAACAGCAGGAGCTTTTTTTTATTCTGGCTCATTGATTTGCCACTGAGCATCGTTTTGATCAGCTTGAACATTTGGTCGCTGTGGAAATTGTCCATAGCCTTGAACACTGGTTGCAGGCGAAGAGCGAGAATTTCCTGTTCAAGATTTTCGACGCCCCGGCCCCCAAGCATTCCGTAGAGCCGGCTGTAGCAGCCGTCGATATCTTCCACTTCTCGAATGTTCAGCAGGACTTTGCTCTGGTATCCGTCGAGATGGAACCACATGCCCTCGTCGAAGATTCTCATGGTCGGAACGAGGTATGTCAGGCCGGAAGGGAACTCCTCATAGATTAGGAATCTTCTACCTCCGAGAGTCAGATTAAGGCTTTCCGCCAACGAAGAGCATCGCGTCTCTCTACCGCCGTCCGGCTGTCGATACAGCTTTGGAACGGACGTATTGATATTGCCTTCCACAGCCTCATACTGGTTGTTGTAGAGAACCAACGCAGATTCTTGATCGTCTCCATTCACGTAGGCGAATGCTGATTCCTGGACTTGTCCGTCGCGATACATGTCGAATAGCTCGAAATGCTCGACTCCTGAGAACAGATACCGTTTCCTCAGCAGGGGGAATATCCTTCGGGAATGTTCCCCCATGAGGAAGTCATTGGGCTTTTCATCCCAGTAGGCGCGGCGGTATTCCATGCCGTATTTTTCGCGGTAGCCTTCCAGTTGCCCATGACCGAACATCGGCAGTCCTGGCATGGTGGCGAGGAGAGTGCAGACTCCAAAATATTTGTCCCCGTCTCCGAACTGGGCGATCGCGGTCTCCTCATCGGGATTGTTCATGAAATTCACGAACCGCTTGAGAATTTCGGGATCGAAGGAAATCGTATTCTTGATTGTGTCTCGATATTTCTTGTTTTCTTGGTTTTTCAGCATGTTCATGAAAGCGCTGTTGTATACGCGGTGCATGCCGAGAGTCCTGACGAAGTAACCTTCCATCATCCAGAACGCTTCCGCGAGCAACAGTGTGTCGGGAAGCTCCGCGCCGATGCGGTCCACGACCTCCCTCCAGAATTCGGCGGGGATCCGGTGGTTGAACTCCTCGTCGCTCATGCTGTACATGGCGCGTCCGGCGATATCTCCGCCAGAGCCGGGGCGGGGATACCATAGCCGCTGGATATGTTTTTTTGCAAGGGTCATCGCCGCGTCGAACCGGATGATGGGGAAATTCCTTGCGACATGCATGATTTGCTGGATGACAGCCTCTCTTGTCATTGGGTTAAGAAAATCAAGCTGTGCGGTGTCGTTCCATGGCATCGAAGTTCCATCATTGCCATGGAAGATGTACGTTGTCTTTCCCGATCTCCTGTCTATTCTCTGGAAGGTTACAGCCGCGTCAGTTCGATTATAGTAGTGGTCTTCCAGCTTGATTTCGACATCGGGGTTCAAGGAGAGGTCTGGACCATTGTAAGTGTACGAGGGGAACGGGGGATAATCCTGCTGGATAAAATATTCAGGATGATCCATCACCCAGTCGCCGTCTATGCCGGTATGGTTCGGCACCATGTCGCTGGCAAGCCTGATTTGCCGGTCGGCGCAACGCCGTCGGAGATTTTCCAAGGCGTTCCATCCTCCAATGGTCGAGGCGATTTCATAGCCTTTGAGCGAATAGGCCGACGCCTCGGCTTCCGGGTTTCCGCAGAGGTTCTTGATTGTTTTCGACGCAGTGCTGCGTTCCCATAGCCCGATCAGCCAGAGTGCGGTAATCCCTCGTTCATGAAGCAAATCCAGTTCACGGTCGGGGATTTGGTCTAGCGTGTTGATCGGATAACCGTACAACTTGCTCAACTGATCCAGCCATACCAGCGTGCTTTTCGCTATCATAACCACATTGGGCATCCAGTTACGGTCGGCGGTAAACGCTTCGTATTCTCCGTTTCCGAATTGGGACGCATAGTCCGGGACGTGGGTAGGTCCGGGGCCCCCGCCAATGAACCTGGGCTTGTCCTCTTCCGTAACTACATCGATGGCTCTCAGCAGAAGCGTTTTCATGTCGTCGGGCAGAAGGCCTGACCAAGCGTCGAGGATATATTTGATTTGGTCGATCAAAGAATCAGGATGCAGCTTCGCCGGTCTCGTCAGGAAGGAGAAGAGGTCTTCGTCACTTTTCCCTACCAAGGGGGCGTTCTTCGTGTATCCGCCCATCAGTGCCGACAATGCTTGTGCGGCAGGCGGAAAAGCAAGCCCTTCAGGTGCCATAAAGGGCTTTGAAGCCTTGAGTAGCGCTGGGTTGGCGAGCATGATCTGATGAACGAAGAAGCCCCTGATGGTTTCCTCCATGAAATAGGGAAGCGTCGGGTCCTGCTCCATTAGCAGGGGGGAGGGAAATTCCTTCGCATAAAAAGAAAGAACTTCCTGGCAAGCATGGTTTTTTGACACGAGCGGGTTGAGCCGGGAGAAGAAGTCATGGTCGCTGTCAAGAAGATACCGAGTGATGACGGTCTGGTATAAAAGATGCAGGACTCCCGTCGCATGCAGTTTGCCGCTGGATATGAATGCTTTCCCGTTATGTTTGCGAACGGCCGAGTTGTACCGTTGGGCTATCTCGTTCGCTTGGTCGTGCATGGCACGGAAATCTCCGCCCGAAGGGAAAATCGGAGAAAAATAATCCATATCTGTTCTTGTCCTGATGGAAATGCGCAAGTCTCTGGCACCCATGAATTCCTCCTGGATGGGGTTTGTAGGCACTGTGTCCCCGACACGAGGGGGAGGTCCGCTGATGATGGTTGTCGCAAGGACGCAGCTTTGTCAAAGTATACCACGCAAGAGGGGGGATGGAATATCAAAAAGAATGGAGAAACAGAAAATCCTTCGTGTTTTTTGTACATTTGTTTAAAAATGTACAGTAAGGAATCTGTTCAGCAAAAAACAGGCTAGCGGGTGCTGTCATGGTAGGGTTTCTGTATGCGGAAGCGATGGGAGTCCATTTCCTGTGCAAGTCTGAATGAGCTTTACTGATTTGTCGAGCACCAGCGGAAGCTGTATTTCTTCGTCAGGAGAGAATTTGGAAAGGACGAACGATGAAATGTCCCCTCTGGCCGGTCGGCCGATGCCTATGCGTAGTCTGAAGAACTGGTCGGTACCGAGATGCTGTCTGATGGACCTCAGCCCGTTATGTCCCTGTAGTCCACCGCCATTTTGCATCCTGATAGTACCGAATGGAAGCTCCAGGTCGTCATGTACGACTAGGATTCCTTCTGCGCCGATTCCAAAGAAGTGAGCGGCCTCCGCGACTGACAGTCCGCTTTCGTTCATATAGGTCTGGGGTTTCAAGAGCCGGATTTGTCCTGCGCCGCCTATGGTTTTTGACCAGATTCCATGGAATTTCTGTTGCCAAGGGGCATCGATATGCATATTATCACAAACCAACCAGCCTGCGTTATGTCTTGTACGTTCATATTGCCTGCCGGGGTTGCCGAGAAATACGAGAAGTTTTACCATAACGCCAATCAGTATACGGAGATTCGTATCGGGCGGCAATGGTGTTCCTGTGAGCCTTTTCGTATTGATTCGATGTCTTGGCGGCGATGAACGCACGATCGGGGGGAAGTCGGAAAATCCGGGAGCCGGGGTTCGTATATATCGCGAATCTGTGGGCGAAGGTGCGATATTTCTGATACGATGCATCATAAGGAGGCGTAGCCCTATGTATGTACTGGTCTGTTATGTTCCCGCTTCTCACAAGGAGGCTGTGAAACAGGCTTTGTTCGCCGCCGGCGCGGGTGCCGTGGGTTCCTATTCGTGTTGCTGTTGGGAGACCTGTGGAAAGGGCCAGTTCCTTCCTTTGGAGGGGAGCGTTCCGTATCTAGGTGGCCAGGGCAAGTTGGAATATGTCGAAGAGTGGCGTTTGGAGCTTGTCGTTGACGAAGAACATGCGGCGAACGCCGTCCGCGCGATGCGCGAGGCTCATCCGTACGAAGTTCCTGCGTACCACCTGATTCCGGTAATGACGTTCGAGGATGTTCCTGACGAGGTTGAGGAATTCTGACTTATGAGGCGGATGATGTCCGTGGTTCTACGGGCTGGGAAGTGTTTGCATTGTTTGAGAAAGCATTCGAAGGGAATCATGGGATAGACAAGGACAACGAGCAAGGACAGTGCACATCGAAAGAAAGCACGAATACATGGAGTACTTTCTGTACGATGAGAGCGAAGCGAAGTACGGCCTTGTGATAGTGCTTGTTAAGATACAGGGATATATGTACGAGAATATATGTTCGAAGGAGAAAAGGCTTTGGGACAAGGAAGCGCGATGAGGGCAGTGCTACCGCACGACCTCTGAGCGATGACGTAGTTACAAACCTTTTATCCGAGAAGGAGAGGGAGATGGCGAAGACAATTGCCCAAATCAACGAAAAAATCAAGGCTGGTTCCGTCGTGGTCGTGACCGCGGAAGAATTCACCGCAATGGCGAAAACGAAAGAACCCGCCCAGCTTGCACGAGAGGTCGATGTAGTGACCACGGCGACCTTCGGCCCTATGTGCTCGTCCGGCGCCATCATCAATTTCGGCCATTGGAGTCCCGGCATCAGAATGGAAGAAATTACTATCAATGACGTTCCTGTTTATGAAGGCCTGGCCGCCGTTGACAGCTATATCGGCGCGACCGCCGAGTCCAAATACAACTGCCAGTACGGTGGGGCGCATGTCATTGAGGACTTGATCGCTGGCAAGGAACTGCGTCTCCACGCGAGGGGCAAGGGTACCGATTGCTACCCCACGAAAGAGATTGACACCTATATCGATAAGGACGCCGTCAATGAATTCTACTTGTTCAATCCGAGGAACGCCTATCAGAACTATGGCGCCGCGACAAACTCTACGAACAAAATCAAATACACATACATGGGCTGTCTGCTTCCGTCTTGCGGCAATGTGACGTATTCGACCAGCGGCGAGCTGAGTCCGCTATTGAACGATCCGTATCTGAGGACAATTGGTCTGGGGACGAGGATATTCCTCGGCGGGACGCAGGGCTATGTGGCCTGGAACGGAACCCAGTTCAATACCGCCAAGGAACGGAACGGTCATGGTATCCCGCTTGGCGGCGGAGCTACGCTCGCGGTGATCGGCGACGCGAAGGCGATGTCCACGGAGTTCATTAGGGCCGCTTACTATGAGAAATACGGGGTGTCGATGTTCGTCGGCTTGGGAATCCCCATTCCCGTATTGGACGAGGACATGGCTCGTCGCCTGGCCATCGCCAACAATGAAATTGAGACGTTTGTTCAGGACTACGGGGTGGATGGGCATCCCGCCGTCAGGAAGGTCAACTACGCTGAATTGCAGAGCGGCAGGATTGAACTGAACGGCAAGAAGGTAAAAACCGCCTCGTTGTCCAGTCTGAGCGTAGCCCGGAATATCGCCGACATTCTGGTCGGATGGATCAAGGACGGCTCGTTTCTGCTGACAGAGCCCGTCATGCAGTTCCCTATGGACAATGCGGTGAAATCGTTGCAGCCACGGATTCCGGAGTCATCCGGGAATGAGGAGAAATAGGATTATGAAGAAAAGATTCGCCTTGAGATTCTCTCCCGGTCTGGTGGAGCAGCCGTTGGTATCAAAGCTGGTACGGACTTATGACGTTGATGTGAACATTCTCAACGCCGATGTGTCTTCGGGACGCGGCGGCAAGCTGATCGTTGAGCTTGTCGGCAAGACGGACGCCATCAGACAGTCGGTTGCTTGGCTCGATGGAATTGGCGTCGTCGTTTCGGAGATTGTCAAGGAACTGGTGTTTCATCAGGATTCCTGCATTGGTTGTGGTAGTTGCACCGCCGTTTGTTCGGCGGGTGCATTGCAGATGGACGGGCAATGGAAACTCGTATATGACGCCTCCCGCTGCGTGGTCTGTGGCCTGTGTGTGAACGCTTGTCCGATGCGCCTGTTCGAGCTTTCCATGGAACGGGGTGCATAGTGTCCAGCGTCAGGCCGAATCCGGTGTATGAAGTCCGCTCGTACCGTGACGGCATGGGAACTGGCCGTTTTCGCCCGTTTGAACTGGAAGTCGGGGAGACCGATCTGTGGCTTGGATTTGACGCGGGTTCCGCCCGAAGCCTTTCCCCATCTTCTGTACTGGAGGAACTCGGGCGTCTGGTTCGTCGGTTGCGCAATGAAATCATTGCCTATGCTGAATATTGTCCGAGTTTTTTGACATCATACCAACCTGTTCAGGCTATCATTATGCCAGACGGTAGGGGTACGCCGAAGTTGATTGAAACGATGCTTGCCGCAGGTCGTTTTGCCAATGTCGGGCCTATGGCTTCCGTAGCGGGAGCAATCGCCGAAGCGGTCGGTCGCTATTGCAAGGAACGTTGGGGGCTTGTCGAGGTCGTGGTGGAGAATGGAGGGGATCTGTATATAGATGCGGCTTTCCCCTTGTCCGTTCAGGTGATGGCTCCTTCCTCTCCGTTGTCGGGGAAAGTCGCGGTGCGGGTCGTTCCTGAAATCTGTCCTGTCGGGGTCTGTACTTCTTCCGGTACCGTGGGTCATTCGCACAGTTATGGCAAAGCGGATGCGATGATGGTTGTCTGCAAGGACGCCGCCACGGCTGATGCTTGGGCGACCGCTTGGGGTAACAGGATACAAGGACCGGGCGACATACAGGATGTGTGCGAACAGATTCGGAATGTCGGGGATATTCTTGCCGCGATAGTTGTTGTGGCGGACAAGCTCGGACTATGTGGTTCACTGGAGGTATGCGCTGTATGACGCGACAGGAATACTTGTATCGGCTGGCGGGACACAGGGTGCTGGTACTCGACGGAGCGATGGGTACGATGCTTCAGCAGGCTTGTCCTGACGCTGGAGATTTCGCCCTGTATCCATTGGTCGAGGACGCGGCTCTGGACGCTCGCGCGGTCGGTTGCAACGAACTGCTCTGCATCAACCGTCCTGACCTCATCTACGACATCCACATGGCGTATTTGCAAGCGGGCGCCGACATTGTCGAGACGAACACCTTCTGTGCCAATGCGTTCTCCCTTGCCGAATACGGGTTGGTAGACCATGTATATGACCTGAATCTGGCCGCTTGCGAGATCGCCAGGCAGGCAGTTGAAACAATTGAGGAGACGGAAGAAAGCCGGTATGCGTTCGTAGCGGGCGTCATGGGGCCGACAAGCCGGGGACTTTCCTTTTCTTCTTCCGTGGAAGATCCCGCTTTTCGTCAGAGCGATTTCTCCCAGTTCAAGGCGATGTACATGGAGCAGGCCAAGGCTCTTGTCGAAGGTGGCGTCGATCTGATCCTGATTGAGACCGTATTCGATACATTGGCGGCGAAAGCCGCCCTTGCCGCTTGTCGCCAAGTGTTCAGGGAACTGGACAAGGAGCTTCCCGTCATGGTCAGCGTTACGTTCAGCGACCGGAGCGGCCGGACGTTGAGCGGACAGGATCTTGAAGCGTTCGTCATTTCCTTGTCCCATGAAAAACTGTTCGCCCTAGGCATGAACTGTTCAACAGGAGCCGCCGAGATGGTTCCGTTAATCAGGCGTCTCGGCGCCTGCTCTCCATTTCGGGTGAGCGCCCATCCGAACGCGGGATTCCCCGACCGGGAAGGCCGGTATGAGCAGACCCCGCGTCAGATGGGGGGGGCTCTGTCTTCCGTCTTGCGTGACGGGGCTCTGAACATCGTCGGTGGTTGTTGCGGGACGACTCCGGCGCATATCGCGGAGATTGCAAGCTTGGCGAAGACCGCCCGTGTCCGCGAAGTTCCTCGACTTCCAATGGCGTTGCGGCTTTCCGGACTTGATTCATTGGTGGCGTCGCCTGGACACCGGATGCTGGTAATCGGTGAACGGACGAACGTCGCCGGTTCAAAGAAATTCGCCCGGCTCATCAGCCAGGGGAAATGGGATGAAGCGCTGTCCGTCGCACGACTTCAAGTGGAGCAGGGGGCGCAGATCATCGATGTCTGCATGGACGCCTCGTTGATTGACGCGCCTCAGGCTATGGTGACGTTCCTTCGTTATGTAGCCAGCGATCCCGCCGTCTCCCGTGTTCCAGTCATGGTCGATTCTTCCGACTGGGCCGTCGTCGAGGCGGCGCTTGGCGAGTTGCAAGGCCGGGGGATTGTCAATTCAATCAGTCTGAAAGAAGGGCCTGAGAAATTTCTGTCGCGGGCCAGGCAGGTGGCGGAAGCCGGATGCGCCATGGTGGTGATGCTGTTCGACGAATCGGGCCAGGCCGATGTTCTTGCCCGGAAGATTGAGGTCGCCAAGCGTAGTTACGAGCTGTTGACGGAAAACGGCATTCCGGCTTCTTCCGTCATCATGGATCCGAACGTACTTGCGATTGCGACGGGAATCGACGAACACGACGGGTACGCCTTGGACTTCATCGAGGCCGTCCGGTGGATTAAGACGAATCTGCCGGGGGTATCCGTCAGCGGCGGCGTCAGTAATCTTTCTTTTTCGTTCCGGGGCAACAACAGGCTTCGGGAGGCGATGCATACGGTATTCCTCCACCATGCCTGCAAGGCGGGGCTTGATATGGCGATCGTCAATCCGGCGACTGACTGCGCCTATGAGCAGATTCCCGCCCATGCGTTGGCGGTGATCGAGGAGGCGTTGCTGTTGACCGGCGGAAACGGTCCGGCGGCGCGGGAGGCGTTGATTCAGCTCGCGGTGTCCGATGAACTGTCGGACGTAGCGTCCTCAGCCAGTCCCATGGCCGATGCTTGGCGTTCTCTTCCTGTCGCTGACCGTATCGTTGAAGCTGTCGTTCGTGGCGATGATTCCTATCTACAGGAAGATCTGGATTTGCTGCTATCCGAAACCAGTACCGCGGGGGGGGCTCCCGTCGCTATCGTCGAAGGCCCGCTGATGTCCGGTATGGGCAAGGTCGGCGGACTGTTCGGCGAGGGCAAACTGTTCCTGCCCCAGGTTGTGCGAAGCGCACGGACAATGAAGCATGCAGTTGATATCCTGCAACCGCATATTTCTGCATATTTGCAACGACAAAACCAAGAAACAGAGTATCAGACTGCTCAGAAAATCGGAACAATCGTTATGGCTACCGTTAAGGGAGATGTCCATGATATCGGTAAGAATATCGTCGATCTGGTATTGGCCTGCAATAATTTTGATGTGGTCGATCTCGGTGTGATGGTCCCTCCTGAGCGGATACTTGAAGCCGCTTTGGAGCATGACGCCGATATTGTCGGTCTGAGCGGACTGATCACCCCCTCCTTGGCGGAGATGGCTGTTGTCTGCCGGATGTTCCAGGAGCGGGGGCTTCGTGTTCCCGTCATGGTCGGTGGCGCTACGACTAGCGAACTGCATACGGCATTGAAGCTTGCACCATTGTACGATGGTCCTGTACTCCAGACGGCCGATGCTTCGGCCATGGCTTCCGCCGCGTTGAAAATCGTGTCGGCTGAACCTCAGCGCACGATATTCCTTGAACAGATGGCGATGCGGTACCGACAGATAGTTGCCGAGGACGCAAAAGAGGATCGGACGCAGGATATCGTGAGATATCCGAGGTCGAAGATTCTGGGACGGCGGCTTTCCTATGAGGAGGCATTTGCCCGTCGATATATCAAGGAAATTCCTTCTGTATATCCATCCTGCTTCGGTATACGGGTGTTTGACGACATTTCGTTTGATGACCTGTTCCCTTTGGTCAACTGGGACATGCTCGCAGTAGGCTGGAAGGTTCCTGTCCATTCTTCGGAAGCCGAACGATTGATCGACGACGCCAAGCGTCTGGTAGAAGATATCGGTTGCCGAAAAGCTCTTGCGAACGGCATACGTTCCGTGGCGGGGTTGTTTGCGGCGAAGAGCGACGGTCTTGCCGTAACCTTGGCGTTGCCTTCCACGACGAAGGGTGATGGTTCGTCCTGTCCTTTCTTGAAAACTGATTTTATTCCTATTGGAGAACTTCATTTTCTGAGACGCCAGACGGTCGTCGATGGCCGGCCTTCGCTGTCGTTGGCGGACTATATCGCCCCCGCCGGTGCTCAAGGAGAATATCAGGACGCTGCGGCCCTATTCGTTGTCACCGCGGGTCTGGGGCTTGCTCCTGAGGTCGAACGCCTGAAAGCGGAAAATGATGGGTACCGGGCTATTTTGCTTCAGATGGTCGCGGACCGACTGGCGGAGGCCTGCGCCGAGGTGACGAATGAACGGATATGCCGTTGGTGGGGGCTGTCTGGCTCGGGGGGGGGCATGGTTCGTCCTGCGCCTGGTTATCCGACTTGGCCTGACCACTCGGAGAAGGCGACGATTTTCAGGATGCTCGATGCGACGGCCCGTATCGGCGTTGAACTAACCGATCATTTCGCCATGTCTCCTGCCGCGTCGGTCTGCGGATGCGTCATGGCGGGGGGAGACCTCCGGTATTTTTCTGTTGGGGAAGTCGGTGAGGATCAGATGAAGATATATGCGGACCGTAAGAACTGCATGCCTGAGAATCTTGCAACGGTCATCCAAGGTATGGAATAATTGGAGATAGTATGAAAGTTACCGATATCATCGCGCAGGCGAAGCGTCCGTTATTCACGTTCGAGCTGCTTCCTCCTTTGAAGGGGCATACGCTTGACGGCATTTTTGCAGCGGTTGATAAATTGAGGGGATTTGAACCATCGTATATCAACGTGACGAATCACCAGCAGGAGCTGGTATATGTTGATCGTCCTGACGGCTTTGTCGAGCGGAGGACCGTCCGTAAACGGCCTGGTACCGTAGCGTTGTCAGCTGCGTTGCAATATCGGTTCAACATTCCAGTCGTTCCTCATCTGATTTGTGGCGGGATGAACGCCGAGGAGCTTGAGAATACGCTTGTTGAGTTGAATTTCCTTGGGCTGGACAATGTATTCGCATTGCGTGGCGATCCTCCAAAAGGCGAACGGCGGTTTGTTGCCTGTCCCGGCGGTTGGGAGCATTCCGACGCTTTGGTCCGTCAGATCAAAGCCTTGAACGCCGGTCGGTATCTTGATCCCGAGATCAAGGAGCCTGTTCGTACTGATTTTTGCGTTGGTGTCGCCGGTTATCCGGAAAAGCATGCCGAGGCTCCCAATTTTGCCGTCGATATCGCGAATCTGAAGAAGAAGGTCGAGGCTGGCGCTGATTATATCGTTACACAGATGTTCTTTATCAATGACCATTACTACCGGTTCGTACAGGCCTGCCGCGATGCCGGGATTACTGTCCCGATCATTCCCGGCATCAAGCCGCTTGGCCGTAGGAATGATCTGGAGCTTCTGCCTCAGACATTCCATATAGATCTTCCCGATGCATTGGTCGGGGCGGTCTCCAAAGCGTCGTCTCTCGCGGAAATCCGCGAGGCTGGCATCTGGTGGTGTACAGAGCAGGCCAAGGATCTGCTTGCCCATGGTGCGCCGGGGATCCATTTCTATACCTTGGGGAAGTCGGACGCCGTCGCCCAGGTGGTTCGTTCAGCGTTCTAGTACCGGTACGCCGGATAGAAAATACACATTTTTTCGGGTCGGGTAACCGGCCAATGGAGAGGAAGCAATGGGAACGAAAAAAGCTGCTGCGACGGTCGCAGTGAAGGGCAAGGGTGTTAATTCAGGGTTCATCCTTCGTATCATCATCGGTCTGCTGTTCATTTGTCTGGGCATCCAGGGGTATGTCGGCGGTGGCAAGGGCGCCATGGGTGTCGGGGACCTCTACAACGCATTTGATTCCGAGGTCATGATCTATATTCTTGCGACCATCGTCCTGTTGAGCGGCGTTATCCTGCTGGTGCCGATGTTCATCCGTGGCATTTCTGAAAAGATCGTCCGCGCCGGTATGATCGTAGTCCTGATCATCTGGGTCGCCGTCATCATCTTCGCAGATTTCATCAACATGCCCAACAATCCGGATTGGCTGGAATGGATTCAAATGTTCCTGTACCACCTGATCGTCCTGTTCGGCATACTTCAGGTGTGCGGCAAGGCTCTGATGAAATAACGGCCCGAAGCCGGTAGACAAGCATGATACCCGTTCGTCCGAATCTCGGCGGCGGGTATTTTTATATGGGGGTGGCCCAAAGGTGGACATCTGTAGTCGGCTTTGGATTATCCTAGGTGGTCATGGCGTGGTCACGATACCATAGAGGGCAGGTTCAATGGCCTAAATCTTGATGGAGCTTGTGATAAAGTTTCAAGAACAAGAACTATAGGCTATCGTTATGGTGGATGCGTAGTAATCCGACGGTGTATCAAGGCTTGTTGCGTCGCCATGGCGGAGGCTTGAATACCAGGAGCTTGCATATCGGTCAATGCGCCGTCGGCATCTTCACCGGGGTTTTTCCTCCGGCCGTTTTGTGCTATACCGTCCGTATGGATATTACCGAAACTACTTTGGATTCCGAACGCATCTATGAGTTTCCCCCTTATTCCCTGGTCAAAGATACGATCCGGCTACCGGATGACAAAATCGCCACACGTACTTTTGTAACCCATCCGGGGGGTGTGGCTGTTCTCGCGGTGAATGAACATGGTCTGGTTTCTTTCGTGCGCCAGGTCAGGCACCCCATCGGTCAGGAGACGCTGGAGCTTCCCGCGGGCAAACTGGACGGATGCGAACGGGAAACGAAGGCCGAAGCCGCAATACGTGAATTGCGGGAGGAGACGGGCCTTTCCTGCGAGGATATCATTGAACTCGGTCCCATCTATCCGTCGCCAGCGATTACGGACGAAGTCATTACGCTGTTTTTCGCCCGAGGTCTTCATGCGGGAACGCAGGATTTGGATGATGATGAATTTATCAACACGACCTGGTTGTCGATGGATGAGATACGGGCGAAGATTCTTTCCCATGAGATAACGGATGCGAAGACCATCTGCGCCTTCGCCATGGCCGGCCTCAGGGGATTGTTGCGTAATGGAGTGAAGTGATTATTGAATGTGATTTCCATGATACTATAGTGTAATGCTTCGTTTGTGCGGGCTCCGGCTGGGGAATGTCCTGTCAGGTTTTGGTAAAACAAGTCATATAGTTGTATAGCAGTCCTGCGTTTTGATAGGATTGTTCATAACGCTGGAGGTATGCACGATGGACGAACGATATTGGGATGATGTTTTTAACAGTTTCAACAATGCTTTGGCGTTGGAGGGGGCTTCTCTCCCGTCCGTTTCCGCCATCGCTATGGAAAAGCAAGATCCTTTCAGGGTTCTTGTCTCCACGCTGATATCCCTTCGCACGAAGGACGACGTGACTATTGCCGCCAGCAGGCGCCTGTTCGCTTTGGCGGATACTCCTGAAGCTATGCTTGGGCTTTCTCCGGAGGAGATTGAAAAGGCGATCTATCCCGCAGGGTTCTATCGCACGAAAGCCAAGAACATTCTATCCATCTCCGAGATTCTTATTCAAAAATACGACGGACGGGTTCCCGACTCGCAAGAGGACTTGGTCGCCCTTCCCGGTGTCGGCATCAAGACCGCCAACCTGACGCTGAACCTTGGTTTCGGTATCGAGGTGATTTGTGTCGATTGCCATGTCCATCAAATCGCCAACCGCATAGGGTGGATTGTGACTGCGACTCCTGAACAAAGTGAGAAGGAGTTACAGAAAATCATGCCCCGCCGTTTCTGGATCCCCCTCAACGAATTGCTGGTAACCTATGGTCAGCATATCTGTACTCCGGTAAGTCCTTGGTGCAGCAAATGTCCAATGGAAAAGAGGTGTCCACGGGTTGGCGTCCTCCGTTCCCGCTGACTCACTCGAATCAAAGAGCCGGCGCATCGTTAAAATCGCGATGCCGTACACTGAGAGTGGCTGTACGGCATATGATCAGGTCATAACTGTTCGATTTATCCCTGGCGCAGCCCCGTATAGCGGGCGATAACTTCTGTTGCCATGTTATCAGCTTTCATTGCGCGGGCTGTATCAAGCTTGCCTTGCTCAAGACCTTGTTTGAGGCCTTTTCTCGGCCTTCGTTCTCGCCATCGGCCCTAGCTGTGGACAGTTCCCCCGCTTCCTTCATCTCGTGGTACCAGTGTTCCGCAACAGCCCAAGCTTCAACGCTTCGCTGTCGCCTCCCGGCGCCTTCATGTATTGTTTATGCGCCTCAGCAATCCTCGGGTTATCGTCCATGAGCTGGTATATCCTTTCCAGGTTCCCGTCCGTGGACATCTCGCCCTCCATGGCTAGATTTTCCAATAGGTCATGGGAACCCCGCGAAGCAAAGACTGATTTGAATATGCGGTCGAAAGTGAATGGGAGTGGCTGGCATGGGAGTTGGCGTCGCACTATGCGGGGAGTGATCGTTTTTCGGTGTCATGAAACGACCTCCAGGTATTGATGTCCGGCGAGAGGTACCTCCGCCGGTCCGCCCGCCTTGTAGTGCGGACACCGGTATTAGAAGAAAAAACGACCGTGTTGATTCGGACTACCGGGAGAACACGACTTTCCGGGCGCGATGTGCGCCTGGGCAGGAAAGTCGAGCCGTGATTAGCTCCAGCGGAGCGTACACGGCGGTAATTCATCACCCATATTTCTGATAGCCAGAATGTAGTTTTTTTTCAAAAGGACTGTCGGAAAAGAACCGTTTGGGCTGTATTGAGGAAGGAAATTTGCGAAAGAACGAATCCTTGACGTTTCTAGGGAAAAGTTCTAGCGTAAATCCACCATGTTTGATAGCCTGTGGAACAGAACCACAGCGAAAACTATGGTTGGACGAACGGAGGCGACAATGATTATCGTATTGAAGCAACAGACGACGGATATCCAAAAGGACCGTATACGGAGTTTTCTCAAGGAACGGGGGTTCAAGGTCAAGGAGATCGTCGGAAAAGAAGATACCGTAATCGGAGCCGTCGGCGCCCAGCGTATTGACATACGTGAAGTAGAGCTGCTGGAGGGCGTTGCCAGCGTCATTCCCATCAGCAAGCCATACAAGCTGGCTTCGCGGGAGTTGAAAAAGGAAGATACAATCGTCCAGGTCGGCAGCGTAAAGATTGGCGGGAACCGTATCGCGGTCATGGCCGGTCCGTGCGCCGTTGAGTCCAGGGAGCAAATTCTATCCATCGCCGGCAAGGTTCGTGAGGCGGGGGCCGTCATCCTCCGGGGCGGAGCCTTCAAGCCGCGGACTTCCCCCTATTCCTTCCAGGGGCTTGGTGAAGAAGGGCTGAAGTATCTGAAGGAAGCAGGTGAAAAGTACGGCATGCCCGTTACTACCGAGGTTGTCAGTACCGCCGACGTCGAAATGATGAAGGACTACATCGACATGTATCAGGTCGGTGCGCGCAATATGCAGAACTTTGAACTGCTGAAAGCCGTTGGACATACAGGGATGCCGGTCCTGCTCAAACGGGGACTCTCCGCGACGATTGAAGAATGGCTGATGGCGGCGGAATACCTCATGGCCAACGGTACGGATCAGGTCGTACTCTGTGAACGCGGCATTCGTACCTTTGAAAAGGCCACCCGCAATACGCTTGACTGTAGTGCGATTCCTGTGGTGCAGAAATTGACTCATTTGCCTGTCATCGGCGATCCCAGCCATGCCACCGGTCTGCGCGACATGGTAGCTCCCATGTCCCTGGCGATTATCGCTTCCGGTGCGTCGGGCTTGATCGTTGAAGTACATGACCATCCTGAAAAGGCGCTCAGCGACGGCCCGCAGTCCCTCTATCCCGATCAATTTGAGAAGTTGATGCGTGATATCCAGGCATTGGGGCCCGTGGTCGGCAAATCCCTTGAACGGATTCCACGCATCATCCCCGCGTCGTTGGGAGTCGCTGAGCCAAAGGTGCGGGAGACTGAGCGCCAGACGTTGACCATCGCGTTCCAGGGCGAATATGGAGCTTTCAGCGAACTGGCCGTCAGACGGGTGTTCGACGAGACATCACGGGTATTGCCCCGCAAGAAATTCTCAAATGTATTTGATTCAGTGATGGATGGAACCGCTGATTATGGAGTTGTTCCTGTCGAGAATACGTTGGGCGGGACCATCAACGATACTCTTGATTTGCTTAACAGCCACCCTGGAATCACCGTGGTAGGGGAGCAACAGGTCAGAATCATTCATAATCTGATTGTGTTGCCCGGTACCGCGTTCGAACAGATCAAGAAGGTCTATTCCCATCCACAGGGGTTGGCTCAGTGCGCGGAGTTTTTGGAAAAACAGATGCCATGGGCGGAGGCTGTACCGTTTTTCGATACCGCCGGTGCGGTTGCGTTTATCAAGGAACAGAACGATCCGACGCTTGCCGCCATCGCCGGCGCTCCTGCGGCGAAATGCTACCAGATGGAGATTCTGCGGGAAGGTATTGAGACCAACCCCCGCAACTATACCCGGTTCTATGTGATTTGTAGGGAAGAGAGAGCCTCCACATTCAGAAGCGCCGCACCCGTGGACCGTGCTTCACTGGTATTCTCAGTCGGGGATCAGCCCGGTGCGCTGTTCGCTGTGTTGGAAATTCTGTCGAAGTATGGATTGAACATGAAGAAACTGGAGTCGAGACCAATTCCGGGAAAGCCCTGGGAATATTCGTTCTTCGTTGAGACTGAACTGGGGAAGTCCAACGCGTTTGAGCAGGCGTTGGAACAATTGCGCGCCACCTGCGCCTCCATCCGGGTGCTTGGCGCCTTTACTGCGGCGCATTGATATGGGCGCCGTCCACGAGTTCACTCCGGCACGTCTGGTAATGGGGGTTTTGTCTACCCGACCTGAACGGGCGGAAGAGTTGTTTGATGTCCTGAAATGTGAATTTGGACCTATAAAAGAAGTAACAACGCCGGTTTTGTTCTCTTTTACTGATTACTATGATCAGGAAATGGGTGAACGCCCCATGCGTTTTTTCATCGTTTTTGAAAACTTGGTCGATCCATCCCAACTTGCGCGGATGAAGCACATCACAAACGATATCGAAGTCCAGTTTTCCGAAGACGGCCTGCGTAAAATCAACCTGGATCCGGGGATTCTCAGTGCGGACAACTTTATTCTCGCCACAACGAAGGATCGTTCGCATCGGGTGCCGCTGTCCGACGGGATGTATGCGGAAGTAACGTTGATGTATGCTTCAGGGCGATTCAACGCACTTCCCTGGACCTATGCCGACTATCGGAGCGATGAGTTCCGCGCATTGTTCAAACGATTCCGTCAGGACTATCTCCAGCAAAGGCGGCTTTCCTCGAAGACGTGAACCTTTCTCATTTCCGGACTATGCTGATTGCTGCCGACTACGCCGAGCCGTCCTTCATGTGCCCAGCCTGTTTTTCCGTTTTCGCATGGGCGTATTTGTCATTGCCGTATCGCCCATATCGTTCAGGTTCCGCTGATATCTCTCACATGAAACACACATCATTCTTTCAATCCAATAAGCATGGTTTTTGATAAATCAACGGTTTTCGATATGATTGAATCAACATTTTTGAATCACTGGCGGGATTTTTTCATATATAAGCGACATGAAGCAAATTCTGTCTTTTTTTGTAATGGGTCTCCTAGTGTTTGTCAGCGTTGCCTGTGTCCTTTCTTGTTCTGACGCTTACCGGACGATAGAAGTCTCTTTGGAAGGCCAACACCCTTGGGAATCCACTTGCCATAGACCCATGTGGTACACCTTGGTATGGACCGACGGTAAAGGCGGTTTTCAACGATTGCACTTGGATGCCGGTACACGTTCGGTCAGCATACCCGTTCCTAGAGGTATGGATGTCGTTTTTTGTGCCTATCCGCTGGGGGAGCTTGAGCCCTTCGGCGGTGTGTTTCATCCGTTGTATGCAGAAAGCCGAATGACCCTGACTCAACGCGAAGGCTGTATCGCGAAATTGTTGCAAACGTTGTCCAAGACCGCCGCGGGACCGATCAACTGTCTCAACTATCCCATGTTGCTTTCCCTGTTGGACGATATCTTGGGTGATGATTTCCGCACTGTCGATGTCAATCGGTTGGGGAAGGACATACTCAACGGCGTGCTTTCGCGACAATCGATCAGGCGTATTCCCCCTTTGAAAGCTGCGCTTACAAACTTGCCGTCCGGCCTATGGGTTTCCGCGGATTTGAAAACTGAATCTTTTTGGCTTGATTCTGAAACGGTCGCGGTTGAATTGTCCTTGCCCGAAGGACTTCATCGGTTCCTGAATCGTGAGTTGAGTCTTGAGCTTCGGCTGCTAGTGGATGGAAATTCTGGAAGGATATTCCAGTATGTACGGGAACCCCCTTCCTTTTTGTTATGAAAGTGCTGTTTGCCTGTTTCAGAGTGATGAAATGGCTTCACTTTACTTGTGAAACAAGATAGAGTGGGGGCATGGAATCACTGAGGGAACTATACCGGATTGGATATGGTCCATCTAGTAGTCACACTATGGGACCACGTTATGCGGCGACCCTTTTCTTGTCGGAGCATCCCGATGCTGAAAAGTTCGAGGCGGATTTGTATGGCAGTCTTGCCGCAACGGGCAAGGGGCACTTGACCGACCGTGCAATTCGGGAAGTGTATGAAGCCGCGAAGAAGCCGGTGAACATAGTATGGTATCCAGAGATAGAGAAACCCTTCCATCCGAACGCGGTGACTATCCGCGCGTTCGCTGGTGAAACCTTACTGGCGGAACAAACGTACTATAGTGTCGGCGGCGGGCGTGTGGTCGTTGAAGGCGATACTCAGCATGAGCCTCCTCAGATGTATCCCGCCGAATTCAGCACCATGAAGCAGGTTCTTTCCTACTGTGAACGCGAAGGTTTGCAGATATGGGAGCTTGCTCTGCAATGCGAGGGGCAGGGTATCCTTCTCTATATGGAGGAGGTGTGGGAAGTAATGTGTGCGGCTATCGATAATGGGCTGAGCCATGAAGGCGTGCTTCCCGGCGGACTGAAGCTGGCCCGCAAGGCGTCGCAATGCTATGAAAAGGCGAAAGATACTTCCGGTGCGCTGGACAATACCGCGATAGTGCTGAGCTATGCCCTGGCCGTGGCCGAGGAGAACGCCGGCGGCGGAAAAATCGTCACTGCGCCGACCTGCGGGAGTTGCGGGGTGCTGCCTGCGGTACTGTACTATCTGTATACCCGGCATAAATTTCCCAAGGCTAAGATATTCAGGGCGTTGCTGACTGCGGGTATCATCGGAAACATCGTCAAGACGAATGGGTCCATCAGTGGCGCGGAGGTCGGTTGCCAGGGGGAAGTCGGTGTAGCCTGCGCCATGGCCAGCGGTGCCGCGGCCCAGTTGATGGGCGGTTCCATCTATCAGGTTGAATATGCCGCGGAAATGGGATTGGAACATCATTTGGGGCTTACCTGTGATCCGATGATGGGCTTGGTGCAGATTCCCTGCATAGAGCGGAACGCCATGGCCGCGATGCGTTCCATAGACCATTGCGTCTATGCCCTGTTCTCCGATGGTCGCCACAAGGTTCCGTTCGACTCCGTTGTAGAAGTGATGATGGAGACGGGCCATGCCTTGCCGTCCCTATATCGGGAGACTTCCCGTGGCGGGTTGGCAAAAGTGCAGATGTAATGCCGTCCGGCCGTTTTTCAGCGGTCGGATATCGTATGTCCGATATCATCATCCAAATTTGATTTTGTACATTTTCCGCCATAGTCTGCCGATTGGCTGTCATGCAGGGATGAATTGGCGAAATATTAACTTATGTCCATGGTGCATGGGTAGACGTATGACGTTACGCCTTGATAAGTAGCTGTAATATGCCAAATGTGCGACTCATATATCAGAGGAGATGCATCGTAGCGCCGGATTGAGGCCAAACATTGTTTTGAAAAAGTATGTTGATTGCCGATATATTGTGTGGAATAATGTTATGTCATAAGCTTGGGAAAATAATTTATTGGCAATCAAAAAATTAATATTTATTCTTGTGATAGAAGGTAAAATATACCTTTGCTGTAAATCTATCTGTTGACATATGTTTGCTAGTAGTACATAATTTTTTATCGAAAGAACAATAAAATGGGAATGAATTGCCGGGTGTCCTGAAGGCATGGGTACGGCGTTTGAAAGTCGGGGAAATGACAAATTCTATGGGAAGGGTGATTGCGATGCGGAGCCGTGGATTCAGCGGAAAATTTCTTAGCCTCTTTTTCCTGTTCATGTTTTTGTCATTCATACTTGTTCCTGGCGTCCTCTTGCCGACGTCTGGCGTATTGGGTAATTTTGGATTGACCTTCAATGTCACATCGGGAGAACCCTTGTCTTTGAAAGTAGACATGATTTCTCCATCCAGCGGGCAAACAATTGAAACCGCAGCGATTGACCTTGTGGCGGAAAGTACTACGGTCGCAATCTGCCGCATGTCGACCAATAGGGAAAACACAACTCAAACCTTCGACTTTACATGGACACCGTTCGTCCTTGACGGAGAAGCGGCCTCGCAGTCTTTCGGATATGGCATGATTTTGGAGGTAAACAGTCAGGAAATCGTTACGGAGGGTTTCGGACATTCTATTTCCGTTGATATCCCGTCACGTTCGGACACGAACTGGATTGAGATAGATGTCTGTACATTCAAGATACTTCCCGACTGCGAAACTGCGTCGCTGTTGGTGGCGGGCACGTATCGTGCGACGATTCGTGTCGAAGTCGAGGGGGCGTAGACATGAAAAGACTGTTGGTCCTTCTCTGTTGTCTCCTATATTGCCTGACCGGCGTTTCGTCGACCGAAGTCGCGAATATTACAAAACGGATTTCCGCCTATAAATACGGGACGTCGTTTGGCGATGACACCCCTTCCGATTCAACGATCCGTATCCTCGATTCTTCTGACAACGAAATTGTGTCAAACGGGGATATCGTTGTAGGAGTGACGGCGATTGGATCTGAAAAACTGGCGTTTTCCTGGGTATTCAGCGGCAACTCCATCGCGCCGGTTACGCTTTCCTTCACTTTTTCACCACTCCAGAAAGTCTACTATTCTGTATTTGAGTCGATTCCGTACACGATTCGCATAGCGCATGAACGGACGCGGGTGGCGAACTCCATTCTTCCCGCCTCCGGTATTACGCATTCTTTGAATGGCGTGACTTATAGTTTCAACTATGCAGAGGGGGCGTCCGGCCCGACGATTTCTCCCGCTCAACGGGAGTTCTTGCGAAACGGGGAGGGCTCTCAGTCGTTGTCAGTTCTGTATCAGATGGAATGCGCGATAACTCCGGCTTATTCCGGCGCACTCAGTGTAATTGACCAGTGGTCCAGATACGGCAACGCGTACATCACATTGAATATCACTGACGATATGGCGTTCACTCCCGGTCTGTACCGTATAGACGTTACGGTATCCTGTACGACGACGTAGGAGGAGGCGAGATGAAAAGGTTGATGAAGATTATCCTGTATTCCTTGCTGCTTTCCGCTTTCTACTGCGCCAACCTGTTTGCCGTCACTTCCGCGACCCTTGGTTGGGCGCAGGAGGTGGTCGGGTTTGTCGAAGACTACAATAGTCTTTTGGTGACGATTGACGAAAGCGTTCTTCCTTTCGATTTATCCAGCCCCGCTGTAGCGGAAAATACAAGTTTTTCTGTTGTCAGGGGATTGAGAATCGGCACGATCGACATGACCAGCAACGCTGAAAGCTTCACCGTATCCGTCTCCCATGACCGCCTCCGATGGGTGGACCCTCTTACTGGTTCTACCGCGGGAACGAATTCAATCGACTATCGTCTGGATATCTTCTACGGTGCCGGCAACTCGGAATTCATTTCAGTACGTTCAATGGACGGCGGCGTCATTACGGAGACGGACTTTGCGTCCGGCCCTCCCTACGCCGTTGCCTCAAGAAGCATATATGTGAGTCTTTCGCCGGATATTTCCGGACAATTGGACGCCCAGGTGGAAGCGCTGCCCGCTGGACAGTATATCTCTGATATCACGTTCAACATGGTCGCGGACTAGGAGGAGCTATGAAATCTGCTGTCTATACAGTGTCGATGATCATGATGTTGTTCCTTGGCTCCACGTTCCTGTTCGCGGGAGGAGATACTGAGTCGGGGGTCTGGTACGTACCTTCCGAGAATGTTGCGAGCGGGTATTTTGATCTTGGCCAGACTGTGTCTGTACCAAGCTATGACAACGCCAATTTCAGTTCTTGGAACATCGGTCAGGTAGGGTCTTCCCTGGGAAGTGATGTTTCCGTTACGATTCAAGATGCGCTGAATAGCGATGGGTTCTATTTCTCCCACATTTCCAATCCTACCATGAAACGGGCTTTTTTCGTAAGGGCGTTCCGTACGCGGACTTCCCGGGATTGGTTTGGGAATACCTTTACACATGACCATACCAATAGTGCCGCCAACAGTGGGAATGGTAATTCGTTGGCCATGGTATTGCCCAAGGCATCATATCGGACTGGCGGCAATGTCAGTGAATACTATTATATTGATTTTGCGATGGAACTAGGGCCGCCTCCCGCGGATTTGGAGGCGGGCATATATGAAGCGCAGATGCTTGTCTCGATAGGTACGTCGAGCTATATCCTGCTGATTCGCGGACAGTACGCCACTTCTGAAGAGTATTTCACGGGTGCGAGCCTGATTGTAACACCCACGGCTGCGGCAAACACGTTCAATATTCGTGAATATGCCGGCAACTACCAAAAGATTGTGGATGTCCACTTCGAGACTCATACAATGGGCGGGAGCAATACTACGTATAATGCGAACTCTTTCAGGGTTGGCGTTTCCCCCTCCGGTGTGTGGCAAGAGTATATCAACGATCCTCCGTACATTTTCGTCCGTGACGGTTCTCAGAATCAGACGCAGAACCAGTACAATTCCGTTGCATATGATGTGCAGTTCGCAAAAACGGGAGGTTCTTCCATTTCGACCGAGAACCCGCCCGATTCGTCTTATCCGTATCGGCTTGCTCAACCAGCTACGTGGGATATACAAAACGCCTCTACGGTATCTTCTTTGTTCGGCGGAACTTCCGTTTATACCAATTCATATTCTTTTAATGGAGAAGTCTCCATCAAAGTCCCTTCCGATAAAGTGCAGGACCTCGCCGGCGGCGTCTACCGAACCAATATCTATTTTTATGTCATAAGCAACGTATAGATATCTAGATATTTATTTATCATGTAATTTGATAAAGATATTTTATGCGATGTAATTGTGTCTCATGTTAAGAAAGTTGAAATACTTTATCTTGTACAATCAGTATATATATTTGTACTGATTGTATATAGTTATAATATTTATATAGAGTGTGTCATAAGATATTTTATTTTAATTACATATAAAATAATAAAATGTATAATTCATATTCCATTGGTTTATATTTTTATGTAAATGATATTGATAATCACTTGACATAAGTCATCCAAAGCAACATACTAACTATAGCTTGCACGGCTGGTGGTCAAAAAATTGCGATTCGCAAGAGAAGCGCATCGTTTTCCGAGATGGATGAAAAGTAGGGATATCATGAAGCCTAGATTGTATCGTTATAGACATACGTGGCAGTTCCTCGTGACGTGTATCCTGTTCTGTCTGTGCGGGAATTGCCTATGGGCGGCGACAGTGGAAAACGGCAACATGGCGTTTTCCATGGTCATCAACAAGCCCAAGGATCCATTCTGTTCCGTTGTGGTTCGGGATGCGGCGGGAACTTCTGCCATTAATAAGGCGCATATCAGTGCCAATGCGACATTGACGGATATCTTCGCGACGGTCTTCGTGGATACGAACATCTCCAGTACATATCAAATTCGCTTTATCTGTTCTCCGTTCGAGATGGCGTTGCCCGGTGGTTCCACGGCATACCTCTACTACGATTTGACGATTTATGATGACACCGCTCCAGTTGCGGGAGCGCCTTTTACAGTAGGGCTCGGCGGTTATACCTCCGACTATCTGGTGACTAGGGACAAGGCGGGCAAGGCGGAGGAAAGCCTTGAGTTCGCAAAACTGGCGATACGGTTGAGAGACGTCCAATCTGCGCTTGCCGGCGATGCGTATCAGGCGGACATCGCCGTCGAAGTGAGGACTGTATGAGACGAGTTGCGGCGGTTATTGCCTTGTGTGTCTTCTGTGCCACTTCGCTATTTGCCATTACCGACAGTGTGGACATGAACATTTCGGCGTACAAGCGTACCGACCCTACCGGAGTGGACTGGGTCCGGCTGGCGGTGCAGAACTTGTCGGGGGATACTTTGGGGCCTGGTCGCAGTCTTGATCTTGGAGATGGAGAGGACTGGCTCTCCGGATATGTCGCCGCTTTCAAGTTTGTCATGACGGGAAGGAATATGCAGCGGGTCGATCTTTCTTTTTCCTTCTCAAATTTTATCGCCGCCGATGGCTCTGGATCGGAAATCACCGGTAACGTCAAGTTCAATGACGTGTACAACAATGCGAACGGCTGGCTCTCTGATTATGGAACCAGTCCTAGTTATCAATATAGATATCTTACCGTTAGTGGGTGGACTACATATATCTATAGAGAAGAATGGCCTTCCAGTCGCACCACGGCGGGAGTTTCTCTTGATGACGGAGAACTGAGCGTATCCGGTGTTGTCAAACGTAAAAAAAGCAGTCAGTCAGATTCGAAGTATACAAATAAAAATATAACCGACGCCCAACGGGATTACACCCGCACAGGCATCGTGCAGTTGCGGCTCGACAGTGCTTCCTACAATGCCGCGCCCGCCGACACCACATACATCTCGACCGTCACCGTAACATGTACTGTAGAGTAAAAGGGGGAATGATGATGAAAAAGTCCATTTTGTTTCTGACAGTCCTCCTGATGGTTCCCGTTATTTGCGTAGCGGTTTCTCAACCTGCGTCTTCCCGGCATATTCCCATCCAGGGAATCGTCGGCAAGGTTCATTCTGTTTCGGTCTCTCCCATTACCGCCGCGTCCTCCAGTGATACGACGGGTATGCCGTTCGATATCATGGGGACGGATGTTCAAAGTACATTACGGCCGGAACAAGGGCGGAAAATTGCCACGTGGTCGTTATTGACCAACTATTACCCAACGACTTTGTCCGTTACGGTAAATCCGATGCAGGGCGTCGTCACTGGAGAAATATTGAATTATTCATTGTACATTAAGTATCTGTATTCCTGCGCTGGTTCTGGCGGAACGACGCTTACCGTGGATAACGCATTGGTTGTCGCTACAAACTCGAATGCCGCCAATACAGTAAGCAGGCGTCTGGATGTACCGTCTGGATCAATCCCCGATTCCTTTATTTCAATCAACAGCAGTCCGATACGCTTTCAGTTCACCGACGGCGCCGGTGTTTTGGACCTTGCTCCTGATGATGAATATCTGGCGACGGTCACGTTTACCATCACAAGCGATTGAGGAGGTGGAAAAATGAAAAAAACATATCGCATGTTGTTCACCGTTCTCAGTCTGGTTCTCATGACATCCTCCGCGCTTTTTTCCGCCGACATATGGATTCAACGTTTTGATACTAGTTCTACGGTAGATTTGGCATCCAACAAGTTTTGGTTTCCAACCAACGTGTGGGGAGCTTCCGATGGATACAATGACAGCCAGATTATCGCGGTTGTCGGTGTAAAGGAATCGTCGGAGCTGACTACCGTTACCTTCGACAGTGATTGGTATCTGACTTCAGTCAGCGACCCCTCTCTGAAACGTCCGTTCAGCGTGTGTCTGGTGCCGCGCGTGTCTCAAAAGAACTTTCCCAACCAGAATAGCACCAATTATCCACGGTATGGGTATGGTGGCGATTTCATCGCTCCTTCGTTCATGCTTCCAAAGACCAATGGAGGAGTGGTGATGACGGATGGTGTCAACATCGTGACTCAGAACGGAACCTACAACTATGGCAACGTTTCTTCCGCCTGGATCGATGTCGTACTCGTTCTGGACCCCGTCCTGCAATCGGACGGAACCTTGCCTGGCGTCAGCACCGATATCTGCAACGTGGCTGCCGGCGACGACTATCTGGGGGCGATGACCGTTACTGTAGCATCCGGCGACATGTCGGAAAGCTCGACCTTCTATATGAACGGGTATTTCGGTGGTACGAAGCCGACATACTCCGCCCAGCTGGTGGTAACTCCCGACGCTGTGAACACCAACGCCTTCAACCTCAAGAACGGCAGTGGTCCGACACATATCGCGGATGTCGATTTTATTACGGTCTCGAATACGGCGCAGGCGAATGACTATTATTTGTTTGTCTCCAGCTCTTCCGACTACAATGTGGCCGGCCAGAAATTTGAATTCAAGAAAAATAATTCTTCAAGCGCCTCCAATGCCTATAATTCCTGTGAATATGTTATTGTCCCTACCTCAACGACAGGTTTAGTCCCCACAGGTCTTGAGTTTGACGGGACCACGGCATATACAGGAAGTTCGGATACCTCAAACTATCTGAAAGCACTTTCGACTTCACACGTAACAGGAAATGGCAAGGGAACGATCTGGAACTATGATTTCCATGGTTCGCTGAACATCCGGCTGACGGGAGCTACCGATGATCTGCTGGCCGGCGTGTATTCAACGGATATCTACGTCCATGTCATTACCGGCATCTAGCCGTCGTGCCATGTAGCAAGAACCGCACCTCAAAGGGTGCGGTTCTTGTTTGGATGGTTCGAGGGCCCGGACAAAACTGTCGTAGGAACATCAGCCCTTGACAACTATATTCACCAGCTTGCCGGGGACTACAATCTCTTTGACGATTTCCTTGCCGCCAATCCATTCCTGAAGCTTGGCGTCGGCCTTGGCCGTTGCCAGCAACTCATCTTTGGAAGCATCCTTCGACATGGAGATACGTGAACGCACTTTGCCGTTGACCTGGAGGACGATTTCAATTTCATCGTCGACCGTCAACGCTTCATCGTAGACGGGCCACGACACGTTGGCGACAGATGGCTCATGTCCTGCGCGCGCCCATAGCTCTTCGGCCAAATGCGGTACATAGGGTGCGAGCAACAGGATCAACGCCTCCCAGATTTCCCTAGGGAGGGTTTCGGCCTTGTACAGCTCGTTGACCAAAACCATCATCTGGCTGATCGCCGTATTGAAATTCAACGTGGCGGTATCCTGCGTGACCTTCTTGATTGTCTTGTGCAATACCTTGCGTAGTTGCAGAGATGCCGGAGCGTCGCTGATCGTCCGCTCATCGCCCAGACGCCAGACCCTGTCGAGGAATCTCCACACACCAGAAAGGCCGGTAGTCGACCAGGGTTTGGAGACCTGCAACGGCCCCATGAACATCTCGTACATGCGCATGGAATCAGCACCGTATTCATTGATGATGTCGTCGGGATTGATAACATTCTTCAAACTCTTGGACATCTTCGCAACGATGCGTTCAAGCTGCTCTCCAGTCGATTTTTCAACGAACACATCGGGAGCGGTTTCTTCCACCTGGTCGGTGGGTACAAGGGTCTTGTCCTTGCGCTGGAATGCGAAGGAAGTAATCATTCCCTGGTTGACCAATCTCTGGAACGGTTCTTTTGTGGAAACCAGCCCCAGGTCGTACAGAACTTTGTGCCAAAAACGGGCGTAGAGCAGATGCAAGACTGCATGCTCCGTCCCGCCGACATAGAGATCGACCGGCATCCAGTACTGTTCTTTCTCTGGATCAACGAATCGTTCGGTGTTATGGGGGTCGAGATACCGCAGATAATACCAGCAGGAGCCTGCCCACTGGGGCATCGTGTTTGTCTCTCGTTTCGCCTGCGCCCCGCAGACAGGACATGTCGTGTTTACCCACTCCTCAACATTAGCGAGCGGGCTTTCTCCAGTACCTGACGGTTCATAGGTCTTTGTCTCCGGCAACGTCAGCGGAAGTTCATTTTCAGGAACGGGGACAATTCCGCAATGCGGGCAATGAACCAGAGGAATCGGTTCTCCCCAGTAGCGCTGGCGGCTGAAAATCCAGTCGCGGAGCTTGTAGTTGACGGCCATGTGTCCGAGCTTGCGCTCCTCCAGCCATGCAATCATCGCCTTGATAGCGTCCTCTTTGTTCATGCCGTCGAGGAAGCCACTATTCACATGGACGCCGTCTTCGGTCCACGCCTGTTCCTGGACATCGACTTTTCCCTTCAGGACCTCGATGATCGGCAGGTTGAACTTCTTGGCGAACTCCCAGTCCCTGGTATCGTGGGCGGGAACGGCCATGATGGCGCCAGTGCCGTAGCTGATCAATACATAGTCGGCGATCCAGACTGGAATTTTCTTCCCGTTGACTGGGTTGATGGCGTAACTGCCGCTGAATACACCAGTCTTTTCTTTCGCCAGATCGGTACGGTCCAGATCGGATTTGCGGGCGGCTTGGTCGAGATATGCTTCGACGGCCTCCTTTTGTTCCGGGGTGGTGATTTGCCGTACCAACGGATGCTCTGGAGCGATGACCATGTAGGTCGCGCCGAACAGCGTATCGCATCGGGTGGTATAGACCTCCAGCGTGTCGTCGCCGTTCTCCATCTTGAAGAGAACCGACGCTCCTTCCGAACGACCTATCCAGTTGCGCTGCATCAGCTTGACCGACTCGGGCCAATCAAGGTCGTCCAAATCCTCCAGCAACCTGTCCGCGTAGGCGGTGATCTTCAATACCCATTGTCTGATGTTCTTGCGCACGACATGGGAACCGCAACGTTCGCATTTGCCTTCCTTGACTTCTTCGTTCGCCAGACCCGTCTTGCACTGGGGACACCAGTTGATAGGCATGTGGGACTCGTACGCCAACCCCTTCTTGTAGAGCTGCTCGAAAATCCACTGTGTCCAGTGGTAGTATTCGCTGGTGTGAGTGGATACCTCACGGTTCCAGTCGTAGCAGAAACCGAGGCTCTTGATTTGCTTGCGGAAGTTGTCGATGTTCTTTTCTGTGGAGATGCGCGGATGCGTACCCGTCTTGATGGCATAGTTTTCAGCGGGAAGCCCGAATGAGTCAAACCCCATCGGATGAAGGACGTTGTATCCATTCATCCGTAGATACCGACAGTAGATGTCAGTGGCCGTATAGCCTTCCGGATGACCTACATGCAAACCGGCTCCCGATGGATAGGGGAACATGTCCAGTACATACTGACGCTTTTCCGGTGGGATCGAAGGATCCTCAGTCACGGCGAAAGTATCGTTGTCTTCCCAATACTTCTGCCATTTTTTCTCAATCTCGTTAAAAGGGTATTTGCTCATACCGGCAATCATACCTACGCACTTGTTTTCAGTCAACAAAGACGGAGCCTTTTCACCGGCATGAGCGACGATTTGGATTGTCAGTCGAGGAAATATCCCGCTTCCCTGTCATAGCTGACCGGCAGGTTCGGCGGGGTCGTGCAGCATTTCGGCTGTTTCATCATCTCCCTCCATCCCATAGCGGGGATGCCCGTAGCTTGTTCCAATGCCTCCCTGTCTATATATCCGTCATCCTTGTACAATAGTTCGCTGCCGCCTCCAAACGGGAGCCAGCCGGGATTGTTGTATTCCGTGTCGTCATATATATCCCGAATCATGTCGTACATCATCCTGCTGGTAAGTATCGGATGATACAAAATCTGGGGAGTCAAGGGGTTGTCCTTCCGTTTCGTCCCTTGGTTGAACCGTCTGGCAAATTCATAGGAGAGGTTCTCCATGGCGGCCATCATCTCCTGAGTGTCCCTGATTTTGACGATCAGTACATATTGATCTGGAAAACCGCAATAGTAGACCAGCTTGATTCCGGCTTCCTTGAATTCTTCTTGCACGATGTCCATCAACCGCAAGAACTGCTCTGGGGCACCCAAATGTCGTTTGCAATATTTGACTCCTTGTCCGATGACGAAATAGCCGAATTTCATGTCGGCTTCAGTCATGTTCGTAAATGGTTTTTGTGTCATGTCCAACTCCTTTTTACGGCCCATATGGGAACCGTTGCACATTGATTTCCTACCTATATGCATAAAAAGGTCGCTGGTGATTCAAAACATGTGAATTCCATCGTATGGTTGGGAGGCTCAGTGGCAACGAGCTTCTTGCGCTACTGGTCGGGTCCATGACCGGCGTCCTGAAGAAGTTCATCACCGATGGAATTCGTGCGTCCGGCGGTAACGAGGACGGGACATGTCGTCATCGCTTGATTCTTGAAACACTGGAAAGCGGGGATCCTGACAAGGCGGAGTTCGTCATGCGCGACCATCCGACCCATTCATGGGAAAATGCCCAAAGGCAACGGGCCCTGGAGGCTCATACTTCGTAAGAATCAGAACCGCTGGTTCGACCGGTGTCCATAATTATTGTTGATTCATGGATGCGACGGGCATATATGTGTAGCGGTGGGCTTTTCCCCTTTCGGCCTATATTCCGGGCGCGGGCTTATCCATACGGTTTGCCGTCGAGGTCACTTAAGCCGCTCTCATTGCTCATGTCGCCTACATCGCCCATATCGCTGAGGTACTGATATGCGGTAAAAAAAGCAACGCTTTGTGGAAGAATGTGAAGCGCGAAATAACATTTCCAGCCCTGTTCTTGCGGGGGCAAAATGAAGGAGCGCCGAACATCCTTCCCCTGCAAAAGAAAAAAGGACGCCGTTCAAAAGTGTCTGGACACTCTTTTGCGGCGTTCTCTCGACGGCCTGGCGCCATTGAGCCTAGTCTTCTTCGGCCTCATGCGGGGTGAATTCCACCTGTTCTACCCGTTTTCCTTTCATGGAAAGGATTCTGAAGCTTCCGATGGGGGACTCCAGTACATCGCCCTCGACGGGGATCCTGCCGGACAGTTCCATGAGATATGCCGCGACAGTACCGATTTTTTCCGCATGCGGCCAAGAGATGTCAAGCTCATCCACCAGTTGCTGGAACGGGGTATCGGCCTGGACCAAGTAGGCGCCGGGACAGCCCTCCGACTCTTTGATCCGCTCCATCTCGCCAGTCTCATGCTCATCGTACAGTTCACCGAACAGCTGTTCGGCTACATCTTCCATAGTGACGATTCCTGACAACCCCCCGTACTCATCCAGGACGACGGCGATCTGCAATTTATCGCGTTTGAACTGGAAGAACATATCATCGACATGACGGGTTTCCGGAACGAATATCGGCTCATGGACGAAGTGTGATATCGGTTCATCAGTCCTTCCGTCCACCTGCGCCTTGAGGATGTCTCTGAGCAGAAGGATACCGGTAATTTCCTCAGGAGTTTCGGAATAGACCGGAATCCTGCTGTATCCACTCGCGACGATTGACGGGAACGCTTCCCGCAACGTCAGCTGATCGGATACTTTGAACACTTCGGTCCTATGCGTCATGATTGTCTTGACTTGGGTTTCGCTGAAATGCAGCACGCGCTGGACAAGGTCGGATTCATATTCATCAACGACTCCCTCGTCTTCCGCGACATCAAGGACGTGCATGATGCCTTCGACGGACATCTGGTTCTGCTTTTTGCGGCTGAACAACCTGGTGATGCCTCTGCTGAGCGTTTTGAACAGCCAAATGACGGGGAAAAGGACGATTGTCAGGAAACGGACAGGATACGCCATCGCCAATACGATGTTGATGTTGTAGTGAAGGGCGATCTGTTTCGGGGTTATCTCACCGAACATGAGTACCAGTACGGTCAGCACTCCCGTCGCAAGCCCTACGAACTGGTTCCCAAAGACTTGGATTGTAAACGTCGTGACCAGGGACGAAGCGCTGATATTCACCACGTTGTTCCCTACGAGGATCGTGGTGAGCAGCAGGTCCGGATTCTGCGAGAGCCTGCACGCTATTTTCGCATTCCGCCCCTTCTTGGATTCCAAGGCTTTTTTTTGAATAATCGATAGTGAGGTATAAGCTGTTTCGGTGGCGGAAAAGATACCGGAAAGAATCAGCAACACTACAATGGCGCCTAGTTGTGCGTACATACACACCTCCGGCTTGACGCCATGTCCGACGAACTGCGCGGGTGTTCAGCTGAGCACCCTCTACTAGGTAACGGGTCATCCATAATGGGAACAAGTATAATAAACAACGCCACTATGGACAAGACCTATGCTAGCTTCTACAGCGCTCCCGCTACAACAAGCCTGTGCTCACACCCACAACGCCACCGCCGCGACAAACGTCAGCGCGCACCATAACAATGGAGACAACCGTTTGATCCTGCTTCCATTGAACCCGCAGAACGGATAGAAGAAACAGGCCAGGTCGAGAACCAGCAGCGTCGCTGCGTACTGGAAGGATGGATGGAGAATCATCGTCAGCGAAGTTCCGAATAGAAGCGTCGTTCCCCAGATGGCATCGAGGAGCTTCAATCCGATGACCACCAGCAGTGTCGCAAGCACGCCGCATAGAGCCATCAACCCGATACGCCGGTTCTCTTGGTTCAAACTCCAGCGAGCGCCCCTGACATACCAGTTTCCCGGTACAGGAAACGGCCACCCAGTCAGCAATGGCAGCAGAAGTCCAACTAGCCAGGCGGTGTCCCAGGGCAAGTATATGATTTTTAACTGCGCCAGTTTCGCCGCGCACCACATGACGGAAGTCCTGAACAATATCAATGCGAAGGGGAACGCGACCAACAGCGCAATGTCGAGCGGGGGCGGGGTAAGCGACGTACCCCGGCGAAGCAATGCGACGGCCCACAATGCGGAACATGACAGCGCGGTACCGAGCAAGGTACTCGCTTGGCGACCCGCGGAAGGGGTCAAAACCCTGTCGGCGGCTTCGTTCGTGCCTTGGTCGGGCGCTTCCGGTTCATCGAGCCGTCTATACCAGAAGAAATACCCCATGTCCAAGAACCGGGAGGCGCGCTTCCATACCTTGAGAAATCCGAGTCCAAACCGTTTCAATTGCCTGCCGAGCGGAAGGATGGAAAACCCGCGATAGGCCATCTGCTTGAAGGAACTTGGATTGTCCCCCTCCACGCAAGCTCCCGCATCGGTACATCCCTGTTGCCGAAGAAAGGTCAGCGCCGCGTCGAACAGTCGGCCGCCAAGCCCCGCGCCACGATGCCGGACGTCGGTGTAGAGCCAGCCGATATACCCCATCTTCACCTTGCCGCCCCTGACCGTATAGATGTCGAGATTGATACCCGCGACCACCTTCCCATCGTGGACCGCGACAAGCGTAGTCTCCTCATGGATAAAGAATATCGGGTGGAGATAAGCCTCGAAGGACTGTTCCATAAGCCTGCGTACTTGTGGCCGTTCTTCGGGATTCATGCGTCTGATCGTGTATTCCATAGCGGACAACTATAGCAGGCTTTGCGCTATCCTGCAACGAAGCCGACGGCAATGTGTCGTGGGAGGGGGGGCTGTTGGATTTTCAAGGATGTTGGATTCCGAGGTGACCGCCGTCCTTTTTTTCATATGATGATGAATGGCCGTATTCGTATGGTGGTCGTCCTTGGTGTGAGGATCGCATGGGCGTGTACGGGGTGGATGCGGCCATCGCTTGGCCGATATGGACAGCCCCTATAGGGCTAGCGTTCTTGCAAGAATTTGAACATTTCTATTTGGCGGACGTTCACGGAGAACCCCAGACCCTCCAGTGCGGAGGGAAGCAGCCGGTCGTCCGTATCAACGTTCACCATGCGTATGCGCGGAGCGGTGCTATGGCACGCGATATGCTGTAGTAACCGGAACACTGCGTCGCCGTCCCATGTCGCCAGTCTGGCGATGGAGCCGGACGAAGGATCCCATGCCGCGAACCCGATGGTTTTACCCTGGCCGTCCGTCAGCTTGATGTACTTCATCTGTGTAGAGATCGCCAGAATCGCCGAATCGCTGTTCTGCCAGGACGGATAGGAGGAAAGAATGTTCTGTGCCTCATGCAATTCCGCAGGGGTGCCTTCCTTAATCTGATACTGGAGCTGGATATCCATGGTTTTTGTCAGTAACGTCCGCCTCTCAGTCTGCCAGCATGTGAAATACCGGGTACGGCGGAAACCGTTCTTCTGATAGAGCGACAGGGCTTTCGTATTCGTCTCGATACACTCCAGGACATACCCGTAGACTCCCGCCTGGGAAAGAAGCTCCATGGTGAATGCCATGAGCCGGGTGGCGATCTCTTGTCCACGGAACTTCGGCAATACCGCCGTTCCGCTGTCGTAGGCGAGCTTGCCGCCGGCATAGTATCTCACGCCATTGAAGACAAACCCTACGAGCTGCCCGTCGCAGAACGCCCCCGCGGACAGAGTCGCCTCGAACCCATTGCGGGCGAGCATGGAGCGAAAACGCTCCACCGGCAGATCCATGGGGACCTGATAGTCTCCAAACGCCCTGACAAAACATTGATGCAGCTCCTGCAGCGAACAGCCTTCCAGCGCCGAGAATTCAATTCTGTTGATCATGGACGTTCTCCATTACCACCATTTCTTGCGTTTGAACCATAACGCCATGCCGACCGACAGCACGACGCAGACCCCGAGGATACCATAGAACCCCCAGGGTTTGAGCGTTTCCGGGGGGAGATATGCGAAATTCATGCCATATAGCCCGGTGATGAAGGTCAGGGGGATGAACACGGTTGAAATAATCGTCAGCACTTGCATGATATGGTTCATGCGCATGTCAAGGCTCGAAAGATACACCTCCATCAACCCCTGCATAGTTTCCCGCAGGTTCTCCAACGACTCGATCAACCACAGCACATGGTCATACGTATCTTTGAAATACGCCCTGGCGATGGGGCTTATCAGCGGTTCGTTGCCGGAAGAGAGCAGATTGAAGATGTCCCGTAGCGGCAGTGTCGATCTTCGCAGGTTCTGTATCTTGCGCTTTTCCTTATGCAGTTCGGAAGCCTTCACCGCGTCGGGGGTATTGACCACAACGTCCTCAAGGTCGTCGGTGTCATCTTCCAGCTGATCGGCGAGAACCAGATACCTGTCCACGATCATGTCCAGCAACGCATGGAGCAGCACATCGGCTCCGGACTTCCGCAGTTTGCTCTCCGTCCTCTGAAGCCGTTTCTGTGCGGGAACGAACACGTCGGACGGTCGCTCCTGGAAGGAAATCAGAAAATCCTTGCCCATGACCAGGCTGATCTGTTCGTCCTCCATCGCGGGTTCTTCCGGATGGTTCAGCCTCAGGGTGATGAACAGGTACCCTTCCGTCCGGTCCACCTTCGGGCGCTGGTCCGTGTAGAGGATATCTTCAAGGTACAGAGGATTGACATTGAAGCGTTGTCCTAGCTGTGCGATTGTTTCGATGTCCTTGAGGCCTGTGACCTGTATCCATAGAAGTCTTCCCGTTTCCCGCTGCGGAATGGTCGTATCGGTTTCCTCGATAGCATCCGCATTGTAGGCTATGGAATGGATATGCGTTTTCTGGCTAGGCGTGTCTCCCACATATACGAGGGAGCCCGGCACCAGCCCCGCTTTCTGCGTATGCCGTGGACGACGTGGCGCGGAGGAAGGTTTCTGTCGTGCGTTTGTTTCCTGTTTCATATGCTTCTGTCCGTATGATAGATTATAACAGCACGTATACTGTAGGCGTTCGGGTCAGAATCCATACCCCTGCGAGCAGAAGGATGTTCGCCAACAAGTATGTCGTCATGATGATGTCATCGCCCGCGACATGGAAGGATACCTTGTCCATGGCGATAAAACTATCGGAAAGCGTATAGGACGCCGTTCCTGCGAGGGCTACGATCGTTCCTGCGATTGGCCCTGTTCCCCATGATGAGGCTACGCAGACGGAGAATACCCCCATAAGTACCCCATATGCGCAAAGCCAAGGGGCCTGCCGCGTCTTACTGGATAGTACTTTCCTGCAAAAGATTACGAGAAGCGCCATAACGACTATCGAGACAATCGCCATCGCTTGCCAAGCCAGGGTATTCCATCCTGAGAAGGTAAGGAACCATGTCGCATAACATATATGGCCCGCCATGAAGGCCGCCATGCCAATCAGGAACAGCGCGGGCCTCTTTTCGTCCGGCAGCGCTAGGAAAATATCTCCCGCTGTATAGAGCGTGAGGGCGATGACCAACATCTGGATGCGGGGGACGGTTTCGCCAATCGACGATACAGCGGTCAGGAAGGTCGCCAGCAACAATGGCATCAGCAAGGGTTTTGTGAAAAACGCCAGTTTGTTTTTTCCGACATGCCGGGCGTAGACATGCGCAATGGAACTTGCGAGAAACAGGCCCGCTGATATAGCCGGCATCGCATACGACATTGTTAATCCCTCCCCGACAACCAATTCAAATGTAACCGACCACGTTGCTCCGGGCAACAAAAAAAGACGGAGGTTGCGAAGCCGCCCGTCGCATTCCGACATTCCGGTTCTCATTGATTCCTGTCAAGACCCGCATATTGACGTATGCGCATAACTATAGTCTGCGTAAAGCGCTCGTCTGTTTTTCAGGACCTTTGCAAACACTCGGAAAACCGTATATAATCAAAAGCTATGGCGTCTTTTACTAACAAAAACACATATGATGAAAGCAAGATACAGACTTTGAGCGCCCTTGAGCACATTCGTCTGCGTCCTGGGATGTATATAGGCAGGCTCGGCAATGGTTCTCATGTGGATGACGGCATCTATATCTTGCTCAAGGAAGTCGTCGACAATAGTATCGACGAATTCATCATGGGCTATGGAAGCCGCATTATCATCTCGTTGGATGACAACTGCGTTTCCGTCCGCGACTATGGCCGCGGTATTCCACTGGGCAAGTTGGTTGAATGCGTATCTATTATCAATACCGGTGCGAAATACAATGACGATGTGTTCCAGTTCTCCGTAGGACTGAACGGCGTCGGTACGAAGGCCGTCAATGCGCTCTCCTCCTATTTCAAGGTCACAGCCTATCGTGACGGGCAGTATGCTTCGGCCTCGTTCGCCAAGGGCGTGCTGGTCGAGCAGAAAAAGGGCAAGACCGACGAACAGGACGGTACGCTGACCCAGTTCATCCCCGACGAGGAGCTGTTCGGCAAGTACGTGTTCAACGAGGACTATATTCGCGAGCGGATGTGGAACTATGCGTACCTCAACACGGGGCTGACGCTGGAGTTCAACCGCAAGACGTTCAAGTCGGCGCACGGACTGCTCGACCTGCTGGAGAAGGAGGTCGGCGACGAAAACATGTACCAGATACTCCATTACCGGGGCAAGCAGATTGAGTTCGCCTTTACCCATACGCCCGGTTCTTATGGAGAGAACTATTTTTCCTACGTGAACGGCCAGCATACCAGCGATGGCGGTACCCATTTGGCTGCGTTCAAGGAAGGCATCATCAAGGGGATCAACGAACATTTCAAGAAGAATTGGGCGCCTCAGGATGCCCGCGAGGGCCTGATTGGAGCGATTGCCATCAAATTGCAGAATCCTGTATTCGAAAGCCAGACGAAAAACAAGCTGGGCAATACAGAGATCCGCATGTGGATCGTCCAGGAAGTGAAGGAGGCGGTCATAGACTTCCTGTTGAAGCATCCGGAGGAAGCCGCCAAGCTTAACCAGAAGATCCTCAACAACGAGAAGCTGCGCAAGGAGCTGAACGAGGTCAAGAAAGGGGCGAAGGAAGCCGCCCGCAAGGTGTCGATCAACATCCCCAAGCTCAAGGACTGCAAGTATCATCTGGGGCAGACGGGCGCTCATGCCGACTTAGGCGACCGGTCGATGATTTTCCTCACGGAAGGTGATTCTGCGTCGGGGACCATCACGAAGACACGGGATGTCATGACTCAGGCGGTGTTCAGCCTCAGAGGAAAAATCGCCAACGTCTACGGCCAGAAGCAGACGGTGATCTACAAGAACGCCGAGCTGTACAATATGATGGTGGCGCTGGGAATTGAGAACGGCATAGAGGGGCTTCGGTACGGCAAGGTCATCATCGCCACAGATGCCGACAACGACGGTTTCCATATCCGCATTCTGCTCATGACGTATTTCTTGTCGTTCTTCGAGGATTTGGTCTTGTCCGGCCGTCTCTATATCCTTGAGACACCGTTATTCCGCGTGAGGAACAAGCAGCAGACGGTCTACTGCTACAACGAGGAGCAGCGGGATCATGCCATGAGCCAGATTCGTGGCTCTGAAGTTACCCGGTTCAAGGGGTTGGGCGAGATAGACCCCCGCGAGTTCGGGCAGTTCATTGGGGAGGACATCAAGCTGACTCCGGTCTCGATTTCAAGCATGAACGAGATTCGTCAGGCCATGTCGTTCTATATGGGAAACAATACCCCTGAAAGAAGGGACTTCATTATGGAGAATCTGATCTGATGGCACACGCGCAAACTATTTTCCGACAGAACTTCTTGGAGTATGCATCGTATGTCATCAAAGAGCGGGCGATTCCCGATATCGTCGATGGTTTCAAGCCCGTTCAGCGGCGTATCATCCATACGCTGTTCGAGATGGACGACGGTAAGTTCCACAAGGTCGCCAACGTGGTCGGCTGGGCCATGCGGTACCACCCTCACGGCGATGCCTCCATCTACGAAGCGCTGGTCAATCTGGCCAACTGCGATCTGTTCATAGAGCGTCAGGGAAACTTCGGCAACTTCATGACCGGCGATAGCGCGGCGGCGGCCCGCTATATCGAGTGCCGTATCCTACCGTTCGCCAAGAAGGTTCTGTACAATCCCGAGTTGACCGAATTCGTGGAATCCTACGACGGCCGCAACAAGGAGCCGGTTGTTTTCCCGGCGAAGATTCCCGTAGTGCTGATCCAAGGCGCGGAAGGCATCGCCGTAGGTATGGCCACCAAGATCCTGCCGCACAATGCGCTGGAAGTGCTGGACGCGGTGGCCGCGGTGCTGAAAGGGGAGAGCTTCCAGCTATACCCCGACTTCCCCGGCGGCGGCATCGTCGACGTCAAGAACTACGAGGACGGGACTGGTTCTGTTTCCGTCCGCGCCAAGCTGGATACTTCCGACCCGAAGCGAATCGTCATCGAGGAACTGCCGTTCGGCGTAACCAGCGAAATGATGATTCATTCTATCGACGAAGCCGCCAAGAAAGGGAAGCTCAAGGTCGCGTCAATCAGCGACTTTACGGCTGAGAAGGTCAATATCGAGATATGTCTGGCCCGTAATACCTATTCTAAGGATATCGTTGACGCCCTGTACGCCTATACGCTGTGCGAGCAGAAGATCGCGGTGAACTCATTGGTCATCCAGGATAATTTCCCTGAGATCATGAAAATTTCCGACATGATCCATTTCCATGCCAAACATCTCGTGGATGTATTGAAGGCGGAACTGGAGCTGGAGAAGTCCCATCTGTACGACAAGCTCCACGCCCGCACGTTGGAGCGGATTTTCATTGAAGAACGCATCTACAAGCGGATCGAGCAGAAACGAAGCGCCGAGGCGGTCGAGAAAGCGGTAATCACCGGCTTTGAGCCGTTTGAAGACCAGTTGCTTCGTCCGGTGGACGGCGACGACGTTGAGCGGTTGCTCAAGATTCCCATTAGGCGTATCAGCTTGTTCGATATCGAGAAGAACCGTCAGGAGATTGACCAGATCAATGAACAGTTGAAGGAGGTCGAGTACAAACTCAATCATCTGATCGACTATTCGCTGGATTACTTGACCGAACTGAAGGGGTTGTTAGGTTCTGAGACTCACAAGCGCAAGACGGTGATCAAGAGTTTTGATACTGTCGATGTCAAAGAGGTAGCCGTACGCGACCTTTCGTTGAAGTACGATCCCACCACCGGATACTTGGGCTACAATGTCAAGAGCGGAAATACCATGCTGATGGTGTCCCCTTACGACCGTATCCTGATTATCCAGAAAACCGGTACGTATTTCGTGTGCGACGCACCTGAGAAGCTGTTCATCGGCAAGGGGCTGCTCCATTGCAGCTTCGCTGACAAGACGGAACTTTCAGGCATCGTCTTCACGATCATCTATCAGGAGAAGACTTCCAAGTTCCTGTTCCTTAAACGATGTCAGATTACCCAGTTCATCCTCAACAGGACCTATGAATTGGTGCCGGAGGGGAACTATCGCCTTCTCAAGCTTTCTACATTCCCCAACGCCGAGCTGACGGCTACCTACAAACCCGCCCGGAACATCAAGATTCTGGAGGAGAAATTCTATTTCTCCGACTATCTGGTGAAGGGTGTCAAGGCCTCCGGCGTCCGTATCGCCGTCAAGGAAGTCGCTTCGCTCAAGCTTCGTAGCGTCAAGGAAGTGGTGAAGGCCGAGGAGCCCTCCTTGTTTGATGCTGCGGATGATGACGCTTCTGCGGGAAATGGGCGTTCCATGGACGAGGGAACGCCCGGGGCATCCGACGATGATGCTTCCGTAACTGAAACCGATGTCGGGGAGGATCAGGAATGAGCCTGCTTCCTCCTGTCGCCGACCGGATTCTGTATGAGGACAACCATCTGATCGTCATCAACAAGCTTCCCGGGGAGCTTGTGCAGGGAGACGAGACGGGCGACCCTACGTTGGCCGACGTGGTGAAGCTATATCTGAAGGAAACCTATGGAAAGCAGGGAAATGTCTATTTGGGCATTCCCCATCGGCTTGACCGGCCAACCAGCGGGATTGTCGTATACGCCAAGACGGAGAAGGCTCTGGTTCGTCTGAATGAGTTATTTCGTGGCAGCGGGGTCAAGAAAACGTATTGGGCGGTAGTGGACAGGGCTCCGCAGCAGCCCGAAGGTACGTTGGTCCACTATATCACCCGCGACGCGGTCCGCAACAAGTCTGTGGCGCATCCTGTGGAACGGAAGGGGAGCAAGATCGCGAAGCTTTCCTACCGGCTGATCGGTGCTTCAAAATCATATTATCTGCTGGAAATCGATCTTCATACCGGCCGTCACCACCAGATTCGGGCGCAGCTCGCAGCCATTGGCCTGCATATCAAAGGCGACTTGAAATACGGGGCGCAGCGATCCAATCCTGACGGTGGCATCCATCTCCACGCCCGTCGGGTCAGTTTTCTCCATCCGGTCAGGAAGGAACCTTTGACTATCGTGGCCGACCCTCCGCACGATGTTATTTGGGATTCTTTTTTACAAAAATAGAATGGCGGTGGAGTCGCCGGCCTGATGCCTGACGGCGCCCCGCCTATATCAGCTTCGTTCCAGCCTGACGACATGGGCTGTGCCCCCTCCCGTATGTATTCGCCATCCGCCATTCTCGTATTCTCACGTCGGCTTTGTACTGGACGCCAATATCCTTTGTATCTGTCCCGTGCATGTCTCACGCGGGTTTCGTATCGGCCTTGCAATTCCATTCATTGACCCATAAGCGTTGATTGATTCACCGATTGACAAAGTTCGCATATTTTATTATACATTACGATAATATTATCAAATTGGATAATGAATATGGAAAAAGACTATCTGAAGATTATAATGAATCCTGAACGCCAGCGCATCTGCCAGGCTCTTGCGGCGATGGGAACCGCAACTACGTCCGCTCTGTCAGAACAGCTGCCGGACATACCCAAGCCAAGCCTGTACAAGCATCTGAAAAAGTTGCTTGACGCTGATATGGTTCAGGTTTCCGGGACACAGGCCAAGCGTGGAGCTCTGGAGAAAACCTACAGCCTGACACAACCGAAAGGGAATCCAAGTATCCAGGAAATAGAGAAAATGACCGTTGGGGGCTTGATGAACCTTACGGGGATGTTTACATCCTATTTCCTGACTCCAGGTATAGACCCTGTGAAGGATATGCTGAGTCTCAGCATCGCCACCCTTGTGCTGGACGACGCCGAGTTTGAAGAACTCCTGAAAACTCTTGCGAATGAAATAATGGCTGCATCAGGCAAACCCAAGACCGGCGACCGCAAAGAACGTGTTCTGTCATTGGTCAGCCTGCCTGTGAAAACCGCAGGACAAGGAAGGGGACAAGAAGATGAATAAGGCTTATGTGAAGAAACCGCTTGTATTCGCGTTGTGCATGTTTCCCATAGCGGTTGTTGGGAGCATTCTCGTTTCCGTATATGCTTATGAGAATTATAATGAGCAAACTAGGGCATTGATGATTCAACAGCTTGGTTCTTACCGGGCGCTGCTGCTCATGGGGGCAATCCAGGGCGGCATGTATGGACTGTTCGCTTCGTTCTTTGGCTGGATTCTTTCGGATAAGGTCGGACTGATGAGGCCGTTCAAGTTCGAGAAGGAGAAGACGATCAAGGTTTGCTTGATTACCGTTGCATGCGGCATCCTGTTCGCTCTGGATGCTCCGGTGTTCGGGTCGATCATCCCCGAGGTAAGAGCCTCGTACACACAAGGAATCTCCCCCGCCGGTTTCTTCTGTTCGCTGCTCTATGGGGGGATAGTCGAGGAATTGTTTCTCAGGCTGTTTGTCATGTCACTGATCTCTTGGATTATCTGGAAGGTCTTTGCTCGAAACAAGGCTAGGGAGGACATTCCCCAGTGGGTTTTCATTACGGCCAACTTCATCGCGGCAGTGCTTTTCGCCGCGGGACATATCCCTGCGACGATCAGCCTCTTTGGCAGACTGGACTTCTGGATTCTGTTCAGATGTTTCCTGGTCAACGGGGGGCTTGGGCTAGTATTCGGACGTTTTTATCGGAAATGGGGTATCCAATATGCATTTATCGGACACTTTGGTTGCCACTTGGTGTCCAAGCTGCTGCTTGTGCTGTTGCTTTGAACTGGTCCTTCGCTGGTTTTATCGTACTATCGCTTTCTGAACTGGATGACCGTCAAGCGAATCTGATTCTTGGAATGATTCAGCGGATGGGAGTGAAGATGCGTTGTTCTGGTTCATCACCTGATTCCGATAAAGCAGACCTCTTTACCCATCTTGGGCTGTAATTCTGTCACTTTCTGTAACATGATGTGTTTCCATTATGTTGAATGAACCGGGCCGCACATGGTATCGACGGGACGGGCGACTAGCCGGGACGAAAAGCCCATAGCGACGAAACTGGCTGTAGATTGAAATCTTGCGTTTGTTTCCGGACCTGGGTTCGACTCCCAGGCGGTCCAGATTGGTTGATACTATACTTTATGATTGAATGTCCTAATGACGAACACCGAGAATACAGAGGGGCCTTCGCAGAGGACTGTTTGCCAGTGTTGTATAATTCGTTCGCATGGTTATTCCATGAATCATATTCGATGGAAATACCGGTTTTAAAGTTGTATTCCGTATGATAAGATCAATACACATGATGAGGACTGAAGGATGGACGTTATTGTGTTTGAACCTTGGAAAGGCGAGAACTATAAAACGGGCGGTATTTTCGGGAAGAAAATATTAGTAATAGGCAATAGTCATTATTGCGATGCGAAGATGTTGGAAAAATATCCTGCTTGTCGTAAGGCCGGACGTTGTCTCAAAAACTGTGAAGGATGTGCCAACTATACGAAAGACGCAATTTGCGACCATCTTGAAGGTTGTGGACATCCTATTTATGGAAAGATCGAAGCGATGCTTTACAGGTGTTCGGGAACTGACAAACCATACAAGGACGTATGGAATTCCATTGCATACTATAACTATATTCAGCAATCCCTTGTTTCTGGTAGTTCTCATGCCGCTAAGGATCTGTATGACGAGTCAGAACAGGCTTTTTGGCAAGTGCTTGAAGACTTGCGGCCTTCGTACATCATTGCATTGGGGAAATCTGCTATGTGGACTTATATGAGTGGAGCGAGTTGGACATTGGAATCTCCCATTGAGTATGAAAGGGAAAAAGTTAATTGTGGGATCTATACACTTTCTGATGGCACACCCATTCATGCGATATGGGTTCTGCACCCCTCTGCCTTTGGTAAATATCATTTTTGTCCATCATACTGGAATCATGTTCTCAATATGTGGTTTAATAAGAAAACAATAGACTTTTCTATCAATCAAATTAATTCTTGAACAATTTTATTGTTCTGTATCCGGTTCATATTCCGTCGCATTTTCCGAAACCGCGGAAATACTATGATTCGCATATGTCGCCCATGTCGGCTCATAATCTTGATTCGCTTGATTGCCCCATAACGCCCATCCCGGACGAACTCCCCGTGCAAACAATTCAAGATAAGGTCCTGGACTGCATGCTTGAATGAGGGGAAAGATTTCGTCTGGTTTTCGGGAATGTTCTCTTTTCTGTGTACGGATGAGGTTTACTTGGCTTCTGCCCGGATCCAATGTTCTTGCGTTGGGGCCTTTTGTGCCAAACAAGAGTATTTCCGTTACATTTCGGAAATAGAAGCCTACACCTCTTCCGTCCGGATTTCCGTCTTTCCTTACTTTTTCCCAGATAATGTTTGTTTTGTATGAAAACCCCCATGCTTTCATTACTTCAAGACCCTCAGGCAACAACGCATTGGGAACCCATAGATACAGGTGCGCAGTATCCATCGTCACCTGCGATACCGGCAGGCTTTTGATTGATTCCAGATCCATTGTTTCATACCGATTAAGCCGTTTATGTTCTGGAGCGACTTTCCCCGTCCGGTTCTGGAATTGCCATGGTGGGTCGGCGAGGATTGTGTGAAATGTATTGGTACCGCAGAATGAGAGCAGATTTGTATTGGTTGTGTCGCCAGTAGTAAGAGTCATTGTTGATATTCCTTTTGATTCTGAATGATGACGCCTTTGATCGTCGAAGGTCGTATTCCGATAGCAAGAATCGGGCATCCTCCATGACGCCTGGATTCCAGTCGCGGGAGCAGTTTTCCCATCCATGTCGTACTTGCTCCGTATTTTTGCATCTCCCCAAGCATTTTAAAATAGCCATTTAGTTCTTCACTACGGGTGATGATGACCGCGGCGCTGATAATTCCACATTCATAAAAGGTTCGGAAAGCAAAAAGATCTCTGTCAAAAGTCTGATCCTTGCTGTTCCATTCGACATCGCAAGCGATTCTTCCTTTATAGAAATCAATATTATGGCCGTCGATATAATTACACAATATACTTTTATGCGAGACAGAATCTCCGGCATGCCTAGGGTATAGTGTAAGATGGAGATCTCCCGATAGCTTTACTTCGTCCCATCCCAGTGGCGTTAGGATCGTTTCAAATTTCGGGGGGATTGGGGACTTGCTGCCTCCCTGTTGCTTGATATCTTCAACAGTTAACTCAAAATGATCCAGTGCTTGAAGAATCTCGCCATATTCTACAGGATAAGCCTGATAAAGGATTTCCAGCGCATGATTGTAATTGTAGAATTCAAACCTTTCAAAAAGTGCTTCCGGTATAAGTGGTGATTGGGAGACCCTCATGTATTCCTTCCTCTATTTGCTGGTACTATACCATGAAAATAATAATTCATGATGATGAGAATATACTATTTGCCATGACATATACCGTCATGTTGTATTTCTGCTTGTTTCAATTTGCATTCGCCTTCAGCATTTTCATGATTCTCTGCGCCGCATTCCTTTACTCGCACTCTTCCCCCTCCAGCTTTTCCACTTCCTCCTTCCGCTCTTTCGGGACTCCCGCAGCCATGACTCCCTCACCCTTGAACCCGTTGACCCTGATATCCAATGGGAGTTCTGTGCGAACATGTCTGAAAAACTCCGTTTCCTCAACCAGCGGCAGACCGTCCAACGTGGAGAAATCGCACCTGCCGTCGTTATAGGAAGGGTTCACCGTCATGTAGATGTTTCCGAGCGACGTCAGATTCTGGAAGAAATGCGTACCCTGGCTAGGCTCCACCTGGAAATTCGGCAAGCCGGTCTCGACAATCACCTGCGCCCGCGATATCTGGGACCATGAGACGGGTATGCCCAGCCAAGGATCGCAAGAACCAAGCCGTCCGGCGACGATCAGCGCATAGTCGGCCTGGTTCAGGACCATCGGGGCGTTGAGCTTGTCCAGCTCCGCCGCCATCTCCGCCGTATGGGAGGGGTTGAACCGGTCGGTCTTGAGATAGATGATGTCGCGGATCGTATCGATCTTGCCATTGCCCATCACCTGACGGGAATACACAAACGCACGCTCTTTCACCGAATCGTCGACTACGATGTCCGATTCCTCGTTGCCCTCGACGATAGGCCTGATCTGCAACAGGCTGAACTCCGGCTTTTTCGGGGCCTTCCGATTGAGGTTGACGGCGAATTCAATTTCGATGGGGGTACTCATCGCCCCTGTGCCGAGACGAAGGATGTCGCGTACAATAGCCGCCAACGGGAATGCGTCATATTTGAGAACTCCGTTGAACGTGATCACCTTGCGACCGACGGCGCGGATACTCTCCGAAAGCTGGCCGGTTTCGTTGTCATACGTACTTGCGACATATTTAAGGGAATCGGGATGCGCCTCCGCCTCTGAAAGGGGAAGAAGTTCAAGGTTTTCTGGGGAGACATCCAGCGGATGATAGCCTGTACCAAGTCTCAAGCCATAGAAGTGAGTCTGTGAACTCGATTCTGTACCTCCAAGAAACTGAACGGGGCGCCGAGGATGCCTCGGAGAGAACCGAAACGCCGAACCATTGTCCACTACCGATTTGCCGAAGCCGAAACTGAGCATACCCACGCCATCCTCCGGAGTCTCGCCTCCGAGCGGGTAGTAGTTCAACGACCGGGCGACGCCGGAGATGTTCGGATACCAGTAGTCGCCATGTTCGCTGCCGATTACCTGCTGGATGACGACGGCCATCTTCTCTTCTTCCAGCATGTGGTCCGTAGCCCGCAGGTATTCCTTCGCCCTGCGGAAGTAGGTGGAGGCCCAGACGCACTTGACGGCGTCGCTCAGTTCGGCCAGCCGCTGGGCGTCGCTTCCTTGGTTCGGGATCATGCAGGTCTCATATACCCCGGCGAACGGCTGGAAATGGGAGTCTTCGAGCAAAGAGGACGACCGTACCGTAATCGGCTGATGTATTACTTTGAGTATCTCCGCCAAATCCATGCTCAACTCTCCCGGAAGCGGACAGGCAAGGAACACCCTGAGCAGATTTTCATCGGCGATATCCGCGAATGCGACTTCCTGCAACTGGTTTTCCTCGATGAACCGGGTGAACAAGTCAGTCGCGATGACCACGGTGCGAGGTATGGAAAGGTATATGTCAGGATAGTTCTCCAGAATGTCGCTGGCCCGTAGCTCCATGTCTATGAAGGCGAGCCCCCGGCCTTTGCCGCCGAGTGAACCGGAACCGATGCGGCAGAAGAACAACGTTTCGTCGTAGTTGTCGCGGTTGAACTGGGTGATAATTCCCTTCGTCCGTTCTGTGCGGTAGGTTTTGATGATCTCCACCATCTTTTCCTGAAAAATCTCCGGAGTATCAAAATCCTTTTCCTTCAGCGGCTTGATCTTCGCGGCCAACACATACAAGCTCTTTGCCCGTAGCCAGCGGGAGAAGTCGTTGCGTCTCGCATGACTGATGAAGCTGGTGTTCGGAATCTCCGGAAGGATGCGCTGCAAGTCCCGCATCGTCTCGGCCCTGGCAAGCTCCTCGCCCGTTTCAGGATTCCGGAAGATGAACGGGCCGAAGCCGTAGTTCGCGACCAGATACTTGTGCAGGTCGGTCAGCAGCGAAGAACTGAGTTTCCAGATAAAGGCCGCCCCCGCGTCATTTGCCATCTCGCGATAGCTTTCCTTTGTGCTTTGCACCAGAATCGGAAGGTCGGGATCTTTGTCATGCACCAGACGGCAGAGCCTGAGTCCCGCTTCCGGATCGTCCTCACCATCGCGGCTGTAAGATACGTCGGTAATGATTCCCAGAATGTTGTGACGATAGGTCTCGTATAACGATACCGCATCCTCATAGGTTCTCGCGAGCAGGATCTTCGGTCGCCCCCTCATCCGTAACGTCCTTCCCCAGTTGTTCAGTGCCTCAAGGATGCTGGAACGGTTCTGAAGGATCAGGCTGGTATACATCAGCGGGAGGAACGACGAATAGAAGCGCACGGAATCTTCTACAAGGATGATGACCTGCACGTCGGCCTCCGCCGTATCGTGGTCGAGGTTCATCCTGTCCTCTATCAGCTTCGCCATGGCGAGGAATATGCTGGGATTCCCCTGCCAATAGAAGAAATAGTCGATCGCCGAGTTCATTGAACCCTTGATCAGCTTGTTTCTCCGGTGAGTCGGGGAGGGGGACATCACTACTACGGGCATGTCCGGCTTGAGTTCCTTGATTTGCGTCGCCAGCTCTTCGACATGTTCCGTTCCAAGATCGAGCATGGTGATGACCAAATCGAATTTCCGTTCTTCCAGCAGACTAAGCGCCTCGGTGGGACTTGCTGCATGGGTGATCTTCGGCGGGTTGGTCAGTCCAAGCTGGGTGTACTCAAGGTACAGTTCTTCTTCCACCCGTCCATCTTCTTCGATGAGGAACCGGTCATAGTCGCTGCAGATAAGCAGGATGTTGTAGATATGTTGAAGCATCAGGTTGCTGAAAGGCAACCATGTCTGGTCGAGTTTGTACATGGGCAAATGATACCATGGATTCGCAGAAGGGAGAATAGAAATGCCCTGTAGGTGCGGACTTGGGCTGTTGTCTCGGATTCACTCAGAATCGACGCTTCATATTTCGGAATCCATAGAGCAAAGAAATATTTTCAAAAAGCTTGCGATTATAGAAATATAAAATCAGGTTAAATGCGTTTTATTGCATTAAAACAGCATATTTTGATGAAAATATAAAATATAATGAAACTTATTGACGGTTCTTGAAATTTCTTGACAGCATGAATCTGCGGGTTTACGATGTGTGCATGGAATCGCGATGGGGCTATGCGCCCCAAGTTCGGGAGGAACAGAGAAATGTATCAATTGGAAGAGTTCATGGCTGACCTTGAGCGGAAGAATCCAGCCCAACCAGAGTTTATCCAGGCGGCTCGTGAAGTAATCGAGTCCATCATCGATGTCGTAAACGACAATCCAGTATATCTGAAAAATAAAATCCTGGAGCGCATCACTGAACCGGACCGAGTTTTTTCCTTCAAGGTGGAGTGGGAAGATGACAATGGAGATATCCAGGTGAACCGCGGCTACCGCGTTCAATTCAACAACGCCATCGGCCCGTACAAGGGCGGTCTCCGGTTCCATCCCAGCGTAACGCTCGGTTCCTTGAAATTCCTTGGCTTTGAGCAGACCTTCAAGAACAGCCTGACGACGCTGCCCATGGGCGGCGGCAAGGGTGGCAGCGATTTTAATCCGAAGGGTAAGTCCAACAATGAAATCCTCCGCTTCTGCCGCTCCTTCATGACTGAGTTGCAGAAATACATCGGCCCTGATACTGACGTTCCCGCCGGCGACATCGGCGTGGGTGGCCGTGAGATTGGTTTCCTGTATGGGCAGTACAAGCGTCTGCGCGACGAGAATACCGGTGTCCTGACTGGTAAAGGGCGGAACTGGGGCGGTTCCTTGGTTCGGCCGGAAGCGACTGGTTTCGGTACCATGTATTTCGCCAATGAGATGCTTAAGGCCCATGGTGACACCATGAAGGGCAAGCGTATCGCCATCAGCGGTTTTGGCAACGTAGCCTGGGGCGCGGTCATGAAAGCTTCTCAGCTTGGTGCCAAGGTGGTGACGATCAGCGGTCCTGACGGCTACATACTTGATGAAAACGGCATAAGTACTCCTGAGAAATGGGCGTACATGGTCGAACTGCGCGCATCCAACAATGATGTCGTAAAACCGTACGCCGACAAGTTCGGTGCGAAGTTCTTCGCCGGCAAAAAGCCTTGGGAAGTTCCTGTTGACATGGCGTTCCCCTGCGCAATCCAAAATGAACTGGGCCTGGAAGACGCCAAGACATTGGCCGCCAACGGCGTCAAATATGTCGTGGAGACCTCCAATATGGGATGCAAGGCCGATGCCGTATCGTACTTTGTCGGACGGAAGATCCCCTTTGGCCCCGGCAAGGCTGCCAACGCCGGTGGCGTCGCCGTCAGTGGTCTCGAAATGTCCCAGAACGCCATGCACTACAGTTGGTCCGCGGAAGAGGTCGATCAGAAGCTGCATGGCATCATGACCAGCATCCACGCCGCCTGTGTCAAGGAAGGTACGGAAGCTGACGGCTACATCAACTACGTGAAGGGCGCCAATATCGCTGGTTTCAAGAAAGTGGCCGACGCGATGGTGGAGCTTGGCTACTAGACGTCTTTGTCGATGCGCCGGTCTTTTCCTGTCCGGCGTATCTTGTTTCGTCCTTTGCGCGAGGTCCGTTGGGCTTTCGTGATGGAATAGTATGCTCCTCCTTCCTGATGAGCGTGTGTATCGCGAGGGAGCCGCCGTGAGGTTCATGGTGGCTCCCTTTTTCTGTCTCGATGTATATCATCTCCCCTCCGTTTCGCTTTGTTTCCGTTCATGACGATTGAAATGACGGGTTGTGGGTTGTGAGGAACGCGCTTCCTCAATTCGGTAGTCCCTTCATGCGGCTTCTTTATTTCCTGCGCTGCGTTTGCTTTTGTGTTTGATGTTCTGCGTATTATTGACATATGCCAATAATACGGATATTGTATCATTGATTTCAGCTCATTCCTGTGAAGAATTCGCAGCAAGGGGGATGTGGTGTCGCGACCTCAAAAATGGAAGCGGGTCTGTATGATGCCCCGCTGCGTTTCGTTCGTTCCTGCCGAGGACATTCGGGCGTCCGTCGTTACAATGTCGGTGGATGAATACGAGACGATACGCCTGATTGATTACGAGGGATTCACCCAGGAGGAGTGCGCCCGCCAGATGTTGGTGGCGAGGGCTTCCATTCAAAGCCTCTATGCCCGCGCCCGGCGGAAACTTGCTCTTTGCCTCGTGCAAGGCAAGGCTCTCCGCATCGAAGGCGGGTCCTTTTTGCTGTGTGGCGAGGTGGACGAAGATGCTCCCGCCTGCCGTTCTTGCCCCCATGGTTCACAGGTGCGTGGAAGGATGGTTGTCGGTACATTCAAAGTCGCCGTTCCTGTGGATGCATCGCGAAAGGTCGTTTCGTCGTCTTTCGCCCGTTGCGATGGTTTTCTGATTGTTGATGGAGAGCGGGTTGAGTTTTTTGACAATCCCCTTGCCGCCCATCCGGGGTCCGCGGGAACAATCGTCGCGGAGAAACTGGTCGGCATGGATGTGGACGCTGTATTAGCCTCGCGATGCGGGGTGCATGTCGGTGGGCTGTTGCTTGGAGCCGGTATTCCAGTCTACAGGACGGTAGGACTTTCCGTAGAGGATAATCTTCTGGCGCTACGGCAGGGGAGGCTGGTACGGCTGGGGGATTTTCGGGTTGGACCAGCGGAAGATGAACAACCCGATCCAGTGGATTGAATGCAACATGCATCAAGCATAGGAGGATATGCGGTATGAAGATAGCGGTAGCTTGCAGTAGTTCCGGCCAGCTTGGCCATTTCGGACATTGCGATGTGTTTCGGTTTTACGACGCGGACGGTACGTCGGTGCTTGGCGTACAGGAGATTCCAAACCCCGGACATCGTCCGGGGTTTCTTCCCGATTTTCTTGCCGAACAGGGCGTGGAAGTGATTGTCAGTGGGTGTATGGGCGCCGGGGCCATGGAAATTTTCAATGAACATGGCATTGAAGTGGTGCTTGGTGCGGAAGGTACGGCCGACGACGTGGTGGCCTCCTATCTGGCCGGTACGTTGCGTTCCACCGGCGCTGTATGTGCGGGACACAGTCATGGACATGAGCACCAGCATGGCGAGGGGCATTCCTGTACCTGCGGCCGTTAGTGCCATCTTTGTTTGAAAGGACTGTCGCGATGCGGGGTGTTCTTTTTTGTTGGACGGGAATCTTGTTCATGAAAGGGGCATGCCGGAGTGCGACGGTCTTTTTATTTGCGCATCTAGTGGCATGTTGTTTTTATTATCGCGCATAAAGCGTGGGAGAACGTCGGCGCTCTGTTTTCTTCCCCCCGATTTCCTGAAAAAAACCATGGACTCCAATTCCAATGTACGCAAGGAACTGTGCCGGACAAACTGTTGGTTGACTGAATCTGATAGTTCTGTTGTTACTATATACAGACGATATCTTTCTGCTATAAAAATTATATATACGCTATATATAGCGGTGGGTAAATAAACAGCACACCATAAATGTTGTCTTTCCTCTTGCCTTGTTTTTGAGCTTGTGCTATGGTAAAGAAGGTGTCCGGGGAGCCGGACGTGTTGTCATGGGTATGACGGATGGGACTGGCATGGTGTCCGCGGCAGGTACCGCGCACTACTGTTCTCTTGTGGCGCCATGGATTGTTTGGCTCTCAAGTTTGTCCTACCAATAATTTATTTTCTCAGAATTGTTCGGGGGTAGTATGGCTGTAGTCAAGAATCAGTTAAGTCCGCTTGGAAGGAAGATTTTCCTAGATCGTTATGCGTTGAAGGATGTCAAGAAAGAGAGCCTGTCGGTCGGTGATCTTGTTGTCGCTGTCAGCAATCCAAAGACGGGTCAGCGAGAGATCGGCAATGTCACTGAGATTGAAGACGACAAGCAGATTACTGTGAAGCTGGAGGACGGCACCGTCATCCATACAAAAGTGGAAAATGTCGATAAACCGCTGGAAACCGATCCTGCGCAGATGCTTGCGCGTGTCGCCCGCGGTATCGCGGAGCAGGAGAAACCCGATGTCCGCAAGAAGTGGGAGAAGGAGTTCAACTGGTTGCTTGAGGACTGGAAATTCGTTCCTGGCGGACGTATCCTCACCGGCGCGGGCACTGACCAGAACTTGACCTATTTCAATTGCTATGTCATCCCGTCCCCCAAGGATAGCCGTGGCGGGATCATCGCTTCCCTCGGCCAAATGACGGAGATCATGAGCCGAGGCGGCGGCGTCGGCATGAACCTTTCCTCGCTTCGTCCCCGCCACAGCTATGTGAAGGGGGTCAATGGCCGCAGCAGCGGATCCGTCTCGTGGGGTGCGTTGTTCAGTTTCGTCACCGGTCTGATCGAACAGGGGGGGTCCCGCCGCGGCGCCCTGATGCTGATCCTCAACGTCTGGCATCCGGATATCATAGACTTCATCAACAGCAAGCGCGAGATGGACAAGATCGTCAACGCCAACATCAGCGTCGGCATTACCGACGATTTCATGGAGGCCGTTCGCAAGGACGGGGTATGGGAGACTTGCTTCCCCGACACCAGCGATCCCGAATACAACGAGAAATGGGACGGCGACCTCAATGCTTGGAAGGCGGCGGGACACAAGGTCATTCCATACCAGACGCTCAAGGCGCGCGACGTATGGAACGCCATCATCGAGAGCGCCTGGGCTTCCGCTGAACCGGGTGTGTTTTTCATCGACCGTTATAATAAGATGTCCAATTCCTGGTACTACTGCACGATCCAGAGCACGAACCCTTGCGGCGAACAGGGGCTTCCTCCTTGGGGCGTCTGTAATCTCGGTTCCATCAACCTGAGCAAGTTCGTGGAGGACAGGAAGGTTTTGTGGAAGGAGCTTGGCCGGGCGGTTCGGAGCGCGGTCCGTTTTCTGGACAATGTGATCGATGACACTCCCTATTTCTTCGAGGAGAACCGGCAGCGCCAGCAGTCTGAACGCCGTATCGGCCTCGGTACCATGGGGCTCGCCGATATGCTGATCAAGTTGGAGCTGGGTTATGGCAGCGACGAGTCGATCAAGTTCATCGACGAGCTGTATAAGTTCATCTGCGAAGAGGCATATGCCGAAAGTAGTGATCTTGCGGTAGAGAAGGGGGCTTTTTCGATGTTCGACGCCGACAAGCTGCTCCAAAGCGGTTTCATGAAGCAGATGCCGGAATCCCTTCGCGAAAACGTCCGCAACAAAGGTCTCCGCAATGTCACGTTGCTGACCCAGGCGCCCACCGGCACCACCGGCACGATGGTCGGTACCAGCACCGGTATCGAGCCGTACTATTTCTGGGAATGGGAGCGCGTCGGTCGTATGGGCTCAAATATCGAACGTGTGGCTGTATATGATGAATGGGTCAAGGCCCATCCCGGCCAGCCCCGGCCCGCGTATTTTGTTTCTGCCATGGATCTCGCTCCAGAAGGACATGTCCGCGTACAGGCGGCTATTCAGCGTTGGGTTGACTCCTCGATTTCCAAAACGGGCAACACTCCCTCCGACTATACCGTCGAGCAGACCGGCAAGCTCTATGAATTGCTGTATGATCTCGGTTGCAAGGGCGGCACGACCTACCGTGACGGTTCGCGCGACACCCAGGTGCTGAAGGCCAAGGACGAGAAGAAAGACGAGAAGAAGGAAGATGCGCCGAAACCCGCGCCCGTCGAGCCAAAGCCGCGCCTTCGTTCCACCGTCCTTCGTGGAACTACATATCGCAAGGCAACTCCGATTGGCACGGCCTATATCACGGTCAATTCCGACGGAGATCAGTACGAGGATCCGTTCGAAGTATTTATCAACGTGGCTAAGGTCGGTTCTGATGTCGCAGCCGACGCCGAGGGCATCGGCCGTCTGATCAGCTTGATACTGCGTATGCCCAGTCCCCTTACTCCGAAACAGCGCGCTCAGGCGATTATAGCCCAGCTCAAGGGTATCGGCAGTGGTCGGCCGATGGGATTCGGCAAGAACCGCGTCATGAGTCTTCCCGACGCTATCGCCCAGACTTTGGAGGAGCATATCGGCAACGCCACCGCGATGCAGGTCGCCGCCGCCAAGCTGCCCGACGAGGAGGACGAAGACGCCAAGGCCGAAAACATGCAGCTGGACCTGGGGCTCGCCGCTGTCACCAACAACGGCATCACCCCCGATGTCTGCCCGGTCTGCGGGAATGTGACGTTCATTAATATCGAGGGGTGTAAGAAGTGTATCTCCTGCGGTCACAGCGAATGCTAACCGCCTAGGAGAATCTCTCCATTACTGCGTTGCAATCGGAGCGTCGTGCAATAGCGCTGCCGCTTCTTTTGCGCCTTGTTCTGGGAAGATTCTCCGTCGGCGGAACCTAGCTCGGAATAACTCCCCATACCTTCGTCGCTTCGGCAAGGCCGTGCAATAGCACTGTCCTTGCCTTTGCTTCTTGGTTCGGGGGAAGTTCTTCCTTCGCTAGAGGGGCAGGGGGATAGCCCATCTCTGCGTCGCTTCGCCGGAGCCGTATACCTTATCTGTCTCCGGCTTTGCTTTCTTGACCTGGGGCATGTCTCCTTCGCTAGGGAAGTAGGTTAAAGCCGTTCATGGGAACTTGCGGTTGTAGTTTTCCGTTCGGCGGACTAGCCCGCTAAAGTGCCGGTTCAAATTCCATTGAATCCAGATTGATGTTTATTTCTTCAAGGGCATGCCCGTTGTACGCAGATGAATCATCGTTCAAATTTCCTTTTTCGTACTGTCCCGGAGCATAATCTTATGGCCGATTATCATTCGGATAGATTGTACCTGTTGTTCATGAAGCAACTTCCATAAGGTGTCCACGGCAAGGATGCCCAGTGTTCTGAAAGGGTAGTGGATACTGGAAATTGATGGTATGACGTTTTCGGACGATTCGATGTCATTCATTCCGCTTACCCCGAGATCATGGGGGACTTGGATGTTTTTCATGAACGCCAATCGGATGACCCTTAATGCGGTTTCATCGTCCATGGTCATGAACGCGTCCGGTTTATTTTCCATTTTCATAAAATGGTCGAATGTCTCTTCCAAAGGATGTTTTTCAACATCAGTTTCGATTATATCCTCATCATATGGTATATTCCGTTCTGTGAGTGCGTCCCTGAGGCCTGCTAACTTTCCCTGGGAAACCATATTGGTCTGATTCCCCCAAAAGGCTATTCGTTTATAACCTTGGTCAAGGAGATGCGTCGCCATATCATAAGCCCCTTGGCGCACGTCCACTGTGACATAGCTGATTCCCGGTTTGTCGATTGCACGGTTGATCAAAACAAAAGGGATTTGTTGTTTTCTGAGTCGCATGCATTCGCTTTTTAGTTCTTCAGTATCTTTCCCGAGAATGATTACTCCCGTTCCCCGTCCATTTTCGGCGTAGTAACCCGGTTCATGTTCAAGGCGAACGGCGATTCCCTTTTTCGACGCTTCATCCAAGATACCGGAGAGGACTTCCCCATAACCTTTGAAATCATCGAAATTATGGGAATTTACAGGTACAACTATCTCAAGTTTCTGTTCTTCATTTATGTGCTTCCCTCCTTCTATGGAAGCGATGGCGTTACAGATTTTCTGCTTTGAACTTTCTCGTACCTGTTTTCCTGCGAAATATCGAAAGATCGTGGATCTGGAAATGCCGGATAGTTTCTGTATCTTTATTATCAATTCTTCTTTAGTGTCAGTTTGTCTCATATTGCAATCATAAAATGATGTTGAATAAAAGTCAAGAAATAGTGTCATTTCGAATATAATTGACACTAATAAAGTATTATTTATGTCAATTAGTATTATAAATATGGTTTTTTATAAAAAAAATTCTTTACAAGTTATATTGTGGATGATAATATTCATCATGACAGATATATATTGACATTAATTAATACAATATATATGTCAATATTGTACGATCATTGAGCGATGGATGATCTGACAATTGAATATTATCTATGTAGTAGAGGCGAAGGGTATGGAGACATCGATAATGGTGTTTCCATAAAATTTTCAAGAAAAATCAATGGTTCTCAAAATATAAGTCCTATTGGTTTTTGAAGGAGGAACGTATGAAAAAGACGGTAGTGGGTCTTTTGTGTGTGCTGATGTTCGTGCCCGCCATGCTGTTTGCGAATGGGGTGCAGGAAAAGGCGTCGAGTCCGGTTGAACTGGTGTACTGGTCGCATTACGGACATTCTCCTGCAAGCGTACAAGCGTTCGCTGAGGCGGTGAATCTGGCCGCCAAGAATCTTGGTTATGACCAGGTGACCTGCCGAGCTGAGGTAATTGAGTATTCGGGTTATGAAGCGAAATATCTGACTGGATTCGCTTCAGACAACGGCCCTGACTTTTTCTTGGGCCGTACCAGTGACTGGGCGCTGAATGGAGGAGCGAATCCAATAGCGCTTCCATTGCGTGAAGATGTGCGTACCGTATGGGATGAAGGTCTTGCCCCCATGTTCAGCGATTCCGGTATGTTCAATGGAGAGCGGTATGGTTTTCCTGTAGAAGGCGGTTCTCTCCAGATGCTGTATATCAATACTGACCATATGGTGGAAGTTGGGCTTGATCCAGAGAAGGATATGCCGCGAACACTGGAAGAGCTTACCGAATTGGCGAAGAAATTGACGAAATACACCGCTTCCGGCAAGATCGTTCGGTCCGGTTTCCAGCCTCGATATCTTGGTACCGGAGATGGTGTCGCAAGTAAGTTCTTTCCGTATTTCCACAATATGAGCGCCCGTTTGCTGTCTGAGGATCTGACGACTTCTACTGGTTATGTGAACAGTCCTGAAGCAGTCAAGGCGTTCCAGTGGCTCAATGACCTTGTATACGGGTATCGTATTTCCAATCTGGAATTCGGTAGTCCGGAAGCTGCTTTCCAAGCCGGACAGGCATCGATTATCAACAGAGAAGGGTGGTTTGCCCAGGATACATTGGACAAGGCCCCTGATATCCATTTCGCGGTGATTCCATTTGTTTCTGGAGGGAGCGTGAATCTTGTTGCTGATGGCGCGGGAAGTATCTGGGCAAATCTGATTAGTGCAAAAACAAAATACCCTGAAATCTGTCAGGATATCTTCAAGGAGCTTGCGAAGCCCGAATATGACGTACTCATGCATGAAGCGGCAGGATTTCCTCCTGTGTTGAGCGCCACCTTGACACTTGACAATGAATATTTTGGCAAGATGCCGTACGCAGAAGCGATGTTGAATTCAAAAGACAAGGATCCTGCGCCAAAATACGACAGCATCAAGCAGTCCGGGTCAATTCAGATTTTGTTCGGAGATGTGGTGGCGAAGGTACTGGGGACACCTGGAATCGATGTCCGGACGGAACTTGATTCACTCGCTGTAAAGATTGATCAGCTTCTAGCTCAGAATTAGACAAAGACCAAGATTGTTGTAGAACAATGGCCTGTATGTGATCTGGAGCCGTTGCGCAATATTTGACTTATGCAACGGCTCCATTGTTGATGAGGAACTGTATGACGACACAAAATAAATATAAGCTTACAGGTTTTTTGTTTGTATTACCTTCTTTTCTATATTTCCTATTTGTGTTTCTATATCCTTTGCTGCTGTGTTTCATGAATGCGTTCTGCAAGGTGAATTTCTTGCTGAATACAAGGGCTTTTGTGGGATTTTCCAATTTTAAGGATCTTCTTTCTCGTGACACCATGTGGCAGTCCACACTCATTACACTGCGCTTTGCCGGTATGAGCGTCCCTTTGTTGCTGTTGATAGATTTATATATTGCTAATTCTTTATCTAGGTTGAAAAACAGGGGTGGAGCTTTTTTGACGACATTATCGTTCATTCCGTTCATTGTTTCCATGGTAAGCGCCGGTATTGTATGGGACTGGCTCATGGATCCCAATCTTGGTTTAATCAACAATATTCTACGAACAGTAGGGGTTTCCAACCCTCCTTTGTGGCTTAGGGCTCCCCAATCAGCTTTATTTTCGACACTTCCTATCACCATTTGGGTACGTGCGCCGTTCGGTATCATGATTCTTCTTGGTGGAATACAGAATGTACCGGTAAGTCTCTATGAAGTCGCTGATCTTGACGGTGTTTCCCAGACTAGGAAATTTTTCAGAATTACGTTGCCGTTGATTAATCCCCAGTTGGTCATGGTTCTGACTCTTGAGACTATTTTTGCATTCCGTGCTTTTGACCAGATCTATACCTCGACTGGCGGAGGTCCTGCCGGGGCGACCAGAACAATTATGATTTATCTCATTAAAGATCTGTTTACCAACAACTATGGACTTGCGTCCGCGTTGACAGTGCTTTTGATACTCGCATTGTTTGTCATTAGTTTGTGTCAACAGATATTCCTGCGTAGAACAGTCGATTATTGAGAGGTGGACGACATGAAGAATACGAAGATGTCAAAGACGAATATCATAGATTGGACTGTATTGGGATTGTTCTTCATTTTCGTGCTGACGCCGTTTGTCATGATTATATTTACGGCGTTCAAGACTCCACTCGAAATAACCGACATGCCGAACAGAACCTTGATGCATAGACTCCTGCCCGATAGTTTCCTGAATTTCCAGAATCTGACGGATGTATTTCTAGGAACGGCAACGCAATTGAACGGTGTTCCTTTCTATATATTCATTTTTAATTCCATCGTTGTTACATTCTGCTCATTGTTTCCTGCGCTGATTCTCGGATTGACCTCTGGTTATGGTTTCGCGAAGTTCAATTTCCCCGGGAAAAACATCATCTTCTATTTATTCCTAGGTTTGGTCATGGTCCCGATGGAGATGATTTCCATTCCATTGTTTATGGTGACGAGCAAGCTGCATCTTATCAACACGTATGTTGGGATCATGATTCCCAGTTGTATTTCGGCGTTTGGGACGTTCCTGCTGAAGGAATCTATGACATCCATTCCGAATTCATACATAGAAGCGGGAAGAATCGATGGCGCTGGGGAGTTCTGGATTTTCAGGAGGGTGATAGTGCCGTTGCTCAGCGGTCCGATAGTGACGTTCATCGTTATCAAGTGTACTTGGAGTTGGAATGAATTCTTCTGGCCGCTTTTGGTGGTGTCCACCGAGAGCATGAAGACCGTAACTCTGGGAATGAGCAAGTTTTCCAACGATTTGTTCCGTGAGTATGGACAAATCAATGCGGCGGTGTTGATAAGCATGGTGCCGCTGTTGCTTGTCTTTATTCTCGGGCATCGGCAGATCAAAACTGGATTGATGAGTTCAGGAATCAAGGGGTAGGAAAAATGAACGAAGGAATCGAATATATGAATTTGTTGAAGTCCTGGGTGGATCGGTTGATTTCCTTGCAGGTCAAAGAGGCCGCCGAGTCATATTTCAGGGGAGGAATCATGTGTCCCGCCTGCGCCAAAATCCATGGTCGTTGCGGCGACGCGGTGCTTCCCCTGATGTACATGGCGTCGGTTACACGGGAAGATAAGTATATTCATGCGGCGAAAGAACTGTTTGACTGGTCGGAACGAAATATTGTCCGGGCGGACGACAGCTATATCAACGACAGCAACAACGAGTGGCGGGGAATAACCATATTTTCCGTAATAGCTCTTGCGGAGACTGTGGAATTGTTCGCTGACTTGTTGGATGGGGAAACTCGGCGGAGATGGCTGGAGCGACTTGCGAAATCGACTGAATGCATCTATCATCTCATCGATACATTGAACCCGAACGTCAATTATCCGATTTCCTGCGCCGCCGCACTGGCCATCACCGGAAAAATTTTCAATAACTCCGCCTATATGGAAAAGGCCCGGGAATTGGCGCATTCCCTGTTGAAGTACATCAATGAAGATGGGCTGATCTACGGGGAGGGAAAGCCTGAACTGTTGGTGACCGAGAAAGGGTGCCAAGCGATAGACATCGGTTATAATGTCGAGGAATCCTTGCCCGCGCTGGCGCTGTACAGCCGGTATGCCGAGGATGAAACGATTCTGCGCGCCACAGTCCGATCGCTATATGCGCATCTGCCTTTTTGGATTCCTGATGGGGGCTGGAACAATAGTTGGGGTACCCGTAATGCCAAATGGAGCTATTGGGGGAGCAGAACCAGTGATGGGTGCCAACTTGCCTATGGCCTGCTCAGCGATATCGATCCGGTATTCGGGGAAATCGCATATAGGAACTTCAAGCTGATGGAGGCCTGTACCAGTGACGGGCTTCTCCTCGGCGGTCCGATGTATGCAGGTGAAGGCGAACCGGCTTGTGTTCACCATACATTTTGTCATGCAAAAGGACTGGCCCTGATGCTCGCCAAAGGTTACGCCCCTAACGGAGGCCTGGTTCTTCCGCTGGATGATGAAGTGGCTTGCCGGTCCTATGAAAACGGCAATCTCGTCCTTGTTGCCATGAATGGATGGAAGGCGAGCGTTTCCACGACGGATTATCCATATTGTCCTGGATCCAACTCGTCCGGAGGGTGTCCGACGTTCCTTTGGCATAAGGCCATAGGCCCGGTATTAGCCGCCACCATGCCCCATTATTCGTTGCACGAGCCTGCCAACATGCAGATTCCCAAACGGTATCCCTTTGATTGCCAGTCTTTCCGCATTGTGAAGGACTTCTGCGGGACGGAACAGGAATGCTCCAGTGCAAACGACGTTCGAGCCACTATGTTCTGGGGGAAAGATGAATCGGGATATCATGTTCATGCCAAAGGGAAACTCTCATATCTCGATGGAAGCCGGTCGGATACGGAATACCGTCTTTCTTATTTGTTCAACGCTGACAAGGTGGTCGCGGAAGTCCGCGCCGATGCCGATGCGATACTGAAATGTCCGATTGTGTCGGATGACGATGAATTTGATTTCTCGGAGGATGTTCTTTTTGTGCGCAAGCGAACCGGTCGTAGCCTTCGCATACGTTTTTCAGGTGGTACGCCCCAGTGGCGGACGACAGAGACCGGTTGTGCGGCAAGGGCGTTCAATCCTGTCGGCGGCATGAGATATCTGCAATTGTACGTTCTTTTGGAAGCGCGCAAGGCGATAACGGTGGAATTTGCCGTCGAATAGTGAAATACAAGGGAAAAAAGGAAGTGTAGTGATCATGGAACTTGATATGCTGTATAGAAGAGAATATTGGGAGAACGCCATCCAATATCCGTTGGAGGTAATCCGCCGCAACATCGACTGCTTCGGTAACCTGTATCCGTCGCCGTCAAGCGTTACCTTGGCCTATCGGCTCATACCGAATGAAGACTGGACAAGTAGTTTTTGGAATGGCATGCTGTGGCAGGCGTATCAATATTCAGGGGATTCCATATTTCGTATCGCGGCGGAGCGATTGTTGCCTGATTATCAGGAACGCATACGGAAACGAATCAATACAGATACTCATGATCTTGGGTTTTTATATATTCTTTCTTGCAAGGCGCAATATCTTATTACTAATAATAGACATGCATACAACGCTGCTTTGCAGGCGGCTGAACTGCTCATGCTCAGATACCATGCGAAAGCGGGGATAATCCAGGCCTGGGGCAATCTTGACGATCCGTCTCAGCGGGGCAGGATGATTATCGACGGTCTTATGAACCTGCCTCTTCTGTTTTGGGCCGCGGCGGAGACTGGCGACATGACGTATTGGAACGCAGCGCAATCACACCTTCTCCAGACCCGACGGTATATCATTAGGGATGATGCAAGTACATTCCACACCTTTTATTTTGATCTGGACAGCGGCAAGGCGTCGCGGGGAAGTACGGCGCAAGGTTATAGTGATTCTTCCTGTTGGGCGAGGGGGCAGGCTTGGGGTATCTATGGACTTGCCTTGAACTACAAGTATGTCAAGGATCCCTCGATACTCGATGACGCAAAGCGGTTGGCTGAATATTTCATCACTCATCTTCCTGATGATTTCATCTGTTATTGGGATCTGGCGTTCACCTGTGGAAGCGAGGAACGTGACAGCTCCGCCACGATCATCGCCGCTTGCGGATTGATGGAACTTTCCGAGCAGCTTCCTCTCGTAGATAAAGACCGCAGGCGCTATGAAGTGTTGGCCCTGAGGATATTGTCTTCCCTGCATGAGCATTACGAGACACGGCTCTCTCCGGATGCCACGGGCATCCTTCTTCATGGCGTATATAGCAAGCCCGGTAGGGAGGGTGTCGATGAATGTACTGTTTGGGGAGATTATTTCTACATCGAGGCTCTCGTCCGAGTCTTAAGACACTATCCGCTATTTTGGTAAGGGAGCAACTATATCATGTCCATATATCATTTTCTTGGTGATAATCCGTTGAAAACACGTGACGATGTCGCGGCGAGTCTTATAGCCATCCTGGATCAATGTACTGGTCATTTGACACCCGGTGGGGGCGGGTTGTCCATCGGCAGCTCCTCAGCCCACTATTCGGGCCATATCGCTCTGTTCGAAGGGTGGAGCCGGTTGCTCTGGGGCGTGGCTCCGTTGCGACATGGCGGATATGTGTGGAAAGGTGAGGAACATCATGCACATGGCTTCGTGACAGGGCCCGATCCCTTGAATGCGGAATACTGGGGGGCGGTCCAGGATTACGATCAGCGGATTGTGGAGATGGCGGCCATGTCTTTGGCTTTGTTGCTGTGCCGAAATGAGTATTGGGATTCTCTGACGGACTCCCAACGGCGCAACCTTTCTTCTTGGCTGTATTCTGTCAATGGCAAGGCGATAGGGGGAAACAACTGGCATTATTTCAGGGTCCTGGTCAATCTCGCATTGCAAAGCTTGGGTGAGCCGTATGACCAGACCCAAATGGAGGCCGATTTGGATTTTATCGATGGCCTGTATGTCGGTGACGGGTGGTATCGGGATGACGTCCCGTTCGACTACTATAATCCGTTTGCCATCCATTTCTATTCATTGATCTATTATGTGTACATGAAGGAACGTGATGGTATTCGGTGTGAACGGTATCGTGAACGGGTCATCAGGTTCGCCGAGCAATACATTACGTATTATACCGCCGAAGGGCAGTCGATTCCGTTCGGCAGGAGCCAGACCTATCGTTTCGCTGTAGTGTCATTTTTCAGTGCTTGCGCATTCGCCGGCATTGAGGTATTGCCTTGGGGGGTATTGAAGGGACTTGTCCTGAGAAATCTTCGCTGGTGGTTTTCCAAACCTGTTTTTGACAATGCCGGGTTGATGACGGTTGGATATGCATATCCAACCTTGATTGTCGCGGATGAGTACAATGCCCCGGGATCTCCATATTGGGCTCTGAAGACATATCTTGTTCTGGCCCTTGGCGATGATCATCCGTTTTGGAAAAGCGAGGAACTGGACTTACCGGTGTCGCCTATGGCGACGCATCTTCCTGTCCCAAAGGTTCTTATGTGCCATACTCGCCAAAAAGACGTCGTGATGCTGAGCGCGGGACAATATCCTGCATTTGAACTGAATCATGCGGCGGAAAAATATTCGAAATTCGCCTATAGCGCCGACTTCGGTTTTTCAGTATCGATTGGTTCATTCGGATTTGACAAGACGGGCTGTGACAGCATGCTGTTTTTTAGCGAGGGAGATGGTTATTGGCGGCCTCGCAGAAAGGTTGAGTACAGTCTGTCAATGGATGCACAGCTGTATAGCCGTTGGGCTCCGTTCCCGGATGTCATGGTTCGGACATGGTTGTTGCCCGCGGGGGACTGGCATGTGCGGATACATGCGGTATCCGCGGGGCGGGATGTCGTCATGAAGGAGGGTGGTTTTGGCATTATGCGCTATGACGGAATACAGCCCGACGCAGGTTGTGAACAAATGCTCTTTGCCAATGGTCATGGCCTTGAAGTGAGACTTCCTTGGGGGCTGTCGGTGGTCGAGGATCTGCTCGGTGTGCGTACGGTGGAATGTGTGAAGCCCCGTCCGAATCTGAACTTGATGTTCAGCACGTCTGTAGTCCCTGTATTGGATTCCGCCTGTCGGCGGGGCGAGACGGTCGTACTCGCGACTTTAGTCGGCGCGGGACTGTATCGGGAGGGCGTTCCTTCCATAGCGATGACAAAACCTGATGTGCGTGTAGATATCGCAAAGTCGTGTGTTGAGATCAATGGGAAGCAAGTCGCCTTGTTTGCCGAATGACAGGAGGATGCAAAAATGGCAAGGATGATCGGTATTGTATTGCCGGGGGATAATACGGTGCGGTTTCGGGAATATGACATTCCGGAACCAGACTTCGGCCAGGTATTGGTAAAAACCAAATGTTCAACGATTTGTGGAAGCGATATCCGGTGTATCTACCATGAACACATCGGGAAAGGACCTGAAGGATATCAGGGTGTCATAGCTGGACATGAGCCTTGTGGACAGATAGTGGAAGAAGGACCCGGCCTCAGACGCTTCAAGAAGGGTGACCGGGTGATCGTATACCATATATCGGGATGTGGGATCTGCCATGACTGCCGACAAGGGTATATGATCAGTTGCTCAAGTGATAGGCGCGCGGCGTATGGTTGGCAGCGGGACGGTGGCATGGCTGAGTATATCCTTTGCGATGAAAAGGACTTGATTTATCTGCCGGATGAATTGACCTATGCTGATGGCGCACAGGTCGCCTGCGGTTTTGGTACCGTGTATGAAGCCATCGAGAAAATCGGTGTTTGCGGAAACGATTCCGTCCTAGTCGTAGGCCTTGGTCCTGTTGGTCTCGCCTGCCTGCAGCTTTGTCGGGCGATGGGGGCGAATAAGCTGATTGGTATCGAAAAACAGGATAATCGGATTGAGCTCGCCAAAAAACTGGGTCTTGTCGATGATGTGTTTTATCCTGGCGAAGATAATGTCGCGCAAGTAAAAGCCATAACGAACGGTAACGGTGTGGAACGGGCCTTTGATTGTTCCGCGAGTGACAATGGACGGGCGACCACGGTTCGCGCCACCCGCAAATGGGGAAGAATCGCTTTCGTGGGAGAGGGCGGGGCTGTCCATTTCAATCCTTCCCCTGATATGCTCCATGATCAAAAGACTATCTACGGAAGCTGGGTAACCAGTATATGGAGAATGGAAGATTTGGTCGAACGTTTGGTTCGCTGGCATATCCATCCACAAGAGCTGATTACCCATCGGTTTCCGCTGTCCGAGGCTGATAAGGCGTATGCGTTGATGGCTAGTGGAGCTTGTGGGAAAGTCGCCGTTTGCTTTGATGAGGAATTGAAATGATCTCGCCCTGTCGTGCACGTTCACGTTGCTGCCCTGGCGACTATTGCGTACATGTGGTTTTTCAAGAATGATTTCCATATGTTTTTGCCGTTGGATATGAATTCCAGCGGCTTTTTTATTGAAAGGGTATAAAGATAGGATATGACCGTTGCAACAACTTGCAACACACTTTCCACACAGATATCCAACATATCGTCCCAATTGTTTCAGTTCCCTTCTTTTGACCCTTTTGGCTTGCTTTTCTCCCGCTAAAGGTTGCATTCCATATCTCTTTGGTTTATATTCTTATAGTGGAGTTTCATGTGTGGAAGCTCCCGTTCGTGTGTTTACCTAGGTGATGTGCGTCCTACGTATGGGGCGCGAAAATTATAGTTTTATGGAGTGTAATATGGGTAACAAGAAAATGGTTACTATCGACGGAAACACCGCTGCCGCGCATATAGCGTATGCATTCAGTGAGGTCGCCGCGATCTATCCCATTACCCCGTCTTCCCCGATGGGCGAGTACGCCGATTCCTGGGCCAGCACCGGCCGCGAGAATCTTTGGGGCAAGAAGGTGGAAATCATGGAGATGCAGTCCGAAGCCGGCGCTGCCGGAGCCGTCCATGGCGCGCTCGCCGCTGGTGCGCTTACCACGACCTTCACTGCTTCCCAGGGCTTGCTTCTGATGATTCCGAACATGTACAAGATCGCCGGTGAAATGATTCCTACGGTTTTCCATGTGTCCGCTAGAGCGCTCGCTGCTCAGTCCTTGTCGATTTTCGGTGACCATTCCGACGTCATGTCCTGCCGCAATACCGGTTTCGCCATGACCGCCGCTTCCAGTATCCAGGAAACCATGGACATGGCGTTGGTCGCCCATCTCGCCACCTTGAAGTCGCAGGTTCCGTTCCTGAACTTCTTCGACGGGTTCCGCACTTCCCATGAGATCCAGAAAGTCGAGGAGATTTCCTACGATGACATCAGGCCGTTGGTGGAAGAGAAATACATTGAGCGCTTCCGCAACCGTGCCCAGCGCCCTGACCAGCCGATGATCAAGGTCGCGGCTCAGAACGAAGATGTCTATTTCCAGGGACGTGAGACCGTCAATTCTTATTATGACGCTGTTCCCGCCATCGTGCAGGAATATATGGACAAGGTCGCCAAGCTGACCGGTCGCCAGTACCATCTGTTCGACTATGTCGGCGCTCCCGATGCCACTGATGTCGTAGTGGTCATGGGCAGTGCGTCAGATACCTTCGAGTGGGCCGTGAAGTACATCAACGCCCATGGTGGCAAGGTCGGCGTCCTGAAGGTTCGCCTCTATCGTCCGTTCTCCGCGGAGCACTTTGTGCGGGCGCTTCCCGCCTCCGTCAAGCGCATCGCCGTCATGGACCGCACCAAGGAACCCGGTTCCGTCGGTGAGCCCCTCTATCTTGACGTCGTAGCCGCGCTCGACCTGATCGGCCGCACCGGCATCAAGGTGATCGGCGGTCGTTATGGTCTGTCCAGCAAGGATTTCCCGCCATCCCACGCCAAGGCCGTATTCGACCATTTGGCCGGCAAGGCGTTCCACAACTTCACCGTCGGCATCAACGACGACGTGACCGGTCGTTCCATTGAGATCGGCGCTCCAATTGACGTTACCCCGAAGGGTGTCGTGTCCTGCATGTTCTGGGGCCTTGGCTCTGACGGTACCGTCGGCGCGAACAAGAACTCCATCAAGATCATCGGTGACAACACCGACCAGAACGCTCAGGCGTATTTCGCCTACGACTCCAAGAAGTCCGGCGGTATCACCATCAGCCACCTGCGTTTCGGAAAGGGTTCTCTGGACATGCCTTGGCTGATTGACCACGCCGATTTCGTCGCTTGCCATAATCCGGCTTATATCGGTCGTTATGATATGCTTGGGCCGCTTAAGACGGGTGGTGTATTCTTGTTGAATTCATCCATTCCTTCCGACGAAGTATTCTACCATCTGACCGCTGAAGAGCAGCAGACCATCATCGACAAGAAGATTCGTTTCTACAATATCGACGCCCTGAGCATTGCCCAGAAAGCCGGTCTTGGAACTCGTATCAATACTGTCATGCAGGCCGCGTTCTTCAAGATCAGTAACGTGCTTCCTGAGGCTGAGGCCATTGACCTGATCAAGAAGTACATCAAGAAGACCTTCATCAAGAAGGGTGAGGAAATCGTCCAGAAGAACTGGGCCGCTGTAGATGGTGCTTCTGATGCGTTGCACGAAGTACAGATTCCCGCCAAGGTTGATCCTAACAAGGTCTATGTTCCCAAGAAGCTGATCGCTGATGACGCCGATGCGTTTGCCAAGGACATCATGCTTCCGATCATGCACCTCAAGGGCAACGACATTCCGGTATCCAAGATGTCTTTCGATGGTACGTTGCCTTCCGCCACTGCGAAACTTGAAAAGCGTGGCGTCGCTCCGTTCGTCCCTGAATGGAACCCTGACAACTGTATCCAGTGCAACCAGTGCGTGCAGGCTTGTCCGCACGCAGCCATCCGCGCCAAGCAGATTCTGCCTGAGGATATGAAGAACGCCCCCGCGAGCTTCAAGACCCTCAAGTCCAGCACCAAGAACACCCGCGATCTCCAGTTCAAGATTCAGGTGTACGTGGAAGACTGCCAGGGTTGCGGCGTCTGTGTCGAGACCTGTCCTGCGAAGACAAAGGCGTTGTCCATGAGTCCGATCGCCGTTGAACGCGAGAAGGGCGAGAACGCCAACGAGGCTTTCTTCAATGCTCTGCCTGAGAACATCCTCGATGGCGCTCCCGAGACCACCGTCAAGGGCTTGCAGTTCAAGCAGCCTCTGTTCGAGTTCTCCGGTGCCTGTGCGGGCTGTGGTGAGACTCCATACGTCAAGATGGTTTCCCAGATCTGTGGCGAACGCATGATTGTCGCCAACGCCACCGGTTGTTCCTCCATCTATTCCGGTACGTTCCCGTCCATCCCGTACTGCAAGCGTCCTGACGGGCGTGGTCCGGCTTGGGGCAACAGCTTGTTCGAGGACAACGCTGAATACGGTCTTGGCATGCGTCTCGCTGTGGACAGCAACCGCAATCTGCTGACCATCAAGATCAAGCGCCTGCTTGAGATTGGAACCACTCCTGAGCTGACCGCCGCGTTGCAGAAAAACCTTGAGCTGTGGGAAGATTCCACTGAAGCTTCAATCGAGGCTCAGAAGGCTACTCAAGCTTTGCTTCCCGCCGCCCTCGCTGCCGCGAAGGACGATGAGGCGAAGGAAGTTCTGGCGAAGATCATCGAGCTGAAGGACTATCTCTCCGAAAAGACCGTATGGATTATCGGTGGTGATGGTTGGGCCTACGATATCGGGTATGGTGGTGTTGACCATGTTGTCGCTTCCGGCAAGAACGTCAACATTCTGGTTCTGGACACCGAGGTGTATTCCAATACCGGTGGACAGGCTTCCAAGGCCACTCCGATCGGCGCGGTCGCGAAATTCGCCAACGCCGGTAAAGAGATTGGCAAGAAGAACATGGGCTTCATGTGCATGAGCTACGGTCATGTCTATGTCGCTTCGATTTGCTTGGGTTCCAACCGCGCCCACGCTCAGAAGGCTCTGCAAGAGGCTGTCGCCTACAATGGTCCTTCAATCGTCTTCTGCTACGCTCCTTGTATCAACCATGGTATCAACATGCGCTTTAGCCAGGTCGAGGCCAAGAAGGCCGTCGATGCCGGTTACTGGCCGCTGTATCGTTACAATCCGCTCGCTGAGGCCGGCAAGAAGTTCTCTTGGGACATCACCAAGGATCCTTCCGTCGACTATCAGGATTTCATCAAGGGTGAGGTCCGCTACACTTCGTTGTACAAGACCAATCCTGAGCACGCCGATGAACTCTTCGCCAAGGCCGAGGCCGATGCGAAGCGCCGCATGGCGTTCTACAAGAACATGGGAGCGATCATGTAACATCGCAGGTTCCCGATAGGGCGCGGGACGCCGCGTTCTTTGGGATGATGCGGACAGGCTCGTCCGGAGCTCCGGATGAGCCTGGAAACAGTATTGCGTTTGATTCGGGAACGGCATGGCTTCGGCTATGCCGTTCCTATTTTCATCAGGTTCCGTATCTGTTTGTGGACAAAATAAGGTTGGGCGGGACTATCGTGTGCCGTTGTTCGGACAATCCTTCAGGGGGGACGACATGCGACAGGCGTGGTGTCCGCCCGTCATCATTCTAAACAAACAGATTGGTGCGTTTATTCTCCGAATATTGGTTCGATGTCTCTCAGAATGAACTCTATCCGGTCCTTGATGTCAGGTACAAACAGGGATGCGATGGAAACTACAAGTTGTTTCCGGGGATTGACGTATATAACGTTCCCACCATCGCCTATGGCCGCATAGCTATGCGCTGTAGCGTCGATAATCCACCACAGGTAGCCATACGACAACTGGTTCCATCGGCTGTGTACTGTTGTACTTTCATCTATCCAGTGTGCCGGTATAAGCTGTTTGCCATCCCATATTCCGCTGTTCAGGTACAATTGGCCTATCTTCACCATGTCATCGGGTGTCAAGGCAAGACCCCAGCTTGCAGTATGTATCCCTTGCGGATCGACGACCCAGCCACGGGAATGCCTGTCCTTCATGTAAAAAGCAAGTTGCTCTTCCTTGTCGTGCAATACCACGGTACGCACATCCTTGATTCCCAGCGGCGAGAAGAGATGCTCCGAGGCAAAATCGAGTACGGAGCGTCCCGTCGCTTGTATAAGAATCCCCGACAGGATATGCGCCCCAATGATGGGGGAATACATGAATTCGCCTATAGGGTTTGTGCCGCCCAAGAAATCAAGGGCGGTTTTCACCCAGTTGTCGCTTGCGAAGAACGCTTCGTATGGCTCGGATGCAAAGGTGTACGGAGCCGTCATGGTAAGCAGGTGCTTGATTGTTACGTTCTGTTTTGTTGTTTCATCGGCCCGAACGATATAGCCGGGGAAAAAGTCGAGCACTTTCTGGTTCACACTGTCGATATATCCCTTGTCGATGGCGATACCGACCAACGCCGAAAAAATGCTTTTTGTCACTGAGAAAATGTGGATGGCATCATCGGCGGTGTGTTCATGAAAATGGTTCTCATATATTTTCATGCCGTCTTTCTGTATGATGACGCCTGCGATGTTGCCATAGTCCCTGACTATTACCTGTTCAAGTCCGTTCAGCTTTTCTTGATTCACGTATGTTTCTCCTTGAATCCGCTATGCAGGATATCGGTGAAACAAAGCATAAGTTGATTAAAAATGGTTTTCAACGAATATTTTATACTTTTTTAAAAAGGCTCGATAGTTATTCGACCTTGCGCTTTTTCTTGAAGCCCCCGTTCCCGCTTGCCTTGGTTGCCCTCCCTTTCTCTCCGGAATGTGATGGTTGATTTTGACGCCTGGCTGGTTCCGGGGGGTACTTGCTTGTCTGGCTGGGCTTGAAAACTGGTAGCCTTACTCACTCCCCAAGGCATGTGGCGTTGTGATATTCCGAGAAGGTCCGGATAAATTCTTGATTGACTGTGGAAAGTCTGCGTTCCTATAATGAAATATCATTGACACGAAGGAAGGTGAGTATGAAAAAACTTGGATTCGGTTGCATTGTTATCGTAACCGTCTTGTTGGCTGGTTGCGCTTCCACAAAAGTAGTCGATTCGGTACCGGACATGTCGGTTGTATCAGTCGATCTTTCCGTGCGTCAGGACGTATATTCCGAAACGGTAGTCAGTTTTACAGCGAACGGACGTACTACGGTGGGCACTCTGTGTCTCCCCTCCAATGCGACTTCGCCCGTACCCGCGGTGGTGATGCTGCACGGCACCGGCAGTTCCCGTGACGAGGCGGGCAACGGCTATGCCTATGCCGCCCCCGCCATGGCTGCGAGCGGAATCGCTACATTGCGCATCGATATGATTGGCGCCGGTGATAGTGAAGTCGGGTATGAATTCTACAATTATGAGACCGCCGTCGAGGACGCCGTCGCAGCCAAGGAGTTCCTGCGGGGGCTTTCTTCCATTGATGGCGACCGTATCGGTATCATGGGGTGGAGCCAGGGGGGCACGAACGCCATTTCCGCGGCTGCGGCAGACTCGGGATTCAAGAGCGTGGTTCTTTGGGCCGGCGCGTTGGATTTGACCATATTGGTCGCTCCGCAGCAGTACGAAGAGGCGAAGGCCAATGGTTTCGCCATGCTGGAACTTGGGTGGCGGGCTCCGCTGAAACTTGGCTTGCGGTGGTTCGATGATGTGTTCACCAAAGACATGGATGCATATGTCAAGCAGATCAAAGCTCCAGTGCTTGCGCTCAATGGGGAGAATGACGATGTCGTGGATCCCTCTAGTGGTGCCCATATCGCGGAAATCTGCGCTAATCCGGCGTCCCGTCAGATTCTGATTCCCGGGGCGGACCACACGTTCAATGTGTTCTCCGATCCCGAGCTGAAAGCCTTGTCGCAGGTCGTAGGAACGACGGTCGCTTGGTTCCTGTACACATTATAACCTGACGTTTTCTGTCTTTATTGGGATGATGAATACAAGGGGGCTGTTCCACAAGCGACTTTTTTCGCTTGTGAACAATGCCCCCTTTCCATATGGAAAACGCTATCTACCGGAGCGATGCGCGGGAAACGCTGATACTGAATGGCATGCAAGTGGTCGATAACTTCAACAAGCAGGACGCAATCCCGTCATAAAGGACGCAATCCCGACATACAGGACGTAATCCCGACATACAGGACGTAATCCCGTCATAAAGGACGTAGACGACAGGTAGCCGTATTTGCCCCTCCCTTCCGCCTTGCTTTTTGTGCGGAGGAAATATCCTGATTGTCAACCGCGATTGCATCAGGGCTTGCCTATCGTCCATCATCTTTCATGCATGCGCCCCAGAAAACCCTTGTAGTGATTTCCTCATGAGGTATGTTACCGCCGTTGCCACTATGAGTTCCGTAATCGGCATGGTGAACCAGATTGCGTTAGGACCAAAGCATACCGGCAGGAGATAAATCAGCGAACCACTCAATACCAGTCCTCGAGAAACGGAGACGAAGAACGCCGCGCCAGGTTTCATGATCGCCTGGAAATAGTATGTCGAGAATACATTGAACGGCAGCAACAGGAATGAAATCCCGTAACAGCGCATGATAAACGGTGCAATCCGGTAGATGCCGTCGGTCGGAGTCATGAAGACGCTGATGAACCCGTTGGGGAATGCGACTACCAGAAACAGCCATGCAGTGCCGAAAAAGAAAGAGGAATACAACGAGTACTTCAGGGTTTCTTTGATTCTATCCCATTGTTTAGCTCCAAAATTGACGGAAAGAATTGGCTGTGCCGCTTGGCCTACACTGTATGCGCAGCATTGGACGATTGTGCTGATGTTGACGATTACGCCATAGACCGCCAAAGCATCGATTCCCAGATATCCGATGATCTGCCGGTTGAACAATACCGTCAAGATGCCCATCGCCACATCGATGAAGAACGTGGAGAAACCAGTCACCAGAATACGTTTCGTCTTGTCGAGGAAACCGACCGGCCAGACGACTCGCAGGGTATTCTTTTTGGAGAAAAAATGGATGAGCATGACGAGAAAGGTTATGGCCGCCCCGATTGCAGTGGCAAGGCCTGCGCCGAATATACCCAGCCTGAAGGTAAAGACGAACAGGTAGTCCCCGAATATGTTGAATATGCCGCCCGCCAGTACCGCGGCTGTCGCCAGAGAAGGGTTGTCATCATTACGCAGGAACGCCGAGAGCATCTGGTTGAACAAGAACAGCGGCACAGCGAACTTGATGGGGCGTAGATATTGTTTGGCGTAGGGTAGCAGGGTTGCTTCCGCACCAAAAAGACGGAGCATCCGCGTATCTAGGAAAATGACCGCAAACCAACTTGCCATAGCCAAGAACAAGGTCCCAAGCAACGCAGTCGTAAAATATTCGTTTTTCTTCCGTATGTCCCCCTGACCACTGGCCGTACTGAACAATACCGAACCACCTATACCAGTCAACAAGCCCAAACTGTAGACGATATTCCATACTGGGGCCACCACCGCCAAGGCCGCCGTTCCATTTGGGCCTTGATACTGACCGACCATGGCCATGTCCACGATGCTGTAGATAGCGCCGATTAATGCGCTCCCGAACGCTGCGCCCAAATATCTGAAATACGTAGTCTTGATGTCTGTCTGCGACAAATTCATCGTATGACCCTCCTGATTATAAAAAAAAGCTGGACAAGATTGCAGGCGTCTCAGCCTGCCACCTTATCCAGCTTGCCATTTCCTGAAGAATGGCTCACCCTCCGAGTGAACGGTTAGTGATATATCCGATTGGCCCATTCATGTCAAGGCATGCGATTTATTTCGTTTTCCGTCATCCTCCATGTAGAATATATATGGAAAGCGGTATACAGGATTATTAATATAGTTCAGTACCGGTTGCTATGATTTAAATGATATTATTCTGCATGTTTTATCGTTACTTATGTGGAAATATCCGTTTGCCTAAAAAACATTTCAATTTATTTGACAAATAAAAAAACCTAAACTAGTATACAAGTATGATGATAAGATAAATATGAAAAGGAAAAAAGAAGCAATGACAAAACCGGGCGGTGGGGACAATGACTCGATACAGTCCTGGAACGATGACATGTCAGGGCGCTTTTATCCAAGAAGGAGGACTTGTATGAGTGGGAAATATCATGGTGTAATCCCAGCTTTCTATGCCTGTTATAATTCAAAAGGTGATATTAGTCCGGATGGAGTACGGAATTTGACCCGATATCTGATTGACAAAGGGGTACAGGGCTTGTATGTCTGCGGCTCCTCCGGTGAATGCATATATCAGAGTGTCGCGGAACGGAAGCTCGTGCTTGAAAACGTCATGTCGGTAGCGAAGGGGAAAGTTGTGGTTATCGCTCATGTCGCCTGTAACAACACCGCTGACAGCATGGAACTTGCACGTCACGCCCAGTCCGTCGGTGTGGATGCGATTGCGTCAATCCCGCCGATTTATTTCCATCTACCGGATTTCGCCATAGCGCAGTACTGGAACGATATTTCCAATGCGGCGCCCGATACCGATTTCATCATCTACAATATTCCCCAGCTTGCTGGAGTAGCCCTTTCCATGAATCTGTTCCGGATGATGTTGGACAACCCCCGGGTCGTAGCGGTAAAGAACAGCTCCATGCCGACTCAGGACATCCAGATGTTCAAGGCGGAGGGAGGTGAAGCCTTCACCGTGTTCAACGGCCCTGATGAGCAGTTCGTCGCTGGCCGTGCCATCGGCGCCGACGGCGGTATCGGAGGGACCTACGCCGTAATGCCGGAGTTGTTTCTCACGATGGATCGACTTGTCGAGCGGGGCGATATAAAACGAGCTTGTGAATTACAATATGCCGTGGATGCGATTATCTACAAGATGTGTGAAGCGAAGGGAAATCTCTATGCGGTAATGAAGGAAATCCTTAAAAGACGAGAAGGGCTGGAGCTTGGCGGCGTCAGAACCCCGCTCCCCAACCTGTTTCCGCAGGACGAAGCCGTCGTAGAATGCGCCCGGAAGATGATTGATGACGCGATCAACAGATACTGTTAGTTGGAATGAGGTTGTAAATTCTGACTAGACCTGTCTCTTTCACCCAAAATCAGTCCTAATACTTGTCAAAAACGGGAGAGCCTGTCCCAAAAGCCGGATCGAAAACAGAGAAACATGCTTTTCAAGGCCTATCAGGAAAGGATGATTTTCAAAAAAAGATACTTTTGGGACAGTCTGGAGGGAGGCCTGTCACTCTTTTTGGGTATTGCCCAAAAGTTGTGACGGCCTCGTTTTTTTGCGTCCGACGATACTATACGTAGCGCTTTGTCATATCCATGTATGCACGGTATGCATCTCCGAAGAGCGGTGGTGTATCCACCGCTCTTCGGAGAGAATGATCCAGTGGGCGCTTATCTGGAATACTATGACGAAGCAGAACAACCATGGCGATTGTGTGAGCAGGGCGCAACCCAAGAAGGATATAAAATACGATACATACATCGGGTTGCGGGACAGCCGGTAGAGACCGGCTCTGTTCATTCCGTTTTCTGATGTTTTCACGAAGCTGACGATAGAAACGGCAAGCAACTCCGTACCGAGCGCATATATGATGAGACCCACGCAAAAGAGCATGGTTGGAGCCGTTTTGATTTTCAGGCAAAACGGGGATACGAAAATCGCCACGTTGGAAAGCCGGTATGTCCAGTAAACTACCTTTTCGTTGGGGTTGAACAGGGCGAAATGAGCCGCACGTTGTATGGCGGTTGTGTCCAAAACTGCCAAAAGTCCAAACCGTATCAGGAAAAATGGAATCATCAGTACAGTACCGGACATCATCGCTTCTATCGCCTGGACATACCTATCCCGTCGGGTGTACTGCGTGCGTAACCCGAAAGCGGCGTTGGTTCAGTCCTTTGTTCCATCATCCATCGAATCAATGATTTCCACAACCTTCATGCAGAGGCGGGGAATATGGAACGGCCCCTTGTACAGGTTCCCCTTGATCGGAGTCGCCAACGTGCCGTCCCTATGGAAGTAACCGTACCATTCCCCGTACTCTGAATCTGGGAACCTGGACTGCATGTAGTCGTGGACCTGGTGGAATTTGTCGAGATAGCTAGTTTTGCCGGTGATGCTATAGGCAAGTAGCGCGGCTATGGCAGCCTCGCACTGGGGCCACCAGAACTTCATGTCCTGATGGTATTCCGACGGACTTTTGCCCAAGGCGTCGCGGTACTGGATGATGCCTCCGAATTCAGCGTCCCAACCGCAATCCCACATCCAATCGAACATCTTCAGCCCCAGGTCAATCAAATGTTGGTCACCACGGGCGAGCCCTTCGTTCATGATGAACCAGGAGCCTTCAATCGCATGACCTGGGTTGAGTAGCCGCCCTTCAAAATGCTCCGTCATGAACGTGCCGTCCGGCGCGCATTGCTCCAGGACAAGCTTCATGTCTTCCCGCACGAAATAAGTCTCGACTTCGTGAAGCAAACGGTCCATATAGGCGTTGATCCAGTCCTCTTTTTCCGGCAGTACCCGGCGAAGCTCGCTCAGTACGTTGAGCAGGATCATCGGCCCGCCAAATCCAATCGAGGGTTCGGTCTCTTGGTTGAACTTCGGGATCAGTATGCCTGGAGTGGAACGGATTTCCTCGACTTTCCGCAACAATGCGAAGGCTTTGTCTGCGTAGGTTCTGTCTCCGGTCACTTCCGCATAGGCCGCAAACCCGATAATGGCGAAGGTTTCACTGAAGAAATACCGAAGCCGTTTGATAACCGGCCTGCCGTCTCTTGTGACGCGGAAGAACATCCTGCCGTCAGCGTCGAAGCAGTGGTCTTCAAGAAAATGGGCCAGGCTGGTCGCCGCTTCGAGGTATTCCGCCTTCGGCTCGACAGTTCTGTAGGCGGTGGAGAAAGTCCACAGCGCCCGACCCTGGAACCAGACCGACTTGTCCGTTTCGATGACTGAGCCGTCCCGGTCCAGTCCGGTCAATATGCCGCCATATTTTCGATCCATGCCGTGTTCCAGCCAGAAGGGAAGGACCGACTCCTTGAGTTGCGCGTCATAGAGCGCCCTAATCTGTCCAAGCGTCTGTGCCATATGATTTCTCCTCATTATTTATGCTGTAGTATATAGCATCTTGATCATGACGATGAATCTTTTGAAATGCCATCCTCAGTATTCTGGATATAAAACTTGTATTCAAGTTCACTGATATGCTATTGCCATTTTCGGTACCTGTCAATGTGAATCTTCCGTTGCCGGGATATGCATGAACAATTCTGGCCATGTGGAGTCATCTCCGATATGAGTGAGAAATTCCTGTTGTTGACTATAGGTTTTATGGTATACTCGTTGCCATGAGTCAAAGTACAGCCATTGCTATTGAAGACATAGTGGAGACCATACGGAAACGGATCCTCAACGGCGAATATGCGCCTGGGGTGAAATTGTCCGAGAACAAACTTGCCAAGGAGTTCTGTTGTTCACGAACGCCCGTCAGGGAGGCGATCAAACGTTTGGAACAGGATAATCTGGTAGAGGTCCAGCCGTTTTCCGGTTCATATGTGAAACAATTGTCGGACGAGGAAAATCTTGAGTTGACTGAAATCCGAGCATCCCTTGAATCACTTGCGTTCCGGCTCGCCTGTGATCGTAGGGTAGATGCGGAACCATTGAAACAATTGCTTGTGAAAATGGGAGATATCCTGGAATCTGATACCCCGGACTTTGTTCTTTATGGTCAAACTCATTATCGGTTTCACATGACGCTGATTGAGATGTCCGGTAACACAATGCTGATTGACATGTATAAGCGCATGAATCTCAATACGGCGTCAAAGCTGTTCTACTACAGGATGAGCCGTCCGGAAGCTGCGATCACTCAGCATGAGCATGAAGCTATCGTTACCGCGCTGGCTCTCGGTGATACAGAGGCGGGACAACTGTTCATGTTCAATCATCTCTGGAAAAAGCGTGAACGTCTTCTTCATCAACTCGAAAAACAGCCCGACGCCGAGTAATTATTTTCTTTCGCACTTTTCTTTGTCTGTCCGTCCGAACTAGTTTCGGACGTTTTTTTTGTCATCTGATGAAGCTTCTTGGTGTTTCTCATATGTTTATTGCAAAAAATTGAAAATAATGTTTGACAGATATTGAAACCTCAAACTAGTATACAAGTATGAGGCCGCAGAGCCTGCAATGACATCACATGAAAAGGAAACCAGTAAAAGGAGAGATGAAATGAAAAAGACTGTAACACTACTTCTTGTTTTACTTCTGGTAGTCGCTGGTGCGTTCGCACAAGGTACAAAAGAATCTTCAGTTATGACTGATGGAACTGTGACGATCACTTGGTGGGCGTTTCCCACCTTTGGACAGAACAACGGCGCTCCTGTCGGAACTTATGAGCAGAGCCTGATCAGTGCGTTTGAAGCCGCCAATCCCGGTATCAAGATAAAGCTTGAGACCATCGACTTCACGTCCGGCCCGGACAAGATCACCGCTTCCATCGAAGGCGGTACCGCTCCCGACGTATTGTTCGATGCTCCGGGACGTATCATTGAATATGGTAAGAACGGCAAACTGGTTGATTTCAACGCTGAATTCACTGACGCCTTCAAGAAGGACGTAGGAAATGCCGATCTGATCGCCGCATGCTCTGACGGGACCAACTATTGGATGTACCCAATCAGTGCGTCTCCGTTCTACATGGGCATCAACAAGGAAATGTGGGAAAAAGCAGGGGCCTTGAAGTATGTGAACCTAGAAGGCGACCGTACCTGGACGACCGATAATTTCATCAAAGCCATGGAAGCCTTGGGCAAGGCCGGATATGTCGGACTTTCCGTCTACTGCGGCGGACAGGGCGGCGACCAGGGGACCCGCGCGTTGGTTTCCAATCTCTATGGCGCGACGATGGCCAATTCTGATTTTACAAAATACACCATGGACAGTCCCGAAGCGGTCAAAGGCCTCAAGCTGTTGAAGGATTTGGTGGACAAAGGCTATATCGATGCCGGTGCCGATATCGTGGCTTCCGGAGAACTGCAACTGTTCAGCCAGCAGAAGCTCGCCTCCACGATCTGCTGGGGTACCAGCAATGCCAAGACCTACGCCCCCAAGGACTTTACTCCGATTTCCTTGCCGTTCCCGTCGGATGATGGCGTTCCTGCCCTGGAATACTTGGTCAATGGGTTCTGTGTATTCAACAACGGTAGCGCGGCCAAGGCCGACGCAGCGAAGAAGTTCATCCAATTCCTTTGCGACGATCCCATGTACGGTCCTAAGAACGTAGTCCAGACCGGCGCCTTCCCTGTGCGCACCTCCTACGGCAACCTCTATCCCGGTAACGCCGAGATGGCTCTGCTGAACTCCTGGACCAAGTACTATGGCGGCTACTATAACACCATGGACGGTTTCGCCAACATGCGGACCGAATGGTGGAACATGCTTCAGTATATCTTCTCCGGTGAAAAGACTGTCGAGAAGGCCACGGCTGATTTCGTCGCGGCTGCCAACGCAGGCATGTAATCGCTCAAGATCATTCAAGGGGCTGTCGTGCAAGGCGGGAGGTTTGAGTTCCGCTGGAGCGACGGCTCCTTTTGAATCGGAGGAGATCATGGCTTTGAACAAAACGAACGGACAGGGCGTCAGCCATGCGATACAACGGCAGCAGAATATCGCCTCGTATCTGTTTTTACTGCCGATGATGGTTTTCTTTATCGGATTCGTACTTGTTCCCATGGGAATGGGAATCGTGACGAGTTTTTTCAACTATACGATGAGTAAATTCGATTTCATCGGCTTCAGGAACTATACCGAGCTGTTCAAGGACGTCAAGTTCCAGAAGTCGGTCGTCAATACGATTGTCATCGTCGTCACTTCGGTTCCGTTGGTGACGATATTCTCCCTGTGGGTGGCATCCCTCATCTATGAATCGAAGCCGCTCGTGACTTCATTTTTCCGGGGCGTGTTCTACCTGCCTGTAGTGACCGGAACCGTTTCGGTTGTCGTCGTGTGGAAATGGATTTTTGACAAGTATTCGGGCATCCTGAACTGGCTGCTCCAAGCCATTGGAGTTTTAGACAAGAACATAGCGTGGCTCGGTGACAAGAATACGGCGATCTGGTGCATCCTCGCCATTCTGTTCACCACCTCCATCGGTCAGCCAATCGTCCTATATATCGCCGCGCTGGGCAATGTGGACAATTCAATCATCGAGGCGGCGGAAGTGGACGGCGCCTCAAAGTTCCGTACCTTTTGGCAGGTCAAATGGCCGAGCGTCATGCCCACTACGCTGTATGTTATCGTTATTACAACCATCAACTCCTTCCAGTGTTTTGCGTTGATTCAGCTGCTCACCTCTGGTGGACCTGTGTATTCGACCAGTACTGTCATGTACTATCTCTATCAGAATGCCTTCTCGCTATATCGGTACGGCTATGCGAACGCCATGGGTGTTCTGCTTGCGATCATTATCGCGTTGTTCAGCGCGATTCAGTTCAAAGTCATGAAAAGTGACGTGGACTATTAAGGGGGCGGTGTATGACGAAAAACAAAGGTATCTATCATTACATCGCTTTCGTCTTGCTGGTCATCGTCGCGTTGATGTTCATCTTCCCGTTCTACTGGATTATCACCGGGGCGTTCAAGGCTCAGTCCGTCACCATGCAATTGCCGCCTGAATGGTTTCCGAAAAACCCTACGATGTACAATTTCCAGAAGCTGTTCAACAACCCCGCGTTGCTGTGGTTCTTCAACAGCGTGTGGATGTCCCTAGTGTCGATGGTCCTTGTCTGCGTGACAGCCTCCATGGGCGGGTATGTGCTGGCGAAGAAAAGCTTCACTGGCAGGAAGGTTGTTTTTTCGATTTTGATCTGCGCCATGGCGCTGCCAAAACAGGTCGTGCTTGTCCCGTTGGTTCGCATCATGAATATGCTGGGTCTGTATAATACCCTTTCAGCTGTAATTCTGCCCGCGGTGGGGTGGCCGTTCGGCGTGTTTCTGATGAAACAGTTCTCGGAAACGATTCCTACCGAAATCCTTGAGGCCGCCAGAATAGATGGCGCGGGGGAGACCCGCACCTTCGTGAACGTGGTCTGTCCGATTATCAAGCCTGCGTTTGGTGCTTTGGCGATATTTACGTTCATATCGACTTGGAACGACTATTTTCTCCAACTGGTCATGCTCCAGTCAAGGAACAAGCTCAGCATAGCGCTGGGTGTGGCGACTTTGCAGGCGGAAATGGCCACCGACTACGGGGTGATTATGGCGGGTGCTACGCTGGGGTCGCTACCAATCGTCCTGATCTTCATCTGCTTTCAGAAGTATTTCGCAAATGGCATCACCATGGGGGCCGTCAAGGGTTGATTTCCTTGACTGATGTATTCCTGTCCTGAATTATTTGCCTATAGCCACCGTCAATGCTGAAAACATACGACGGTGGTTTTATTTTGCTAAAAAATGACGATTTATCGGATATCTGTTGTAATTCCAACATACCAATGGAAAAAACATGGCTACTCTATATACGGAGGGTTGCAAAAATGAAGAACCTAAAAATTGGAGAAGTAATGCCTTTCGCGGAGCAGGTAGCGTACATGCCCGGCCAGGTCGTCAGCAAGACTCTGGAACAGAACGATGCGCTGAGCTTGACCTTGTTCGCCTTCGACAAAGGAGAGGAAATCGGAACGCACTCCTCTGGTGGGGATGCTCTGGTCATCGTCCTTGACGGGGAGGGCGAAGTCGCCATAGACGGGGAGAAGCAATTGTTGTGCGCAGGCGACTCAATCGTCATGCCCGCGGGATTTCCCCATTCCGTATTTGCGAAGGAACGTTTCAAGATGCTTCTGGTCGTGGTATTCCCCGCGGCGGGGAATCGGTAGTTCGTGCTGACAGGCATCGGAAGGCTTCGCGTCCGTGTGTCGTGTATCTGCGCTCATCTGTCGTACATGAACGGGGCGCATTGTGGAAAGGACGCCGAAATGGAGCTGAAGGAGGAACAAGAGGCATGAAGAAAGCACATATCGATAGAGAAGGCTGCATTGGCTGCGGTTTATGTGCGGACACCTGCCCGGAAGTATTTTTGATTGACGAAGAAGGCAAGGCGCAGGCTTTCGCTGACATCAGACCTGAATATGAAGAGTGCGCGGAGGATGCCGCCGCAGGTTGTCCCGCAGGGGTCATCGCAATAGAGACGATTGTCTGACAAAGGTGGAGAAACACATGGAACGACAAATGTTTTGTTATCAATGCCAGGAAACAGCCGGCAACAAAGGCTGTACTATCACCGGAGTCTGTGGAAAAGTTCCCGAAATTTCCGCGTTGCAGGATGTCCTTGTCCATGCGACGAAGGGACTTTCCGAGGTCGCTACCCGTTTGCGCAAGGAAGGGAAAACGGTAGGAAAGGATGTCGACCGTCTGGTGACGCAAAACCTGTTCTGCACCATCACCAATGCGAATTTCGACGGAGACGCCATCGCTGGCCGGATTCTGACGACATTCGCGGAGAAACGGCGCTTGCTCACCCTGCTCAACGATACGACAGGGCTTTCCGATGCCGCCCTGTGGGAAGTTCGGACAAAATCCGAAATGCTATCTCGCGCTCCTGGAATCGGGGTGCTTGCGACTGCGGACGATGATCTGCGAAGCTTGCGTTGGCTGGTTACTTATGGAATCAAAGGACTTTCAGCCTATGCAAAGCACGCCAGTGTCCTGGGCAAGGATGATGAATCAATCGATGCCTTCCTGCAAGAAGCCTTGGCCAAGACTTTGGATGATTCGCTGACGGTCGATGATTTGGTGTCGCTGGTTCTGGAGACTGGAACCTATGGCGTCCAAGTCATGGCGTTGTTGGATGCGGCCAATACCGGGGCGTATGGAAAACCGGAGATTACGAAGGTCAATATCGGGGTGCGCAAAACCCCCGGTATCCTGGTTTCGGGACATGACCTGCGGGATTTGGAGATGTTGCTTGAACAGGCCGAAGGCGCAGGGGTCGATGTCTATACTCATTCCGAAATGCTTCCCGCCCATTATTATCCTGCGTTCAAGAAGTACGGGCATTTCGTCGGTAACTATGGAAACGCCTGGTGGAAGCAGAAGGAAGAGTTTGAGAGTTTCAACGGACCCGTGCTGTTGACGACCAATTGTCTTGTCCCGCCGAAGGAGAGTTACAAGGATCGGATATACACTACCGGTGTGGTAGGGTTCCCCGGTTGCAAGCACATTCCTGGAGAGATCGGAGAGCGGAAGGACTTCTCCGCGATTATCGCGCATGCCAAGAAATGCGCTCCTCCTACGGAAATAGAAACCGGAGAAATCATCGGCGGTTTCGCCCACGACCAAGTTCTGGCTTTGGCGGACTCAATCATCGCGGCGGTAAATTCCGGTACGATCCGCAAGTTCGTCGTCATGGCGGGTTGCGATGGGCGGGTGCGTTCCAGAAGCTATTACACGCAATTTGCCGAGGCGTTGCCGAAGGACACGGTGATATTGACCGCCGGTTGTGCGAAATACCGATACAACAAGCTCCAATTGGGAGATATCGGCGGTATCCCCAGAGTACTGGATGCCGGTCAATGCAACGATTCCTATTCTCTGGCTGTGATCGCCTTGAAGCTCAAGGAGATGTTCGGCCTAGAGGATGTGAACGACTTGCCAATCGTCTTCAATATCGCCTGGTACGAGCAGAAGGCCGTCATCGTCCTACTTGCGTTGCTCTCACTTGGTGTCAAGAACATCCATTTGGGGCCGACCTTGCCAGCCTTCCTCTCGCCGAACGTAGCGAACGTACTGGTGGAGAAGTTCGGGATTGCGGGTATCGGTACGGTGGAGGATGATATCCGATTGTTTCTCGACTAAATTTTGTTACTGAATCTCAGATAATTCCGGCGTGGGCCTGTTTTACCGGTTTTGCAGGCTCACGTCGTTTTTTGTTTTTTGGAGGTCATTCTGTCAGAACCGAGGGCCTGTCTGCCAAAATTGACAGTTTCCCTTGATTCCGATTGGTCTGGAACATGGTGATTCGTAAATTGGCTGCTGTTTATGTCATGTACAGAAAAATCGCTATTAATATGTTTCTTTTTAAAGAAAACGATGATTTTCAACTTGTGCTTGAAGCAAGGTTATTATAGTTTTTTAGATAGGCGTATGCAGAATGCCTCATATACTTGTTTGTGGCTGTCAAGGAGAAAACAAACGCATGGGAAAGCCCGTTTCATGTACACAACAGGACGACTTGGAGCAATGGATTGTATGGCGATATCCTGTTTCTGTACGAGTATCTGTATTTGCTTCCCTGACGACGGGCGGAATCGGTCGGTTTTCTCAACTTGACGTCAGAAAGAAACAGTATGCGGTTGTTGTCAAAGACGGGAAGGTGTACGACTGTCTTTCTATGGGGAAATATCCTATGACGCTTGAAAGTTTTCCAGAACTTGCGAAAGCCTTTCCTCATCCCGCCGAAGGTTTTGTCTCCGTTGATATTTTTTTTCTAAATGCGACGATACAGTGGTCACTCTATTTTGGAACAAGCAACGGCCCCGTGCGTGTAGTCGATCCCGTCTGTTTCGTTGAATACCGGCTGTATCTGTTCGGACGGCTGGTGCTTGTCCCTGATGATATCCACATGTTCTTCCAGAATATCCTGTCGTTTGATACTTCGCGCCAGCCCAATGGCGTGGAAAATGTTCTGAGCGCTTGTCGAAATCAGATCAACGCAAGATTGAAGATGAATATCAGCAAAGCCATCAACAATCATAAGATGTCGGTGTTGTCACTTTCTTACCCTTTTCTGGCGGGTTATGTACGGCAGATGGTCGAACAGGATTTGGTTCCATATGGTTTGGCGATAGATGCATTTTATCTCGATACACTACGCATCGACGATGAAGACTTGGCTCGTTGTTTGGTAGCGCTCCAGCAATTGTCCAGGGACAATGTCGTGGAGAAATTTCCGATAGGTGTTGTCAAACGAACCGGATCAAGCGGTGTTCCGGTGTATGACGCCCATACCAGGGTCTTCATGCGAAGCGCAACGAGAACCGGATCAAGCGGTGTTTCGGCGTATGACGCCCATACCGGCATCTGTCAGTTCTGTCATTCTGAAATACCTGCGCTGGCTCGGTTCTGCCCGAACTGCGGTCAATTGGTGTCCAAGGACTTGCATTCGTGATTGATTTAAGATAATGGGGGAGTCCGCCCGAATAATCTAGATACCAAAGTCCTGCTGGTCGAAGACGAAACCGATGCCATCCTATTAGGAGAAAAATATACAAGAGATACTGCCGCAAGGCTGATGAACCATCCTTGCATTCATCTGCGGCTCGGGGCGGCCGATGTATTGTCGCTCAATGACGTTTTGAGCGGCTTGGTATTGGAACGTCAGTATTCTTCCGGGCCGTTCCAACGGTCCATGAAAGTTTTTGCCGACCTGTTCATCTCTTCCATGAAATTGCTGGTGTACTTGCGAAAATAGTAAAAGTCGGCGATTGAACCGGTGTCGTTGAATGGCAGACGATTATGAAGGCGCATGTCGTTCTCAAGTTCTCCATACGCTTGTTGCAGCTCAGGAAGATGCGGTTCTTCATAGCGGTCCGTCATGAATACGCTTGACGCTGGGCAACGTTTTTTTAGCTCAACCTTATTCTCCGGGTTCTTTGGGTAACCGAATATGACCATACAGGCGGGGATCGTATATTGCTTCAAGTCAAGCAGGTCGCGGACTTCCTCATAATGTTCGATGATGTCCCCGATATAGCAGGAGCCGATCCCCATCGCCTCCGCGGCGAGTACAGCGGTCTGCGCTGCGATAATCGCATCCTGCATGCACAAGTGCATGTCCCCCAGCCCCGGTTTGCGCCAAGTCGCCGTTCCTTTCTGCTCTCCTTTCGCCACCGAGCCCCCTTCTTTGAAATAGTTCACCCATTTCTGGGTATCCGCGAGGAACACCCATACCAACGGGGCTTTCGCAATCATCGGCTGGTTGTCGCAATATATGGCTAGTTTGTCTTTTACTCGCTGGTCCTTTGCCTCAATGACGGAGTAATAGAGCATGTTTCCTGCCGATGGAGCGCGCAATGTCGCCTCCTTGAGCGTAGTTACATCCTCTTTTGATATGGGACGGTCGGCATATGCCCTAATGGATCTGCGGTTGTGTATCGTGGTCAAGGTGTCTTTCATTGTCTGCACTCCTGGGCGCTCCGTCCCTCATCATTACAATCTGGCGATTCGACTACATTATGGCAATCATCCGCACCTTGCGTCAATTTGAAAAGCCCTCCTTTCAACAGTAACTTTTTATATCGTCCATGTCGCTGGGGTGCCGGTCATATCGCTGGCATCGCCTATACCGTGATATAAGCCCTAATATGGTAATGCGTTTGTGTTCTACCGGAGTATGTCAGGAAACACTTTCGTGTACTGCCTGGCGCACGCCAGGTGACGCTTTCTTGACGACTGGTACTGACTGGGGTGACAGGTTCTGTATATCGCAATATTATCCAATAGCGAAATTTTCAATCATTTCTTGGAGTCTCCATGGGTGCTTCTCCGTTGTTGTGTACAATCTTTTGGGTTTGGGGTAATATAGTAACGGTTTGATTTCGCTTGATATGGTGGTAGATGCCATGAAAAGTGTACGGGCATATAAATATAGATGGCTCATCCTTGTCGCCTTGATGTTCTTGACACTCTCCGTGGAACTGCATTGGCTGGCGCTGGCTCCCGTAGTCAGAGCGGCTGGCGTCTTCTATCAAGGGCAGTTCAATTCTACGTCATTCTTCAACATTGATTTTCTTGCATTGGTCTATATGATTGTGTTTGTGCTTGCCAGTATTCCCGCATCATATATCATCAACAGGTTCGGTATTGTCGTCAGCCTGCGTATCGCCGCCGGTATGGTCATTATAGGAAGCCTCGGCAAATGGTTCGTGTCGACTGACTTTAGGGCCGTCGTGGGGTTTCAGATTCTGCTTGCGTTCGCTCGACCCTTGATACTCAACAGTGTGACGACCGTCGGAACGCGCTGGTTCCCCCTGAGAGATCGTGGCTTTGCCATAGGACTGGTTTCTTTCTCCCAATACCTGGCGTTGGGGCTGGTCATGATATTTTCTCCGTTGATGGTCGGAACGAACTACGGGACCAGTGACTACGGGACCGGTATAGACCGGTTGATGATGGTATACGGCGTCGGTTGTTCCGTAATGGCGCTTCTCGGTGGGGTGCTGATCAGGGAAAAGCCTCCGACCCCCGCTTCGTTCGAACCTGTTGAACCGACTGCGTTCAGAAAATCCTATAAATCGATGTTCCATAATCCTTCTTTTGTTGGGTTGATGATTGTCTTTAGTCTGGGGTGGGCGCATTTCATCACCTTGCTCGTTAAGGTCGATAGTGTTAGCGCCTTGACTGGATTCCAGAATTCGAATGCGATTGTAGGGGTGGTCATGCTCTGCGGCGGTATGCTTGGAGCGTTGTTGATTCCTGGTCTGAGCGACAGGTATCGTAAACGAAAATTGTTTCTGGTCATCTGTGGCATCGGTGCGATTCCCGCTGGGGTACTGTTGACGTTTTCATCCGCGCTATCGTTCTGGGTGTTTTCTGCCCAGACGATTACCCTGATAGGGGCGAGTCTGTTGGGGTTTTTTCTCATGGGCGCTGGTCCTTTGGGATATCAGTATGCGGCCGAGCTGAGCCATCCAGTTGCGGAGACCGTCTCCCAGGGACTGTTTTCGTTGAACTCGGAATTCATAGGGGTGTTTCTTGTCCTGTTCACCACGCTACAGGGGGGCGCGTACCTTCGGATTGAACTGCTTGTCATGTTGGTTTTTGGTGTGGTGGGGGTGTTCATCCTGATGCGGCTCAAGGAATCTCCGGTAATCATTACGGAGGATGAACGTCTTCAGGAAGCGGTCAAGAAAGAGATTGTCCATCTCATGTGATGGAATCTAGGTTCCTGCCCGCCCCTGAATCAGCTATAAGGCCGTAGCGTTCCGTCTAGTTTGATGTCCCACAGACATTATCCAGCCATTGAATAATATCGTCTATGACTTGCGGGGCTATCGTTGTCTCAATCTGATAGTATTCGTTCATCATGCCTGTCTTGCAGGGTTGAAACAGATGATTGAGATTTTCATAGACGATTACCTTGTAGTCAGGGTGGGAACTCTCTTCAATCGCCCGCGTTATGGCTGGAATATTCAGATCCGCAGGAACCTGAAAATCCTTGTCGCCGTTCAGCACGAGGACGGGGATAGCCACCTGCCGGAGATATGTCGCCGGGTCGAGCGTCAGGAAGGTCTGTTGCCATGGCTGGAACAATTGGGGCAATCCAGCGACCGCCGCTTTCATCATGGGGCGTACCTGTTCCGGGCTGTTCTGGACGACATCCAGAAGCTCTGCCATCCGTTGTTCCTCTGTTTTGGACGTATCGGTCGCGATGCTGAACATGCGGTCGCTGAGTGAATTCAGCAGATCGGTGATTTCTTCGGGTATCCCCGCCGCCATGTTGATGGCTTTCGACTGGTAGAGGGATATCGTTTTTCCTGGAACACCCGTCCCCGCCAGCATGACGATGCCCGCGAGGTCGTTTCTGTATGAAGCCAATATCGGGGCGATGATACCGCCTTCGCTATGCCCGATGGCGAACAATCGCGATACATCCACATATGGTTGTCCTTTCAGCCAATCCAGCGCGGACGATGCATCGTCTGCTATTTCCAGCGTGGTCGCCGTCAGTGGATTCCCTTCTGAAAGACCATAGCCGCGGTCATCGTACCGTAGTACCGCATAGCCGGCTCTCGTCAATGCGTCGGCAAGAACGAGGAATGGTCGGTGGTTCATCAGTTCTTCGTTACGGTCTTGGCTGCCGGAACCGGAAATCAGCACGACTGCGGGATGCTTTTGGTCATCGTCTGGTCTGGTGACGGTCCCCGCCATGGTAAACTGGTCAATCATCTGTGGGAAGGTGATATCCTCACAAATATAGGGATATGGCGATATCGGATCCTGCGGCCTGCGATTGAATGTCAGTGGGTCAAGTTCCGTTTTGTTGAGCGTCAGGGGATATTCCCCTCCCTGGCGGTAGATGCCCGTCAGCCTTTGGGGCATTTGCGCGTTGTCCATCCGAAGGCTGAGGCTGGTATCGAGATAGTCGAATGCTATTGTAACCGCTTCCGCATCTATCGTCATGGATGAGCAGGGGAGGTTCGCCGTCATCTGCTGCGGTATGGTCAGTTTCGCCTGATAGTCGCCGGTTTCGTCAGGAGCTATGGCGAACTGGAGCAGGATGGAGGCTCCGCCAGCCTCAATGGTACCTTCCCAAACGCCATAAAGCCCCGAAGTATCGCCAATGTGTTCTGTCGCGCCATCAATGCGCTCCGAACCGTTGGTATGAACCACCGAACTGCTGACCTGTTTTGCGTCATCAGCTTGGCTCGCCGGGCCGATGTTGTAGTCCGTCGTCTGTGATTCCGTAGTCGTAGAACAAGCCACCAAGGTTATAGCCAATGCAATGCACAGGATGCCTGTGAAAGTCAGCCATATTTTTTTCATGAAACACCTCCCCGATGCTGGTTGTACCATGATACTACGTCGGGTGGAGTTCTCCAAGCCTCTGAAAAGCGCATGGCTTATTGTCGTATGTTTGGTGTATGTTGGTGTCAACATAGTTATGGGATGATGGACATGTGCATAGAGCTTGAAGCACGGAACAGGCAAAACCTAAACTACAGGTATGGGATGTGGGCGATGGATAGTGCCGGCAAGCAGGACGTAGACGACAGGTAGCTCCGACATAAAAGAAGCAAAGCAAAAAAATTAACGACGAAACAGAAATTGCATGATGCAACGGACAAGCGCATCTTTGCAACCCCGACCGTATAAACCGGCGCAAAAAAACGCCGCCTGCTCCCGTCGTCGAGGAACAGGCGGCATAGCCCTAATCAGAAAACAAGGGGAGAGGTAAACCCGCTCCTATATTTTCATTTCACAAGTTGGGTAGAAATCACCGTTTCGTCCAGTATTTCCTGGGGACGGGATCACAACCATCCCACAGTATCTGACGGAAGCGAACCGGATCCGTATTGCCTTCCGTATTGATGAACAGTACCTGACTGTCAGAGCCAAGCTGGAGGAAATCCTTCAACTCCCGACCGCCGTTTTCCGTCAGCAAGGAGTAACAGGCGCCCAGCGTGACTGCGCCGGATTCGCCCGAAATGACGAACGGATCACCCTTCAGGGGAGTAGCTAGAATACGCATTCCGCGGGCTGCGACATAATCGGGAACCTGCATGAATACATCGGCGCATTCCTTCAGTACAGACCAAGCGATTGGCGAAGGTTCACCACAGGCCAGGCCGGCCATGATGGTATCGAGGTCGCCGTCAACGGGATGGGGCACCCCGTCATTAACCTTTGCACTGTAGAAAAGGCACGGAGCTTTGTCTGGTTCCACAACGATGAACTTTGGAGGATCCTCAGGAAACAATACAGAATAGAATCCAATGACCGCCGCGGCGAGCGCTCCCACCCCAGCTTGCACGAATACATGTGTCGGCCTGACGATACCAAGCCCAGCGAACTGTTCCTGAATTTCGAGCATCATGGTAGTATACCCCTGCATGATCCACGTCGGTACTTCGGCATATCCGGGCCAGGAGGTATCAGAGATGATCACCCATCCGTTTTTTTCCGCATCGACGCTGACCTGCCGGACCGCGTCATCATAGTTTCCATCGATGATCTTCACTACCGCGCCATATCCGCGTATCGCATCGATACGCGCCTGAGACGTATCCTTGTGGACATAGATGACGCAGTTGTGCCCCAGCTTCCTCGCCGCCCAGGCAACACCGCGGCCATGGTTGCCGTCGGTGGCGGAGGCGAATGTAATAGTACCCAGCCTGTCATGGCATTCCTTGCTGATCAGATAATCGTAGGTCATCTTGCTGTCGGGAATCCCAAGCAGTTTCTGGATATACCGATAGATGGCGAAAGACCCGCCAAGAATCTTGAAGCTGTTGAGTTCAAGGCGCTGCGCCTCGTCCTTTACATATATTCCCCCGATGGAAAGCATGGACGCAAGATTAGGCAACGCACGCAACGGAGTCTGCTTGTACCCCGGTATCTGGCGATGAAACGCCTTTGCGATACGACTTGTCTCAATCGAGAACATGTCTCGGGCAGTAGTAAGATCCTTGTGTTCATGTCTTCTCAAAATCCAGTCGAATTCCGGCGTGTCCTTATCCATAGAACACCTCCAATGATTTTATATTTATTTTTTGTGCATATCATAATTTTTTTCTACAATAATTGCAATGATAAAAGAAATATTGATGATTTTTTGAGCATATCATAATTTTCATTGCGATTTTTTCAACAAATCGCAATGACTATGAACAAAATTCATGGAAATAACGACGACGATAGGACGAAAGCCTTTTCATGGACTGTTCTGAAAGTCGACAATCAATAGTATAAGCGCTTATTCAGTCAAAGAGGTTTGAAAGTCGTTCACTTCACCTTGCTTTAGGTATCGGCATCCATACGCATCATGCCGATTGGGTGTGAACAGAGTGTTATATATTGCGAACCATATAGACGACATGCGGCATGTCGATCCCCCGGTAATGCTTTACAAAGCGATTCACCGCGGACATCCCGTTCCGTTGCGCAACCCGCTGGGAAGGCAGGTTGTTGTCACGGATGATGGAGTAGACTTCCGGCACGCCCAAAACATTGAAAGCATACTCCCTGCAACCGACTGCCGACTCGGAGGCATAGCCCCGCCCCCAATAACGACGCTTGTACAGGTAGCCGACTTCAACCACCCGCCTACCTGCGCAATCCTGCATCGTCAACCCGCATTGCCCAAGAAAGTCGCCGGTTTCCTTTGAGATTACGGCCCATAGCCCAAATCCATCATCGGCATAACGCAGCAACTGTCTGTCCAACCACAGCCGTACTTCTTCATCCGTAAAAGCACCTTCGTAGGCATACATCGCTTCTGGATCCTGGAGGATGTCGCAGAGGTCGGCATAGTCCGTCACTTTGAGCTTCCGGAGGACAAGTCGCTCCGTCTCCAATATGAAGCCTTCACACATCGTCGCGGCACCCTCCGTTTTCTTACATTCATTCGTATAAGCTCAACGCAAATACTCCGCCACATCGATGTTAGCGCCACAGATGCCTACCGGCACGCCATTTTGAGCCGGCTTTGAATCCGGGTGCGGCAACAGCCACTTGTTACGGGCGGTAAGCCTCCGGTCCTCACCACATTCGCGGACAACAGTCGGGAGTTCCGTATTCGTCCCGGCAGGCAGCGCCACTGCCACACGGAAGCCTTTGGAACCCACCTGACACGGAGCATAATGCAACGTAGTGGCGTACACTTCCACGACCACTCCCGCCGGAACACGGAACGCCTTTACACAAGAAGAATCTACCACGCCATCGCGAATCTCATCTTGATGCGCAAGGAGGAGAATGAAATCATCGGTTCCGACATTGAACTCGCTCGAACGATGGTATTCAAGGCAGTTGAGCCTCGTATTATATCCCCAACACAGACCAAGTTGCGCCGGAAGCGCTCCGAATCCCCTCGTTTCAAAATCGGAAAAGACCGCGCACGCTTCCAGTTCCTTGATTGACGGAAGATATTCGGTGCCGACCTCCGGCATCGCGATTTTTTCCATCTCAGCTACAAGCGCTACGGTGTCATATCCTTCGGCGACCGTCCCGTATGCAGTGAACTCACTATCAAAGACCGAATGGATTTTCATTTTCTCCTCCCTTACGTGCCCCCAAAGGCTACATCTCTTTTATCTTGGAAAGATATCCTGTACATGCGGCTTCAAGAATCGGAGCCATATAGTCATCCACATCTTTCGCAGTCATCGGAACCGGCATGTTCTGAAGCTTCATCCGCAAATCAGGATCCTTGGCGGCGGCAAGCGCCCTCGGAATGTGAGTCTCTTCCCTGAACTTCGGCAGGTCGGAGAGTATAGTCGGGGAACTTCATCCTCAGCAAATCATACGCAGTCTTGAAATAATCCATAGGAACACTCCTTCCTATCTGACAAGCCCCATGCCGAGAAGAACTTTCTTGAGTTCCACCTTCTCCGCAGCGGTAAGGTCATAGACAGGTGATTTACAGGGACCGGCGGGAATACCAATCATTTCAAGCGCGCTTTTGATGACCATCGGGAACGTGCCGAGAGAGAACGCCATCCTCAGCGGGGCGAGTTCAAATTGAGCATTGAGCGCGGCGGGCATGTCTCCTTTCATGAAATTCTCATAGATCGACACGACCAGCGCAGGAGCGACGTTCGAAGTCGCGGCGATAGCCCCGGTCGCACCGTATGTAAGCCCCGCAAGGATATGCGTGTCCCTGCCCTGCAGGACATGGAAATATGGATTGTCCTTCGTAACACGGATGTATTCACTTGTAAGGTCAAAGTTTCCGGAACTGTCCTTGATACCGATGATGTTGTCGATTTCAGAAAGCTTCTCGACTGTCTTTACCGCAATGTTCACACCAGTTCTGGGAACATTGTTGTAGAGAATCACAGGGAGACCAGTACATGAGGCGACAGTTTTGAAATGCTCTATCAAATCATTCTGACTGGGAGAGATAAACATTGGCGTCAGCACTGAGACTGCATCGACTCCCTCTTCTTCCGCCATCTGTGTAAGCT
>JAXEWB010000039.1:0-5075 GCA_034114085.1 Sphaerochaetaceae bacterium | reverse complement strand
CATCAACCAGCGATGAACTTGCCATCAACTAGCGATGAACTTGCCATCAGCCAGCGATGAACCTGCCATCAACTAGCGATGAACTTGCCATCAACTAGCGATGAACTTGCCATCAACTAGCGATGAACTTGCCATCAACTAGCGATGAACCTGCCATCAACTAGCGATGAACCTGCCATCAACTAGCGATGAACCTGCCATCAACTAGCGATGAACTTGCCATCAACTTAATTGCGAAAAATCTTGATAACTGATTTTAATATAAAGAAATATTAAATTTTTACCGAATTGGCTTTGTTGTTGTAATAGACAATAAAAAGGGTGTCACAAAGTCAAGGTCTGACTTTTGCAACACCCCCTAGGTTAGGAAATCAATGATTTATGGCTCCAATGCTACAGGATCGTCTTCCGGTTCGCCCCTGCGGACCTTTGACATCAGGAAGAACGCGACTAGCATACAGGCGGCCGCGAACACGAAGAGCGAGCGGAAACCAAAGATATCGATGCAGGTGCCGGTAATCGGCGGAGAAATGATTGACGCCAGCTGTGAGAAGAAATAGTACAGCCCGGTGTAGATACCCATCGTCCGATAGTCGGCCATCTGCCAGAGCATTGGAAAACTGTTGGTGACTACAGTGACCCAGAAGATGCCGAAGCAGAAGAGCAACGCCCAGAATGTGAGCTGCCTGATCATCGGGCTGAAACCTGCCGTTAACGGATCATGGAAGAACACCAACATTAGAATCACCACCAGACAGGCCAACGCCCGCCTAATCGTCTTCTTGCGTCCATGCTTGTGAGCTATGATTCCTGACGGAATAGCGAAGATCGCATAGGCCACGCCGACCATGCCCGCCGCCAGCGCAGCGGTACCGGAGCTGGTTCCCAGTACATCAGTGGAATATAGTCCCACGAACGGCAGGACCCCCTGATAGGCGATGAACCAGAACAGCAGGGAGAGCAGGATGAACATGGCGCTCTTGTCCTCTTCCCCAAAGATGTGCTTGATAGATTTGAGAATGGGAACCTTCTCTTCCTTCTCTTCCGCCTGGTCGTATTTCGATTTGTCTTCCTTGATGAAGATCAGCAGCAGCACCGCCGCCAGGATGACAAGCACACTGGCGATCGGAAAGGCGAGGATGTTGTTGGTCGGCCCCCGTCCGGGCAGGTTGACATGGACGTTCATCAACTGGGCGAGGCCGATGGTCCCGACGATGGTCGCGATGCCTCCCATGGTGTTGATTACCCCGTTCGCCTCGGAACGAAGCTCGCCGGGGATGATATCCGGCATGAGCGCTACGACGGGGCCTCTCGCCGCCTGTTTGAATATATTGAGGATGAACACAAGCACGATCAGCATCCACAATGAATTGAGCGCGCTGAACGGAATCAGGCCGAACGCTACAGCGGTCAAAGGCAGGCAGATGATGATGAACGGCATGCGGCGTCCGATGGGCGTCCTGGTCCTGTCACTGATCGCGGAAAAAATCGGGATCAGGAAGATCGCCAGGATATTGTCCAGCGTCATGATTGACCCGATCAGCCCCTTCGATTCTATGAATTTGCTGAGGAATATCGGGACATAAGTGTCATACAGGGGATCCATCAACCCCATGGTGAAAAAACCGAGACCAATCAGGAATGTCGTCAGGTAATATCCCTTCAACCCCTTTTTCTTTTTCTGTTCTGCCATGAAAAACCTCTGTTCGATGAGTATTCGATACCACACAGTGTATCATGTTTTACCTCTTTTGCTACTGCGAACTCGTGAGGAAATGATGAAAATACTTGTTTTCCCAATAAGACCTCATTGGCTTGCGGATATATCATTGCAAAGAGGTGCTTCAATCCTTTTGCGAGGCGTGAACCATGAACTTAGGGCGAACCTAGAGCGAACCACTGAAACCCAAAGGTGAAATGAATTCTGGGAAAATGATTGCAAATGCGCGCAATGCAAATACTTATATTAAAGAACAACACATAATTGGGATTTGGGGTTCTGGACTAGTTGCCGTTTTGATGGTACACCTGTGCCCATGAGCAACGATAGTTCGGTTTCATCTTTCCATGACACCCACGCTTGTGCGGCGATTACTTCTTTGGAGCAACTTGCCCAACGTCTTTCCCTGACGGATGATGAACTTGGATGGACGGAAAACGGCATGACCGTGCCGTTGAGGATTCCTGAATACTATTTTTCCTTGATTGACCCTTCCAATCCCCAAGACCCCTTGCGTAGGCAAGTGGTGCCGACTCGATTTGAAGATCTCCGGGATGCGGGAGAGGACAAGGACCCACAGGCTGAGACGAACTATTCCGTAACGCCAAGGCTCGTCCACCGATATAAGAATCGCGTTGCGTTCTTAGTCACCGACCTATGCCCCATGTATTGCCGGCACTGTTTCCGTCGTCGTTTCACCGGCAAACTGGAAGGGCCGGCGAGTGAGAAAGAAATCGAAATCGCGGCGGACTATATCAAGGCGCACCCTGAAGTCCGGGAGATACTGTTGACCGGCGGTGACCTGTTGACGCTGTCGGATGCACGGTTGGAACGGATGATTAGGATATTCCGCGACCGGCGGCCTGATCTTGTCATGCGGATCTGCACCCGGACGCCCGCGTCGTTTCCACAGAGGATTACCGAAGACCTGATATCGGTATTCAGGCGAAACTGTACCGCGCCCTATTATCTGATGACGCAGTTCAACCATCCGCGCGAACTGACACCGCAGGCCGTCGCCGCCGTCGCCCGTTTTGTAGACGCGGGGATACCGGCGATGAACCAGACGGTCCTGCTCCATGGTGTCAATGACGACGCTGATGTTCTGGAAGAGCTGTTCAATAGGTTGGTCGCCTCCCGGATCAAGCCGTACTATCTGTTCCAGGGGGACCTCGTTACTGGGACCGCCCATTTTCGCGTTCCTTTGGAAAAGGGGTTTGAGCTTGAACAGGAGTTGCGCCGACGGTTGTCGGGGCTTGCCATGCCCGTCTATGCCGTTGATTTGCCACAGGGAGGGGGAAAGGTTCCCTTGTCCCATTGGTATTTGCAAGGACGGGACGCTGACGGTTCTTGGTTGTTCTCTACCCCGGACGGACAGGTTCGCAGATATCCTGATTCCATGACCTCCTAGGTGGCGTCGGATCGCCTTGCGGCTTTGCCTTTGGCAAGGCCGGCTTGATATTTTTTCGTTTGAACCAGCCCGGAAGACCGACGCCGATTTTTATTGCTCCGGTTCTTGGCTGGGGGATTCATTACCTTATGCGCCATGGCGGCGGACGAAAACTCCGCCGATTCAGTTCATGTCTCTTTGAAGGACTTTTTTGTCTTGCGTCGGTGGTTGAATTCCGGCAAAGAGGAACGGCTTATCGCGTAGACTTTCTTTTTCGAGCGACTTCCGATGAAATGATAGCCTCCTTCGGGCATACAAGCAGACACAGATGGCATCCTACGCATTTTCCAGCATCAAGGCGCGGTTTTCTTCTTTCATCGAACATGATTGCCTGATGTCCGCCATCCATACAGGAAATATAACAGCGGCCACAACCGATGCACTTTTCTCTGAGAAACTTCGGGTAGACCACTATGTCCCGCTCAATTTTCTCGATATCCACAACGCAGTTCAGCGCTTTTCCCCGTATTTCTTCCAGGGTTGTGCCGTTCATCTTCAAGTAGGCGAGGAGTCCCTGCTTCAAGTCATCGATGATTCTGTAGCCATATTGCATGACGGCCGTCGTGACCTGTAGGCTGTTGCCTCCAAGGAGTATGAAGCCAAGCGCATCCTCCCATGTCTCGATGCCTCCCATCGCAGAAAGATGATACCCCCTGAGATTCTGGTTCTGTTCCAGTTCGGCGATAAAACGCATGGCGATAGGTCTGACGGAATTGCCGGAGAAACCTCCCACTGCGACGGTGTCGCTTCCTGGGCCGATTTCAATCAGGCTCTTGATCGTGTTGATGGCGGCGAGACCGTCGGCGCCTCCTCGTATAGCCGCCTCCGCGGCGGGGCTCATCGTCGCGACATTCGGCGTGAGCTTCGCAAGGATGGGAAGATCGCTTGCCCTTCTCGCGATTCTCGTGAAGCGTTCGACAAGGCCTGGGCATTGCCCGACATCGGAACCAGTTCCTTCCTCCACCATGTTCGGGCATGAGAAATTTAACTCAATCGCATCCGCCCCCGCCTGTGTCACTTCTTTGGCGAGGTATTCCCATTCCCCGTCATCTCTCCCCATGATGGAAGCCAAGAGGAATTTCGTGGGATAATTCTGTTTGAGTTTTGAGAATACCTTCATATTCTCCACCAAGGAATGGTCTGACAATTGTTCGATGTTCTTGAACCCTATGATGGTCCTGCAGTCTCCTTTTATGGCGGAAAAACGAGGGGATGCTTCATGGATGTCCATCAGGCTGATGGTCTTGAACGCCACTCCCGCCCATCCAGCGTCGAAGGCACGTGCGCACATGTCGTACGTACTGGCTACGACGGAAGATGAGAGCAGAAACGGGTTCTCGATGGGAATTCGGCATATGTCAGTCCTGAGCAACGACTCATCTGACAGATCGACCTTGGGCTCTTTGTCCGTGAGCGCGCTGAGTTTTGTGACGGTACGCTGTATAGGCACATCCTGGGGACAGGCTTTTTCGCATGGCGCATCGCAGGAAATGCATGGATTGTCACCCAGCGTGCATGCCGCCCCGATTTCATTGCCGAACCAGATGCTTCTCAGCAGTTTCGCCGGATTTGCTTTCTTGCAAGCCGAAGAGCAGGGTGCATCATGGCACAACAGGCAGTGGATTATTTCGCTTCTGTAGATTGCACGGTTTCCAATAGCCATTTTTCTTCTCCGTTTTCAAAGAGTATACCCCCGATTCCCTGCTTTTCGCTATCCTGTACTTGAAGAATATGTTTGTCTCCACCAGACATCCGCGCCAGACATCACCACCAGACTGTCAGAAACGGTAATATACGATAGAACCTCTGGCTCCTGCGCTGTCGGAGATACCGCAAAAAGGTTGCCGACGGTCTGGTTGCGGGCTTTGCCACTCCAGATGCGATGGACGGCCTTATGTTTGGCGG